>DASUHD010000130.1:0-59331 GCA_036273675.1 Ktedonobacterales bacterium | reverse complement strand
GAGCGTCAGGTACGGGGCAACCAGCGCCCATTCCTCGTCGCTGACATCCGTCGGGTAGGCTTTTCGAGATGGGGGAGGGATATTCGTGCTCATGCTGCATGCTATCACCACTCCTCCTTCAGTTCATAACAGACTCTAGATGGCATCCAATGGTGGAGGATGATTGCTCAGAAAGGCGCACAGATGACATCGGGAATCCCATTCGCGGCGATTGATGAGGCCATCGAGCAGACACAGCCCACGATGGAGCGTCTCGCCAGTGAGCTGTGGCGGCTTGCCGAGCTTTCGCTCCAGGAGGCGCAATCGGCGCGGTTGCTGATGACCACCTTGCAAGGCGCGGGCTTTACGATTAGCAGCCGGGGTACCGCGAACGTGCCGACGGCGTTCATCGCCGAATGGGGTACGGCGCACCCCGGCCAGCCTCGGCTTGGGATTCTGACCGAATACGATGCGCTGCCAGGGCTGGGCAACGCGCCGGTTCCCCAGAAAGCTCCGCGCGAGGACCACGTGACCAGCGGCCATGGCTGCGGCCATAATCTGCTCGGGGCGGCTGCCACGGGGGCGGCCATCGCCCTGAAACAACTGATGGAAGAGCGCCAACTGCCCGGTATGCTGCGCGTCTATGGCTGCGCCGCCGAGGAGACCGAAGGGGCCAAGGTCTATATGGCCCGCGCCGGACTCTTCGACGATCTGGATGCCGTGCTGCACTGGCATCCCGGCGCCGAGGCCGAGGTGGCGAACCATCGCTCAGCGGCCATCAATAGCGTGCGGATCGAGTTCTTCGGCACAGCCGCCCACGCCGGGGCCGCCCCATGGCATGGACGTAGCGCGCTCCATGCCATGGAACTGTGCGCTCACGGCATCAATCTGATGCGCGAGCATGTTGAGCCGACCGCCCGAATCCATTATGTCGTAGAGGCCGGCGGCGAGGCGCCTAATGTGGTGCCGGACTATGCCCGGATGCGCCTGTTTGTGCGTGACATCGACCGGGCGCACGTCGAGGCGTCCACCGCGTGGATCAAGCAGATTGCCGAGGGCGCGGCGCTGGCGACCCAGACGCGGGCCGTGGCGCTGGTCTACTCCGGCGCCTACGACTTGCTGCCGAATCGTCCGCTGGCTGAATGTATGCAGGCGCATCTGGAGCGTGTCGGGGTTCCCGGCTACACCGAGGCCGAGCAGGCCTTCGCCCGGGAGCTACAGCGGAACGCCGGGGCTGAGCCGGAGGGGATGGCTCTGGCAACGACTTCTCTCTCCATGGATGAACCAGCCTTTGGGTTTTCCACCGATGTCGGCGATGTCAGTTGGTGCGCCCCAACCATGGGATGTGGCCAGCCGACCGTGCCGCTGGGCATTGGGATGCACACCTGGGCCGCGACCGCATGCCACGGCACGGGCATCGGCCTGAAAGGCGCTTTCGCCGCCGCGCGCGTGCTGGCAGCCACCGGCGTTGACCTCCTGACAGATGACGCGCTGCGCCAGGCCGCACGCGCCGACTTCGAGCGGCGCACCAGTGGCAGGCCATATCGCTCGCCGCTGGACCCGGAGATGACGCGGCCATTGGAGCTTCCCGAATGGGTGTCGCAAGCCGTTGGCGATTGATTTGGCTTGCCAACTGCCCATGTTTGAGAGCGAACAGGAGACAGAGCAATCATGACGATGTGGCAGCCCTCGGATGAATCTGACACACGCACGCAGGCGCCACCAACCGCTCCGGCATTCCTCGCACATAATGAGGGTGACATGGTCGCGGTGGCGGTTCAGGATGTAGCGCCCGGCGAGCGCATGGTCGTCTACCTGGATAGCGACCGCGAGGCGCGGATGACGGTGACGGAGGAGATTCCGCTCGGCCACAAGGTCGCGCTGGTGGATCTCGCCGCGGATGCCGAAGTTATCGAATACGGGGCGCGGGTGGCGTTGACGCGGCAGCCCATCACTGCCGGCCAACTGGTCCACGTTCACAATGTGAGGAGCGCCCGATGGCAGAACAGCATCTAACGGGCTACCGCCGCTCCGACGGCTTGGTCGGCGTGCGCAACCACGTCATCATCCTCCCGGTTGACGATCTCTCCAATGCGGTCTGCGACCACATCGCCAGCACTATTACCGGGACAATCTCGTTGTCACACGCCTATGGGCGTTTGCAGTACGGGGAAGATCTCGAATTGACGTTTCGTACGCTCATCGGCACAGGCTCCAATCCAAACGTCGCGGCGGTTGTCGTCGTCGGCATCGAGCCGAACTGGACGAATCGTGTGGTCGAGGGCATCGCCAGGACGGGCAAGCCTGTGGAGGGCTTCTCCATCGAGCGGCACGGCGATCTCCGGGTGCTGGCCGCGGCCTCACGCACCGCGCAGCAGTTCGTGCAGGCGGCGAGTGAGTTGCGACGCGAGCCTATCGCCCGTGAAGAGCTGACAATCAGTATCAAGTGTGGCGAGTCTGATACGACGACCGGGCTAGGCTCCTGCCCCACCACCTCACAGGCGGTGGACCGCTTTGTGGAGGCGGGCGCGACGGTCATCTTCGGCGAGACATCCGAGCTGACCGGCGGCGAGCAGATCATTGCCGGGCGGTGCGCGACGGACGAGGTGCGTTCCCGATTCCAGGCAATGTACGACAATTACCTTGCGGAGATCGAGTCGAGCGACGCGAATCTATTGGGGTCGCAGCCCACACAGGGCAACATCCGTGGTGGGCTGAGCACGATTGAGGAAAAGGCGCTGGGCAATATCGCCAAGACGGGTACCGTTCCCGTGGTGGATGCGCTGGAGCCTGCGGTCGCGCCGACGAAGCGCGGCCTGAACTTCATGGATTCGTCGTCAGCGGCGGCTGAATTCATCACGCTGATGGGCGCCGCACGCTCGGTGATTCATCTCTTTCCCACCGGCCAGGGTAACGTCATCGGCAATCCGATTGTGCCGGTCATCAAGATTACGGCGAACCCGCTGACGGCCCGCACGATGTCCGAGCACATTGATCTGGACGTATCGGGGCTGCTATGGCGCGAATATGGCCTGAGCGAGGCGGGCGATCACCTGATGGCGCTGATCGACCGCGTCGCCAACGGGCGACTGACCTGCGCGGAGGCGCTCGGTCACCGCGAGTTTGTCTTCACCAAGCTCTATCGCAGCGCATAGTCGCGGGCATGAGGTGGCGCCTGGGCGAAGGACATAGCCAATCTAACAGGCTACTCCTTCACTTGCTCGGCGTGGTGTCCTGGTCAGCGTCCGTTACCTCGGTGCGGGCTGCCAGCAGCACCGGCGTTGGCTCCGCGATGCCCTTGAGTTGCTCTTCCCCGCGATGAACGTATGTCACGCCGTCCACCTGGGGCGCGATGTAGGCGACGCCGGTGGAGACCAGCACATCGCCGGGGCCAGCGATGCCGCAGAGACGCGCCGCCCGGTTGAGCGCCGCCCCGCGATAGCCGCCATCCTCCATCGGAATCGGCTCGCCGACATCCATGCCAACGCCAATCGCCAGTGGCAGGTCGGGATGGGCCGCCGCCTCTTCCGCGCAACGCGCCTGCAACATGTGGGCGGCATGGAGCGCCTGGCGCGCCGAGGCGAAAACCGCCAGCACCTCATCGCCGCGCACCTCGACGATTCGGCCATCGTACTGATCTGCGATAGTGTGCGCCAGCTCGCTGAAGCGTGTCGTCAGGCGCGCCGCGGCGGCGTCGCCGTGCTCCTGGGTGAATCGGGTGTAGCCGCGAATATCGGCGATCAGGAAGACGAGAATAGCCGCCGTGAGCGTCGTTTGGCCGGGCGAAGATTTCTCTTTACCGAGGATTTTACGGAGCATCGGCGACGATAGCTCCGCCGAATCCACCAGCGTCTCACGGTCACCTTTGCCGAGTTGAAGGGCATTCGCCAGCGCAATCACCGTGCTCTCGGACGGCGCGGAACGCTTGCCGCTCTCGATATCGCGGAGCGCCATCGGCGTGATGCCAACCTCCGTCGCCAGATCCTCGACCGACTTGCCACGCAGCGTGCGGAAGTCGCGCAGTTGCTCACCAAAGCTGGGTATGGGGATGTTATTCAGCGGAAGGTTGCCGAGCACTTTGGAAAGTTCAGGGATGTTCTGGATATTCTGAAAGTCCTTGAGCTTCTCTAAATCTTTGAGTTTCTTAAACCAGTCCTGCATGCGCCAACCCCTTCCCTCGCTCTGGGTCCGAGAGAACATCCCACTGGATGAACCGCTTCCATCATACACTCATACAATCACAGACCATTATGCTTCCGCCTGTGGTACCGGCGCCTCCTGCGTGAGCGCCCGAACCAGCGCGTCCATCCCCGCGCCGAGCGAGCCTTTCACCAGCACGAGGTCCTCTGGCTTGAGATGCCCGCGCACATAGGCCGCCGCCGCCGCATGGGCCGCCGCCAGCGCTTTGGCGTCCTGCAACGGCGCGGGATAGAGATGAATACACTCGGCGGGCATGCCAGCGCCATGTGCGCCCTCGGCGGTCGTCCATACCGCATCCCCCACCAGCACGAGCTCATCAACGCTCATGGCAGCCGACGCGCCCACCAGCGCGTGTTCGGATGGCGCATAGATGCCCAGTTCCAGCATATCGCCAAAGAGCAGCCAGCGGCGCGCTCCCGGCTCGGCATGCGCCATCCGCAGCAGATCGATCGCCGCGATGGCCGACTGCCGGTTGGCATTGTAGCTATCGTCTACCAGCGTCGCGCCGTTGAATGTCTTGAGAACCTCGCCGCGCCGCTTCGATGCGCGCACCTCGCCCAGCGCCTCGGCCACGGCGGGCAGCGCCATCCCGCAGTGCAGGGCGACACTGGCCGCCGCCAGCGCCGTGCTGATCGCGTGGACGCCCGGCAGCCGCAGTTGCACGTCCGCCTGCTCGTCCTTCCATGCCAGCGTGAAGCTCATCCCGGTCAGCGGGTCGCCGAGTGGGTCGAGCGCGCGCACCTCCGCCGTCTCGCCCCGGCCGTAGCGGATGACCTTCGCCTTTGTGTGCTCCGCCATCGCACGCACGTCGGGGTCGTCGTCGTTGAGGATGGCGACGCCGTCGGCTGTGAGCGCCTCGACGATCTCGCGCTCGCCCAGGATGACGTTTTCCATGCTGCCGAAGTATTCCAGGTGCTCCGGCCCGATGACCGTCACCACGCCGATCTGCGGCGGCGCGACACGGCAGAGCAGCGCCACCTCGCCGATGCGCTGCGCCCCCATCTCCAGCACGGCAAACTGGTGCTCAGCGGAGAGCCGCAGCAGCGTCAGGGGGACGCCGACCTCGGTGTTGAAGCTGCCGACCGGCTTGAGTGTGGGCGCGAGATGCGCCAGCAGCGCCGCCGTCGCCTCCTTCACCGTCGTCTTGCCGTTGCTCCCGGCGATGCCAATCACCCGCGTGGAGGGCTGACGCGCCAGCCGGGCCTGCGCCAGCCGTTGCAGCGTCTCCACCGGATTGGCGACGACAAGCTGCGGAATATTCTGGCTCGTGGCGTAGGCGTCGGGTTGGGCGGAGAGCACAGCCGCAGCGCCCGCGCGTACTGCCGCCTCGATGAAGCGGTGGCCATCGGTGCGCTCGCCGCGGAGCGCAATGAACAACTCTCCCGGCTGGACGAGACGGCTATCCACCGCCGCGCCAGCAAACTCCACTGGCAACGCGCCACCTGTCGGCGCGACGCCAGCAATTTTCAACAGTTCTTCACCCGTAAACACGTCGGCGCGTTTCCCTTCACTGTGTGCTTCAGTGCGTCGTAGTCATATGAGCTTCATCTGTGTAACGTATGGTATCAGACAAATTTAGGCCGGTACGCTGGTCTAGCCCCAGCAGCGCGCGAGCATTCGCCACGACCGCAGACCAGATAGCCCCGCAATGAGGAGATTCCCATCTCAACTATAGCATCTCATAGGCCGCAAGATTTATGCTCCAACACATTCTACCGACATGCCGAGGAACGCGCCGAAGCGACTGGCGGCGGCGAAGACCGCCTCGCGTTCGGATGCCGTTAGCGGGGCGAACGGCGCCAGTTCGACCACCACGGCTCCCCTGACAATCGTACGCCGCCAGTTGCCGACGACTCGCCCGTCGATCACAATCGTCGCACTGAATGTCGCCCGCTCGCCATTGCCGCGACCGCCCGTCAGCGCCGCGCCGAATCCCTGGTAGCCTACCAGGAACTCGTCATAGGTCGGCAGCAGGAAAGCTGTCTCGGATGGCTCTATAGCTGGGGAGAGCGAGTCCGGGAACCAATAGGTCTGGCCCGCGATCTCCTCATGGCCGAGGTCGGCGCCAACCATCTCCAGGCCCGCGCGGATGTCGGCCATCGTCAGCCCAGACCACCAGGCGAAATCGCGGGCAGTCGCTGGTCCGTGGCTGGTGAAGTAGCGCTGGGTCAGCTCGGCCAGCGCCTCATCGCGCGGCAGCGTCTTCGCGGTCGGCGCGCGCTCCGCCAGCAGCGCGTAGGTGAACTGCTTGCCGCGCCTGGGGCCGCTGCACACCACCGCATCTAGCTCAGCGTGTGAGACGATATGGGCTAATTGCTGCCCCTCGACCACAATGCCGGACTCTGCCAGCGCCTTCCCTAGCTCGGCGCGAGTCAGATGCTTCCCGCCCTCCAGCGCCCTGGCGATAATCTCATTGCAGCGGGCATAGAGCGCGTCGTCGAGGCCAAGCTGGCGATCATAGTAGGCCATCGTAGCTTTGATGCGCGGCGCGGTCAGCTCCAGCAGCCAGCGAATATCGGCGGGGGCTACGAAATGCCAGGTCGGGCGCATGACGTGGGTGCGCAGGATCGTTCCCTCGGTGAAGGCGCGCTCGATCACGGCGTCGGTCACGTCCGCGCCCATGCGTATGCCCAGCGACCAGATTGCCCCCAGATATTCCTGCGACTGGACGGCGCCGAGCCAGCCAACGACCTCCGCAGGTGTCGCAAACCGCTGGCCGGTAAGCCGCTGCCGCGCGAGTCGCCGCAAACCGATATCCGCTGGCGTCATGACAAGCTCCTAGTATACTTTTCCGCCTCATCGTCTGGTGCTGGCTGAGATGTTATTCCATCAATACCCAGCCAGCATCTCCAACCGTACCCGGTCTACTTCTGCGCGCGCAACGAGCGGAAGAACTGGCGGATATCGCCGACGAGCAGATCGGGAGCCTCCATTGCGGCGAAGTGGCCTCCGCGGTCGAACTCCGACCACTGGACGATATTGTTCGCCTGCTCTGCATAACGGCGGATGGCGACATCCTCGGCAAAGACCGCCACGCCTGTTGGTGTTGTACCCGGCTGCTGTCCCCAGTTGGACGCGTGCATATTCTCAAAGTACGTTTGCGCCGAGGAGCCAGCCGTCTTCGTGAGCCAGTAGAGCATCACGTCGGTCAGCATGAGGTCACGGTCAATCGCCTGCTCGGGCAGGTTCTCCGATGGGTAGGTCCACTCTTTGAATTTTTCGACGATCCAGGCAAGCTGGCCAACCGGCGAGTCGGTCAGCCCGTATGCCAGTGTCTGCGGCCGTGTGGCCTGCACCTGGAAGTAGGCGTTTCCGTCGGACAGGAAGCGGTTGATGCGTTCCAGCCGCTGTTTCTCAGCATCGGTGAAGCTGGCAAGCTGGTCGTCGGCGACAGGGCCAAAGGGGATAAATCCCATCGTGGCCGCATTGACATGCACACCGATCACATGCTCCGGGTCGGCGCGCCCCAATGCTGGCGAGACAAACGCGCCCCAGTCGCCGCCCTGCGCGCCATAACGCTCGTAGCCAAGGCGGCGCATTAGCTCTGCCCATGCCTTCGCAACCCGATCCGTGGTCCATCCGGTATCGCGGGTCGGGCCAGAGAAGCCGTAGCCGGGAATCGAAGGAATCACCAGTTGGAAGGCGTCGGCGGGGTCGCCACCATGCGCGCGTGGGTCAGAGAGCGGGCCGATGACGTTGAGGAACTCCACGACCGAGCCGGGCCAGCCATGAGTGAGAATCAGCGGCAGGGCATCCGGCTCAGGCGAGCGCACATGCAGAAAGTAGATATGCGCGCCGTCGATTTCAGTGGTGAACTGAGGATACTGGTTGAGCCGCGCCTCAAACACACGCCAGTCGTAGTCTGTGCGCCAGTACTCCGCCAGTTCCTTCAGGTAGTCCAGCGGGACGCCACGGCTCCAGCCAACAGTGGGCAACTCCTCCGGCCAGCGCGTGCGCGCCAGGCGATCACGCAGGTCGTCGAGGTCGCCCTGTGGAATGTCGATGGTGAATGGTTTGATCTCCGTCGTCTCCATGTCGAAGCCTTTCTTGCTCCTGGGCATCTTGCCCACCTGTGATTTGGGAACACCTACTTTTGTCTGCGCCGCGGACCGACTTGCATCGCTCTCGTATACTCACAGTATATTGGCGAATCAGGACAACTTTGGCCCGGATTTCAGCAAATTGGAGAGGATGTGCAAAATCATGTATTCTCCGACAACGCGCCTTCTGACTGTGCTCGAACTGCTGGAATCGCGCCATCAGATGAGCGGCCCGGAGCTTGCCCGGCGGCTCGAAGTGGATGGGCGTACGGTCCGGCGCTATATCCTCATGTTGCAAGATATGGGCATCCCCATCGAGGCGGTGCGAGGCGTATATGGCGCGTACCGTCTGCGGCGCGGCCACCGCGTGCCACCGTTGATGTTCACCGATGGCGAAGCGGTCGCGCTGACCCTTGGGCTGCTCGCCATCCGCGAGTTTCATTTTCCGGTGGATGTGGCGGCGGTGGAGGGAGCGCTGGCCAAGGCCGAGCGTGTGCTGCCCGAACAGCCACTGCAACAGGCCCGGAGCCTGCAAGAGGCGATAACCTTCCATGTCCCAGCGCCGCCCGCCTCACCGCAGAATGACGTCGTGGTGGCGCTGAGCAACGCCGTCCAGCGGCGCAGGCGGGTGCGCCTGCGCTATCGCGCCTGGAGCGGCGACGAGTCGGAGCGCGAATTTGATCCCTATGGCATCGTCTTCAACGAGGGTTTCTGGCACACCGCGGGCTATTGTCACCTGCGCCAGGATTTGCGCACATTCCGCGTGGATCGCATCATGGAAATCGATCCCGTAGAGTCCGGCGAACAGACCTTCGAGCGCCCCGCGGACTTCGATGTCCTGGACTTCGTGTTGCGATCTGTGGCCTTCGCGTCGCCCCGCGATCAGGTGGAGGTGCTGCTGGAGACGACGATGGAGCGGGCCCAGCAGGTTATCCCGGCCATTATGGGTACGCTGGAACAGTCGGAGCGTGGGGTGATCTTTCGCCGTGGCGCGACGCAACTGGAGTGGATCGCCCATATCCTGCTGACGCTCGACTTCCCAGTGCATGTCCGCCAACCCACCGCGCTACGCGACCTGCTGCGACAGATAGCCAGCAGAGCGCTTCAACTCGTGGGCGACGCGACGTAATACGCATAATGCAGGGCGGTTGGTAAGATGCTCTGTTCCCTGGCAGTTGCCTCTTGACGGCGCGCCTGCTACAATGGCAACCAAGCATACAGGCGCGGGCGGCGAGTGTACCCTACTCTGGCGAAAGGATATCTCCTCCATGTCGCATCATAGCCCCCACCAACATGAACAGCAGCGGCTGATACAGCAGGAGCAGCACAACTTTCAGCAGCGCCATCAGCAACAGCTGCAGCACCACCAGCAAATGCACCAGCAATTCGTGGATCAGGCGCAACATCGGAATCGCATTGCGAGTGGGGGAGCCGCCTCTCCAGCCGTTGCGAAGTCCTTTCTTGCCATCTTCGCCATCGTCTTCGCCATTTGTATCGCTGTTATCCTGGTTGTTATCGCGGTGATCGTTGCAATTGGCATTTTTGCTGCTGGTCACTTGCCGCAGTAGCCGAGTCGCGTGTTCATCACCCTGAGCGCGAACGGCGCCAGCGAAGAATCATAAGGGGGCAGTGGGCTTAGCGCGCAGTGTCGGCGTCGAGATTCCATCGCTCAGGTAAATCGGCTCCACATACCGCACAGGCAAAGTATCCGTCCTTGACGATGTTGATCTGGGCGCAGACAGGGCAACGGCGAAAGACGCATGGCGTTGTGAAACGGCCTGGGTGCGCTAGTGGAATCTCGTCTAGAGCGAAGGCTACCTGCGGCCAGCTTTCCTGCTCCGGGCAGTAGCCTGTTGACTGATTGGAAACCTCCTCGACACGCCAGGCATCGCCCACGTAGGCGAATGCCATTTCTCCCGCACTGCGCACCGGTTGACCTCCGGCGCACTGCACGTGTTCCGAGGCGCGGTCGGCAAGGAGCAGAATTCCCTCAGCTGTGACGACAAATGTAGCTACAATGCGGCCCTCGGCGTCAGCGAGCTGGTGTGTGGCGACTATCCACTTCGCCAGGTGGGCAGGAGTAGTGACGCGCGTTCCGGTGGAATGGATGCCCGCACGCGCGCCAATGTCGGATGGTCCAATGTAGCGGTACAGACGCATCGGCTCCCCCGCAACGGAATACACGCCTATGGTCGGACAGCGCGCTCAACAGCAGTACATCCCAACGTTCAGCAGGTCAAGTATAGCAACACTCTATACCATACGCTCTCGACATACAGGAAGAACTCTCCTCCACAGGAGGTCTCGGTTCATTGGCATACCATGATAAGATATGGCGGGGGAGAACACCGCGTGACCATCGAGGCAGACAAGACCGACCTGACGACAGGCTTACAGACAGACCCAGCAACAGACCTCATAAGAGACTCTAACTCCACGACTCGCGACGTTGGCTATCGCCGACTCTTCCGCCTGCCGGGATTTCCGAAGCTCGCCGCCGCTACCGTGCTCGCGCGCACTGGCGGCCAGCTCTGGCAGATCGCGCTGGTGCTGTTCGTGCTTCAGCGCTTCCATTCGCCCGCACTGGCAGGCTTCGCCACCTTCGTCGCCATCGTACCCGGCCTGGTGGTCAGCCCACTCGCGGGCGCGCTGCTCGACCGCTACGGCTGTCTGCGCCTGATTCGGGTGGATCTCTCTGTTGCCGCGCTCGCGCTCGCGCTGCTGGCGGCGCTCTCGCTGGCGAACGCGCTTACCCCGGCGACGCTGCTGGTGATCGTAGCGCTCAGTTCGCTGACGAGCCCGTTGACCATCAGCGGAACGCGCACGCTCTTCCCACGGGCGGTACCGCGCGAGCTCTGGGACCGCGCGAACGGGGTGGATAGTGGCAGCATGGCGCTGGCCATGGTCGTCGGCCCAGCGCTGGCGGGTTTTCTGGTCGCGTGGTTTGGCGGTGAGGGCGCGTTCCTGCTGACAGCGGCCATCTTCGTCATTACCTGCGTTGTTCTGTTCGGTGTCAAGGAGCCGCCTACGGAGCAGGGAGATCGGGAGCCGCTATTGCGAGCGGCGTGGCAGTCGCTGGTGTATGTCGTGCGCCACCCGACGTTGCGCGGTGTCATCGTGACGCTGTGGACAACCAACATTCCCTACGGTTTCCTCGTCGTGGCGCTGCCGGTCATGATCTTACGCGAGTTCCACTGGGGCGCCGACGGCGTCGGACTGCTCTGGGCGGTCGCGGGCGTGGCGACGGTGGTAGCAGGGCTGGTAGCTGGGCGCATCAATACCGAAGGGCGCGAGCGCCAGATCATCGTCGGCGGGATGATCTTCGCGGCGCTCGCATGCGTATGTATTCTGCTGCAATCGCCCGTGTCATTGTTGGCGGGGATGGCGCTGCTGGGCCTGGCATCCGGCCCCATTGATATCGGCCTCTTCGCGCTACGCCAGCGCCGCACGGACCCGCGCTGGTTCGGGCGCATCTTCGCCGTCTCGATGAGCCTGAATTTCGCCGGGATGCCTGTCGGGTCGGCGCTGGCTGGCCCGGTGGTCGAGCAGTCGATTCCACTCGCGCTGCTGGTCGCGGTCGTCATCTCGGCGATTGGCTGTGTCGTACCCCTGCTGGTCATTCCACGGGACGGCTAGTGTCCGCTGCCCACAAGTTCGTGCTCGACGCCTGAGACTTCCTGCTCAACGCCCTTAGCTACGCCATGCTCAACGGTCAGCGCCGCGCGCACGGCTTCGCGCATGAGCATCGTCAGTCCAGCGGCATAGGCGGCAAGTACGCCAATCACCGCCGCCGCCACGTCGATGAGCGTCGTGGGCGGCCAAAGATGGCCGTCATTCAGATAGATGACCAGCATAGTCGCCCCCGCCGCGAGGACGCCGAAGAACAAGGCGGTGAAGACGATCTTGAAGAAGGCATGGAACAGGCTTTTGATCAGATGGAAGATCAGGGTCATCGCGGAAACTCCTTTCGGTGGCATGCACGGCAGAACTTACATCCGGGTACGTTCGCTGATTCCGCTCACATCGGCTGCTCAAGACGCGTCGAACGGCGTTTCTACCGCAGCCAGGAGGAGTCCACCGGACGCCGTCCCGCTTTTTTCGCACGGCACGCTACGCAGGATCCCAGGTAGTATGCGAGGTCGTTCAGGCCAGTCTTCACCAGCTTAACGGTTGGCGCGCCGGTGATGCGCTGGCTTCGGTGGCTGTTCTCTTCCGCCGTCTCAGCCGCCTCGAAGTGTTCTTCACAGAACCACTGATCGCACGAGCGACACTTGATCATCATGAACGATTCCCCGCCGCGATGGCAGCCCGGCGCGGAACACTCCGGGGCGATGAGCAGCGGCTCTACTTGCTTCATGTGGCCCTCTCTTTCCTGAGGATGGCATGGCGCCAACACACGATCCGTTCATCCCGACAATCTGGCGTCGTTTCACGGCACGCATCTCGCAAGACGTGTGCCAGCTTTTGCCGGAGATAGTGAGACGCGGGGCCAGCAAGACATGCAGGGGGCAGACTTCTACGAGGGCGCGCGAAAAACGACGAGGTGGTCGCGCGCGCCTTCAACGCTGGATGGCTTGCGGGTATGGCTAACGATCACTACCCGTTGTCGCCGCGCATGGCGGGGCCGAAGGGCGCGGGGGGTTGCGCCGGACGGCTGGCGTTGAGCGCGGCGAGAATGTAGGCGTACAGATCGCGCACGGGACCGTAATTGCTGCCCACGTCGTACTCCGTTTTCTTGCCGTTGCGCATCTCCAGGACGATCTGCCAGCCGTAGTTGCCGCCACCGCTCCTGCGAATGCCACGGACATCGGCCAGCGCCACGCCCTCGACTTTCTGGCCTTTCACCTCGGCAACGTAGCGGGATGTCACCAGAAAGAAGTAGTCTTGCGGATGCTGTAGCGTGCGCAGCCAGCGGAGGGTAAAGGAGAAGAAGAACCACAGACCCAGCCCGATGCAGATAACCCCTTCGCCATAGAGCACCAACGATCGCTGCGGTCCGACGAGCCAGTCTTTGGGAAGCTGATCGAGGCCGACGATGGTACCGGAGATGACGATGAAGATGGCGCAGCCCACCGCGACGATTGCCAACAAAGTGTAGATAATCAGATTGGGCCAGATGATGCCCCGGCGCACAGAGAAGCGCGCCCAGCCTGGGGGAATGGATGGCCCACGGGCAATGTTGACGGCGTCAGGCAGACTGACGTTCGGCTCGAGTTGTGGAGATGAAAACGGTGAGGGTAGCCTGCGCCGCCGCGCCTGGACGGCGGGCAGTTGATCGATGCCGATCGCGGCATGCGTCGCCCGCGCGTGGATGGCCTGGAGGAGCAGTGAGGGCGCGCCACCCGCGAGCGGCGAGCGCACGAGCACCTGCATGCTCCGGCGCGAACCCGCCTCGACGATCAGCTGCTCGTCCTTCCACTTTGCCACGGTGATGAAGTACTGCTTTTGGGTGGTCTCGTTGCTCTCCAGATACATGAAGTCGATCTCTTGCCAGGGAAGCGACCGCTTGAACGCCAACACCTGGCTCGTCAGCCGGGAGTTATCCGCGACCCAGAAGAGAAGGGCGCCAGGCATGAACGCCAGATAGCATATGCCAAGTAGAAAATAGCCGAGGAAGAGCCAGATGCGGACGTCATCGGTCGGCGCGAGCAGGACATCCAGCGCGCAGATGCCCTCGATCAGGATAAGAGCGATAATCACTGGCCACGGCCCGCGCGCGAAGATCACCACGCCATCGCCGCGATAGGCGCGCACCGCCAGTTGATGCCAGAGCAGCAGGGCGAGGGTCAGGGCGAGGAAGAAGGCGCCGAAGATCATAGGCGGGACCAGAGGAAACGCGCCCACGGCGGCGAGACCGGCGGCAACAGGAATGGAACCTGCGGCAAATAATACTTGACTGCGTCGGCTCATCGTCGTCTCCTTCCCCATCGGCGCGCACAGCGCATGGCTGCTTCGTCTCCATGTGGTCCGCCTAGTCTAGCGACTCTTGTCGTCGCCGTCAATCCACCACGCACACATTCCACCGATATTCGACTTGGTAGCGCTCGTAGGCATGAAAATGCCTCAAACGCCAAGGGTATTAGCATTCGAGGCATCGCGGTATGGGAGAGTTGCATTGGGGGTACCCGATGGAGTTTGGACCCACGCCTCCCACAGCGTCAAGCTGCGATTGAATGGTTTTCGCGAATATCTCGCCCTGGCGCGCCCCTGGAATAGCCTACGCGCTCTGACCACCCAGGAGCGCTGGCAGCGTCACAGGGATGTAGCCGCGCCGCTTCAGCCCCTTGATGATGAGAGGCAGCGCCTCTGCCGTCTGCGAGCGGGAGTTATAGCCGTCGTGCAGAAGGATGATGGCGCCAGGATGCACCGCCGAGAGGACGCGATCGACAATGGTCTTCACGCCGGGCGATGACCAGTCGCGGGGATCGACGTCCCAGGTTACGGTCGAGAGACCCAGCGAGCGGGCCTGGGCGACTACGGCAGCGTTGTAGTCGCCGAAAGGCGGGCGCCAGAAGGGGATACAGTAATGCGCGCCCAGAACATTGTGGATCGCTTCGGCTGTCGCCGCCAACTCCCACTCCCGCTGCTGGGGGGAGAGCTTGGTCATGTAGGGATGATCCCAGGTGTGGATTCCCAGGGCGAAGCCATCGCCTGCCTCACGCCGCACCAGGGCAGGATACCGCTTCACGTTCGCTCCGACGACGAAAAAGGTGGCTGGCGTGTGCGTCCGCTCCAATGTTGTGAGCATGGTGGCGGTGTAATCTGGGCTGGGGCCGTCGTCGAATGTGAGGGCGACGTAGCGCCTGGCCGGCCCGGAATCGATGACGGATGACGCCGGATGCACGCTGGAGTTACAGCCGAGATTCATTGGGATAGTAGACGGCGTTGGCGTTGGCTGGTGGGTAGCGGTTGCGGACGACGTCGCCGCGCCCGCGGTCACGCCCCTCGCCGAGGAGTCGCATGCGGAGCCGCCCACCAGGAGCACGCTCGCCAATGTCACCCCTTGCGCTAAGCGAAGCACAGACCTGAATCTCATGAGGAATGACTCCTTTCGTGCGCACCAGCAGGGAGGCGCGGATCCGTATAGGCCAAGATACCTACCGAGTTGCGTGCGCCGTCAAGGAGGACTACCGAAATGTCCTGTCGTCGCCCTATGCAACAAATGCAACGAAGCGCCAAGTAGTAAGTTGCTGATGCCGGGGGATGTTGTAGGTTCTGAGGTCGCGCGAGGATTCGGAACGACCTTCGTTCCTTCGGAGGCCGCCGAATACGATGTGGTCTTGCTGCCGCACGTGCTACAAATGCCGATGCCCCGAACGCCGAGGCTATCAGCATTCGAGGCATCGCGGTGTGGGACGCGCTACTAGTGGGGGTACCCGATGGGGTTTGAACCCACGACCTCCAGAGCCACAATCTGGCGCTCTGCCAATTGAGCTACGGGTACCATATGCGCGAAGATTTCGCCTCGCGCCCATTCAGTATAGCCCGCGCACGGACGCCTGTCAAACAGCGCCCCGGCCCCGCGCTAGCCGTTCTTAATCGTTCTTGTCGTTCTTGTCGTTCTTGTCCACCACACCCTCGCGCCAGGCGTAGACCGCCGCCTGCGTCCGGTCGGCCAGATGCAGCTTGCTCAGGATGTTGCTCACGTGGCGCTTCACGGTATGCTCGCTGATGACTAGCCGCTCCGCGATTTCAGTATTCGAGCAGCCCTCCGCGATCAGCCGCAGCACCTCGATCTCGCGCTCGCTCAGGTCAGTGTCGAATTGCCCCGATGCTTGTCCCGCTGCGCGCGAACCCTGGCGTAGCTCCTGCATCACTCGCGCCGCCACTCGTGATGTCATCACCGCCTCGCCTCTGGCCGCCTTGCGCACCGTATCCGCCAGCTCACCCGTGCCTACGTCTTTCAAAATATAGGAGAGCGCGCCCGCGCGAATCGCTGGAAAGATGTGCTGGTCGTCGTCGAAGGAGGTCAGCACAATCACCTGGCTGCTGGGACTGATCTGCTTCACGCGGCGCGTCGTCTCCACCCCATCCATCCCTGGCATCACCAGGTCCATCAGCACCACATCTGGCGCCAGTTCGCCTGCCAGCCGCAGCGCCTCCTGCCCGGAGGCCGCCTCGCCCACCACTGTGATATCGCGCTGCTTCTGCAAGAACGTCCGCACCCCCTCGCGGACCAGTTCATGGTCGTCAACGATCAGAACTGTGATCGGTTGCGCTTGTGTCTGTGTCTGTGTCTCTGTTGGCGGTTCTGTCATACGCTCAATCTCCTCCTTCCCCACCGCGCGGTACAATGACTCAGAATGCGTAGCTGTGGCGCTCGCCGTATCCCTGGCGGGCGGCGCTGGCTGGTTCAATGGCACGCGCGCCTCGACGCGAGTTCCTCCGGCGGCGCTGGCGATGGTAAGCGCCCCACCTAGCTCCGCCACTCGCTCGCGCATGCTGCTCAGCCCCAGACCGCGCCCATTCGCCCGCGCCACGTCGAATCCGCTCCCGTTGTCCCGGATGCGTAGCGCCAGGGTCCCCTGCTCGTCGGTGGCATGTACCTCCACGCGGGTTGCGCCGCTGTGTTTGGCGACGTTGGCCAGTGCCTCCTGCGCGACCCGGAAGACCTGCTGCTCGACTTCTGGCGCCATCGTCAGTGTCTCGGGTACGGTGACCGCGCAGGTGATGCCATTGCGCTGCTCCCAGTCGTGGCAGAATTCGCGCAGCGCCACCGCCAGATCCTTGTTGGCCAGCGCCACCGGACGTAGCGCCTGAATCAGCGCCGACATTTCCTGTTGCGCGCTACTGACGATTCGCTCGGCCTCACCGAGGATGCGCTTTGCCTCGCTGTGCTCATCCACCTCGAGCTGGGCGCTGCCGATGAGCATCGTCAGGGCGAACATCTGCTGCTTCACCGAATCGTGCAACTCGCGCGCCAGTCGGTTCCGCTCCTCGACGACGGCCAGTTGCTGCCGGTCACGCAGGAGGTTCTGCAACTGCTCCGCCATCCGGTTGAGGTCACGCGCCAGTTGTCCCAGCTCGTCGCTCGATGCGTCGCGCGCTGTGACGGCGAAATCCCCCTGGCTCCAGGCGTCCGCTGCCGAGGTCAGCCGCAGCATCCGCCGGGTCAGCCCGCGCGCCGTCAGCAGCCCGAAGAACGACCCGAAGAAGCTGGCGATGATAGCGAAGAGGACCACAGTAGGCAGCAGCGCCAGCAGATTAATGACATAGAGCGGTCGCAGCAGCGTGGCCAGGTTCACTTCGAGCAGCAGCGCGCCGCGCACCGTACCATCAGTATCTACAATCGGCGCCGCGGCTACCGTTGGCTCGCCAGATCTGTTCTGGACCAGGTCGTCGTTATGCGTGTCGTTGCGCAGGGCTGCCGCGATGACCGCCTTCGACCCCGACAATTGTTGGATATGGGCGAGGTCATTCTGCGAGAAGGCAGTGGGAGAGAGCACGGCGAGAACCTGGCCGTCGCGCCCTACGACCAGCAGCACAGCGTTTTTGCCAGGGATCACCGAACCGGCATTGTGCAGATTACTGGTAAGCGCCTCGGTGACCACGATTGGCTCCTTATAGGTCGCGAGCGCCGCGTCGATCTGAGAGCGATCCGTCGTGGTCTGACGCAGATAGGGCGCGATGTGGGGAGACAGCTTCTGCAGACCCTGCACCAGGCTGATTGGGCGTTGTGGGCTGGTGATGTCGACGATGCTGGGTACGATGACGAAGAGTGTCGCCAGCGTCATCATCGCGGTGAACGCGGCGACGAAACAGGCGAGGATGAGCCGCCAACGTAGCGTCTCGAATCGACGTCGCGGTGCTCTCATCCGCTTCTCCTATTCTGGCCTGGCGCACTGGTCATCGCCTTTGGTCAACGTCTCTGCCTCTATGCCAGAGTAGCATGAATGCATCTGTCATTGCACGTGGTGTCCTCCACTTCCGAGCAGAAATGGAGGACGGACATGGGGCGGCAGTGGGCTATTCGTAGCGCAGCACCTCACCCGGACGTGCCCGCGTCGCGCGCCAAGCGACCAGCATCGCCACCGCGACGCAGACGGAGACCGTGGCCGCCACCACACCCAGCACCGTTGGCGTTGGGATGGCAATTGGAAGATTGAAGGCCACTTTGCCCAGTGTTGCCGCCGCCGCGACGACCACCACCAGCGCCAGCAGCGCGCCTGTGAAGGCGACGATGCCGTTCTCCATCATCACCTCGCCCAGCACGCTCCGGCTGGTATGGCCAACCGCCTTGAGGATGCCCAACTCGCGTCGCCGCTCCAGCATCGCCAGCGCCACCGCGTTCGCGATGATGACGATCGCGGCCAACATCGCCAGCGAGGTCACCGCCACCAGCACCGTGATCAGGCTGCTCAACTGCGTCGCGTACTGGTTGGCGAAGTCGGTAAAGTTGAAGGTGGTGATCCCTGGAACGGCATCCTGAATCTTGGCCAGTGTCGCGTCGGTGGTACTGGGAGTCAGATGCATGCGGAAGCTATACTGTGGATTGCCCGCGCTCAGTGTGCTCACCACGCCCCCATCGGTCAGAATTGGACCTGCCTGCGGGATCTTGGAATTATAGAAGCCGACGATGGTCACCGTGACTGGCGTCGTATCGGCCTGGCTGACGAGTGTGACCGTCTCGCCCAGTTTCAGGTTGCTCGGCGTCTGCGAGGCCGCGAGTGGCAGGAGCGCGTTCGTCGTCGCGGCGTCGCTTGCGGTCAGCGTGCGCCCGCTGACGAGTGGCACATCGACCGGATCAGGCGTCATGCCATGCGCCAGGTCGTAGCCCTGCAGTCCGTTCATCACGCCGACGACCTCTTCAGGTGTATACGTGCCGCTCGCGGTCGCCGCCCGTACGAAGTCGCCCACCGGCTGCCCATTGACCATCACTGGAATTGCCGCGGCAAACGAGGTCTCAGTCAAGTGCCTGACATCAGAGACGTGAGATAGTTGCTGCTCGACGGCGGCCTTATCGCTGCTGCCCGCGAGGACCTCGGCGTTGAGCGCATTGCCACTGATGAGATATGCATTGATCGCGGTGCTGATATTCTGGCCCAGGATCAGAATCAGCCCAATCGCGAAGACGCCGATGTAGAGCGCCAAGAGCGTCGTCACCGTGCGCGCCTTCTGCCGTCCGATGTTGCGTAACGCCAGCTTGACATTCGCCTTCCAGTTTCGCGGCAGCAGCGCCACGACAACGCCCATCAGCACGACCACCAGGCATAGAACACCAAACGCGGGCGCCAGCGCCGTCAGCGCAATGGCGATCAGGAGCGGAATCCCTACCAGCAGCGCATACCACCAGCGGAACGACTCCAGCACGGGGAGCTTGCTGATAACGACGACGACAACGCCGAGGAAGAGACTCAGCAGCCCCAGGAAGATGGCTGTCCCGCCGACCGCGAAGATGGCCAGCATGGCGTTTCGCAAGATGCTCAGCGAGAGCGCGAAGAACAGCGCGACCAGCACCACGAGGAGCGCCGCCGTGGGGATACGGCTCTTCCAGCCCGCGCGCTCCGGCAGCTCGCGCAGCACTGCCTGTGGCCGCACCTGGCCTGCCTGGATGATCGGCAGCAGCCCAAAGATGAGTGCCGTGACGAAGCCGACCGCCACGCCCGCGATAAGCGTTCTCGCGTCAATCGCCATCGTGATCGCGAACTGGAGGCTATTCTCCAGTAGCCCCTTGACCAGGAAGCTGACTCCCACGCCCGCCGCCGTGCCAACGATGCCGCCAGCGAGGCCAATCAGGCCTGCCTCAAGCCCGAACATTGCGTAGAGATCACCACGCCGATATCCGGCCGTCTTGAGCATCGCGATCTCGACGCGGCGGCGGCGCAGCAACACCTGCATCGTATTGACGATGCCGACTCCGCCAATCAAGAGCGCCAGCAGCCCAACAATCTGCAGGAAATACTCGATCTGTTGCACCGTCGCCTGGTTGCCTGCCAGCGCCTGCTTTGTCGTCTGAATCGACGCAAGCGGGAAGCGCCCCTGAATGAGCTTTTCCGCACTGGTGGCGCTTGTGTCGGTGTGTCCCGGCACATTGGCATAGATGACGCTGTAGGTGACCGGCTGGCCGCTGGCGGCTGGCTGCGCCGCGAAGTCCGCCAGATTGATCAGCAGCATCGAGCCCCGGAAGAATCCGGCGTTTTGCAGAATCCCGCCGACGGTGACATCCATCGAGCGGCCATCGCGGGTATAGAGATGCTCGGTGTCGCCTTTGCGGATGCCGAGCGCCTTGGCCATTGCATCCGTAATCACCACGGTGTTGCCATGGAGGATGCTGCTCAGGCTTCCGGTCGCAGAGTCGCTGAAGGTTGCCACGCCGTCCAGCGGGAACCGCGCTGGATTCACCGCGTTCACTTGGAAGAAGCGCGAGGCGCCATGAGCGACGACATGGAACTCGCCACTGATGCTATCGACGGCTGTATACTCGGTGATTGCGCCCTGCGACACCAGGGTGTCGAAGTAGCCGAGCTGATCTGGCGTCAGTGGGGCGCTGGCGCTGGTGATGGCGAGGTCACCGCCGTTAAGCGCGCGGATATCGCCCGTCAATCCCAGGCTGATGGCGTTGCTGACCAGTTGCAGGGCGACGATAGCCATGACGCCAATCGCGATACAGAAGATCGCCAGCAGAGACCGCTGCCCGCCACGCAGCTGCGACCGTGTCGCATATGACCAATACATGCGGAGTTTCATCGTCTTGCTCATTCTCTCTATGTGTCCGTCCGCTCGGTGAGCATCAGGTCAATCGTGGACTAATCTTGTCCCCTCAGCATCGCGAATGCGGCGGGAATCGCGCCGATGATCAGGAAGGCGCAGATCAGATACTTGAGAACATCCTGGACAACGCTGATGTGGATGGGGAAGATCAGGATAGTGAACAGGCTGGTCAGGGCGAAGGCCCACGCGGCCCACACCGGGATGATGCGCAACCGACCGAGCATATAGCCGATGAGTACAGCGCTAAGCAGATGGCCGATGACGTAGATCAGCAGGAACGTGGTCATCACAGCGTCGCCGTTGATGCGCGCCCAAAGCGCTGCCAGTTCTGGCGTGCTCCCGGTCTGGTGAATCGTGATCGCCATATCGTCGAGGACGATCAGCGCGGCCCAGGGTATCCAGCCGATCAGCGAGAGCGCTGCGCAGATGAAGGCCATCCCCGGCTTGCGCCGCATGCCCAGCAGCGACATCGCCAGGTAGCCGAGCGGCAGGAAGAAGGAGGCGGCGACTGCGCCGATGAGACGCAATGTGTTGCCGGTTGAGCCCGCCATCGCGGCGGCGACGAGCGGCTCCCGACCTGAGCCGGTCCAGGCGATAAGGTAGAGCGTGATACTCAATGGGGCAAGGATGATGCAGACTGCCAGCAGCGCGCGTTGCACTTCGAGATACGTGAGTACCGGAGTCAGTGGAACAGATCGCTGGTCGTTGCTCTGGTGAATGAAGGCCATGTCAGGATTCCTTTCAATGTTTTGTGTGAGGCGCTACAGATCGGTTAGTTGTTGGCGACCAGCCCATCGACGATGCGGATGGCGCGGTCGGCGGCCTGTGCCACGTTGGGATCGTGGGTAGCAATGACGAAGGTCGTACCGGTCGCCTGGCGCAGATCGCGGATCATCTGAAGCACGTTGTCGCCGTTCCGCTTGTCGAGGTTGCCAGTTGGCTCGTCCATGATGACGATGGCTGGATTGGTGGCCAGCGCACGAGCCACCGCGACCCGCTGCTGCTCGCCCCCCGACATCTGGTTGGGGCGATTGCCAAGACGGTGGCTCAGCCCTACCAGTGTTAGCAACTCGGTGGAGCGCGTGGAAGGCTTGCCTGAATGCTTGCCGACGTAGAGCGGAATCTCGACATTCTCCTGGGCGGTGAGTGTCGGAATCAGGTTGAACGCCTGAAAGACCATACCGATTTTCTGGTTGCGCACGGCGGCCAGCCTGGACTCGCTCATGCGGGTGATGTCTACCCCGTCTACCAGCACCGTTCCGCTGGTGGGGTTATCCAGACCAGCGATGACACCGAGCAGAGTGGATTTGCCCGATCCCGATGGGCCGACGATGGCAACGAACTCGCCATGCTCGATACGCAGGTTGATGCCGTTGAGGATCTCGACGCGCTCGCGGCCCAGCGGCAGCGCCTTGTGGATGTCGCGCGCTTCGAGCGCGGCAAAGGTCTTGTTCGCTGCGTTGATTGGCGCGGTGTGTTGTGTCTGGCTCTCCATAAGTATCCTCTTTCAGGTTCCTGGTGTGTTTGCGTTCTCGACACCTCAAGGATGCCCTGAAACAGAGGAAATGCCATCGCCGCGCAGAGCTATCCGCGTGATACTCCAGTGCTATTCGGCCCCATGGTTCTGGAGCATTAGGCGGAATGAAAAGGCCCCGCATGTCGAAGGTATCGACATGCGGGGCGCGGGCATGGCGAAGCCAACCAGGTGGCTGATCGCTTTGAGTCGCCAGCAAACTTGTCAGCGCTGGGTCGCTTCCCAACAATCGCAAGGAAGTCTTGATTCGCCTCACGCCGCTTGGCCGGGAGCTTTTCGAGGCGCATCGCGCCTTCGACGAGCAGATGGAACGTGGCTTCATCCAGTTCTTGCGGCGCTATAGCGCGGACGAGTTGCGGCTGCTGGTGCGCGTGCTTGGCGAGGCGGCGGATGCCTCATTCTTGAGCCTGGGGAGTCAGGCGGTGGAGAACAGATAACTCTCTATGGCGCCGTTGCGCCGGGTTGGGCCGCGCCCGGTGGCAGCGAGGCGTAGCCCGTTAGCTCGACGTAGCCCTGACCCGTCACCGTAGCGCCGTTTGCCCGACCAGCGATGCGCACCGCGCCCTCCCAGTAGGCCACGCCGGTGGACTGCGCCGTCACCAGTTCCTGATCCGCCAGCGCGGGCGTTAGGGTCAGCGAAATGGCGGGATCGCTAATCGTCACGCGCCAGCCGGAGGGATAGACGCCGCCCGTTACGGGGCTGGTCCAGTGGCCGAGCACCTCGAAGCGCATGTTTTGCTGGGGAATCTCGTGCGCCGCGCCGTCCGGCGAGACATACGTGCCGACGGCTCCCAGGGCGCGTTTCTGGCTGTCGCGGATGATATAGAGCATATATTCGGTGTGGTTGGCCAACTGGATGCTGTACCAGTCCCAGCCGGAACCTGCCACCGTCAGGAAGTTGCCCCACTGATGGTCCATCCATGACTGACCCGACACCGCGACCGCCTGGCCGTGGTCGTTCACGGTTCCGCTCACCATCAGCAGCGGACGCGAGTAGTAATACGAGTAGCCCGCCTCGCCGTAGGTAATCAGCCCGTTGCCGTTGTGCAGTATCGGTTGTGGCAGCGCATCGGTCAGCTTCAGGTCGATCGTGTAGTCGGTCATCTCTGCGTGTAGCTGGTCGTGGCCGTTCAGCCCTGTCGCCGTCCAGCCGTTCAGCGCCAGGTGAAAGCCCTGCGTCGAGCCAGCGGGCGGTATGGATGACGGCGAGCCGAAGCCCACCTGTTGATCGTAGTGGAACTGGCCGCGCGAGATGTCGCTGATGGCATAGTGCGCGGCATAGTAGGGCGGGAGCGATCCACGCAGCGTCTGGAAGAACGTCAGCTCGAAGCCGTATTCATGGCCGTTGGCGCTGTGAAAGTGGCCAGTATAATACCACCACTCGGTCAGATTGGTATGTGGCGCCTCATCCTGTGGGAAGCGCACCGGCGGCAGCGGCGTCGCCGTCGGAACGGGTCTCGTCGCGGGCAGGCTGCCACCCCCGGCAATCGTACCCGGCAGGCCACAGCCGCTAAGCATGATTGCAAATAGCATGAGCAGTAGGAAGACGTAACCGCACCTGCGAGAGCGAGCGATACGCGCAACGCCGTGGCGAATATGCGGGAAATGCGTTCTCATCCTAGTCACCTCCCGCCGCGACTGGCTCGCGCTCTTCCTTGCTATCCGCGCCCTTGCCGTGGAAGACCACGCCTGGAAGGAGCCGGTTGAACGGCCACGGCCACCACCAGTTGACGTTGCCCAGCAGGCGCATCGTCGCGGGTACCAGCAGCCCCCGCACCAGCGTCGCGTCCAGCAGCACCGCCAGCGCCATCCCGACGCCGAGTGCTTTGACGATCACCATATCCGCTGTGGCGAACGCGATGCTCACCAGGAAGACGATGGCCGCCGCGCTGGTGATGATGCCGCCGCTACGCTCCAGCCCCATCGCCACACTGCGCGTGTTATCGCCCGTCTGCTCGTACGCCTCGCGCACGCGGGAGAGCAGGAAGACCTCGTAGTCCATCGAGAGGCCAAAGAGCGCGCAGAACATCATGATCGGCGCCGACGCCTCGACGAAGCCGAGCGGTGTGAAGTTGAGGATGTTGCTGAAGTGGCCCTGCTGGAAGATGAAGACCAGCGCGCCATACGCGGCGACGATGGAGAGCGCGTTCATCAGGATCGCCTTGAGCGGCAACACCAGCGAGCGGAAGAGCAGCATCAGCGCGAGATAGGTAATCAGCGCGACCACCAGCAATGCGCGCGGAAACTCGTTGTAGAGCGTGTTCACGTAGTCGATGACGCCCGCTGTGCCGCCATCTACCAGCACATGCAGGCCAGCGGGCGGTGGCGTGTTGCGGATCGCCTGCACCAGATCCTCCGAGCGGGTGTCGATCATGCCGTAACGGCTGATGACCTGCACCAGCGTGATATCCGAGCCTGCCAGATACTGCACCGATTGGCTGATGTAGGGATCGGCAATCGCTTTGGGATTGGCATACATCAACTGGTACTGCGCCAGCGTCAGTCGCGGGTCAAGCGAGACGATGCTCGTCACCTGGGTCACGCGTGGATCCGCTTCAAGCCGACGCACATAGCTATCGAGCGCCGTCAGGTTGGCCGCGCTGGTGGGGCTGCCGTTGGTGCGCACCGCCAGAATGATCGGCGTTGTCTGGCGGGAGTCAAAGCGCTCCGCCAGCAGATCATAGGCGGCGCGCGACTTGACGCTGGCTGGCAGGATCGAGGCGTCTGGCGCGGCCAGCCGCACGCTCAGATACGGCACGCCTAGCAGCAGCATGAACGCCAGCACCGGCAGCAGCACCGCCACTGGATGGCGCATCACGCCCGTCGCCAGCCGATGCCAGAAGCGATGCTCCTCGGCCATCTCGCCCTTCGCGGCGCGCGAGCGCGGCCACGGCAGCCGCACCGGCAGCGCGTTCACCCGCGACCCCAGCAGGCTCAGCAGCGCGGGCAGCAGCGTCACCGCCGCCAGAATCGCCAGGGCGACGGTGAGCATCCCGCCGATGCCGACGGAGTGCAGCACGTTCAGCGGCAGAATGACCAGCCCCAGCAGGCCAATCGAGACGGCGAGGCCAGAGAAGAAGACGGAGCGCCCAGCGGTCGCCATCGTCCAGCCGACCGCGTCGGTAATCTCGCGCCCCTGCGCTAGCTCCTCGCGGAAGCGGCTGACCATGAAGAGCGAGTAGTCCACGCCCAGGCCGAGACCAAAGAGGGTGGTGATGTTGAGCGCGAAGATCGAGACGGGCGTCGCTGTCGCCAGCAGATAGAGCAGCGCCAATGAGACGACGACGCTACAGCCCCCAACGGCGGCGGGCAGCCCAGCGGCGATCACTGAGCGGAAGACGAGCAGCAGCGCCAGCAGGGCGAACGGGAAGGCAATCAGTTCAGCCCGGCGCAGGTCCGCCTCGCTGACGGACTGGATATCGGCGTAGAAGACCGGTCCGCCGCCCACGGTCATTTCCAGGTTCGGCGGGGTTACGAGCCTGGCGCGAAACGCTGGCAGCACCTCGGGCGCATGGTCAGCGTCGGAGCGGATGAAGACGGCGGTATAGGCAGCATGGCGGTCTTTCGAGACTTGCGAGGGCGAGACGGTGAACGGCACGACACGTGTTACCTCGTTCCACGTCTGGAGCTTCGCCACTGCCGCGGTCGCCTCAGTCTGGAAGCGCGGATCATCGGCGGTCAGGGTATTGCTGGAGAAGATGACGAGTACGCTGGTGAAGTTGGTGTGTAGCCCTTGCTCCAGGGCAGTCACCGCCTGCTGCGACTCCATATCCGGGCTGCCGAATCCGCCGGGGGAGAGCGCCTCGGCGGCGCGCGGGGCGAAGGGGAGGGCCGCCAGCACAACCAGCGCCCAGGCGGCGATAATCCAGAAGCGCCAGCGGACCGTGGCGAGACCGAGCCGATAGAACATAGCCTGATCCTGACGAGCCATCCATGCCACTCTGGCTTGCGAGCGAGCGCATGGCGGGATAAGATAGGGTGGTTCTCGTGCGTGCGAGCGTCGCTGGAACCACAATGATCCTGTCTGTCTTATGCAATCCAGACTATAGCGCAACAGATGATTGCGGCGCCGCTGTGGATGAGCTTTGTGGAAGAAAAGTCGAGTAAAAACCAATGCCAGATACATCGAACAATTTCGAGATGGTGACGGTCAATCGCCAGGCTTATCATGAGTATTTCGTGGATGAGACCATCGAGGCGGGCATCGCGCTGACCGGCACGGAGGTGAAGTCGGCGCGCGCGGGGCATGTCAATCTGCGCGGGGCGTATGCGCGCATCAAGGACGACGAGGTCTGGCTCGAAGGCGCGCACATCGCCGAATACGAACACGGCACATGGGCGAACCACGATCCGCTGCGAGCGCGCCGCCTGTTGCTGCATCGCAAGGAGATCGCCCGGCTGGAGATGCGCGTGCAGGCGAAGGGCCAGACGCTGGTGCCGCTAAAGATGTATTTCAAGGGGAACCGGCTCAAGGTCGAGTTGGGCCTCTGCCGCGGCAAGAAGCAGTACGACAAGCGCGAGGCCATCGCCAAACGTGACGCCGAGCGCGAGTTGGCCCGCGTCAGCAAATATCGCCAGCGGGGGTAGCGGGTATTCAGGTGTGCGCATGCGGTGATTACCGTAACGCCGTTCGTACTACTCTGGGAACGATGCAAGGGGACGATGTGGCACATGCGCTGGTATTGTGTAGCGCGACCTGGTGAAAGTTGGAAGGTAGATAGAGAACTCGTGTCAGCTATCGAGACTCGTCCCATTCGCGCAACCGAGACTCTGGACCTGCGCCATCGTATTCTGCGACCTCATGACCCTGTTATTCTCCCTACCCCAGGTGACACCAAGCCCGGCGCCCTGCATATCGGATGTTTTGTGAACGGGCGGCTGGTCGGTGTTGGCTCTCTTGTGCCTGAGCCGCGTGACCATGCCGCCCAGCCGACCAGTTGGTGTGTTCGTGGTATGGCCGTCCTGGCGGACGCGCGTGGGATCGGTGCGGGAGGGATGATCCTTCAGGCCCTCATCGACTATGCCAGCGCGCAATCCCTGCCTGCCGAGATCTGGTGTCACGGCCGCGTCAGCGCCCAAGGCTTCTACGAGCGTTACGGCTTCGCACAGCAAGGCGCGTTATATGAGCGACCGGGCACTGGTTTGCATGCGCTGATGGTCAAAATGCTCCAGTAGCGGTTGGTTGGGCATTTCCTGTTCGGTAACTGACAAAACATCGCTTCCACAGCGTTGCCCAGGTGACAAGCACGAGTGGATGAACCTCGCACCAGTCTCATACCTGGCGCCCGCAATGATTGGCGTTCTCCTCCTCAAAATATGACATAGCGTTGGCACGAGACTCCTATACGCTATTCCCAACAAGTGCGCGCATTAGGCGCTATGTCGTAGGCCGACAATAGTGGACAGGGATGGATAGACGACGATGAGCAGACGTATCAGATCGCTGGCGAATCCCTATGGCGAGTTGTTTCGCTCGCGGCCCTTTGCGCGTTTCTGGACCGGGTTCACCATCTCCGCGCTGGGCGATGCGATGACGCGGGTCGCGCTGGTCTGGTTTGTCTACCAGGCGACCAAATCGCCCGAGGCGGTGGGCATCCTGTTGCTATGCTACACCGGCCCGGTGCTCGTGGGTGGCTTGCTCGCCGGGTATCTGCTGGACCGCTTCGACCGCGAGCGTGTCATGCTGGTGGATAATCTCATTCGCGGGCTGGCGGTCGGCCTGATTCCGCTGCTCTATGCGTTGGGCGCGCTGGCGCTCTGGCAACTCTACGTGGTGGCGGGACTTTATGGCTTCCTCTACATGATTACGTTGGCAGGCACTCCCTCGCTGATCCCCTCGCTGGCCCGCGACGAGCAGCTTTCCGCCGCCAATGCGCTAGAGACCTTGAGCTACACGGTCACCGGTGTGCTCGGGCCACCCATTGCCGGGCTGCTGATCGCCTGGGTAGGCGCGCCAGGCGTCCTGCTGCTGGATGCGGCGTCCTACGCCATCTTCGTCGTCGCACTCGCGGGCATGCCCCGACTCGCGCCGCAATCTACCGCCGCCAATTATGGCGCTCTGGATGGTCCAGTACGCGCCTATCGTCTGCGCGATGCGGTGAGGCTTATGCTCTCCAATCGGGTGCTGCTCTCGACCACCGTGATGTTCATCCTCTTCAACGTCGGTTTTGGCTTTCTGGCGGTCTGGCTCCCCGTCTTCGCCGACAGCCTCTCTGGAGATGGCGCAACGCTCTACGGTGTGCTGCTGGGCGCACTTGCGCTAGGCGAGATGGTCGGCGCGACGCTGGCAGGTAGCTCCACTGGCTCGCGCGGGCTCGGCATCCTCATCTGTCTGGCACAACTGCTCTCCGGGCTATCGCTCACGTTGCTGCTTATGGGCCAGGCTATCGGGTGGCCGCTTGCGGGAGCGCTTGCCGGGCTGACGCTCCTGGGTATCTTTAGCGCGCCGCTTACCATCTGGGCGCAAACGCTGCGCATGCAAATCATCCCAGAGCCGTTGCGCGGGCGCACGTTCGCGTTGTTGCGGACGTTGATGCAGGGGGCGGGGCCACTGGCGAGCGCCTTGGCTGGATTCGCCTTACCGCTCATTGGGGCAACGAGCCTGCTGGGCGCGGCGGCGGCATTGATCGGAGTCCCTGGGCTGGCGGGCACGCAGGTCAGGGAGCTTCGTGTTGCGTCAAGTGCGTCAAAAGCAGCTGCTATCGTAATAGAATGAAGGAAAGATACCTGGACGACACCGCCAGCTTCTGGCATAGTCTCCTGGCAGCCTTCTAAACAGGCAGGCTGCGGCGTATGGGAGCAGTGAGGCGTCGCGACAGGCTCAGGAATCCGCTGCAAAGCGCCTCTTTCACACGCGGGTCTTCGGGAACACAGCAGTTTCGCACGATGTTGACCGCTGTGTCAGCCCAACGTTCCCCTGGTATGGGCTTTCACATATGCCTCGAAGAGCCCTGCAATCATCCTGCTGTGCAACAGTGGCGCACAGGTTCGGGCCACTTGTGCCATAGCCAGGAATAGCACAGACTTGGTATCATCGGTGCGAACGGACCGCGAGGCAGCGTCGGTTGAATGCGAATCTATGCGAAGCGAGGCAGGAGCAGATGATACAGGACGGCCAGGTCTACAACTATATCGCGGGTGAGTGGCGGCGCTCGAATGCGTCCGAGTTCCTTGCCGTGCAGAATCCTGCCACCGCTGAGACCATCGTTCGCGTCCCGCTCTCATCCGCCGACGAGGTGGATGAGGCTGTGCGGGCGGCGCAGGCGGCCTTCGACGAGTGGCGGCGTACGCCACCCACCGACCGCATCCAGTATCTCTTCACGCTCAAGAACCTGCTCGAAGAACACTTCGACGAGATTGCCCGCCTGACGACGCAGGAGTGCGGTAAGACGCTGGCGGAGTCGCAGGGCGAACTGCGGCGCGGCATCGAGAATGTCGAGGTGGCCGCGGGCATCCCCTCGCTGATGATGGGCTATAACGCCGAGGATATCGCCCGCGGCATCGACGAGCATATGCTGCGCCAGCCGCTCGGCGTTGTCGCGGCCATCACGCCGTTCAACTTCCCCGGCATGATCCCGCTCTGGTTCCTGCCCTACGCCATCGCCTGCGGCAACTGCTTCATTCTCAAGCCATCCGAGAAGGTGCCGATGACGATGGCGCGCGTCTTCGACCTGATCGACCAGCTGCATCTGCCCAAGGGCGTGGTGAGCGTGGTCAATGGCGGACGCGAGACGGTGGATGCGCTGCTCGACCATCCGCTGGTGCGCGCGATCTCGTTTGTCGGCTCGTCGCCCGTCGCGAAGTATGTCTACGGCCGGGCGGCGGCGAACGGCAAACGCGCCCAGTGCCAGGGCGGCGCGAAGAATCCGGTGATTGTGCTGCCCGACGCCGATATGGAGATGACCTCGACCATCGTCGCCGACTCGTCGTTTGGCTGCGCAGGCCAGCGCTGTCTCGCCTCCTCGGTCGCTATCACCGTCGGCGAGGCGGAGGCGCCCTTCCGCGAGCGTATCGCCGCGATGGCATCCGAGCGCACGGTAGGCAACGGCCTTGACTCCGGAATTCAGATGGGGCCGGTCATCACCGCCGCCAGCCAGCAGCGCATCGAATCGCTGATCGCGCAGGGCGAGCGCGAGGGCGCGACGGTGGTGGTGGATGGACGCGGCGCGAAGGTCGCGGGCCACGAGGCGGGGCATTTCATCCGCCCGACGCTGCTCGAAGGCATCAGCCCAGAGAGCGAGCTGGCGCGCACGGAGATTTTTGGCCCGGTGCTGAGCCTGATGCACGTCGCCACGATTGACGATGCGATTGCGCTGGTCAACGCCTCGCCCTTCGGCAACATGGCGTGTCTCTTTACCAGCAGCGGCGCGGCGGCGCGCAAGTTCCGCTACGAGGCGCGCGCGGGCAACATCGGCATCAATGTGGGGGTGGCGGCGCCGATGGCCTTCTTCCCCTTCACCGGCTGGAAGGATAGCTTCTTCGGCGATATGCATGCCCAGGGCCGCGACGCCGTCGAGTTCTACACCGACAAGAAGGTGGTGGTCGAGCGCTGGCCGAAAGAGTGGTCACGCACGTTCTAAGGGAGCGCAAGTGATCAAGAAGTATGTGCTGTCTGCCGAGCCAGCGCCAACGCCCATCGTCGAGCCAGTGAGCAAGCTCGGTGGCCAACCTGTGTGGTTAGCTGAACCAACGTGGCCGCTGAGCAGGGCTACGGGTAAGCCGATGAGCTTCGTTGGTCAATTTGTGCTCTATCCTGAAATTTTCGGTTTACTTGAAGCAAAGATGGCGTTCATCTTCATGTACGACGATGAGCCGTACGTCGACGGAACCTGGCTGCCAGATGGCGGCGAGAATGCGGTGATCTTGCAGCCGGGCACTTGGAGCGGACCAGCGATATCCATCGCTACGGGGCCAACGTTGTATCACACCTCACAACGGCCGGATGGCGCAGTTGAGCAGAACCCCGTAGAATATGCGCTGCAACTAGTGTCGGGCGAAGATCCCGATGTGCTGGATGAAAACGAGTTCCGCGCCCGCGACGCCTGGGACGAGTATTGTGCTTACCTCGATGAAAGCAAGATAGGTGGCGCACCTGCCTTTCTGCAAAATCCAGAGTATCCAGGCCCAGGCAATTGGAAGTTATTCGCCCAGCTTAACTGGTATTTGTTCGACGACAACATTAACTTCGGTGATGCTGGGGTTGGCTACGCCTTTATTGACGAAGATGGCGCCGCCGCGAAATTTCTCTGGCAGTGCCTCTAGGCCCTGGAGGTATATCTGATGTCCAGGCGCGCCATTTCGCTGCGGGAGCGGCCCTTCGATCTGCTCATCATCGCCTTCTTCGTCATCAACCTGCTCTTCATCACCTATATTGTCGATGATGAATGGCCCCCTGCATGGCCCACCGCCAGGATGCCACAGTGCCTGCGAGCCTTGGCTCTTGCCCAGGGGCATCCTGGCGTGGGGTTCGACCCCGGGAAGCTCCCGGTTTCAGCCGGGGAGTGTCACAGCAACCTTTCGTAGGTGATGAGCGTGACTGCTTGATCTACGAGTCAGAACTGGTAGCAGGTTTGGCCTCCATGGTCACCTCGGGTGAACGCGTAGACCCTGGTAGGCGTGACCGAGAACACGAAGATTGGCTTCGGGTCACCTTGTTGGTTGTAAAAGCAGCCGTCGCGCACCAGGAATTGGTAGCGTCTATCCCACTTGGTGGCCCACACCTGGGCAAGGCGTTCAAGCACGGCCTCGTCGGTGAGTTGGACGGCGGCGCCCTCGACCACCACGTCGAGCCCTTCCTCCCAGTGGTTGCAGCCCGTCGTCAGTACCACGTGCGGGTTGCCACGCAGATTTAGGGTCTTCTGTTGGATAGGGTTCGCACGGAAGTGGATAGCCTCATCGAGCCATATAGCAACAACCGGCGTGACATGCGGGCGGCCGTCGGCTCGCACCGTCGAAAGCCAGGACACCTCGGCCGTTTCGAGTACACGCCGCGTCTCATCCCACCCCGTGGCCACAGCATCCGGGACACTGTATCGCAGGTCGACTTTCGCAATCGGTTCACGCATGACAAGCATTCCTTTCGATCTTTTAGCGCTGATGGTAGCGAGCGCTTTCCCCATGGACACTATACCAGCCCTCCTCTAGTACTCAGCCCAGAGGGATGTTGACGCCCAACTCAGCAGACGGAGTATAGCCTTTCGGGGATCTTCACCGCTTATATCTGCACCAATACCGGGCAAGCCACAGGTGATGTGAGCGCGCAGCATCCGATGGCGGGTATCAACACCTTGACACTAGGATGCCCCCTCCCTGATACTTGCGCCAACCGCGCCAGCTAGAGGGAATTGCGGAGTGGATAGAGAGGCAGAGCGCAATGACCACGCAACCTGTTGCACAAACAGGATATACAGGCACATGGCGATGGGGACTTCTCTTTGGGATTCTCCAGGTGGTACTCCTGAACGGCGCCTCGTTATTACTTGGATATGTGTTTCCAGGAACCAGCGAACTGGTAAGCAACCTGGTAAATATTGTCCTGTTTGGCATGGGCCTCTTTCTCTGTGGATGCGCGGGATATATCGCGGCCAGAAAGTCAGGAAACCCATACACGGGCAATTCAGCCGGACTGTATGCGGGTCTGGTATACATCACCATTAGCCTGACAATCGGGTTTCTGCTGCTCTATAGCATCGGAGGATCCTTCCGGGACTTGCTATTGCATTACCCGATTGTCACTGCGATCACATTTGGATGCGTGCTCATTATTTATGGCTTGCTGGCGCTGGTCGCAGGGGTCATCGGTGGGAAACTGGCGCAACGAAGCATGGCAAAGGCGGGATAGATGCCACGCAGTGGCGCTTTAAGGCATGCGTTGGATATCGCTCATGACAAAGCGGACATACCCGCGACATTTCTCTGATACTGCTTGTAGGGCAGGAGATTGGTATATGCTCAGGCGCGCTATACCGCTACGGGAGCGGCCATTTGATGTGGTCATCATCGCCTTCTTTGTCATCAACCTGCTCTTCATCACCTATATCGTCGATATCGAGCAGTTGATCATTGCCAACCCGTACCACTTCAGCTACCCGCTCTGGCCGCCCGCGCCCGCCGTCAATGCAATTCACTGGTGGGGCAATAGCTTCGATCCGCTGCTGATGGCGCGCCCGGTCTGGTGGAAGATGACGATCTGGATCGACAACCTCGCCTTCGGGCCGTTCTATGCCGTCGCCATTTACGCATGGACACGCGGACGCGACTGGATTCGCCTGCCCAGCCTGCTCTATAGCGCCGTCATGCTCACCAATATCACCATCATCCTTGGCGAGGAGTTCGCGGGGCCACACGCCGCGCCGCACTTCCCAATCGTGCTGCTGGCCAACCTGGCGTGGCTGCTCATGCCGCTGGCGATCATCGTGCGGATGTGGCGCTCGCCCACGCCCTTCACCACCGAGTCAAAGCCGCTAATTACACCAGCCCCGGTAGTCACGGATTCTCCGGCGCCTCTATAATGACGTACGCAGGCGGGCTTAGCCGCGGCATTCATGCCGCGAAGCCGCTATCACCAAAGCCGCCCGCATTTCATCACGCACACGAACACCCTGAGAAAGCGACAACACTCATGCCATCATCCTCTTCATCGCCAGCCCACGCGCTGCTCGCCGAACAGACTCTGCTCGATGACCGCTTCCAGCCCGAAATGGCCGTGCTGGTAGATGGTGGGCGCATCACAGGCGTGCAGCCCGTCAGCGCGTTGGCGCCTGAGACGACAGTCGAGCGCTATCCCCGGCGGTTGCTTGTCCCCGGCACGATCAACGCGCACAACCACTCGTTCCAGTCCATGCTGCGCGGCATTGGCGACGACTGCAACTTCTTCACCTGGCGCGACCGCGCCCTCTACGGCTACACGCCCTACATGGACGAGCGGACCGTCTATGCCGGGGCGCTCTTCGCCTTCGCCGAGATGCTGCGGGCGGGCGTCACCACCGTCTGCGACTTCTTCTACATCCACCGCGACGGCAACGCCAACGACCGCGCGGTCATCCGCGCCGCCAACGACCTCGGCATCCGCCTGATGCTGGCGCGCACGATGTACGACTGGGATGGCGCGCCGCGCGAATATCAGGAATCCATCGGCGATGCGGTGGCCCGCACCCGCGAGCTCTGGCAGGAATATCAAGGTCGCGATGACGTGCATATCTGTCCCGCGCCCCACTCGCCGCACGGCGCCAGCCCGGAGATGATTCAGGCGGGGTCGGCGCTGGCGGCGGAGCTTGGCACGCGCTTCCACATCCATGTGGCCGAGGGCCGCTATGAGCGCGACACCATCCGCGAGAAGTACGGCAAGACGCCGATCCGCTGGCTGGAGTCGCTGGGGCTGGCGCTGGAGCGGATGACGATCATCCACGGCTGCTGGCTGGAGGACGACGATATCGCGCTGATGGCCGAGCGCGACGTGCGGCTGGTCTATAACCCGGCCAGCAATATGTTCCTGGGCGACGGCGTGACCCGCATTGTGGATATGCAGGCGGCGGGCATCAAGCTGGGGCTGGGCAGCGACGGCGGCTGCTCGAATAATCGCGTCTCGGTCTTCGACGAGATGCGGATGTGCGCGCTGTTGCAGAAGGTGACGCATCTCTCGTCGGAGGTCGTCCCCGCCGAAGACGCCTTCGCGATGGGGACGGCTGGCAGCGGCGCCACGCTGGAGATTCCCGCCGGGACGATTGCCGCTGGACAATACGCCGATTTCGTGCTGCTGGATATGGATGACCCTTCGCTCCAGCCGCCGATCAGCTACGAGAAGAACGTCGTCTATTCGATGACACCGCACGCCATCGGCGAGGTGATCGTCGGCGGCAAGGTCGTCTTCCGCGATGGCGCGCCCGCCCGCGTCCCCTGGAACGAGGTGCTGGCGCGGCTGAACGAGGCGACGCGCGACTGGCCAAAGTAACCCACAAGCGCATCTAATAGTGCGAACGCAGTGTTGACAGAGCAGAGAGTATCACATGCATATGCGCTCGCGTGAAGTACAGCCTGGAGAGCATGATGCCCCTACAAAACCGCGTGACCCCGTTCGGCAACCTCATCGCGACGCCCGAACGCGGGCTGATGTTCGGCAATCGCGGCGTGCTGCACAACGAGGAGCGACGGATCGTCCGCTATAACCAGGGGCGGCGCTGGATCGCCTGTCGGCTGGAGTTCCGTGGCTGGCATCGCGAGGTCATGCCGCCCCACTCCTTCACCGGGCTGTTTTTTCTCGACGAGGCGACCGCGCTGGCGGCGGGACATCGCCCCTGCGCCGAGTGCCGCTATCAGGACTATCAGCGCTTTCGGCAGAACTGGTGCGCCGGGGGCAACGAGCCATCCGGGGCGCTTCCCTCCGCCGACCAGATGGACGCGCAATTACACCAGGATCGCCTCGAAGCGCCGAGAACAAAGCGTCTCTATCATGACCAGATAGCCGCGCTGCCCGATGGCGTCATTATCCTGCGTGAAGGCGAACCGTGGCTGCTCTGGCAATCGGCGTTGCACCACTGGACGCCAGGCGGCTATGACAGACATATCCCGCGCCCAGCAGACGGTGACGTCGCGATTCTGACACCCCGAGCAATGGTGCGCACGATAGCGGCGGGATATGTGCCTGCCGTTCACCCCTCGGCCCAGCCTGATCGAGGATAACACAGCGAGATGGGCGAATAACGGCGCTGGCCTATTCCCACACCAACGCTTTTTCGACCGCCGCAACGGCGCGCTCCACATCGTGCTCGCTCGTTTGCCAGTTGCATACCGATACCCGCATACAGCGCCGTCCGCGCCAGGTCGTCCCGCTAAAGAAGGCCTCGCCGGTCGCCGCGATTCGGGCAATCACAGCATCGGTGCGCAGGTTGTGCTGCGTCTCGGTCGCGTCGGGTCTCCCGTCCAGAAAACGGACCAACCCCTGATTGATCCGCGGCTCCCAGACGACCTCAGCCCCAGGCAACCGTCCGATTCGTGCGACCAGCATCCGCGCATGGCGGCAACACCCCTCGACCAGGTCTGCGACGCCATCTTTCCCCAAGTGTCGGAGAGCAGCATAGGTCGCGACTCCACGCCCGCGCCGCGACCATTCGGGGTTCCAGTCGCTCGGATCGCGGACGCCTTCGGTATGCACAATATAGTTTGCCTGTTGAGCCATCGCGTTGCGGTGCGCAGCCGCATCGGCGACAAAGGCATACCCACAGTCGTAGGGAACGTTGAGCCATTTATGGCCATCCGTCACCCAGGAATCCGCCTGCTCCACGCCCGCAAGCAGATGTCGGTAGGAGGGCGAGGCCTGCGCCCATAATCCGAAGGCTCCATCGATGTGGACCCAGGCGTTGAAGCGGTGAGCCAGTGGAATCAGCTCGGCGAAGGGGTCAAATGCGCCGATATTGAGATCGCCTGCCTGGAGCACGACAATGGTCGGGCTATCCGGCTGCTCGGCCAGCGCCTGATGCAGCGTTGTGGGGAGGAGTCGCCCCTCTTCATCGGTCGGAAGCTCAAGCAGCGACCGCGTGCCAAAACCTAACAGCCGTACCGCGCGCTCAAGCGACCCATGATGCTGTGCGCTTGTCAGCACGCGAAAGCGCGGGGCGCCGGTAAGCCCATCGCGCTCGGCATCCCACCCGCGTTTCGCCAGGAGCGCATGACGAGCAGCCGCAAGACAGGTCGCATGCGCCATCTGCGAGCCAGTGACCAGCGCAAAACTTGCCTCTTCTGGTATTCCAAGTATCTCCTTGAGCCAGCCGCCACAGACCTCTTCGATCACGGCTACGGCTGCGCCACCGGTATAGCGGGCAGCATTCTGATCCCAGGTCGCCGTAAGCCAATCGGCGGCCAGCGCAGCCGGAAGCGAACCGCCAATGACCCAGCCAAAGAAGCGCCCGCCCGCACTCCCGACGATGCCACCTGCCGCATCGGCGACCAGTTCATCGATAACCTGGGTTGGCGGCAGCCCACCATCGGGGAGCCGACCGCCAAATCGCTGGCGAAGTTCGGCCAGCGAAGCCGTCGCGCCAACGGGGGCGTCGTCAAGATGCTCAAGATAGCTGAGTGCGTGGGTCAGGGTGCGCTCCAGAACCTCGCGAAAGGGGGACGTCATCGCCGCTTCTCCATTCGTGGTATCTCACCGTTGATAGCGTCGCTCTTGAAATGCTGGCTTCACACACATAAGGAACCTGCTTCAGGAACCTGCTTCGCGCCTCATCGCCACGAGGGCTGGACAACGGGTGGGGCGGCGCGGTAACATATCAGCACGGTCCAATGTATCTGATACATCATTGTACGCTGATGTGTTACAAAGTGCCAGAGCAAAGCACTGTGAGGATAAAGCAATGAGCGAGAGCGACCATCTTTATATACTCGCGCAGGCGCTGGCCGACCCAGTGCGGCTGGCTATGCTACAGCAGCTCATGGCCGGTCCGGCAACCGTGTCGGAGCTACAGTCACTGACTGGCGCTTCCCAGTCCAACGTCTCAAACCATCTGGCGCTGCTGCGTGAGCGCGGGCTGGTGCGCGCGACCCGCGAGGGGCGACAGGTTATCTACACTTTGCGCGATGCGTCGGTGGGCCAGCTCGTCGAGTCTCTCACGCTGGTTGCGGGGATGGTCCCGGCCAAACTCTGGAAGTCGCCGCAGCTCATTGCCGCCCGCACGTGCTACGACCACCTTGCGGGGCGCTATGGCGTGGCTCTTTTTGATGCGCTGCTGGCGCGTGAAGCAATCAAGGCGCCAGAGGCTATGCACGCCGACGTGGAGCTTGGGGTGCATGGCGATGAGGTGTTTGGCGGGCTTGGGCTCAATCTGAGCGCATTGCGGCGCGAGCGGCGGCGCTTTGCCTTTGCCTGCCCCGACTGGACCGAGCGGCGTCCGCACCTAGGGGGAAGCCTTGGGGCGGCTCTCTGGGCCACGCTCAACGCACGCGGCTGGCTGCTCAAGCAGCCGGGGACGCGCGCGATCATCGTCACCGACCTTGGTAAGCAGCACTTCCGAGACGAGTTTGGCGTCGAGATGCAGATGGCGGACGGAGCGTGAGAGGCGCGTATCTTCAGACGTGGGCAAGATGAATGCCGTTATCCGCCTGGGTCCATACTGGGGTTATACATCAGCCATCAGAAAATCGTTACCGCTTGCGGCGCCCGCGCTTCTCCGATGGCTTACGAACAGGTGGGCGCTCGATTGCATCGGGCGCGGATTGATCCTCCAGCGCATCGCGGGCACGCTCGACCGCACGCTGCGCCTGCATCGCTGGGTCGGGCCGGAAGGCGGGCTTCGCGAGCCAGAGCGACAGCCAGCCCATTGGCCCCGGCTCAATGCCAATCGTCATCCGCAGGCGTGTGCTACCCGCCCCCTCGACTGTCGGCTCGCAATGCATCTCCCAGCGCAGATTCGTGCGCGGCCAGTGGAGCGCCGTGCGCCAGACGAAATGCGATGGCGGCTCGTAGACCTCCATCCGCACGGGGACGACACGCTTGCTCCGCGCCTGCACGAAGCGCCAGCGCATCCCGGCGTGAGGCGCGCCCTCCGGCTGCTCGGCCAGCGCCGCGCCCGCGAACCACTGTTGGGCATTGCGCGGGTCGGCCAAATACGCGAAGGCCACCTCTGGCGGCGCTGCCACCGTCGCCTCGCCCGTCCCCTCGCGCATGATGTGATACCCCCAAGTAGTTTGCTCTTCACATGCTCCACCAGCACAAGCAAATTGTACCGCGTGTCCACCGCTCGAAGACCGCCATCATCCAGATCATAGGGTACAGATCTAAAGAGGGGTAGCGGTATCGTCCGTTTGCCGCTGGGGTCTGGCATGCCATCCCGATAGGAACGGTCGCGAAACACAGCCATTCATGCGTAGCAGTGCGCTACGCGCCTGGCTTGCCATTTGGCCTGGGGATAATGACGCCTCAGGCCCGACGGTCTGGCTAGCGCCCCAGAATCTGAATGATGGCGTAGACGGCGAAGAGCGTCAGGATCGCGCAAAATATGGCGATGCTGATGATTCGCCAGCGTCGCGCCTTTGCGCCCGCCGCCAGCGCCTGGTTCTCCTCGGCGACAGATTGCCTTAGCTCCTGTAGCTCCTGCTTGGTTCCCGAATAGAGGAGCCGTCCGGGGTCGTTGGCTGCTCGCTGGCCGCCATCAAACAGGGGGTTGTCGTCCATCATTTCACCTCACCATTGGCTATGAGTTTGTAGCCACCATACCTGCTACAGTCCCAGAATGCGCATAATCAGGTACGCGGCGAGGGCCGCCAGCGCCACGAGACACAGCGCAATGCTGATGATGCGTTGGCGTCGCGCCTTCGCGCTGGCTGTCGCGGCTGCTTCTTCCTCAGCGGCCGTCTTCAGTTCGCGCGGCCGCGTTGCATTCTCGTATATTTTGGCCTGTCGTAGCATCCTGTCATCGTAGTTGAAATTCATCGCCATGCTCTCCTCGCAACCTGCAGCCACAGAACGACCAGATGAACGCCGATAGCCAGTATACGAGGAAGCAGACATTGCGTTGCGGCGTTGCGTATAGCGGCGTGGCCAGGAAGCCGAGCGCGCCACGGTTATGCATGCGCGTGCGGATTCACTGCGCGCTTACATCCATGCGCCGCACCGCGATATAGGCGATCTCGCCGAAGGTATGGCGTTCGCCCTCCATCGCGAAGTCGAAGCGGTTGGCCGCCAGCGCGGCGGTCACGTCGCCAGCGGGAAAGTCTTCCATTCCCTGGAAGAATATGCCGCTACACTCAACGGCGCTGATCCGCTCGATGCTGCGAGCGAGAACGGCGTCGCTGTCGTCGCGCCCGGTGAGCAGCGCCTCCAGATAGTCGGCGCATGCCTCGTCCTCGATGGTCTGCCTGCCGCCATCCTCAAAAGGCCCGGCGGTTGGCATCAGGGTAATCTGTTCCGCCCCGAGTTCCGCGGCCAGATGCGCGGCGTATGTCGCCGTGGCGCGGGCGTTGACCAGCGAGGCCACCAGCAGCCGCGTGGCGTGGCGAGCGTTGACGGCGCCCTGTGTCCCCGCGCCGGTCCGCTGGATGATGAGGCGTTCGCGCACCTCGGCAGACTGCATGCGCGCCGGGGAATTATTGAGATCGAAGCCGGGTATCAAACGACCGCCTACTTCGCCTGCCAGTAGCGCATCGTGGTGCGCCTCGTCCCGCAGGGTGAGCGCCTCCTCGACGCCGCGCACCAGCAGCAGCTTGCGCGCGCCGCCCGCCAGCGCATAGGCCGAGACGGTGAAGGCGCGCAGCACATCAATCACCACGACAACCCCGCGCGCCGCTTCGGCATTGATTCCGTGGATACGCACAACATCAAACGTTTTCGCCACCTAAAGCCATCCTCGCCGTTTGAAGTACCACAGTTGTCCGACGGTAATAATCAGCATCAGGAGCAGCACGAGCCAGAAGTTGAGGCCAGCGTCATGCTCCACCTGGGGCATATGGCCAAAGTTCTGGCCGAAGACGCCGGTCACGAAGGTGATGGGCAGGAAGATCGTCGCGATGATGGTGAGCTGCTTCATCACGACGTTGAGCCGGTTGGAGACGGTCGTCAGGTAGACATCGAGCAGGCCGCTCATCAGGTCGCGGTAGGAGTCGAGTACCTCGAAGGCGCGAATCAGATGGTCATGCACATCGCTGAAATAGGCCTCGGTGTCGGCGGGGATGTACTCGCGGGTGCGGGTTATCAGCGCGTTGGTCACCTCAACGCTGGGGCTGATGACCCGGCGCATGTGGGCCACCTCGCGCTTGATATGGAAGATGCGCGCCTGAACCTGATTCGAGGTCGTGCTGACGGTCAGGTCTTCAAGCTGGTCGATCACGTCGTCGAGATCATCGAGGATGGGGAAGTAGCTGTCAACCAGCCCCGACAGGACGGTGTAGAGCAGGTAGGGACAGCCGCGCTTGCCGGGGCTTTCGTCGCTCGTATCGGCGCTCACCGACTCGCGCAGCTTGTCGATCCACTCTAACGGCTCACGGTGCAGCGTCACCAGATAGTGTTTGCTGAAGATGATATCCAGCTTCGGCGTGGTGGCGTCCTCGGTCTGTTGGTCGAAGCCGATGCCATGCATGACGAGGTAGAAGTAGTTGTGGCCCTCGACAAACTTGGCGCGCTCGTGCTCTTCGCCGATGGTGCGCACCGTCAGCCGCGAGAGGCTGAAGCTCTGCGAGAGCAGCTTCTGGGCCTCGGTTGGATCGCCTTCGATATCGAGCCAGATCAGCGAGCCTTCGCCATTGAGCTTCTGGCTCAGGTCGCTGGGCGAGAGACCGGATTGCAGTTCGCCATTTTGCCACACGAGGAGATGTTGTCGCACGCTCTGCGCTCGCTTTCATCGGTGCTATACCCATCGGCCAGGAGCATTCCCCTGGACACCGTTCACCATCATACGACGATGAGGATACATCACCATGCGAGCGCAGTATAACAGGCAATAGATAGGCGCGGTCAAGACTGTTTGCGCGCCTCCCGGCCAGGCTCCCAGCCTGCTTCATGGTAGTAGAGCGGCTCATCCAGGCCCATGACCTGGCGCAGATAGACCAGCTCGCCCAGGTGATAGCAGCGATGGCGAATCGCCGACCAGATGGCGGCGCGGTAGGTCATGGCGTCGCCTGTCCACCAGGTCAGTGGCTCGTCCAGTTTGCCGGGCGTCGCGATATCCTGTTGCAGTTCCTCATGCGCCTTCTGGAAGGCGGCCAGCGCTTCGTCTTTGTTGGCTGGCTTCTCGGGGACGGAGTTGACGGCCAGATGCCAGACGATTTCAAGCGCCGATTTGGCTTTCTCGTTGGGGCGCCAGGCAAACTGCTCCTCGGTGAGGTCCATCACGGTCTCCTCGACCTGCCGCTGCTCCAGCGCCAGGATGCGTCCCAGGTCTTCGCTTGCATAGGTAGGCGTTATCGGAACGACACGGGCCATTTTCTTCTCCCCTCACAGCGTATACAGCCTGCCCAGACAGGTACATATGTTCTATTCGCAAGTGTAGTGTGTATCCGTCTGCCTGTCAAGCTGCTTGGGGATCTTTGTTCGCTCCGTGCGCGTCATCCTTCGCGCGCACGAAAAAGCGGGCGGCGGCGTTATTGCTGATGCCTGCCACCCGCTGCCCTCTCCACTGCCCCTGCCCCCGCCCTGCGGGCCGCTGACGCTGCGCGTGCTTGACGCACGCTCCGAGGCTCGTATCCTCGCCTCGCGTGTCAGCCCCCTAAAAGGGAGGGGGGAACCAGAGAGGGTCGTGAGCGTTCTAGCTGTTGCTTGTTGATCCTGACGAGGCTTCTGGCTCGTGGGCCTCGTGGAAACCAGCCTGGCGCGCCTCGGCCTCGGTCGTGAAGTAGATCCGATTTTCTTCGGCGGGCAGTGGGGCCGTGTCGTCCGCGCCCTGGAAGGTCATGGTGTGGATGTTGCCCACATAGCGCGGCAAGCCGCCTGACGCCGATGTCGCGCCCGAACCCGCGTAACTCTGTACGGGGACACCGTCGGCGCGCTCGGCCGTTGATCCATAGGCGTTGCGCTTCGAAGACCCCTTGCCCACGGTCGCCTCGGCCAGATTGCGCTCGGCCGGTAATTCTACCATCGACTCTTCGGTTTCGAGGGATATCTCCATACGTCGGCGCGCGATGAAATATGCGCCTGCCCCGGCAGCTACGAGTCCGACGCCGACACCCGCCAGCCACAAGATCGTCGTCCGGCGGCGTTGCTGCTGGCGCTGCTTCTCCAGTTCGAGCAGACGCTTGCGCGCCAGGGAGAATGGCAGCACATTCTGCAATGCGTCAGGGGTGCGCACCTGCGCGAGCCGGTTGATCGCGTCGTCGAGCCGCGCATTGGCTATCACGCGGGCGTCTCCGATCCGGGCGTTCGCCGCCTCGCGGATCGGGGTAAGCCGTTCGATGGCCTGGTCGCGTGCGGTACGCGCATCGCTCAATCGAGCAGTGGCGAGTTCGCGGAGGGTCTGCGCCCGATAGCTGGCCTGCATTTCATTCCAGCGCGCAATCAGCGGCGCCGTTACCATCGCTGAGAGCACGCCCACGCGAATCCAGTTGCTGGTCGTGTCGGCGTTCTTCCGCTTTGCGTCTTTCCGCTGTGGCATCCTCATCATCCTTTCCTATCCCCCCATCCAATTTGGCGCTGACGCCACCCTACTCAACACACCTTCAAGTATCCCGAGTCTGAATCATTGCATGCGTTGTATGCGTTTATGTCGGCCCACGGCTTCGGTTACCCGCGCGCCAGGTTGCGGTGCGCTGGAAGACCATAAACGCATGCATGCACATCGCGTGCCAGAACTCGTCTATTTGCCTGGCACATTTCACGGTTGTTACTACGCGTACGTGTATGGGTACGTTTACGTTGCCTGATAGGCGCCACGTAGAGTGGTGTATCTTTGTACTATGTCCCCGATTGAGGCGTGAGCGCTAGAAGCGTGCGGCGAAACTGGTGGCGCCCCTCCCCCTAGCTCCCTCCCCCTTGCAGGGAGAGGAGGAACCAGAACGTGTTCGCCACGTCTCTTGTGCAGTATGCTTGACAGTAGGAGGCTCGGCACGTAGAGTGTGCAGGGCATCGGCCTTGCGTGTTGTGGGTCTGGTGTTTGCTACGTCGCATCATGGCACGGGCCGTGGCGATAGACGCACGAGGTATCCAGCATGGTCAGCAGGTCCAGCGGGGACGGAAGGAATCATCACTATGCCCATCGCTAAGGCAGTTATCACGGCGGCTGGCCTGGGGACGCGGGTGCTCCCGGCGACGAAGGCCGTGCCAAAGGAGATGTTGCCCGTGGCCGACACACCGACGATTCAATATATCGCCGAGGAAGCCGCCGCCTCTGGTGTCACCAGCATCACCTTCATCACCAGCCGGACAAAGCGCGCCGTCGAAGATCACTTTGACGACCAGCCTGAGCTGCGCGAGGTCTTGGAGCGCAAAGGGGAGGCCGAAAAGCTGGCCAGGATTCGCCAGCCGACTGAACTTGCTCATTTTAGCTTCGTGCGCCAGCCCGCCCCGCTCGGCCTGGGACACGCCGTCCTGATGGCGCGGCCGGTGATTGGCGAGGAGCCGTTCGGCGTGCTGCTGGGGGATGACCTGATCGTCCACAGGCCGCGGCCTTGCCTGCGCCAGTTGATCGACGTTCATGAACGGACCGGCGCCAGTGTGATCGCCGTGATGCGCGTGCCACGCGAGGTGATCTCGCGCTATGGCGTGGTGACCGTCGATCCGGCGGGCCAGCTCGACGCGCGCACGTTCAGGGTGCTCGATACAGTCGAAAAGCCCCTGGCGGAGGATGCGCCGTCCGACCTGGCAGTCATTGGCCGCTATGTCTTCACGCCGCGCATCTTCGATCTGCTGGCGGAGACAGCGCCAGGGGCGGGCGGGGAGATTCAGTTGACCGATGCGATTCGCGCGCTGGCTAAGCGCGAGCCGGTTTATGCCTATGAATTTGAGGGGACGCGGTACGATATTGGTGATCCCGTTGGGTTGCTCACGACATCGCTTGCGTTCGCGCTGATGCGTGAGGATATGGCGCCGGGTGTGAAGGCGTATCTGCGCGGGCTGCAACTAGATTGAATTGGCGATTGACCTGGAGGCGAGGGAGACCACATGGCAGAGGAACAAACACCTTCGACGACGCAACCACTTGAGGGGCGGATTGCGCTGGTGACGGGCAGCAGCCGGGGTATCGGCCGCGCGACGGCGATCCGGCTGGCGGCGATGGGCGCGAAGGTGGTCGTGAACTATCGCAGCGATGAGGCGGGAGCGCACGAGACTTGCGCGACCATCAGCGCGGCGGGCGGGCAGGCGCTGGCCGTGCGGGCGGATGTCTCGCAGGAGGACGACGTGACGCGGCTCTTTCAGGAGGCCGAGGCGCGGCTGGGGTCGGTGACGATTCTGGTGAATAACGCGGGTACGACGAACGACCGCCTCATCATGCAGATGAAGCTGGACGACTTCCAGCAGGTATTGCAGACCAACCTGGTGTCGGCGTTCCTCTGCACGCGGGCGGCGCTCCGGCCGATGCTGAAGGCGCGCTGGGGGCGCATCGTCAACGTCACCTCGATCTCAGGCATGATGGGACAGGTGGGACAAGCCAACTACGCCGCCTCGAAGGCCGGGCTGATCGCGCTCACGAAGTCCACCGCGCGCGAGGTGGCCAGCCGGAGCATCACCGCCAACGCGGTCGCGCCGGGGTACGTGCCAACGGAGTTGACGGCGAACGTCTCAGACGAGTTCAAGAAATATTACATGGACATCACGCCGCTGAAGCGCTATGGCTCGGCGGAGGAGGTCGCGGCGACGATCGCGTTTCTCTGTTCGCCTGAGGCGGGCTATATCACGGGGCAGACGATTGCGGTGGATGGCGGGATCAGTATGCAGTGAGGGGGAGCGACCCCCTCTCCCTGACCCCCGCCCTTCGGGCCGCTGACGCTGCGCGTGCTTGACGCACGCTCCGAGCCTATCGGCTCGCGCGCCAGCCCCCCTTGCAGGGAGAGGGGGGACCAGAGAGCGCGGGCATGCTGTTGAGAGTTGTGCGCAATCAGGCGTTTGGTTGTACCCGAATCTGGCCGCATGCGACCGGTGTGGTTGGATCATAGGTCCCGTTGATGGATAGCCCATGCAGCACCACCACTTTCGTCTGCAAGGCCAGGAAGGCTTTCGGATCAACGGTAAACGTTCGGGAGTAGCTCAGGCTTCCTGAGGCGCCGATCATCGGATATGTGGTTCCGGAAATGGTCAGGGGCAGCCTCACCGGTCCGTAGAACGGTAGCCCTTCGGCGAATGAGACTATTCCGTCACCATTGGCGTCAGCCGATGGCGGAGGACATGTCGAGTTTCCGTGGTCTATGGCGTGGATGTGCTGCATGTGCGTCTGGTTCGCTTCCAGGCCCGAGGCGACGACTGTGACGGTGAGGGCGCTCCCTTCCAGGTCCATCGTCGCCACGCCCGTGACTCCAGATCCATTCAGCGGGCGTAGGAGCGTGCTATAGTGGTGGACTCCGCGGTGCGCCAGCGCCATGGGCGCGAACGTGAACGCGACGATAGTCACCACGGGGAGAGCCGCGATGGCGAGTGCAGCGAAGAGCTTCTTCATCGAATTCTCCTTCCTCACGTCTCAATCCTCACGATAGACAGGCGCGATGCGCGGGCGCGCTTTCAGGACACGACCACGCATCGTCTTGAGATGCATATGCTCCGCATGCCGTACACATGCACCTGTGAAGATGTACCCCGGCTGGATACACCCCCGACATCGGCGAGGACTTGACATAGTGTGTCTGGCGGCCATACGCTGATGGTGGGACGGCAGTGCGTGTAGAATGGATGCGCTTGCTGTATCCGGCCTGCCATCTCCGTGGATTCGGAGGAGCCGATGGGACGTATTCTTGTCGCGAATCGGCGCGGACACCAGGTGATCGAGTGGGAGACCACCGACACCGAGGCAGCGCGCCAGCAGATCGAGGAGGCTGAGCGCATTCTGCGTGAGGCGCGTCAGCATGGCTGCATGGTCTCGAAGAAGGTGGACGGCCAGCACGTGCTGGATCGCGCACCGTTCGACCCCAACGTCGAGGAGTATCAAATCATTGCTCCCATCGCTGGCGGCTAGCCTGAGCGGCTGGTGGCAACGGCTCCGTCACGGTTTCTCCGTGGGTGCGGGGCCTGCCACTGGCCACGATATACATGCCATCGAGCGCCCATGGAAGCGGCACTGGGATCATCTCCCCAAACGCAGCGCGGGCGCGGGCATGACACGCGCGGATTATCGCGTGGCGCGCGAGCGTGCGCGTGAGGTGGCGTGTACGACGCTGGGCGACGACCTGTGGCAGACGCTCCAGCGCCAGGGGTATCTGGATGTTCCGTCGCAGGCGCATCCTGGCCTGACCTACCGTTTGCGTGTTGGCCGACGCATCGAGGCGCTGTGTGATCCGGGCGTGCGCCTGCCCTGGGCGTATCGCTGGCTGTGCATCAACCCCGCCTATCCTCTGCCCGAAGAAGAGTTTTTCGCGCAGCTCTACCTCTACGCGCGCGACCGCGAAGACATTATCCTCCGGGTGGCCGCGCCGCAGCCCTGGGACCAGGCGCTCGGACGCACGTTCTGAGGCGATGCCCGCTCAAGATGGCGCCCCATATACCGCAAGATTTTGGAATAGCACTTTTGCGCCCGGTTCCGCGACGAGGCAAAGATAGCCTGTGCCGTAGGTTGAGTCGCTTTGCTGGGAGATCAACTGCCCGTTCAGATAGAACGAAAAGTCGGCGCCATTCACGACGAGGTCCAGCGTCGTCGACGCATTGACCGCGAAGGGTAACGAGCTATGCGAGAGAATGTGCCTGGTGCCGTCGGAGTCGTACTGGTTGTACTCCCACTGCCCATTTTGGGCGAATAAGAAGGCGTATCCGCCCCGCCCCTGCGAAGTATCCTGCAATGACTGCTGGCGAAACTTGAGACCATAGAATGCGGTTGAGTCAGAACTGAGTAACGTGGCATGAACCTGCACCACATAGCTCTGTGGATAGGGTTGTCCTTGAATGGAGGCCAGGGCAACTACTCCTAACGGACAAGGGCAGCTCGGGCCAGCCAATATGAGACCGCCGCTGCCACATGTTTGTACGGCGGACGGGTTTTGTTCCCAGTTGCCGCCTGAGCTATCGCACAGGCCAGGCGCAGATGTCGTGTAGATCAGGTTTCCTGCTGCCACGAGCGCGCCACTGTTTTGCGCCGTGGGAGACGTGGATGCGGGAGCAGTGGATCCACCTGGGGTTATCGTGGATGTCGGGGTATTTGGGCTTTTGTTCCCGAACATCGCTGCTGTGAGATTGGACATGTTTGCGAGCACGAGAATCAACACAGCGATGACGACAACTACCAGTGCCGCAACTCCAATTGGCGGAAATGAGCCGCGTGGTCGTCTGACGTTGAATGACCCAGGCATCGTAACGTTTGGAGGCTGCGGCGCCATCTGTGTGGAGCGGGCTTGATAGTCTTGAACTGTTGACTCCGTACCTGGGACCGGCGCATAAGGCATCTGTGGGGAACGTCCCTGAATCCCTTCCGAGAAGGCATAGACCAGCGCCCCAGCGCTTGGAAACCGCTCCTCGGGACGTTTCGCGAGCGCGCGCAAGATCGCGGCCTCAGCGGGCGGTGGAAGATCAGGCCTCAGCGCACGCGGCGAGGGCGGAGGCTGCTGTATGTGTTGCACCATCACAGCGGTCTGAGTCGGTCCGTCGAATGGGACGCGCCCGGTCACACATTGATAGAGCACGATTCCCAGACTGTAGACATCGGCGGCTGGTCCGGCGTGATGGCCGAGCGCCTGCTCAGGAGACATGTAGGCGGCGGTACCCAATACTCGACCCGTCGTCGTTAGTCCGCCGCCAACCGGATCGAAGAGTCTGGCAATGCCAAAATCGGCCAGAAAGAGCTGGTCGCGATTGTCGAGCAAGAGGTTCGCGGGCTTCACGTCGCGATGGACGATTCCGCGGGTATGCGCAAAGTCGAGCGCCGCGGCTGCCTGGACGGCATATCGTGCGACGACATCGAGCGGTAAGGGGCCACGCTGTAGACGGTTGGTGAAAGGCCCACCTTCGAGATACGGCAGCACCATATACGCATAGCTCGTAGCCTGGTCCTCGCCAAACGCATAGATCGGCAAGATATGCGGGTGGCGTAACTGGAAGAGCAATTGTGCTTCCTGCAGAAATCGGCTGCGAAACTCCGCGCGCTCCTCGGCAGAGGACTGGGGCGGCAGCATCAGCACTTTGACGGCCGCCAGCTCTGTGGCGTTATCCACCTTCTGCCCCAGAAAGACGACCCCCGCCCCTCCCGTACCCAACTCGCGCTCCAATGTATAGCCGCCAATGGCTCGCCCAATCAGTCCATGTCCTCCGTTTGATCCGGGGGAACCGTACTCTCCAGAATGCATCTTACTTCCCCTCCACCGGCAAGTTGGCGGCAAAGACAATGAAACGAGCATGCGTCGTCACTGAAAACAGTGTACACCTGCTAGTAAAGATATGGATAGATGTCAGGATTGGTGGTTCACTTGACAGCGATAACGTCTATTCTAGACTATAACAATAGCATCCTGACTACACTGCATGTGCAACGGCCGCACATCTACGATCTTCACAGCACGGACTGAGAGACAGGGATCAAGATGAATCTGGAAAACGGCGATTTCTTGCTGTTCATGTCTATAGATGGGACATTTCCTCCGCGCCGGGTCACGTTGAGCAGGCAGAGTTTCTCCATTGGCCGCGATCGGAGTAACGATATTCCGCTGGACGATACCAGCGTTTCGCGGCATCATATTCGTCTCGAAAAGCTGACGAACGGATGGCATGTTGAACGCTTGCCCGGCTCTACAACCCTGTATGTGAATGGGCATCTCACGGATAAGGCGCTGGTCGGTGATGGCGATCAACTTGTCATTGGCGGGGTAGTGGTTCGCCTGGAAATAGCGGATGAGCAGCGGAAGGGGGAAGGGAAAGGCGATGTCCGCACGATTCAGGCGCAACCGCCAGCGCCACAGTTGAGTGTCGAGTGGCCAGGAGGGCGCTTCATTGCCCCACTACGGAATACGGAATACGTTGTCGGCAGGGCGCCCGATTGCGCCTTGATAGTGCCATCGCCGCTGATTTCCAGCCACCATGCGACACTACGGAGAGGGCAGCATGGCGCCTGGCTGATTACTGATACCAACTCGCAAAACGGTCTCCTGGTCAATGGACATCCTGTACGCTCCACGACGCTCCACGTTGGCGACGCGGTAACGATTGGTTCACGCGAGAGCGGCCAGTACGTTTCCATGCGGCTCATTCCTCCAGTGCAGAGCGCGCTCGCAACCCCTGGTGTCGTGACTCCGTCCGTCGGCGAGACGACCATTGGTCGCGATCCTGCGTCAACGGTCTGTTTACCCAATGCCCAGGTCTCGCGACATCACGCGCGGCTGCGTCGTGCTGCGGGGGGAGCAGTCGTGATCGAGGATTTGAACAGCACGAACGGGACGTATGTGAACTACAAGCGGATTCGCCAGCCGACGCAGCTCAAGATATCAGATCACATCACGATTGGGCCATACGCGTTCATCTTTGATGGAACATCGCTCGGCCCGGAGGGACGGGGCGGCGCTATTCGCCTGGATGCGCTGGACCTGGTGCGAACCGCGCAGCGTGGTAAGACGGTCCTGCTTGATCACGTGACATTGACGGTGATGCCGGGGGAGTTCGTCGCCATCGCAGGCGGCAACGGCGCGGGCAAGACGACGGTTCTGCAGGCGCTGGCTGGCATCCAGCCCGCGCAGCATGGTCACGTGCTGTTTAACGGGGTGGACAGTTATGCGAATTATGAGGCGCTTCGCGGCCAGATTGGCTACGTGCCACAGTCTGATATCGTTCATGGCGCCTTGACGGTTGAGCGAGCACTCTATTTTGCCGCGCGGCTACGCCTTGCGAGCGATATGCGGGACGATGAGGTGCAGCGACGCATCAGTGACGTTCTCGATGCGGTTGATCTGAAAGCGCACCGTCACAAGACCGTGGAAAAGCTCTCCGGTGGCGAAAGAAAACGCGTCAGCCTGGCGGTGGAGCTTCTGGCGGAGCCTCCGATACTTTTTCTTGACGAGCCAAACGCGCCGCTCGATCCCGGACATCGCGGCGAGTTGCTCCAGACGATTCGTTCGCTCGCGACCAAGGGGCATACGATCGTTATGGTGTCGCACTTCCTCGAAGATCTCCAGGCGTGTGATCGTATCGCGATGATGGGGCATGGCGGGCGCCTCTGCTACTTTGGTCCGCCCGCTGAGGCTGCGTCGTTCTTTACAGTTGGAAGCTTTGCCGAGATCTATGGCCAGTTGGAGGTAGCTTCACAGGCGGAGCAGTGGCGGCAGCGCTTCATACGTTCAGCGATCTATGATCGTGATGTTCGCGCGCGTCTCCCACGGGATCCTGGACAAGCCGCGGACGGTACGCTTTCACCATCTCAGCGCGGTTGGGGCTCATCGGCACGCGGGCGTGGAATATCTGGGCCAAGACAGCTCGCGCTGCTTGTCCAGCGCTATCTGGAGGTCATGCTGCATGATCGGCTGACCATCGCGATTCTGCTGTTGCAGGCGCCGCTGATTGGATTCATCCTGGCAGCGCTGAGCCAGAGCGGCGTTTTCACACGTGAGAATGGGCCACTCGACGCGCAGAAGGTCTTGTTCGTCGTGGCTATCGTCGCCATCTGGTTCGGCACGAGCAACGCAATCCGTGAGATCGCCAAGGAAAGCGACATCTATCAGCGGGAAAGGCTGGCTGGGCTGGCGGTGACGCCCTATGTGCTTTCGAAGGTTGTTGTTCTCGGCCTTTTGTGCGTCATACAGACCGCGGTCTTGTTGGTCATCGTCACGGCAAAAACGGGCAGCCCGCCAGATAGCGCAGGACTGATTCTGCGACCGACGCTGGAGATCTTTGTTGGCGCGCTGCTCGCCGGACTTGCGGGGCTTGCCCTGGGCCTTTGTGTTTCCGCATTTGCCAGTAATTCGGATAAAGCTATCGCCGCGGCTCCGCTCGTCCTCCTACCGCAGATACTGCTGGCCGGCGTCATCTTTCCGGTCTCTGGGCCGATTGGAGGCCTGGCGTCGCTGACCGCGAGCCGTTGGGCCGTCGAGGCGCTTGGCACGTCCGCTGATCTCAACCGCCTGTATTATGCGCAAATAACAGCGGGGACACCAAGAAGCTCGCCTGTCATCAGTACGTCTCAATCTCAGAGGCATAGCGCCGGTTCCACCTACGACCCTGGTGACTATGATAGCCATCCCACGGCAGCCAACTATGCGACGAGTGCAGTGTCTGGCTCATCCTGGGCGGACGCGCATGATGGGCGCCTCTCGCACCTGCTGTTGACGTGGGGGGCGCTCACTGGTCTGTTTGCGCTCTTCCTGGTCATCGCAATAACGCGGCAACGGACGAAAGACCCTTAGTTTTTGCTGCCTTTCTCGTCGTCTGGAGGCTGCAAGCGCTCGGTGGTAATGAAGGTGACGGTGTCCCAGGCGTTGTGGATGCCGATGGCTAGCAGCAGAATCATGGCCGCGCCAATGATGAAGAGCGCGTGCGTTGGGTCACCGAGGAACAGGAACGCGGCGACGACGAGCGCGCCGTAGGCCACGAGCGGTAGCATGACGAACCAGAGCCAATCTTCGAGGACGGGGTCATAGCTGTCCGCAAGGCGGGCGCGCTGGATCACACGCCGGGCGATAATCGCGGCATAGATGGCGCCAGCGATGCCAGCGAGTACAAGCAGGATGCCGACGACGTGCAGCGACTCCCACGGCGCGGCGAGCATCGCGGAGAGAAAGAGCACAGCGCAGAAATGAACGACGTTGGGCGTGCCATACGCCGCAAGGTCGCCACTCCCCGACGGGCGCGCCGCATTCCCCGCGATGAGCGTGATGACGACAAACATCAGGCCTGTCAGCGCCCCGGCGGAGGAGCCGACGATGACATAGAAGTTTTCCCAGCCGGATAAAGGCGCCACACCAACCTCCTACTCGACAGATTCCGCGTCCGCTGCGAATGCTCGGATGTGTTCTCAAAGCCGATTATACCCTTTAAGTGAGATCTGCATGTTGCGCGCCGAGGCTGCCGCAAGCACCGAGAAGCGGGGAAAACCCGAAGGCTCTCCCCGCTCCCCGAAGATCAGATCAGGCGATGCGCGCCCTAGCTGATAGCGACATCATCATAGAGGGTGTAGGTCGGGTCGCCCGCATAGCCGTCATCGTGATCGATGAGCGTGAGCGTGTAGGAATGTCCTGCCGTCACACTCGCCGTCACCTTGACCCACGTCCCGCTGTTGTTACACGTGTGCGCCAGCACGGTTGTGGTGGTGTTGCTGGTGTTGTCCTTCAAGGTGGCGGTCGCCCAGTCGTAGGTGACGCTGTCGGTACAGACGACACGGTACCAGAAGGTCAACGTGGTTGCGCCCGATGGAGCTGTCACCGTCTGTGCGACGGAGCTATCGCCGTTGAGAGCCCCGGTCGAACCGACCTGCGCCGAATAACTGCCTGTATGAGCGGTGGCGCTGATGGCGGTCGTTCCGGCGGTCGTCCAGCCGCTCAGGCTGCCCGTCTCGAAGCCAGGATTGACGAACGGATTCGTCACCCCAACGACGTTGGAGAGCGCCGCGTCATCGTAGAGGGTGTAGGTCGGGTCGCCCGCATAGCCGTCATCATGATCGATGAGCGTGAGCGTGTAGGAATGTCCTGCCGTCACACTCGCCGTCACCTTGACCCACGTCCCGCTGTTGGTGCAGGTGTGCGCCAAGACGGTTGTGGTGGTGTTGCTGGTGTTGTCCTTCAGCGTCGCCGTCGCCCAGTCGTAGGTAACGCTATCAGTGCAGACCACCCGGTACCAGAAGGTGAGGGTGTTATTGCCGGTTGGCACGGTAAAGGTCTGTGCGACGGAGCTATCACCGTTGAGGGCGCCGGTCGAGCCGACCTGGGCGGAATAACTGCCGCTATGGGCCGTCGTGCTGATGGCGGTCGTGCCGGCGGTCGTCCAGCCGCTGAGACTGCCCGTCTCGAAGCCGCCATTGGTGATGCCGCCGCTGCTGGCGGGTGTCACGGTGACGGTAACGGTGGCGTTGTGAGAGACGCTGCCCTCAGTGCCTGTGACAGTCACCGTGTAGGTCCCCGTCGCCTGTGTCGCGCCAACCGAAACGGTGAGAGTGGATGACCCGCCCGCCGTCACCGAGGTGGGATTGAGGCTGGCCGTTGGCCCCGTGGGCGAGACGCTGGCCGTTAGATTGACGGTAGCCGCCGAGCCACTGGTGACTGCCGTGCTGATCGTCGAGGCGCCATTGTTGCCCTGGACGATCGAGAGGCTGGTCGGGTTGGCGCTGATCGAGAAGTCGTTCGTTTGTGGCGCAGTCACATTGACGGTCACCGTCGTGTTGTGCGTCGCGCTCCCCTCAGTGCCAGTCACGGTTACGGTATAGCTGCCGATGGCAACGCCCGAGCCAACATTGACGGTCAGCGTTGAAGAGTTGCCAGCCGTCACAGACGTTGGGTTCAGGCTGACAGTCGGGCCAGAAGGCGAGACACTCGCGCTGAGGCTGACCGTGCCTGCCGACCCGCTGGTAACGGCGGTGCTGATGGTCGAGGTACTATTCCCGCCCTGCGGAATCGAGAGGGTTGTTGGGTTGGCGCTGATCGAGAAGTCGTTTGTTCCGCCACACTGCGTGAACTTGAACGAGCCAATCCGCGTCTTCCAGTTGAAGCTGCCATTGGCTGGAATGTATTCGTTGGTGTACCAGAAGGTGCAGCCATCGGCAGGATCAATCGTCATCGCGCTGTAGTCGCCCCAGCGGGTCAGCGTGCCTGTCTGCGAGCCAGCGCCGACAATGACGCTTGTCTCGCCCTGCGACATCTGGTTCAGCGGATCGCTGGCGAGGCGCCCAGTATAGCTGATGCCGGGGTGCACGGAGCCGCTAGAGGTGCTGAAGCCCATCGCCATGTCACCAGACTGGTCTTCGGCGATGCTGCCCATCCAGCGGTAGGTGGAATCAGGCGAATAGGTGCCAGACTGATACAGTGTCGGCGTAGTGTTCGGGGTGCGCAATTCATACCAGCGCATACCGACGGTGCTGCCGACGGTGACCGCGTGATCAACTACAAGCGACTCGTAGCTGCCGAAGTTACGATAGGCGAGGCGGTACATCGCGCGGTCAGCGAGTGAATCAAGCTGATTCGTGGTACCAGACTGCGGGATGCAGGTACCGCCGCCGCAGGCTTGCGCATACGAGGCGACAGCAATGCTCGATGGGCCGGTGAAAGTAGAATTGCCCGGCGTATTCCAGTCAACGTGGAACTTCCAGAACGCAAGCGACGTGGTCGTATCCAGCGCGACGACATAGTTTGGCGAACCCGCTGGCGGCTGCGACGCGCTATCGAGCGTGGCAGGCAATAGGCCGCCGTAACTGCTGCTGGTGGTGAAACACTGCTGTGTCGCGGCGGCGCCAGTCAGCATCTGCGCGCGGTTGAAGGCGCAGTCTTCCGCGCCCAGGAAGGTGGTTCCAGCCGCGTTGAACAGGTTGTATGTCTCGTAGTAGGCGTCGGGCCAGACACCCATCTTTGGATAGTCGGGGAAGTTCGAGTAGGAGAAGGAGTAGCGGTAGTACGATCCCGTGGGGTCACTCGTCGTCGAGACGGCCACGCACTGATAGAACGTGGACGTTGCGCCCGTCACGGCGAACTGAGCGATGATCCAGCGGTTGGCCATGTTGTCATAGACGACTGTTGGGTCGCCGTCGTTGTCGGTCTGGCACAGGCCGCCGAAGCCGCTCCAGAGGGTGTTGATGGCAACCGGGCCATAGCGCACGCTGCCGACCGCACCGCGTGAGGCGTCCTTGTTGAAGACGGCAAAGTCGGTATTGACCGTCTGCACGTAGTCCTGGGGACCGACCGCGCCGTTGGTATCGGGCGGGGCCGAATTCACCGTGAATGTGCCATTGGGGCCGGTGAACCCGTTCCCCACGCCATCGAAGTTATTGGATGTCGCGGGGGCAGCGGCGGAGCCAACCTGCGATTGTATGTTTGGGTTCAGGTTATTGGGCCGCCCAGGGCGGACGGGCTTCATCGATGGGAAGTCGTCGGCTTGGCCGCCATGACCATTCGAGGGTTTGCCCGCAATCGAGCGTAGTGGCTGCGATAGATCATTCTTCACCGATTTGTTGACGGTGGGATGTTGATGCTTGGCAACGCTAGCCTGGGATGGAGACGCCGCTGAAATACGAGGAAATCCAACAACGGCGGCGCAGATGGCCAGCAGGACCACTACGCCAATCGATACTTTGTGAAAAACCGTACGACTCATTCGTCACTCCTAAATGCTCGGCCATGCCCGCCCAGTCATGCGTCGGCATGGTCGAGGCACTACGTATGGGAAACAGTGGAAAACAGCCCAGTGCCATACGAAGGAAGCTCTTGCGCCGAGGTATCCGCAGTCTTTCGCGACTGCACCGCGCAGATCATGACCAGGAATGCCATCGCGGAGCCGATATAGGCCAACATCACACTTGACCTCCTCTGCGGAAGAGATCGTTTAGGCATACAGCGTTTCCCTGCTGTGCCGCGTGCATTGCTCCTTAGCATCGGGATCATGGCAAACTCCGGTGGTAGATCGAGCCGACGGACAATGTCGGACAACAGCTTTCCTTGTTGGATTTGCGCGCAACGTTGCGTGCAAGTATCCCTACCAGGGGGTGCGCCAGAATGTAAGAGTCGCGGGGTATCATCCTAATCCATGCTCGACTACATCCACCTCCTCACCTTCACTTTCATCGCCTGTGCTGGTTGTGCGGCAAGCCATCTTGCGCAACCAGTGGCGCCATTGCTGTCCCCTGCTCCTAGCTTCCTCGCACGGAGTACGCTCATCCTCACATTTGTGAGCGTAAGTAATTGGTCATGGCAGGCAGACAGTTGAGAGCAAGTATACAGGATTAGGGTGAATTGTCAAGCTGTGCGATTGGTTTCGGGGAAATTGCGCAGAAACAGGCAGATACTTACCATACACCGCCTGGTTACGCTAGCTCAGGAAAACGGCGGAGCGGAGAGAACCCGCAGGCGCTCCCCGCTCCATCGCGCAACCGGTTTCAGGCGACGCACGCGCTAACTGATCGAGACGTCGTCGAAATAGGTGTAGGTGGGGTCGCCCACCCAGCCGTCGTCGTGGTCAATCAGGGTGAGTGTATAGGAATGCCCTGGTATGACACGCGCCGTGACCTTCACCCATGTATCATTGTTGGTGCAGGTGTGTGGTAGCACGGTGGTCGTCGTGTTCGCCGTATTGTCCTGCAAGGTTGCCGTCGCCCAGTCGTAGGTCACGGTGTCAGGACAAACGACCTTGTACCAGAAGGAAAGTGTTGTATCTCCGGCGGGAACTGTCACCGTCTGACTTATAGTGCTATCGCCATAGCGTCCTCCAACGAATCCGGCCGTCGCTCCCCAACTGCCACTATGGCTAACGGGTGTCCCATGGGCCCAGCCCATCGTTGTCCATCCGTTCAGACCACCGCCACCATCCTCGAAGTCGCCATTGATGAACGGGTTTGGCGCTGGGGCCGCAAGGGTCACATCGTCAAACAAGGTATATGTGCCATCACCGGGATAGTTGTCGTCGTGACTGCTGAGCGTGAGCGTATAGGAGTGTCCAGCCGTGACGGGAGCCGACACCTGGACCCACGCGCTGGTATTTGAGCAGATGTGCGGCAGCATGGTGGTTGTAGCGCTGGCGGTGTTATCTCGGAGAGCTGCCGTCGCCCAGTCGAAGTTGACTGTATCAGGGCAGGCCACCTTGTACCAGAAGCTGAGCGATCCATAGCCGGTAGCCACGGTGAATGTCTGGCTAATCGAACTGTCGCCACGGGTCGGCCAGGCAGATCCAACCTGAACAGCGTCACTCCCGGTATGCGCGGCGGAACTGATGGCAGCGACCCCAGAGCTCGTCCAGTTACTGAGCGTGCCTGTCTCGAAGCCGCCGTTGGCCATGCCGCCGCTATTGCCAGGAGAGATTACCGTTACGCCGATCGTAAGGGAATGTACGGTCGTGTTCAGGGTACCTGTCACCGTCACCGTGTAGTTACCGGGAGCGACCGAAGGATCGATACTGACGGTGAGAATGGTCCCGCTTGTATAGGGTGGTACAAACGGTGAACTGAGGCTGAGCGTGGGTCCAGAAGGAGATACGCTTGCCGTCACGGCGATGTCATTGCCGCTGCCACGAGCGTTGCTGAGTTTCGAGACCGCGCTGGTGCCTTGCGGTATGGTGAGACTGGTGGGACTGGCGGAGAGTACGAAATTGACCAGCACAGTCACAGTGACCGTGGTGGAATGGAAAAATATCCCTTCGTTTCCGTTGATGGTCACAATGTAGACGCCAGGATTGACTGGGTAATCAGCAGAGACCGTGAGCGTCGATGAACCGCCCGCTGAGATGGAGGACTGGTTGAGGCTGACTGTGGGCAACGTACCTCCGTTATATGTGCCACTAGCAGGTGCCACGCGTGTGGTCAGATTAACGGTCCCTGCCGAGCCAGCAACGACCGCGGTGTTGATCGATGATGCGCCTCCGCTACTCTGATAGATGGTTATGCTGGCAGGGCTGGCGCTGATTGAGAAATCACTCGTGCGGTCCGCGGCGACGAGATCGCGGGCCATATTCCAGACATCCGGCGTGCCAATGCCCGATGCCTGGTCGTAGCCGCTGGTCGCCGGATAGTAGAGATTGTTGCCACTGGTGATGTCGTGGTAGGCTGCATATGGCTGCGCCGTGTTAAAGAGAAAGTAGAGCGTGGAATTGACGTTGCCCAGAACCGGCTTGCCGTTCGCCGCGAGATACTGGTTCAGGTCTGCCGCTATGCTCGACCAGAGCGGAGCCGCCGCGCTGGTGCCGCCCACGATTACCCAGCCAGAGGCCGGACACCCAGAGGCCGACGCTGTACAGTAGACCGAGTAGCCGGTGTTGGGGTCAGCGTTCGCCGAGACATCCGGCACTTGGCGCATGCCGTTGGAGTAGGAGTTGGTTGTGCCGGGGCCGATCTGATAGCTGGGCTTGGCAAAATACCCACTCAGCCCACCGCCGCCGCCTGCGCCCTCTGGCCCGCGCGAGGTGTTAGAGGGATCCGACCAAATGGACTCGCTGCTGTAGGAACCGCCGCTGCCTGTCTGGAGGGTCGTGCCGCCGACGCCGACAACATTGGGGTCATCGGCAGGGGAATCTACCCAGAGGCTAGTATCGCCGCAGTCATAGGCGCCCGCGTCGCCCGAGGCGGCGAAGAACGACTGCCCTTGCGCCGCACCCTGCTGGAAGATATTGTCCAGCGCCTGCAGTTCGGATGTACCCGAATAGAGTTCGCATAG
>DASUHD010000129.1:0-21268 GCA_036273675.1 Ktedonobacterales bacterium | reverse complement strand
GCTCATAGCTCAGACTTATATACCTGGGGAGCCGATGGCCGAGGTCGAGGTGATAGCGCTGGCCTCACTGGCGGCGCTGTTCGCGCTGAGCGCATGGGTGATTCCGGCCCACGCGCTCTGGTATGTCGCGGGCGGGCTGCTAGCGGTCGCGGTGAGCTGGCAGGTGCGCTGGCTCGGCGCCGACAACATCCAGGCGTTCGTTCTCGCGCCAGGGAGTTATCTGCTGATCATTGGCGCGCTCCTGCCTGCCGACCATCGGCTGCGCAATCCCGTCCGGCTCGGGCAGCTGGCCTCGCTCTCTGGGGCGCTGCTGCTTTTGCTGCCGACGCTGACGCAGTCGTTCACCACGCCGCAAACGGAGAACTGGGTCTATGCCGCCGTTCTCGCGCTGGAGGCGCTGGCGATTGCCGCCATCGGCGTCGGCACCCACTCGCGCGCGCTGCTCCTGCTTGGCACGGGCTTCTTTGGGCTGGCCGCCATCCGTGGGGCGCTGCTGGCGTTCTCCTCGGGTGTGCCTGTCGCGCTCATCATCGCGGCGCTGGCGCTGTTGCTGATGGGCGGGGCAACCTGGCTTAGCCTGCGGGCGCGGCACGAGGCCAGCACGGCGCAGTCGTAGCGACCCGATTGTCGGTCGGAGCAATGTTGCTCCGACCAGTTCCCTATACAGCACTGCGCAAGCAACAGCCCAAACTGACGCGGCATTACGCGATGGTCGCCTCGCCATAGTAGAAGTAGGTATGGGTTCGCTCGATGCGCGCCTGCCAGCCCCACGCTGTGAGTTGTTCGGTGAGCATCTCGGGGCGATAGAAGACTTTGACGATGCGATACTCCTGCCCGTCGTTCAGGCGGCGCGTAACCGCGTGGGCGTCTGGCCCTTCGAGCTGATGATTCTTCGCCGTTGAGGTCTCTTCGTAGAGCGCGTCGACAAAGAAGACACGCCCACCGGGAGCCAGCGCCGCGCGCACCATGCTCCAGAACGATTCCAGGCGCTCCGGTGGGACATGCGAGAGCCAGAAGCTGAAGAAGATCGTGTTGTACTGACGGTCGGGCTGCCAGCGAAAGAGATCGGCTTCCTCATAGCGCACCGCCGCGCCGCCCAGACGTTCCCGATTGACAGCATGGACCTCAGGCGAGCTATCCACTGCTGTCAGTGTCCGCGCCGTCGCCACGAGCCGCTGTGTCCATAGCCCTGTGCCGCTCGCCAACTCCAGCACGTCGCCCGTGGGCGCGAATGCTTCCAGCGCCCGCGCCACCTGCTCTACCTCCGCGAACCAGCGCGCATTCATCTCTGGCCCGTGATCGTACCGTCCCTGGCGCAGGAACCACTCATCATACTCACCCGCCCGCGCCTGATAATAGGCGATCTGCTCTTCGATCAGCCGATCACTCGTCGTCATCTGTTGCCCTCCCGAGCGTGAAGCGAGGCCGGGACTCATCGGGGCATCCCAGCCTCTGTCTGCCCTACATTGTAGTTCGCTTCGGCAAATCCGGCGAATCATTAGCTGCCAACACCTGCATCGCGAGATAGACCCTAATTCCTCGCAAGAGCCGACGGTTGTTCTCAAGGTAATGCACGCAAGTAGTACAGTATTTGTACAGCCAGTTCGCTGGAGTGGGTTATGCGCCACTGAAATCGGCTTCTCCAGATGTTACACTGGACAAGACAAGCTAACCCCTATGAACTTGTTCTTTCATAGAGCGTGCCGGCAGCGACAGCGCAGCAATTCACGATCAGGAGCACAGCATGGCACTCGAACTCATCCCCCTTTGCACGGCGACAGTCACCCCAGTAGTCGCCGCCGATCTAGGCGTCACCCCGGCCGGTCGCCGCCTGATGGTTACGATCCGTGAGGTGGTGTGTGTTGGCGCGCGAATCCGCGCGCACCTCAAGGAAGGCGTGAGCGCCGGAGACTGGATGATCGTCGGCCTCGACGGAACCGCGCTAATCGACATTCGACTCACCCTCGAGACCGATGATGGCGCGCTCGTTTATGTGGAATATCAGGGGCGGCGCGACTTTACGCAGGTCTATGAGGGTGTTGACGCTCCCGTCTATATTGCGCCGCGCTTCGAAACGAGCGATGAGCGGTATAGCTGGCTCAACAAGATTCAGGCCGTCGGCAAGGGACTCGTCGATGGCGATTCGCGCGTCTACGACATCTATGAAGTGCGCTGACGCTGACACTGATACCAACTGGCTCAAGAGTAGCCTCGGAACGACCAATGGCGCCGGTCCCCGCTTGTCACGGAGAACGACGCCATTGATATCGGTTGAACGAAGCAGTTGGGGAACCCGAAGGCGCTATCCCCAAAGCATCGGAGATGGCTCGACGGGTTCCTGGTCGCGCCGCCCCACGTCGTCAGGAGACGAGTGTGAAGACACTAAGCAACGGCAGCAGCTTGGAAGCGTTTGGCGAGCCCAGGCCCGTCACCGGATCCCAATTCTTCGCCGCATCATAGCCTGTGCCAATCTCGCTCACGTCGTTGTTGCCTGTGGTGATGTCGTGGAAGGCGTCAGCATACAGGCCGTGAGCCCGACTGATGAGATACAGCGCCGGATTGATATCGCCAAAGCGATGATGCGCCAGTTGATCGCCGACGGCTGTGAGGCCAGCCCACTGTGGCGAACCCGCGCTCGTGCCGCCGAAGAGGAAGAAGATGGTGGGGTCGGTGGGGTCGAGGCCCAACTCGAAGTTGCAGATGCCGCAGTGCGTCAGCACACCGCCGTTGACGCCCGCGTTATAGGAGACATCAGGCACGCCACGCCCACTCCTGCTGGTGTTTGAGATGCCGGACTGGAAGGCAGGTCGGCTATAGATCGTGCTGAAGCCGCCACCGCTGCAGTTGATATCGTCGAGGGCCACCGCCGGTGGGTTGCAGCCGAAGAGTTGCTCGGTCCAGGCGGTCTCGCCAATGTAGCCGCCGGACGTGCTGTCGGCATTGAGGGTCGTGCCGCCAACGCCCGTTACCAGCGGATCAGACGCGGGGGTGCTGGCGCTCAGGATCGCGGCGGAGCCATCGCAGTTGAACTGAGACGCGCCGCTATCGCCGGAGGAGGCGAAAACGGTGATCTGCTTCCTGGCGGCCTGCTCGAACAACGTATGCTGCTTCCGCAGAACTTTGGGGTCCATGCACGTCTCGGCCTCGCCGAAGCTCTGCGAGATGGTGTCGGCCAGGTTATGATCGACGACATATTTGGTTGTGTTGTAGAGCGCTGTGTCGTCGTTGCTCGTGGCAAGCGCAAGCAGGATCTTCGCGCCAGGGGCGACGGCATGCGCCCAGAGCACGTCGAGGGTAATTTCTTCCGCCCAGCCGACCTGGTTGCCATCATTGGGGTCGAATGGCGTCAGGCCCTGTGGGGCGATCTGCTGGAAGACGGGGTCAGGCAGGCCGAAGGTCGCGTCGAAGATGGAGAGGTCGGACTGCACATACGGGCTTTGGAAGGCGTCGATAATCGCGATGGTCCGCCCTTTGCCGTTGATGCCCTTGTTGAGCAACGGCGTGAGGCCATACGCGGCCTGGATCTGGGATGGCTGATAACAGCGTGGCCCGGCGGAGCCATCAATTGGGCGATCCTGGCATCCGAAGTGGACGGCGTTTGTGTCCTTGGCGACCTTCGTGATGTCTGGATGCACGGTGATCTGGTGAGCGACATCGGGCGCTGCGTCTGCAAAGGCCGACGGGCCAGTCGCCAGGAACCCGCCCATCACAATCGCGGCAAGCCCAACCGTCACACTACTCATCTTCAGCGCGTGGGATAACTTCTGTGTAAAAAGCACGTGCGCGCTCCTTCATGTGACTTTGCGACCCTGCAACGCAGGTGTTCTCCCCCAGCAAGAGCAGAAGTCGTGCCGTTTTTCAGAGATAACCTACAGACAATACCTATTTGAATCAACCACGCCTTCCTGGATATCTACAATGTGCGCTCATTGCGTGAAGTAACCCTGAACCATACCTTATGCTCAGGCGCGGAGCAGATGATGCCGCAATCTGCTCCGCAATGTGACTGGCCTCTTGCCATATACCTGCCCATCCTTTATCATGGAAGGTAGTAGGCAGAGGGCTTGTTACTTTCTGCTGAACCGCTCCTACAGGATAGCTTGTAACCTGCGTGCGTAACCTCTATATGTAGCGCGTCGCTCACAGGAGAAAGGAGGCGTATCAGGAACAGCGAAGTTCCTAGATTTGAGCCGACTTTCAATGGGTGTGATGAGGTTGGGGTCGGGTAGAGCGTTCTGTCGGCATTTCCTCGAGCGCGTAACGTGCGCGCCGCGCGCAAGCTCCGTCTGCTGTTGTTGAGCTAGAACAACAGGCAGACATACCCCTCATCATGGTCAAGAAGGACTGGCATAGCCTCCACGCATCACCTTCGTGTCAGAGAAATATGGATCACCGCACGTACGCAAGTAGATGCTGGGCGCCACTCTACAGACAGGGATGATACCTGTCTGCGTCGTGTTGGGACAGGGAGTGCCTGCGGTGCTCGGTCTTTGTGAGCATCGCGTACAGGAGGTATGGTTTGAATAGCCGTAAGACGCGAACGATCCTCTTTAGCAGCGTTAGCATCGTTGTGGTATTGGTACTCGCAGTTACCGCATTTATTGTGCGGACCCCCCCAGCGGCCCACGCCGATAGCAGCAATCAGACGCTACAGAACCTCACCGAAACCGGTACCAGTGTCTTTGTCGCCGGCCCGACTGGCCTTACGGGTGATAACCTGAATCAGGCACTGCCCGAGGATAACGATCAAGATCAGCACACCCACGCGGTGTATGATCAGGCGCCAACCACCAACCCGAATCCAGGGGGCAACGGCGTTGCCACGAGCAACAAGGGCTTCTCCGGCTTCCAGGGTCTCGACCACTTCGATACCCGCACCCGTGACGGCGGCAACTCCTTCAGCCTCGAGCCGCCGGACCAGGCGCTGTGCGTCGGCAACGGTAAAGTGCTCGAGTCAGTCAACGACGTAATGGTGGTCTTCGATAAGGCTGGCAATCGCCTGACGACGCCAGAGTCCATGAATACGTTCTTTGGGCTGCCGTTCGCGATCAATCGTACGACGGGCGTCCGTGGCGACTTCCTCAGCGACCCCAAGTGCTACTACGATCTCGCCACTAACCGCTTCTTCTTGACCATGCTGCAGGAGGATCCGGCCCCCTCGGTGCGCGCGCACACGCTCATTGCCGTCTCGCAGACAGGCGACCCTACTGGCGCGTGGACGGACTTCTCGATTGACGCCACCGATGATGGCCTGAACGGCACGCCGAGCCACCCGAATTGCCCATGTCTCGGTGACCAGCCCCTTATCGGCGCCGATGCCTATGGCTTCTACATTTCTACCAATGAGTTCCCCAGTTTCGTCGCGGGCTTCAATGGCGCGCAGGTCTATGCGATCTCGAAGTCTGGCCTGGTGGCCGCGGCGTCGGCGCATGGCAGCGGCACACTGCCGCCAGTCGTGCATATCAACGCTGGCGCGATTCCCACACCGGATACCGGCGGTATCTGGTATTCAATCCAGCCCGCCACGAGTCCGGTTCCGTCGGTGCTCGCGCTGGGACACAATGGCACTGAGTACTTCATGAGCGCGCTGCAGTTCGGCGCGACCCCCCTCGACAATCGTATTGCCGTCTGGGCAATGGTGAACACGAAGAGCCTCAAGAGCAGTACTCCGAACGTCTCGCTGCTCAACACCGTCATCGGCTCAGAGACGTATGGAATACGGCCTGACGGCTCGCTCTCAGCCACCCAGAAGGCGGGCGACTATCCACTGGGTCAGTTCCTGGGCGAGGCGGAAACTCAACTCAACGCGAATGATGACCGCATGAACCAGGTGGTCTATGCCGGTGGCCTGCTGTACTCCGGTGTGAACACGGTTGTTGGCGATGGGTCGCGCACGGGTATCGCCTACTTCATTCCACTGCCCTACGTCAGCGATGACCATGGCAGCCCACAGGTCCATGCGATCATGGTCAAGCAGGGCTACGTGTCCTCGGCGAACGACAACGTGCTCTTCCCCTCGATCGGTGTGAACGCGTTCGGCCAGGGCGTCATGACATTCACCCTCTCCGGGCCGGACTACTACCCGACTGCTGGCTACGTGACCGTCAACGCGCTCACTGGCGCCGGTAAGATTCACGTCGGCGGCGCGGGCGTTGGCCCGGTCGATGGCTTCACCGGATCACCGTCACTCGTCGGTGGCAACGGAGTCCAGCGCTGGGGTGACTACTCGGCGGCGGTGGCCGATACCGATGGCAGCATCTGGTTCGCCACGGAGTACATTGCCCAGACCTGCACGCTGGCGCAGTGGACCACTGACTCGACCTGCGGCGGCACACGCACCCAGCTTGCCAACTGGTCGACCTTCGTTGGCCATGTGAGTGGTAGTGGTCTCCTCGACCACTAATAGCGCAGGCGCCGCTATCCTGTTTGTCGTTCTCTAACAATGAGAGCCGGACTCTGATGAAGGGGTCCGGCTCTCTGGCATCCAGCCGAAGGCAATGGACACGAAACTGCCCAGATTCCGGCGCTGAAATCTGGGCAGTTTCGCAATCATCGCGACATCATCACTATGAGCGCGGTTGGTTTCAGGCAGCGACCGCCGAGGCCCGTCGCCATTCGTAGCGCGCCGCCAGGCCCAGCGCAATCGCCACGACCGCCAGCCCGCCAACCACAAACCATTCCAGCGCGCCACTGCCCTGATCGGGGTCAACGTTGAAGACCATCTCGATCCACTGCTGATTGATGAGTGTCACCACGAACAGGACGGCAGCGATAATACCCAGGATGGCCTCAAGGTAGAACCACAGTCGCAGGCCCTTTTTCATGTCGAGAACCTCCGTGATGGACAGCTGATGTCCATATGGCGTAGAGATGCTGAGCCGTTCAGCACACCTGTTAGCATCATACAGCATCCACCAAGAGAGGGCCATGCGATTTCCTGATATGTGGAGGACTTGACCTTCCAGTAACAGGAAGGTGTACGCTGTTGGCAGAAAGGGGCATGGCGGACCGAACAGGGGGATATCATGCGCACGCACAGCAATGGCGACCGAGAGTATGTCAACGTCAAGGGGCCAGGCGAGGCAACACTCACCATCGGGCAGATTGCCCGGCGGACGGGCGTCCCAGCCAAGACCATCCGCTTCTACGAAGAGATTGGTCTCTTGCCAGAGCCATCGCGCGGGTCAAATAGCTACCGCCGCTATCGTCTCGCCGATCTCAATCGCCTGCTCTTGCTCCGGCGCATTCGCCTGCTCGGTTTGCCTCTTTCGTCGGCGAAACCTCTGCTCATCGGCGCGTCCGACGCACGATGCGGCGATGTACAGCGGCAGTTGCTCTCGCTGGTTGAGCAGCGGCTGCGCGCAATTGACCAGGAGATTGCCGAGCTGCACGCGCTACGGGAGACGGTCGCGGGCTATCAGCGCGCGCTCGCGGCCTGCCCACCCGCCGACAATTCCACGTTTAGTGACTGTTCCGATATGCGGTGTATCGTCCCATCTGACGACGCCGCGCCCAAGGAGACCTGCGATGATGAAACCCACGGTTGTTGCGCTCAGTCTGAGTGATGCCTGCGATGCCTGCGATTGCCCGCCCGGCGAGTGTCCCTGCGGCTGTTGCGGCGGAACGGGCTGCTGCTAGGCAACGTGCTCACTACGACGACGCCTCTTCCTCGATGGGAAGGGGCGTTTCTTATGAGCGTGACAGGTAACCGATTATGCCGGAGTCTCTTCCATCCGCGCTTTCAGCTCGCGTTCGCGCCGAAGCGTCACCAGTTGCGCCATGTAGTCGTCGCCCCAGTCGCGCATGAGCAGCAGAATCGGTTCGAGCGATGCGCCGAACGTCGTCAGCGAATATTCCACTTTGGGCGGCACCTCACGATAGACCTCACGATGGATGATGCCAGCCTCTTCCAGCTCGCGCAGCTGCAATGTCAGCATCCGCTGGGTCACCTCTGGCAGCAGACGGCGTAGCTCCCCAAACCGCTTGACGCCATCCAACAGATGGAACAGGACGACGCCCTTCCATTTGCCGCCGATCACGTCGAGGGTCGCTTCAACCGAGCAGCTATACTCGCCATCATAGTGGCGCCGCTTCATGGCAGTGCTCCTCCGCTTTAGTATCATTTTCGATACTATGCCACATTATTGTGCGTACTTGCGAAATTGACGACAAATGGGCATAGTTGTCGAAGAGCACCGTGTTCACCCCACTGAAGTGCGATACGAGCAGCAGAGAAGGGTTTTCCGCATATGGCGCAGATGCATGCCGTTCGCCTGCACCAGTATGGCGCGGCAGAGAATTTGATCTACGAAGAGACACAACGCCCCGAGCCACAGGCTGGCGAGGCGCTGGTACGTGTCCGCGCCGCTGGCGTCAATCCGGTTGACTGGCAGGCGCGCGCCGGGAGAGGCGCTACTGGTCCTCTCGATTCCTCGATTATTCTCGGCTGGGACATCGCGGGTGTGGTCGAGGAGGTTGGCGGCAGGGTTGACCGGTTTACCGCTGGCGATAGAGTCTTTGGGATGGTGCGCTTTCCAGAGTTCGGCAACGCTTATGCAGACTATGTCGCCGCGCCCGCCGCCGACCTTGCGAAGAAGCCCGCGAATATCTCGTTTGTCGAGGCGGCGGCAGCGCCCCTGGTTGCCCTCACCGCCTGGCAGGCGCTCTTCGAGGCGGCACAGTTGCAGCCGGGCCAGTCAGTACTCATCCATGCCGCTGCGGGTGGTTTCGGGCATGTCGCCGTCCAACTCGCACAGTGGAGGGGCGCGCGGGTCATAGGTACGGCCTCGGCGCGAAACGCCGATTTTCTGCGTGGCCTCGGCGCTGACCAGGTGATCGATTATACCAGCGAGCGCTTCGAGGAGATCGCACGAGATGTCGATGTCGTGCTGGATACGCAGGGTGGCGCGACGCAGCAACGCTCATTTGCTGTCCTCAAGCCGGGAGGGACGCTCGTCTCGATTGCAGAAACACCTGATGAAGTGCGCGCGCGGATCTACGACGTGAACGTGGTGGATTTTCTCGTTCATCCCAGCGGCGAGCAACTGGAGGAGATTGCACACCTCTTCGAGCGCGGAAATCTCCGCGTAGAGGTCGCGCGCACGTTCCCGCTGGCCGAGGCTGCCGAGGCGCATCGTCTGAGTGAGACGGGCCACACGCGCGGCAAGATCGTACTGATACTGTAGAAGCACAGTGCAAGACGAGAAAATGCCCCTCCGCCGTTTACGACGGAAGGGCATTCCTCGCTCGAACGCACGGAGGCGCTCAATGTGCGATGTCTTTACGCATGAAGCGCACCGACGCTATGGCCAGCGCCACCACCGTCACCGCGATGATGAGGAGCATATTGCCCACCGGAAGGCCGTTGACGATTGGCGTTCCATAGTAGTAGAACGGCGAGAGGCGCATCACCCCTTCTGACCAGTTCAGCTCCGGCCCGACGAAGGTAATGACGAACCAAATCACCAGCAGGAAGCTCAAGAGGCCGGTGTCTATCGCCGTGCGCAGCCAGCCGGAGAACAGATAGCCCAGCGCCGCGATCAGCAATCCCATCGGAATGATCGAGAGCGAAGCCGCCACCAGGTTGCCCCAGTTGAGCGCGAGACCACTGGCGAGCGTGGCCACCGCCGTCGCCGCCAGCGTCACCACGGCCACGATGATTGTCGCGGTGGTCAGCGCGCCAAACCGCGCCAGAATCACTTTCAGCCGTGGCTGCGGCGTGGCCAGCACCAATTCCTGCAAGCCATCCTCTTCATCGGCGGCCCAGCGGCTCGCCTGGGTGACGGCAAACGCCATCAGCAGCACCGGCAAAAAGACGAAGAAGAAGCTCATCAGCGCCGCATTGGTGGACACATCACCGCCGCCCACCTTGTCAATTAAGCCCGCGAGAACCGGCGTGCTCTCATAGAGTTGCTTGAGTTGCTGCTCCGTCTGCTCGACGATGAAGACCATAAAGGCAGCGAACGCCGCGATGCTGAACGTCCACCAGAAGGTGGGGACCGCCATCGCACGCAGGCTGCGGCTATAGACCGACTGCAACGACCATGCGTTCACCGGGAGCGCACGCTCAGGCGTCATCGGACGCGCGGGCAGGTGGATCATGCCGGGTAGCGTCTGCGCCACCCCCACATCACGCCGCAGGAAGAGCCAGATCGCCGCGCCGCTCAAGACCGCCGAGGCGATCAGCAACACGAGCAGCGCCACCGGATCGGTCCCATAACTCGGAATCAGCGGCTTGCTCAGGTTGTAGTAGTAGACCGGAGACAGGCGTGAGAACCACTCGGTGTTGGGAACGACACGATGCACGATATCCACGGCGATGGAAAGCGCCAGCAGCCCACCGGTGATGCCTGCCGCCGTCCGCCGCGACTGGGTGAACTGTGAGATGAATAGCGCCAGACTACCGAAGAGGCCGCCGATCACCGAGATGTTCAGGCCGTAGAGCAGCGCGCCGCCAAGGCCAAACTCGGCATGGACACTCTGGCCCGCCAGGAAGGTGAGCAACCCGATGATGAGCCCGATCAGGATCAGCGCTGTCCACAGCGCCGCCAGCTTCTGCAGCGCAATCCGCGCGCGACTCTTCGGCAGCGAGAGCAGCACATCCATGGAGCCGCGCTCCTCCTCGCCACGCAGCATACGGCTGCCTGCCAGAATCGGCCAGAGGACAACCACCAGGATCGTAAAGCCATACTTCCACGTGGCATAGCCACCGGGCGTATCGACATGGATCGGCTCGGCGATCCATGAGAACGACTTCGCCAGCGTGACGAGGGTGGCGCGGGCCTGCGGTGTGGAGACCAGATCGGCGATGGCGGAGAGTACCGCGAACATCATCAGCCCCATGCCGATACCCCAGCCAAAGATGGCGATGCGATACTCGCGCAACGTCTTGAGATAGGTGTTACGGAACCACATGGCTCGCCTCCCTGGCGACCGCGCCATCATCCTCATAGTAGCGGAGGAAGATCTCTTCCAGGCTGGGTTCCTGGCTGGTCAGGTTCACGACGGGATGCTGCGCCGCCGTCTTGATGACGCCGTCCAGCCCACCAGATACCGCGAGACGCAGCGAATGCCCATCGGCCAGCGCCTCCGCCTGATCGACGCCCGGCAGCGCCTTGAAAGCCTCGAGCGGGACATCCCCGGCGAAGGTGATCGTGACGTCGTGGCGCTTGATATCTTTCAGCGCGGCCACCTCACCGATATGCGCCAGTTGCCCTTCGCGAATGATCGCCACGCGCGTGCAGGTCTGCTCCACCTCGCCGAGGATGTGCGACGAGAGAAAAACCGTGCGCCCTTCGTCGCGCACCTCGCGCACCATACGGTCAAACTCTTGCTGGTTGAGCGGGTCGAGACCATTGGTTGGCTCGTCCAGGATGAGCAGACGCGGGCGGTGCATGAATGCCTGGACGATGCCGATCTTGCGCTTGTTGCCGCTTGAATACTGCCGGAACTTGCGGGTCGGGTCCAGGCCCATCCGCTCGATCAACGCCTTCAGGTATGACTGATCGACGCCGCCGCGCAGGTTCCCAAAGTATTCGAGAATCTGCCCGCCGGTCAGGTTCGGGTCCAGCGATAGCTCGCCAGGCAGGTAGCCCACCAGTCGCTTGACATCGGTAGACTGTTCCCAGCAATCTAGTCCGCCGATATGCGCGCTGCCAGCGGTGGGCCGCAGTAGCCCCATCAGCGTGCGAATGGTGGTTGTCTTGCCCGCGCCATTCGGCCCCAAAAAACCGAAGACTTCGCCCTCGTTGATCTCAAACGTCACGTCTTCGATGCCACGGCTGGAGCCATATCGTTTGGTCAGCTCCTGCGTTTCGACCAGTGTGGTCATAGCCTACTTCACTTCTCTCTCTATTCTTGCCCGCTGAAGTGCTCTCCAGCGTTCCAGAGCTGCTTGGAGCGTGCCAAGCATCATATCGCAAAATGCGATCATCTCGTCCAGGTGCTCGCGGGCGGTGATCTCAGACGACTCGATGGCCTCCAGGCCGCGCTCGGCAAGATTGCGCCACGCCTGAACACCCTCCAGATCCAGGAGCATCACGCGCTCCCAGGCGTTGGGGGTAAACTGGTAATAGTCGCGCCGGTCACCCGGCCGGGTCACCAGTTCAGCCATTCCAATCGCCAGGATCAGCCGCATGTTGGTTGAGACAGAGGCGCGCGAGACGCTCAGGATGCTCGCGAGGTCATCCAGCGAGAGCGGCCTGTCGGCTACAAGTAACAGACCCAGAAGTCGGCCACCAATACGCGGCAGTGTGTAGCGTTCAAAGTTCACGCCCATGCTTTCGACGAAGCTTTGGGCCTCAGCGGACAATTGCCGCGGCTCAGGTGGTGCGGACATACGGGCCTCCAGGCTCTGGTCTATTTTCAGCGGATACGTATCGCTGCACGCAATAGTAGTTCATTTAGTTTGTTCAGTCAAGACTGAAACATCAGACTTTCGACCTAGCTGAAAATTGATTACCCGCCGAAGCGACGATAGGCATAAACTGGCGATATTTTCCGAGTTCACAGCCCCTCAAAGTCGTCGCTTCCGGTGACGATCTCGCGCATGCCCCTTGACGCAGGATAAGCACGCTCGTATGTTCTATACATGACTGACCGGTCAGTCATTGGTATGGTTTAACGCTTTGAGAAAAGGACTACATCGTGATGGACGAAATCAGGGATGGAGGATCGACCGCGCCGCGCGTACTGGTCGTGGGGGCGACCGGCTATCTCGGCAGCCACATCGTCACGCATCTGCGCCAGGCGGGCTATCCTGTGCGGGCGCTGGCGCGCGATCCGCAACAGCTGGCGGAGGAACGCGAGCATGGCGTTGAGGTGTTCGCCGGGCAGGTCACACGTCCCGAAACGCTCGCTGGCCTCTGCGATGGCGTCTCGGTCGTCGTCTCTACTCTGGGCGTGCGTTCGCTGGCGCGCAAACCGACGCCGTGGGAGGTGGACTATCAGGGCAACCTCAACGTACTCGCCCTCGCGCGGCAGGCCGGGGTGAGTCATTTCATCTTCATCGCTGTGCTTTACGGCGCGGAGGTTCGCACCCGTATCCCCATCCTGGAGCCAAGAGAGCGCTTTATAGACGCCCTGCGAGACTCGGGGATTGACTGGAGCGTCATCCGGCCAACGGGCGTCTTCAACGACATGAAGGCTATTTTCCAGCAGGCGCGGCGGGGTCGAGCCTGGCTGCTGGGGACAGGGAGCGCGCGTATCAACCCGATCCATCCGGCGGATCTGGCGGTCGAGGTGGCCCGTTGCATCGAGGACGCCAGCGCGCGCAACGCCACGTATGGTATTGGCGGGCCAGATACCTTCAGTTACAATGAGATTGCCCGGTTAGCCTTCGATGCGCTGGGCATGAAACCCCATATCTCACATCTCCCACCATGGATCATAGGCGCCGCGAGCCGGGCGCTTGGGCCTTTCAACCCCACCGGGGCAGGCTTTCTGCGCTTCTTCGGCTGGGTCATGACAAATGATATGGTTGGCGCGCCCGTCGGGCAGGTTCACCTGAGCGACTTCTTCGCTCAACTGGCGAGTCAGAACAAGCACGACGAACGCTGATGATTCACGCATCCGCCGGGAGCGCTGCATCGAAGGGAATCACCTGGCCGCTGGTGGCGCTCGCGCGCGCCGCCTCGATCACGCGGATCGTCTTCAGCGCGTCGTGGGGGTCCACGGGCAGTGGGCCGCCCGCCCGTATGGCATCGCGCACCATCTGGTAGAACGTCTCGTAGCTTCCCGGCAGCGATTTGGCGACCGCCGCGACCGAGACCTCGCCAATATCGGTGTAGAGGCGGCCCCAGATACTCTCCGGCTCTCGCGCCCATCCCTCATCGTCGGGACGTCCGCCAGTGCGCAGCAGATCCTCCTGAGTGTCCAGGCCATATTTCTCGTAGAGGCCACGGCTGCCGATGACACGATAACGAGGGGCAAGGTACCGCACCAGCACGCTCATCCAGAGGTGGGCGACGCTGCCGTTGGCGAAGCGCAGGGCAACGAAGGTGTCGTCGTCCACCTGGGCGCCGGGCCGCCGCGCGTCCGACTCCGCGTAGACCGAGACCGGTTCGCCCAGCAACACCAGCGCCTGGTCGATCAGGTGCGCGCCGAGATCGAAGAGCAGCCCACCCGCCTCCTGTGGCGCCGCGTGCTCGCGCCAGGCATCCGCATTCACCGTCGGGCGATAGCGCTCGTAGCGGCTCTCGAAGCGCACGATATCACCCAGCGCGCCCGCCGTCAGCAGCGCCTGTAGCGTGCGAAAATCGCTATCCCAGCGGCGATTCTGGAAGACCGTCAGCGGCACATGCGCCGCCGTGGCCGCATCGATGAGCTGGCGCGCGTCGGCGCTGGTGGCGGTGAATGGCTTATCGATGACGACGGGCAGGCCTGCCTGGATCGCGGCCATGCCGAGCGCGAGGTGGCTATCGTTCGGCGTCGCCACCACCACCAGATCAACCGCCGTGGGATCGGCAAAGAGCGCATCCGCGCTAGGCAGGACGTGCGCCGAGGGATAGTCGCGCCGCGCCCGCGCCTGGCGCTCTGGGTTGGCGGTGACGATCACCGCGACCTCCATCCCCGCGACCGAGGCGATCAGTGGCGCGTGGAAGACAGACCCGGCAAGCCCATAGCCCAGGACCGCCGCCCGAATCGGCGACTGCTGTGAGGATGACACTAGAGACCCACCATTCCTTGCTGATACAACGAAGCGCCAGGAAACAATCTCCTGGCGCCACCGCATCGAACGATATTAGCGACCACTGGCCGCGTTGCGGCGTCGCACGATGGCATCGGCGGTCACCGCGATGAGCAGCACCACGCCCTCAACCATCAGCTTGACGTCTGTTCCCTGATTTAGTAGATCGAGGCCGTTTTCCAGGCTGCCGATGATGAGCGAGCCGAGCACGATCGCCCAGACGGAGCCGCGCCCGCCGAAGAGGCTGACGCCGCCGATGACCGCCGCGGCAATCGCGTCCAGCAGCAGCGTCGGGTTGATCTGCGCCGAGGCCGAGATGGCGCGCGAGGAGGCCAGGATGCCGCCAATCGCCGCCAGTGTGGAGGCCAGGATAAAGATGGTTACCCGAATGCCGACGACGCCGATGCCCGCGCGCCGCGCGGCTTCAGTATTGCCACCGACGGCGTAGACGTGGCGGCCAAAGCCAGTGAAGCGCATGATGAGCCAGAACACGATCAGCGCTGTCAGCAGAATCAGCGCCGAGTACGGAATGCCGCGATACTGCTCGAAGACGATCAGCGCGATCACCGAGATCAGGACCACCGCGCCCGTACGTGCGATAACTTCCCAGAGCGGAGACTGCGGCAGGCCCGCGCGCTGTCGCCGGATGCGCGTCCACAGCTGAAGCAGCACGTAGGCCGCAATCAGCGGAATCGGCAGCAGAACATCCCAGGGGAAGGTGAGATAGTTGGTGGCGATGCCCGTCAGGAACGGGTCAATCAGGCGAATCGAGGCGTTTGGCAGCAGGTGAATCAGCACACCTGTATAGCCAATCAGCGCTGCCAGCGTCACGATGAACGACGGCACGCGCAACACCGAGATAAATATGCCGTTGAGGAGGCCGATGACCAGACCAACGACAATGGCGCTAATGAGCGCGACGAGCGCTGAGGCGCCATTCGCGGAGAGCACCACCAGCACCGCGCCGCAGAGGCTGGAGACCGCCGCCAGCGACAGGTCGATTTCTGCGATAAGCAGCACGAGCACCGCGCCTAATCCCAGGAATCCGATCGTGGCAATCTGCAGAATCAAATTGCTGAGATTCTGCGGAGAGAAGAATATCCCGCCACTGGTGACCTCGAAGAAGATGAAGATCAGGATGAGCGTCAGCACGACGGGAAGTTGCCCAAGTTCGCCGCGTCGGAGCCGGTCGCCCAGCGTCTGTAATGGCCCAGCTGAGGCTGGCTCGACTTTTGGCGCGGCAGGCGCCGATTCGGCAGAGGATGGACTCGTCATTGGGCATTCTCCTGACTGACGCTCGACTGAGCGGAATCGCCGTTGCCGTTGCCATTGCCGTTGCCATTGCCGGTGCTCAAGATCTCGCCAAACTCAGCGCCAGTAATTGCCGCGACCACCTGTTCAGGCGTGGTGTTACGGACATCGAACGTTGCGACGCGCTGGCCGAGGCGCAGCACAATCACGCGATCCACCACCTCGAAGACATCGGCGAGGTTGTGGGAAATGACGACGACCGCCAGTCCGCTGTCGCGCAGACGGCGAATCAGCTGCAACACCTGGCGTGTCTGTGCGACACCAAGCGCCGCCGTTGGCTCGTCTAGCAGGACCACCTGGGCATTGCGCAAAATCGCCTTGGCGACCGCGATTGACTGTCGCTGTCCACCGGAGAGCGACGCGACTGGGACGCGAATCGAAGGGATTTTGACATCCAGCTGTTCGAGCACCTCACGCGTCCGCTGCTCCATCGCGATCTCGTTCATCGGCCGCACGAGATAAGGGATTACGGTCGTGCGGTCTTCACGACCGAGATAGAGGTTGGCGACGACATCAAGATTGTCACAGAGCGCAAGGTCCTGGTACACCGTCTCAATGCCCAGGGCGTTGGCATCCGAAGGCTTGGTAATGGAGACGCGCTTGCCACCGACATAGATCGCACCGCTATCGGGGACATTGACGCCCGAGATTGCTTTGATGAGGGTCGATTTGCCAGCGCCATTATCGCCGACCAGACCAACGACCTCGCCAGCATAGACCTCGAAGTCGACATTGCGGAGCGCCTGTACAGCTCCGAATGCCTTGGAGATGCCCGTTAAGCGCAACGCAGGCTCACCGCGCTGGGTAGCCTGGCCCTGCGCGCCGGGAGCATTGCCGCCACTGGGGTTGGGGGAAGCATACTCAGCCATGTACGGTCCCTTCCTCGTCGAAGCTGACACACTGCTACGCTGATTCAAACTTCACTCGATGCCGGACGCGACGTGTGAAAGAGGCTAATGCCTATAAGTATACCTGCAAACCGGTGCACGACGACAGAGATTGCACACAGCGCGCGGTGTTCGAGAGAGAAAGAGAGGAGCAGCATCCATCACTGGAACCTGCTCCCCTCGATTCAGTTCAGCGACCCGGCAATCGTCTACCCGAAAGCGCGTATCGCCGGGTCGCTGAATTCGCGGTGAGGAACCGCACACTCTGACGAGGCGCGATTCCCACCTCTACGCATGACTAACAAATGCCGCCAGCGCCAGCGGGAACGCCCTGGCAGATGTCGGACTTCGTGACATAGCCATCGGCGAGCACCGTCGAGGAGATATTCGTGATATCAACCGTGACTGGCGTCTCGAGGGTGGATGGGATCGACTTGCCGTCCTTGAGTTTGATCGAGGCAGTGGCAAGCGAGCTGGTGTCTGTGCCCTTGCTGAGCGCGGCCACCAAGGCAGCGGTCGCGTCGGCTTCTTTCCCGATAGCCTTATAGATGGTCATCGCCTGGTTGCCCTCCAGAATGTTCTGGAAGCCGATGACGGTCGCGTCCTGTCCGGTGACGAGCACCTTACCGGCGAGACCACGCGCCTTCAGCGCGGCGATCACCGTGCTGGCCATGCCGTCATTGGCGACATAGGCGACGGCAAGCTTGTTGGAGACTTTGCTCAGGAAGCCCTCCATCTCGGTCTGCGCCGTCTGGTTGTTCCAGGCGGGCGTGTAGGTCTCACCCTGGAGGTTCAGGCTCTTGGCGCTGATCAGCGGGTCAATCGCTGAGTGAGCGCCATCGTGGAAGAGAATCGCGTTGTTGTCGTCCGGCGATCCATTGATCATGACCAGGTTGTTGTTGCCATTGTCCGTCACATACTTCTGATAGTGGTCAACGATGTACTGACCCTGCAGCTTGCCAACCTGGGTGTTGTCGAAGGAGACATAGAAGGCCAGGTTGTCGTCCTGAATCAGGCGGTCATAGGCGATGACCGGGACGTTCTGGGCGTGGGCTTTGTCGACGATTGCCGCCGAAGCAGCCGCGTCGACCGGAGCCACGACCAGGATACAATCGCCCTTGGTCAGTGCGGTCTCTGCCTGGTTGGTCTGCGTGTCTTTATTGTTGACCGCATTGTAGAAGTCGGTGGTCGCGCCCGGCAGCGCCTTCTTGATGGCGGCGTCGAGCAACGGGTGGTCTTTCTGCTCCCAGCGCGGCGAGGTATCGGTCTCTGGCAAGAGAACACCGACCTTCGTGCAGCCCTTCGGGCCACTCGCGGCCGTCGAAGTGCCGCTGCTACAACCGGCAAGCACGCTTGTGGCAAGCACGCCTCCCAGAATCAAGGTTGCCGCTACCCGCCAGTGGGTATGCTTATTGAGCTGCATTGCGCGTCGCTCCAATCTGAACGTGTCTGAACGTGTCTGAACGTGTGCAACTTGGATGAAGCGATTGCTTCATCGCAATCCCCTTGTGGGTTCCCCTCACGAAATACAGAGTACTCATGATACTCATGATTCCACCGTGGAATCGGACAGGACCGAGTTCACCCGAGTTCGCTCGCACCCTCCTTTCGCCTCAACAGGACTGGAACTATGCTTCAGAAAGGCGGCGTTTTAACCCTGTCACTGTACGTAACAACACGTAGCGCAGGCCGCCGCCAGACGGGAAATTCGTTAACTGATACCCTCCGCCGCAATCAGAAATTCACTGGCGGAAGGCGCTGGCATGGTTGTCAATGACGGCGGCCCAAAGGCGGCTTCGATCACCGTGGCCACCGCGCCGAGCGCGATGGCGTTATCGCCCAGCTGCGCCATCTCGATCCGGGTGGCGGCGGATGACGCGGCGAGGCTGCGGCGGGCAATGCCCTGACGGATTGGCCCAAGTAGAAACTCACCGGCACGCGCCATGCTGCCATCGAGCAAGATCAGCGACGGGTTGAAGATGTTGACCAGCCCCGCAAGCGCGATGCCAATATGGTAGCCCGCGCGCTCGATGGCCTGCTGAGCAACTGCGTCGCCCGCCAGCGCCGCATGGACTACATCAGCCACATCAAGCGGATCTGTGCGCGGCGGCCCGGCTGCCGCCGAATTGGTCGCGTCATGACCTTCATGACCTTCATGACCGCCGCGTTTGTCGCCGCTATCAGGATATACGCCACGAGAGGCGGCCATTGTCACAGCAGCCGCTCCTGCCACCACCTCCAGGCAGCCACGGTTGCCGCAGTCGCAGACCGGGCCGTTGTCGTCAATCGTGACATGTCCCAATTCACCAGCGGCGCCGCTGCTGCCCCGATAAATATCGCCGTTGACGATCAACCCGCAGCCGATGCCCGTGGCCACCTTGACATACGCCATATTGTCCACGTTGCGGGCCGCGCCATACTGGCTCTCGCCGCGCGCGCCCATGTTGGCGTCGTTATCGAAATACATGGGTACCTTGCAGGCGCGCTCCATGACCGTCCTCATGTCAAACTGGTCCCATCCAGGCATGCGTGGCGGGCGCACCAGCATACGTGTGGCGGCATCCATCGGGCCAGGGATTCCGAGGCCAACGCCGATAATCTGATGCCAGCCGATTTGGTGCTCGGCGGTGAAATCCATTAGACTGGCAATCACCTTTTGCAGACAGGTTTCGGGACCGAGCGAGGCGTCGAACGGCCCAGAGCGTCGCGCGATGATCTGGCCGGCAAGGTTGGTCAGCAGCAGCGTGAGATGGCTGCGGCCCAGGTCCACGCCGATGACATATCCGGCGTCGGCGTTGAAGTGCAGCAGGGTCGCGCGCCGACCTCCCGTGGGCGCCGCTTCGACGGTCTTCCCCTCGAAGAGCAGGTTATCCGCGAGCAGTTCGTCGACGATGCTGCTGACGGTCGTCCGTGAGAGTCCGGTCCGGTGCGCGACGGCGACACGGGTGATTGGGCCAGAGACTCGCACGCCATTGAGGATGAGGAGCCGATTCAATTCGCGCATCAAGCGCAGATCGGCTCCCCTGGATGTGGCAGGGCGGGTGGATTCACGCACATCGCGCGCCCGCATGGAGCGCACAATATGGCGGACTGTCTTCGTCACAACCATTCCCTTTCTTCCCGTGCGTGAGAATAACAGTAGCATGTGTAACACAGTTCGTCAAGAGTCTTTACTAAACCAATGCAAACAGGCATGACAGGCGGTACGATGGTGAATAGCAGCGCAGGGAGCGGGCAATGCAGGGGGAATGAGCGACGATAAGGCTCGCATGGCGGTCACGCGTGGGGCATGTCTGCCCGGCTCACAATCCTGTCACACAGTGAGAGAGCGATGTATATGTGTGCAGGATGTGAAGCTCATGTGAAACACATTGGGGTACGCGGAGAACGCGCCCAATACGACACATTCCTGTGCAAGTGACAGAAGGGCAAGAGAGCGCTAGTGGCCTTCGAGCGGCTTGATCTCTGGCAGCGCCTCGCCCGCGCGATAGAGCGCCATCAGGGTGTAGCCCTGGGCGGAGAGCTCGTCGAGCTGGCGGCGCATCTTCTTTGCGCGCGGCAACATATTGACGATGTAGCCCTGCTCGCGGAGCGCCGCGCTGGCCGCCAACACCGCTGCCAGGTCGTCGGCCTCGGCGTCGTAGAGGAACGCCAGCTTCTGGGCGCTTGTCGGCGGGGTATAGCCGCGCTGCTCCAGGATTTGCATCAGCCGCTCGAAGCCAATCGAGAAGCCGCTGGCTGGCACATCGCGTCCCAGCAGCTTGCCGATGAGCTTGTCGTAACGCCCGCCGCCCGCGATGGAGCCGCTGTAGCCGGGCGTCTCGATCTCGAAGATATTGCCAGTGTAGTAGCCCATGCCGCGCACGAGCGTCGGATCGAAGACCAGCGTGAAGCGCCCGCCCGCCTGGCTGCCGACGGTATTGATGATCCTCTCCAGCCGGTTCAGCGGCTCATCGGGGATGCCCTCTGGCAGCGCGGCGCGGACAGAGGCGAAGTCGCCGCGGTCCATCGCGAAGGGGGTGAGCGCGTCCATCATCCGCTGGACCGGCTCGGCGGCGAAGTCTTTGGACTCTAGCTCGGCGCGGACGCCATCCAGCCCGACCTTATCCAGCTTATCCAGCGTGATGAAGACGCTGCCGAAGTCCTCGGTGGCGAACCCACACGACTCAGCCAGCCCATAGAGAATCTGGCGGTCATTGATGCGGACGGTGAAGCCGGTGAAGCCAAGCGCGGTGATCGCCTCGGCGGTCGCGCTGACCAGCTCGATCTCGGCCAGCTCCGACGCCTCGCCGATGATGTCGATGTCGCACTGGGTAAACTGGCGGAAGCGTCCCGCCTGTGGCCGCTCGGCGCGCCAGACGGGGCCGACCTGGATCACCTTGAA
>DASUHD010000128.1:0-28514 GCA_036273675.1 Ktedonobacterales bacterium | reverse complement strand
GCGAAGTAGCGGATGCCGCTGGTGATGCGCTTCATCGCTGCCTCAACGCCCGTCAGGCGGACCAGCGCCCATGTCAGCCGCAGGTGGTCGCGGTGATGGAACTGCGTCGGTGGCAGCGAACCCGATAAGAACGCTGTGACGAAATCGTCGTCAGTCATTGTAATTCCTCCTCCAACGTATGGATGACGGCGAGAAAGTCGCCTATGGCGTTGTCGCCCACCGTCGCGCGAACGCGCTCCTCGATGGTGGCGAGCGCGCCGCTGACCCGCTCGCCAATCGCCCGGCCTGCCTCGGTCAACTCCACCGCGACGAGGCGGCGCGACGCTGGATGTGGCAGGCGCCGGACCCAGCCGCGCGCTTCGAGGCGGTCAAGAATGCTCGTCAGCGTCGAGCGTTTGTGGCCAAAGCTGGTGTGCAGGTCGTTGATGGCGGCGCCGGGATGCTGCGCAAGATAGGCGAGCACATGCGCCTCGGCCTGCGTCAGCCCCACATCGCGAAAGGTACGCTCGACCCACAGCCCCAGCGCATGGGTAGCGTGTTCGAGCGCGGGCGCCAGTCGTGGCGTGTTGTGACTATCCATACGAATATGTATAATGCGAAAACGTATAATTGTCAAGATGGTTTCTATACCGCGCTGGAAATGTCGGCTGTATATGCGAATTGGCGTGGTATGGTGTGGTTGTGTTGGCGACGGCGCCAGCACGAGACGCAATGTATGCGTTCGCAAAGCGCGCGGGAAATTCGAGGAAGATGACCATGGACACGCAAACGGCAGAGAAGACGCTCGATACGCTCATGGGCGCCTGGGACGGCGAAGAGATCATCGTTCGCCGCGACCAGCCGACGGGAGCCACCATTATCATCGCCGTGCATTCGACGCGGCTGGGGCCAGCCTGCGGTGGCACGCGCATGAAAACCTATTCTACCCTTGAAGAGGCCGTCCTCGATGCTCAGCGGCTGGCCGAGGGAATGACCTTCAAGTTCGCCGCCGCTGGCCTGCAACGTGGCGGCGGTAAAGCGGTGATTGCGGTCCCAGCGGGCCTGGATGCCGCCGCGCGCGATGATCTGCTGCGCCGCTATGGCGCGCTCATTCACCAGTTGGGCGGGATCTTCGCTTGTGGCGCCGATGTTGGCACCACCGCGCATGATATGGATACCATTGCCGAGACTGGCGCTCCCTACGTCTTCGGCCGCACGTCCGAGCGCGGCGGGTCCGGCGATCCCAGCCCGGCGACGGCTCTTGGAGTCTTCTCTGGCATCAAGACGACCTGCGAAAAGCTCTTTGGCAGCGATGCGCTCGCTGGTCGGCGTATCGTCGTCCAGGGCGCGGGCAAGGTCGGCTATTCGCTGATGCGCCTGCTGCGCGACGAGGGCGCCGAGGTGACCTGCGGCGATGTGGACGCTGCTAGCGTCGAGCGGGCGAGCACGGCGTTGGGTGTGTCGCCGGTGGCCGCCGATGCGGTCTACGACGCCGAATGCGACATCTTCAGCCCGTGCGCGCTGGGCGCTATCCTGAATAGCGAGACGATCCCCCGGCTGCGCTGTCGCGCGGTGGTTGGCGCGGCCAATAATCAGTTGGCCACCTCAGCGGACGCGGAACGCCTGCGCGAGCGCGATATCCTCTACGCGCCGGACTTTGTCGTCAACAGCGGCGGGGCAATCTATCTGATTGGATGCGAGGTGTTGGGCTGGTCTGAGCAGGAGACGCTGGACCGCGTCAGAAACGGCGTTCGCGATGGGCTGACCCAGGTCTATGCGCTGGCCGACGAGCAGGGCATGACAACCGGCGCGGCGGCGGAACAGGTGGCGCGGCAGCGCATCGCTGACGGCCAGGGCCAGAGCTAACACGCAGCAAATAGCAAGGGATAACATAGCTGGCACGCCTTTAGTGTCTAACATAAGAGCTAGAGCGCGTGTCAGCTTTATGTTATGCTTGAGAGGAGACAACGCGCTCGCACGTGTGCTCATCCGTCCTCATCTGTCCTCGTTGCCGGTCCATCTCCCGGAGGCGTGCGCATGAAGCAACAGGTATCGGCGCTCGGCAGATTCGCGCTGGCAGGCTTGTTCGCCACTGTTCCCCGCCTGACCCTCTCCGTCAAAATCCATGGGCTGGAGCATGACATCCGCGCGCCGCGCACCTTCTATGTCATTACCCACAAGCGCGACTCCGACGCCTTCGTGCCGGTTCCCCTGCTGCTCGCGCACCGGGGCCGACAGGCGTTCACGCGAGATCTCCATTTCGCCATGCGTGGCGATGGTTTCCAGATGGGATTCCTCTCGCGCATTGTCCGACGGCCCGCGTGGTTCTCGCACGCGCTGCGCCCGATCAATGTCGGGCCGATCCTATGTGGGGTGGGCGTTCATCCGCTCAATAGTCTCCATATGCGGCCAATGGAGTCGTGGATTCGTGAGGCGCTGCGGGCCGATGGGGATACCACCATCGGCGAGTTGATGGCGTCCGCAATCATCGAGATGCTCGCTATGCGGACGGGAACGCGCGTCGTGAAGCTAGCGACGCGGCCCGCCTCGTCGTTGCTCAAGTGGCGCTATTTTCCGTACTTGCAGGATGAAGTTGGGCCAGAAATCTTCGCGCCAGCGGCCCATCGGCGCGCGGAGCTACGGGTGCTGGCGACGGCGAAGGAGCAACTGGCCGACTGTGTGGACTGGCTGCGCGCTGGTGGCTCCCTCTATACCTCACCCGAAGGTCTTCTTTCGCCCGATGGCCGCTTGAGCCCCTTTCGCGCCGGGCTGACGAGGGTGCTGCGCGCGGCGCCCGCCGATACGCGCGTGCAGCCTATCGCAATCATCTATGATTTCATGGCGACCGGCCGCCTGCGCATGTGGATCGATCTTGCGCCCGCCATCGAGGGTGGGGCAGCGCTGACAAACCACGAGCTGGAGCAACGGGTACGAGCAGCCTGGCTGGATGTCGCGCGTTTCACCTGTACCCAACTCGCGTCGGGCCTGCTGATGTATCGCTGCGAGCAGGGGCAGCGCGCGACCAGAATCGCCAGTTTGGAGGCGGGCGTGCTGGCATGGGCGCGCGAGTTGGCCGCGACGGGACGGCAGGTGGACCCGGCGTTGCTCTCGGAGGAAGGCGCGCATCGAGGTGTAGCGCGGTATCTGACATATGCCGAGCTACATGGCATCATTCGCCACTACGGTGACAGTATCGTGCTGGCGCCGGGCAGCCCCGGCGAGATAACGGCCACACCGGGCAATGTGGGCTATCGTCAATCGCCGCTCGGTTATGCGGCCAATGAGATGCGTGAGATGGCGGGCGCGGCGCCAGCGCAATTCGATACGCTGGCGATGTGATGTAATATGTTCGGCGCTACTCTGGCTTGATGACGCGGGCTGCCTCGAACTCCTCTTCGACCTCGAAGCCGAGCTTCTGGTAGATGTGCTGCGCCGCGCTATTGCCGACGGTGACGAAGAGCGCCAGCTCGCTCTCGCCCCGCGCCAGCAACGCATTGATGCTCGCGCTGAGCAGGAACGTCCCCAGTCCCTGCCCGCTGGCGTCGGGATGGGTCATGAGGAAGGCCAGCAGCGGCTGTCGATGGCCAGTGCGCTCGTCGGTCCAGTCGGTGATGATCGTGGCGCCGAGCGCGCGGCCTTGTTCCTCGACGAGGAGTGAGCAGGTATCCAGCAACGGGCCGTACTTGCCATTGAGAGTGCCTTCGATCTCGACCACTGCCTCCGCAGGCGTCTCGCCCTCATCGTCTATGGTGTCGTGATAGGCGTCGTACATCAGCGCGCCGAGCAGTGCAGCGTCGTGCTCCGTGACCGGGCGGGCGTTCCATGACCCAACGATGGGCTGCCTGGTGAGCCTGTTGCGCATCATCCAGCGCTTGAATGTGTCGGTCATGCTCGATTCCCCCCTCGTGGATCTGGCTGCTCAAAGCTATGGATTCAGCCACGAAAAAAGCCTCCCGCGCATGAGGAGGCTTGTAAAGCATGGTGAGGATTTGTGGTGGCGAGGGTGGGATTTGAACCCACGACCGACGGCTTATGAGTCCGCTGCTCTACCGCTGAGCTACCTCGCCATATCAACCGCCCCCAAGCCGTAGCCAGGGGGCGAGAAGAATTGGTAGCGGGGGGCGGATTCGAACCGCCGACCTCCGGGTTATGCTTGCTACTACAGCTTTCGCTGCCCGGCGAACCGGTTTGTAGTCTGGACTTTCCCTTCACCCTCGGCGTTACCCGTTAGGGGCCTCACATCAAGTCTCTACACGTTCTCCTGGAGATTCATCATCCTCAAGAGCTTCGCTCGGGATTACCCTGCCAACGGCTTCCCCGAATTTGTGAGGTGTTCGCACATCAGTTTCCCGGTGTGCAGCCCATTGTGAAATGAGTTCCCACGCACAGCGATAATCGGCAGATTTTGGTCTTCGCTGGCGCTTGTCGGCTTCGACAAGGTGAATTTCACTGCCGTAGCCGATGAATATCTCGCAGGGAAAGACATAGAAAATATCAATGTCTTCGACATACACCAGAGCAAAATCGAAATCTTCGGCTGAGTAAGCCTCACGAATCATAAATCTACGATTCGTTTTCGTTCGACGGTTATCGACAACGTAGTTGCCGGATGGCGCATCGAACCAGGCTGACTTAACCTGAATCTTAATGAGAGCGCCTTCAACATCGAAGACAAGATCGTATGGCAATCTGTCCCCGACTGCTCTTAGCACTCCCCAGCCATGCTTCATCGCGTGAAGAATAGCTGCTTGCTCGGCGATATCGCCTTTGAGCTTTGTATTCACTTCCCTCACTTCACGGAATTGAGCCCGACGAGCTAACCACTGCTCTACCCCGCGTCGCAAAGGAGAGTATATCCCAGCGGGATGCCTCCTGTCAAGCTGGAAGCGATGTGGATACGATAGGGCGGTACCTGCCCTCACCAGCCCGACACCTATACCACGGTTGTGCTATGCTGGATGAGCAGAGCGAGTCACCCGTGGCGGGCCAGCGAGTGAAAAGCAGGAGAGCAAGATATGTCGCTTCCTTCATCGTCAGACGCATCATCCGCATCATCGCAGGACGCCAGGAACGATGTCCCCGCGGCGCAGAGCGACTACAAGCCCGACCCCTACATGACTCCCGCCGAGGCGCGCGCGCTGCTGACCGCCACCCGCCGCAGCCGCCTTGCGCGTTTCTCGCCCTATTTCGAGCGCGTGCTGGGCTTCTTCCATGACCACTGGCTGGCCATCATTAACACCACGCTGGCCACCTTTATCGGCATCGCCATGGTGACGCCGCTAGCATTCGCCGCGGGGCTGACCGGCCCGGCGTCCGGCGTCTTCGATGTCTTCCGTGTCTTCTGCGCCCAGACGCCCTCCCACTCCTTCTTCATCGCGGGCTATCAGACCTGCCTCTGCTCGCGCTGCCTGGCCATCTACACCTCGATCCTGCTCGCGGGCGTGGCCGTCGCCTTCCTGCGCAAGAACCGGCGCCTGCGCGCGCTGCCGTGGTATGTCTGGCTGCTGGGCATGGTACCGATGGCGCTCGACGGCTTTACCCAGCTCTTTGGCTTGCGAGAAAGCAACCTGGCGCTACGCCTGCTGACTGGCGTAATCTTTGGGGTTACCACCGCCTGGTTCCTGCTGCCGCAGATCGAGGAGGCGGCGAACCAGGAACAGCCTGCGCCCAACCCCGCCGCATACGCCGCCTATGCGCAACAGAGCCAGCGTGAGGGCTGACCCTCCACGGGATTCCTAATCGGGCCAGAGATCGACGCCAAAATAGTGGATGAACGCATCTCGGCCCGCCGTCGTGACTTCCACTGCTCTGGATGATTTCACCCGCCGCAGCCAGTCCTGCTCGAAGCAATAGCTTGCGATGGCCGCGCCCAATGCCCCCGCAAGGTGATCGCGTCGTTCGCTCCAGTCCAGGCAGGGCGCCGCAAACGCGCGCCGCCGTATTTTCGCTTGTCGCCAGTCGAGGCCAATGCCGTCGCACCATGCCGCGCCCTGCTCCGTCAGGTGGAACTGTCGCCCTTCATAGCGCAAGAGTTCACGCTCGCAGAGCGCCTGCGTCATGCCAACGCCGAGTTTGCCAGCGAGATGGTCGTAGCAGGTGCGCGCCCGGCAGAGTACCCGCGACTCCTCGGACTGCCGCAGAGAGCGCACGGGACGCCGGGGAGCGACGCGCTGAATCGCCTCCAGCATCTCCGCAATTTCTGGACGCGCCAGCTGATAATAACGATGGCGCCCCTGGGGAATCATGCGCAGAAGCTCCCCGCCGACGAGCTTTGCGAGATGAGATGAGATCGTTTGTGGGGTGAGTTGACACCGTTGGGCCAGTTCACCTGCTGGCAAGGCTTCCCCAGAGAGCAACGTCAGCAGAATTGTTGCCCTGGTCGGCTCGCCGATGAGGGTCATGATGTGCGTGATGTCTGGTTGTTGCGTATTCGCTGGCGTATTCATATTTCGATGATAGTGGAATCGTTCGCGCCATACAATGTCCCTGAACTTTTGTCTCGGAACATCCTTCAGGAGTTAGTAATGCGGCAGCACGATCCCCATGATCCCCATGATCCCCATCGCGTCATTACCCCATCCATTCTCTACGTCGGAACCCCGGTTGTGCTGGTGAGCACCTGTAATCCCGATGGCTCGCCGAACCTCGCCCCAATGTCATCGGCGTGGGCGCTCGGACAATACATGGTACTCGGATTCGGCGGTGAGGGACAGACCGCCGCGAATCTCACGCGCACCGGGGAATGTGTGCTCAACTTTCCAGCAGCGGAGCAGTGGGGCGCCGTGGAGCGGCTGGCGCCACTCACAGGCAAATTCCCCGTTCCTCCCAGCAAAGCGCAACAATTCCGTTTTCATGCCGACAAATTTGGGGCCGCCGACCTTACGCCGATACCATCCCAACTGGTTGCTCCGCCGCGTGCGCTGGAATGCCCGCTACAGTTCGAAGCCCGTGTTCAGGCGAGTTATCCCTTTGGCGACGGCGATACCCTGGCGGTGATTGTAGAAGTGGTGCGCGTGCATGCCCATCCCAAGCTCGTCATAGATGATCATCACATCGCGCCCAAGCGCTGGCGCCCATTAATCTACAACTTTCGCCACTATTTTGGCTTAGGACCGGAACTAGGCAAAACGTTTCGCGCGGAGACATAGCTTCGGGCGATGAGCGCGCCATCATAGGCCGCTGATTGGCGCTGATTGGCGCTGATTGAAGGAACCGCGCGTGAAGCGAGTTGATTTGCCCAATACTCAGACGTAGACAGGCTTTAGCCCGCCGCAAGCCGGATCACGTACTCGCCAGCGCCTATGCCGCTGGCTGGCTGACGGGCCAGATCGAGATTGTCCCCGCCTTCTGGTCGCAGACCAGCACCCGATCACCCGAGGGCGACCAGAGCAGCATCATCGGCTGCGCGGGATAGGCCGACGCGCCGCTTGAGAGATTGCGGCAGCCCGAATCATCCTTTGCCAGCGGGAGCGTCGCCGACCCCTGGATAACCGCTGAGTCGGTCGCGCGAATCTCCAGCATTTCGTCACCCGCCACATTGCAGTTGACGCTGGCCAGCAGGTTGCCCGCGGGGTTCCACGCCACCAGCGCCCAGCCACGCGTGCCAGCGCGTCGCTGCACCGCCACCAGCGCATTGTCACGAGCGGGCGTCGTGGGCATCGCCGAGGGCGTTGGATAGGCGAGGACGCCGCCTCCTGATGCATGCGTGTTTTGCGGCGTGGGGGCAGACGCCAGCGGCAGTTGCGCGCCCGCGGATATGAGTGTGACGTACTTCCCGTCGGGTGACCATGACGGGAAAACCGTCGTGAAGATCCCCGCGCTGATGTCGGCCCCGGAACCAAGCACGACGCCTGGCTGCCAGATAGTGAACGTCGAATTGCTGCCGGGGTTGCCGATAGGATAGCGCGGACCAGCGGTAATCGGTAACTGGGAGACTGGGCCACGTGTCTTCACGATGGGATAGGGCATACCCTGCTTATTCCATGCGTACGCCAGGCCCGGATCAGGCAGGTATGCAGGCACGGAGACGCCCGCCGCAATGTCCCAGATGGGGAATCCGCCGCCGTTCGTTCCCGGCAGCGTGAAATAGCCCGAATCGCCGTAGATCACGCGCGCCGTGCCGTGTTCCGCATCCAGGACAATCAGCCCGGTGTCGAGCTCGGTGTCAGGCGTTTGGGTCTCCGCTGAATCGAAGGCGGTAAAGACGATGGCAATGCGGCTGCCATCTGGCGACCAGCCCAGGCTGAAATAGTGGATGGCCTGAATGGGTTGCTGACTGAGGGATACGTCGGTCCTGATGCCTAAGAGCTTTTCGAGCTGGACGTAGAGGTTCATAACCCCGGAGCGCGTGTCGTAAATCGCGGCGATGTGTGGCGTCAGAGTGGTTGTGGTTGGCGCGCACGTGCTCTTGCTGCCGATGATGGCCACATGCGCGCCATCAGGTGAGAAGGCCGCGCCGTACGGGCAATTGACTGCGCCCTGCTCGGTGGTTGAAATGCGCAGCGGCGCGCCAAGCGAGCCGCGCACACCGCTGCCCGTGCTGCCGACCCGGTTGGTCCGGCCCACGGAGATCATCGTGCCAATCGCGGCCACTATCAGGAGTACGCCCAGCAATACCGTTCCTACATTCAGGAGCGGGCGTTGCCGCTCACGGGCCATCCTCGCCTCCCACGCAAATCTGTACACTCTTCCAATACGGAACTACGTTTCACATCACGCAATTCTTTCATATGGAGGAAGCAATCACTACAGGCTCGAGGCTCACTCACTGGTGATTCGCGTATGGCCGTTCCTTTAGTTGGTCTCCAGGCTTATGATACACTGATTGGAGACGCATTGCACGCTGGTATTGCAAAAGGGTAGTCACGTATTTCCCAAGAGAGCGACGGTGCTCTGGTAACGTCGGCCCTCTCCAGAACACAAGAGCGAGCAAAGAACACCCATGTCCAACATTACGCCGCGCTCCACCATCCGCACATTCCAGTGCGCGTGTGGCGCATCGTTTGAGATAACTACCTATTCTACCGTCAATGTGACGCTGGAGCCAGAGTTGCTCTATCGGCTGCTGGCCGGTACCCTGAACGTGGCGGTCTGCGCCAACTGCGGGCGGAAGGCGGCCAGCGCCCAGCCGTTTATCTATCATGACATGGCGCGCGGCCTCTTCGCCTATGTCCACCCAGACGCCAATCTGCCTGAGGACGGGCGCGAAGAGTTATTGGAGCATCTGCGCGATGTCTATGATCAGGCGGTCGCCGAGTCCGAGCGGCTGGAACAACCCTCCGCTGGTGGCAGGAATAACACGGTTGAGCCGCATATCCGCCGCCGCCTACCCTATGATGACGCCCTCAAGCGCATCTCCCCCGACGCGCCGCCTATGCAGGTGATTTTCGGCATCGAGGATTTGATGGCGCTGGTCGAATCGCTGCTGGACCCCGAGGAAAAGTTGGGGCGCGTGGTCCTGAGCACACAGGCGAGTGGCGCTCGGGAGCGGACACGCCTGGCGTCGATAGCCACGCGGCTGGCGGAGCAGGCCCACTGTCTCGTCGAAATCGAAGACCTGCCCGCGGAATACACGGTCATCATCTATGGCTCGCGCGCGCGCATCCGCCAACTTAATGTCGCGCTGAAGCTGATTGGCCAGCGGTAGAGACAAGCCACCCGGCTATGATTGTGACGCGCCCGCTGCCCCGGCTGACATGCCAGCGGCGGGAACTTGTAGTAGCGCGCTGGCCAGTTGACGATAGGCGTGATAGCGGGCAAGATAGGCGCTGCTCGTGGCCGATGGCTGGATCATCGCGGCGCTCCGTCTGCTCTGCCGCCGCACCGACTCATCCCAACTCCACTGGTTGGTCGCGATATTTGCCAGTGTCGCCGCGCCCGTCGCGGAGGCATCCGCCCCGCCGGGGAATCGCACCGGCAGCCCGAAGATGTCCGCCGCAAGCTGCCGAGTCCAGCCTACCTCCAACACTTTGCCCGACACAATAAGTTCGGTTGGCCTGCCCAGCAGCTCGAAGAGCCGCTCCGACATCCAGCGCGCGTGGAAGAGGATGCCCTCGATAGCGGCGCGCATCACGTGGGCAGCGGTATGCTCCAACCGCAGGCCGATGATGCTCCCACTGGCGTCGGCGTTCCAGAATGGCGCACGCTCGCCCGCGACATAGGGGAGAAAGAGCAGGCGTTCATCCTGCGCGGTGGCCGCGGCATCGAGCAGCGTGACGAGCGCCTGCGCGTTGGCGGAGGGCTGGCCGAACACGAGCTTCTCCGCCAGCCAGTCGAGCACTACGCCGCCACTGTTGCCCGGCGCGCCCGCGATGAAGCGGCCGTCGTCGAGGACATAGCAGAAGATGCGCGAGGTGGTATCGGTGAGCGGCGCCTTGCTGCCCATGCGCACGGCGCAGCTGGTGCCAATCGTCAGCACCATCCGTGTCGCGTCCACCGCGCCGACGCCCAGGTTGGCCAGCGGGCCATCCGCAGCGCCGATGACGATTGCCGCGTCATCCGGCAGCCCCGCCACCTGAAGTACGCTGGACTGGCTCGCCGTACGCATGAAGGATGGGTGTACCAGCGTTGAGAGCTTGTCCGGTGCGATGCCAGCAAGCCCGAGCGCGCCGTCGTCCCATGTCTGGTCGCGCAGATTGTAGAGACCTGTCGCACTGGCAATTGACGTATCGACCTCCCAGACGCCGAACCAGTCATGCCAGAGCCACTCTTTGAGCGAGACGAACCGCGCAGCCCGCTGATAGATGTTTGGGCGCGCGCGCCGCAGCCAGCGCAGCTTGACCAGCGGGGCCATCGCCGAGACGGGGGTACCCGTCCGCTCGTAGGCCGCCCGCCCTTCTTCGGTTTGCCAGAGCGCGTCGGCCTCGGCCTCGGGGCGCGTATCCATCCATAAGAGAGCTGGCCCAAGCGGGGAGTCGTCAGCCGCGACGGGGATCAGGCTGTGCATGGCCGCGCTTAACCCCACGGCGCTGACCGTGTAACCCTGGCGCTTCGCATCCGCCACGACTGCCGCCAGCGCGCCGGTTGCCGCCGTCGCCACCGCACGTGGATCTTCCTCGGCGGCGCCTTCCTCGCTGGAAGTGCGCTCCACCTCACCGCCAGCGCGCGCGATCTCCTTGCCATCGAGGTCGAAGGCCACCGCCTTGAGCGATGTGGTACCGAGATCCATTCCAACTGTGCAACGGCGAGCTTCCATCCAGCGCCTCACTTCCGCGTTCGGCAAACTCAGCGTTCGCGCGCTCCGATATCGCTACGCCAGCGCGCCCCCTCAAAGTATACCCGCTCGATGTTGGCGTAGACGCGCGCCCGCGCCTCGGCAACGGTGGCTCCGCGTGCGACCAGCGTCAGCACCCGCCCGCCGGTCGTCACCAGCTGGCCATCTGGCTCGCGGGCGGTCCCGGCGTGAAAGGCGACGATGTCCGCGTCGAGGGCTTCCAGCCCGGTGATCGGGAAGCCTTTGGCATACTCGCCTGGATAGCCACGCGAGGCAACGACCACGCCACAGGCGGCCTCAGCGCTCCAGACGGGCGGCGACACCTGGTCGAGCGTGCCATCGGCAACGGCGACGCACAGTTCCAGCAGATCGCTTTCCAGGCGTGGCAGCACTACCTGCGTCTCGGGATCGCCGAAGCGCGCGTTGAACTCGATTACCTGCGGATCTCCATTGCCGCTCACCATTAGGCCAGCATAGAGCAGGCCGCGAAACGGCGCGCCCTGTGCCGCCAGCGCCGCGACCACCGGACGCACGATGGTCGCCTCGATGCGCGCCAGCAGCTCTGGCGTTGCGAATGCGGGCGGCGAATATGCGCCCATGCCGCCGGTATTGCCGCCCTCGTCGTTGTCGAGCGCGCGCTTGTAGTCGCAGGCAGGCGCGAGCGGATAAATGCGCTGCCCATCGCAGAGGACGAAGAGCGAAAGCTCTGTGCCGGTGATGCACTCCTCGATCAGCACAGTCGTACCCGCCTCGCCCAGCGTGCGCCTGACCATGAAATCGTCGAGACTCGCGCGGGCCTCGTCGCCGTCCTCCGCCTTGACGACGCCTTTGCCCGCCGCCAGCCCATCCGCCTTGATGATGAGCGGATAGCTGGCGTCCGCCGCCTCGTACCGGTCCAGATACTGGATGGCCTCGTCGTAGCTGTCGAAGATCTCGGCGCGCGGCGTCGGCACGTTCGCCGCAACCATCAGCCGCTTGGCGAAAGCCTTGCTGCTCTCGATGCGCGTGGCGGCGGCGCACGGCCCGAAGACGCGCAGCCCGCGCGCCGTGAAAACATCGGCGATACCATTCGCTAGATAGTTCTCTGGCCCGATGATCGTCAGGTCAATCGCGTTCGCCGCCGCCCAGTCGGCGCAGGCGCTCGACTTCGCCAGGTCGAGCGCGACGTTTTCGGCGACGGTTGCCGTGCCGCCGTTGCCGGGCGCGCAATAGAGCTTCGTCAACTGGGGCGAGCGGCTGACCGCCCAGCAGAGGGCGTGCTCGCGCGCGCCGCTACCGATCACCAGAACGCGCATGTGCCTCTCCTCGCCTCTACCAGTTCGGATACCGCAGCAACTCCGGCGGGCGCATCATCGGCAGATAGTGGAACGCCTCGGCATACTCTACGCCAATCTCGGCCCCGGCGGCCCGCGCCCGCGCCCGTACGAACTCGCCGATGTCGCGGCTGCCGATCTGGCTGGCATGGCAGAGCAGCGCCGCGATCTTCTGCTCGATGGTCTCGGTGATGTCCACGTAGTAGTTGGGAGCGTCGGTGGCGAAGAAATAGACGTTGTGGACGCGATGCTCCGTCAGGCCGTTGGTGAGTTGCTCTGGATAGTAGAGGCGGTCGCGCGCGGCGGCGACGGCATCGAGCGTGGTCTGGCCGATGGCGCGGTGGTCGGGGTGAATCTGGTAGCGCTGCCAGGGATCGAAGGTCAGCACGACATCCGGCTTGCCCTGGCGGAGGACGTGGACGATCTCGCGCCGGAAGGCGACGCTGACCTCAAGTTCGCCATCCATGTGGCGCAGAAAGGTCACTTCTTCGATGCCCAGCACATCCGCCGCCACCTGCTGCTCGGCCTCGCGGGTCGCGATAAGTTGCTCTGGGGTCGCGTCAGGATCGTTGCTGCCCTTGTCGCCGCTGGTCGCCAGCACATATTGCACCCGGTAGCCGTGCCGTGTGAAGCGCGCGACCGTGCCGGAGCAGAGAAACTCGGCGTCGTCGGGGTGCGCGAAGATGACCATGACGCGCGGACGCGCATCGCCCGCGGTAGTGTTGATATCTTCCACGTGTACTCTATCCTCTGGTTCTTTCTTGATCTCAAAAATGCTTGCCGTTTTCCAGCATACCAGCCCGCGAAAGGCTGCGGCAAGCGCCAGACGCGTTGTACACATGAGCAGTGTTCGCGCGGATGAGACACAAACAGGCATGCGAGCGTATACAATGCGTATACAATACGACGGCAGGCACGCGCTTTGCGTCTATCACTGCGGGCGCGGGATACGGCGCCGCCGTACTATATAGCAGCCATTCGAGGAGAACGTTCGTATGCGTATTGGCCATCGTTCCTGGCGTCCGCTTGTCACCATTCCGATGCTCCTGTTGGCGCTGGGGCTTTCCGCGTGCAATGTGAGCCTCAGCGCCGGAAACCCCACTGGCGCCGGTACCTCGGACCGGGCGCCGACGACAGCCGCCGGGACGGCTACGACAGGCGGGCGGGGAGCCTGCGAGCCGCGGACGAAGCACGACAACGGCTCCGACGATGGCTTCAATACCTACCTCTCCCCCAAGCAGCTCTGGACGCTCTATGGCGTCGAGCCGCTGCTGAAGCAGTGCTACACCGGCAAGGGTCAGACGGTGGTCGTAATTGACTCGTTCGGCAGCCCGACGCTGCAAGAAGATATCGACAATTTCAGCGATTACTATGGTCTGCCCCGCGTCAAACTCCAGATCATGTCGCCGCTGGGGACCAAGCCGTTCGATCCAAGCGATCAGCAGATGATCGGCTGGGCCATCGAGACGACCGAGGATGTGCAGATCATCCACGCGATTGCGCCCGACGCGAATATTGTTGTGCTAACCAGTCCGGTGGACGAAACGGAGGGCGTCGCGGGCCTGCCGGAGTTCCTGCAACTGGAGCAATACGCAGTGCAGCATAACCTTGGGAGCATCGTCTCGCAGAGCTGGGCCGCCTCGGAAGTCTCGCTGGCGAACAGCGCGGGCCAGGCGGAGATCGCGCGGTGGGATGCGTTCTTCCACACGGCGACCACGACGCAGAGCATGACCTTCTTCGCAGGCTCGGGCGACAATGGCGCGACCGATTACATTGACACGAGCATCACGCAGCTCTCCGCGACCCCCACCACCAGCTTCCCGACCAGCGATCCCTGGGTGACCTCGGTCGGCGGTACGACGATCCAGCAGAATGGCGGGCAACTGAGCGAGATCGCGTGGAATGCCAGCGGCGGCGGTTTCAGCCGCTTCTACCCGGAGCCGACCTTTCAGCAGGGTTTGCCAGCGAACAACCAGGCTCTGCTGAACCATCGGCGCGGCGTGCCTGATATCTCCTCGACGGCTGATCCGAATATTGGGCTGGGCTGCTTCTTCGGCGGGCTGCTCAAAGAGGAGTTTGTCGGCAACGGCACGAGCGCTGGCTCGCCGCTCTGGGCCGGGCTGACGGCCATCGCGAACCAGATGGCGGGCCATCCACTCGGCTATCTCAATCCGGCGCTCTACAAAGTAGCTTCGGGCGACAACTATGCGCGCGACTTCCACGACATCACCGTCGGCAACAACAGCACGAACGATAAGGGCGTCAGCGTCGTCGGCTATGACGCCGTGGCGGGCTGGGACCCGATCACCGGGCTAGGTACGCCCAACGCGCAATTCCTGTTGCCCGATCTCATCGCGGCGGCCAACGCAGGCGCGTAGGGGGAGCGGCCCCCTCCTGGCCTTCGGCCACCCTCCCCCAGCTTGCGCTGGGAGAGGGACTAGGCGACCAGTGCGGTCTCTGGCTAGCACTCTGGCCCCCCTCTCCCTGGAAGGGGGAGGGGGCTGGGGGTGAGCCTATTCCATCGCGGCTCGCATTCGCGCGCAGAACGCCTGGACATCGACCACTGGGGCGAGTGTGTCATCGGATGGGTTGAGCAGCGCGAAGCTGCGCGGGCCGTGCAATTCGTGCGGCAGGTCGCTGGCGCGTGGCACGACGTGGATATGCACGTGCTGGAAGTGGTCGGCCTCGGCGAAGCAGGCGAGATACTCTTTCGCGCAGCCGGTCTCCGCGTGGAGCGCCCGCACGGTGTGCGCCAGCAGCGCGCCCATCTCGGCGAACTCGTCGGCGGTCAGCTCGTGCAGGGCGGCGGCGTGACGACGGAGGACGAGCACGAGCCAGCCCACCAGCGCTGTCGGCCAGGCATGGTCGACGATCCAATAAAGCCCGTCGTAGATATGGTCGGCGGGCGAGATGTGTCGCTCGCCGCGTAGCGCCTCACAGGAGTAGCAGTTCATCGTAGACTCTTCTGAGGGTTCCATTGGTGTCATCGGGAAATACCTTCCTGAGTGCGCGCAGTCGCGAACAACATCACCGACAGGATACAATCTGAGTGTTCCTGAGAGGAAGAGATCTACCATGTCCGACAAAGAGACCTATGAGGTGGTCGGCGTCCACCAGTTGACCGGGGAGCAGGCGGAGCAGGCGCGGGCGCTGCGCGATCTGTGCAACAGCGCCGATGGGCTGGACCTCAAGCTGGGCATCTCGGCGAGCTACACAGCGCAGTCGGCGGAGCCATATGCCTTCCTCTGTGCGCTAGATGGCGCGTTGGTTGGCTTCTGCACGCTGAGCGGCGACGACGACCCCGAGCTGGAGCTTTGCGGCATGGTCCATCCCGCATATCGCCGACGCGGCATCGGGCGGGCGCTGCTCGGCGCCGCGCTTGCCTCGGCCCGGCGGCGGCTGGCGACCCTGCGCGTGCTGGCGATCTGCGAAGACGCCTCGGCGGCTGGCCGCGCATTCGTCGCGGCGGCGGGTGGAAAGCACAGCTTCAGCGAGAACCGGATGGAGACGACTGCTATGCCGCCAGCGCACGCCTCACACGCCACTGTGCGCAACCTCGACGTGCATGAAGCTGGCCAGGATGAGGCGTACGAGCTTGCCCGTGTCATCGCCACCTCGTTTGGGCAGTCGGATGACCACATGGCCGAGGATATCGTCCGCGACATGACGGTGGAGGGCGAGCGGTACTTTCTGGCGCGCCTGTGCGATGAGTCGAATGAGCCGGTGGGGGCGTTCAAGGTCTTCGTCGACAAGCCCAAGGCTTATATCTATGCGTTCGGCGTCCTGCCAGCATACCGGCGGCGTGGCTATGGCCGCGAGATCCTCGAAGATACGTTGTCGCTCCTCTTCGCCGAGGGCTGGACCGCCGTTGGCCTGGAGGTGGACGCCGACAATACCCCCGCGCAGGCGCTCTATCGCAGCGTCGGCTTCCACGATGTCACCGTCTATGGCTACTACACACTCGACATAACCACGACCTGACGCGCGCCCCGCTATGGCCCGGCTCTCCCACCTGGATACTCCCCGCAATACTCTGGCGGCGCTTGTTCGTCAACACACCATGAGGGGGAGTAGTGCGCCCTCTTGCCAGCGAATACCAGGGATACCAGGACTAATCGCCCGTTGACAGGTATCACCGCCAATGATACACTCGTCCGGCATGTATCCCCGCGCTGGGAAGCGAACAGAGAAGCTCGCCCAACGCGGAATGTATTCGCTACGTATTCGCCCGGTATCATCTCGTTCGCCGCACGCGTGATGCGTGAAGACGGCGGGCAACGCGCTCAGAGGGTCTGGTGGTCTGGTGGGAGAAGTTCAAAGGAGGCGCCGCTAGTCATGGCGAGAGGTCATATAGCTCAAACGCAGAATACCGGAAGGGGTAGGACGTTGGATGCGCGCGGACGCCGTGCGCGCCGGTTTCTGTTCGGCTCTCTTCCACTGGCCGCCCTGTTGGCCGTGATGGCGGTGATGATCTTACCGGCCACCGTCTCAGCCACTGGCGCTGGGCCGGGGCTTAGCGTCTCACCCACTCAGGGCGGCGTTGGCACGCACGTGACCGTCAACGGCACGCAGTTCCCGGCGGGCCATCAGATCACGATTGGCTATAGCAACGGCGGCTGCTCCAGTGGCGTGACGACGATCAGCGGCGCTGGCGGCGCGGTCGGCAGCGACGGCACGTTCTCGTTCTCGTTCCCCTGGCCGCAGACGGACAAAGGCTCGTACACCGTCTGCGCCACCGACACGAATACTGGCCAGACGCACGCCTCGGGCAACCAGTTCACGGTGACGGATAGCAATCCGCCGAGCATCACGCTTCCTGGCTCGGTGGGCGCGGGCCAGCCGGTGACGGTGACGGGCGCGCACTTTGTGGCGACCGAGCCTGGCTCGCCTCCCGGCACGGTGCAGATTCTCTATGGCGCGACGGGCAGCAATGGCTGCGCGACGGCGGCTGGCCATGCCACCATCAACAACGATGGCACGTTCACGTTCACGTTCAACGCGCCCTTCGTGACGACTGACACCACCTTTGTGGTGACGGCGGTCGTGCCGGAAGGCTCGTGCGGTGGCTCCCCGACGCTCCAGGCGCAGGGCAATCTCAACGTGACAGCGGGCGCGACCCCTGTGCCAACTACGGCGCCGACGCCGGTTCCGGCGGTTTCCACGCCAGGCTCGAACGCTTTTGTCTGGCCGCCGACGTGGCCGCCGAACGGACCATGGACGATTGTCTACTGCCTGGTCGGCCTGTTGCTGTTGCTGCTCCTGCTGTTGCTGCTGCTCCTGCTGGCGCGTCGTCGCCGCGAGGACGAGCCTGCGGTGATCGAGGAGAATGACTCGGTGGTGGTCGCGCCAAGTGGCGGAGCCGGTGGCGCTGGCGGCACGGGTGGCACGGGCGGCGGGACTGCGTACGTCCAGCGGAACATCGACGCGGTGGACCCGCGCACCGGCCAGCGCACGCCGATTGCCGAAGAGGTGACGACGGTCGAAGAGGATGTCGTCGATCCGAACAATCCGTAGGGCGGCGCTCACGTAGCCCTGAGCATACATGCAGCCCCGGTTGGGATAACTCCCTGCCGGGGCTGCCCTCTCCCCCGGCCCCTCCCCTAAAAGGGAGGGGAGCCAGAAACGCTATCCACCAGATGTTCGCCTGGGCCGGGATTAGCCGCGGCATTCATGTCACGAACCTGGATCACCTCTCCCTTCGCCTTTGCGGATACGCCTCGACCCAAGCGTCGATGGCGCAGTGGCGGCTAACTCTGCGGGGCCGCCTCAGCTGGCGTGATGGCGCGCGCATGCGTCACTTCGTTCTTCGTTGCTGGGCGAATCTGGCCCTGCTGAACGGTGACGACATCATACGTCGAACCATCCACACGGAAGACTTCCACCTCATACGCTTTGCCTGACGGGTGAATATCCGCGACCGTACCCACGTCGCCAGCCAGCAAGCCATACTGCGGTAAATCCACGGTAAAGACTACTGGCTCGAATTCCCGAATCATTGGAGATCTCTTTTCTGTCTGCTTGTTCTTTGAGCTTGCATCAATCGAGTGCATAGGCGGAGATCAGCCGAGGATAGCTTCTTCCGCCATCAATCATCCACACAGAGCGCACCTGCGGATTTCTGCCATCCGGCGATTGCAACACCCCCTCAACGACATACTTTACCCCATCTTCGAGCAGAATTTCCTTTACGTACTCATGCGTAACGATATGCCGCAACAAAGCGTCACGCAACACCTGCCACTGCGCCAGGGTAAACCCATATCCCAGAAAGAACCTCGCTTTGCCGGGATTCTTCAATAGATAGTCGGTGACCTTTGGATCCGCTATCACTGCCTGCGCCGCATTCGGCACAAACATCGCTCATCCTCCTGTGCTACCCTACCCCCTCGGGACAATCGGCAGGATAACCGCCGACGGATGCTCCGCGTCGTGATAGATCACCTGCTCAGCCACCGCCATCTCGCTCGTCGTACCCAGCGGTGCGCCCGTGTTCAGGTTGCGCGCGAACTTCGGGAACGCGCTCGACGCCAGCATCAGGCCGATGCGGTGGCCCGCCTTGAAGACCTGCGCCGTATTCCAGCAGTCGATGGTGTAGCGGTAGACTTTCCCCGGCTCGATTAGCGTCGGCGACGCCATCCCCTCGCGGAAGCGCGCCCGCACGATGCCATCGCAGAGCCGCTGCGCAAAGCCTGTCGGCCAGACATCCGTCAGCATCGCAGTGAAGTCGGTATCTGGCGCTGAAGACGCCGCGAAAAGCTCCACCGAAATCGGCCCGACGACCTCCACGTCCTCGGCCAGCGGCTCCGTCATATAGACCAGCGTATCGTCGCGCCGCTCCACCGCCGCGTAATCGACCGGGCCGCCGATCTGCGACGAGGTTGGCTCCGTCAGGAAGGGGACCGGGCGCGCCGGGTCATAGCGGTAGCCATCGGTCGGCTCGGCGCCCGGGGATGTGGGCGAGAGTGAGCCATCGCCAAAGCGGCTGTTCGCCCGCCCGCCGCTATGCAGGTAGTAGCGGGTCCACTGCGTCCGCGCCAGCGGCCACTCCCGCTCGTCGCGCCACTCATTCGCGCCCATCACAAAGATGCGAACCGGCTCCGGCGCGTCGGCGCTATCACTGGCGGGCGCGGCATCGGCGCTGTTGTTCGTCTCCTTTAGCCAGCGGTCGAACCAGCGGACGTGCTCGCCGCGCAGGTCGATCAGCGCCTGCGGGCCAAAGTCCACCTCGCCCAGCTTCGATTTGGTGTTGATCTGGTGGCCCCACGGCCCCATCAGCAGCCGCTGGCTGGCGCGCGCCTCGGCGGTCGCGCCGCGTGTGGTCATGCCGATGAAGTTGAGCGGCGTGCCAATCTGCTCGTCGTCATACCAGCCCGAAACATGCAGCGTCGGCACGTTGACGCGCTCGAAGGCGTGCTGATAGCGGCGCGGTTGCCAGTAGTCGTCGAGCTGCGGGTGGGCCAGGTCGTTGCGCCAGTGCGCGTTGGTCTGCCCGGCGCGCTCGTCCATCGTCAGCAGCGGCAGGTGCGTATAGACCTCCTCCCAGTTGACGGAGGCCATCGGCTGCAATGTGCGTCCGCTGACGAAGTGCAGCCAGCACATATCCATCGGGCTGTGCTCGCCCGTCGGGTTCTCGACGAAGGGGTCGGAGGGCGCGACGGAGACGATCATCGCGCGCAGGTGTGGCGGCTGCTCCAGCGCCGTCAGCCACTGGATGCAGCCGGGATACGAGCCGCCAATCGTTCCGACCGCGCCGGTTGACCAGGGCTGCGCGGCCAGCCACTCGATGGCGTCGTAGCCGTCGGGGCCGTCGTTGACGTACGGCACGAAGATGCCATCCGAGTCGCCGCGCCCGCGCACATCCATCGCAACCAGCGCATACCCCTGGCCCGTGTAGTAGCGGGCCGTCTCAAGAAACGCCTCATTGGACTTGAGATACGGCGTGCGGTTGAGGATGATCGGCCAGCGGTCCGCCTCGCCCGCGGCCAGCGGCGGCAGATAGACATCGGCGGCGAGGGTGACGCCGTCGCGCATGGGGACACGTATGCCAAAGGCGATGCGCGGCGTATCGGCGGTCGTAATCATCATGGGGTGTCCTTCGTCTACATCTTCAACATAATGTGCCGAGATTGGTCAGGGTGTCTGCTATCTCGGTACAGCCAGTGTAGGCAGAGTGCGCGGCGGCGTCAATGCATCTCGGAGGAAAGAATAGGCGGCGCACCCTTGTTGACGCGCCGCCTGCTACGGCATACAATGCCGCCCAAACTTAGTAGTACACGTGGAGAGCGCATAATTGCTCAGCCATCCGGCAGCGTAACGCGGGGTGTACTCCCTGTATAGATGCAATCCTGTAGACAGATTCGCGTAGTTAATGTCAACGCATCGACGCGTACCTGTCCCGCAGTGGCGCGGGCCAGCACTTCCGGGAGGTTGGCCCATGAGCCAGATTCTTCTGCCGCCCTCACCGCAGGAGCCGCAGCCATCAGCTGAAAGCGCCCCCGCGCACGCGCCCCCGCCGCCGATCTACACCGCCGAGCCGCTGAAGAAGCCGTCGCGCCTCTGGCGTATCGTCAAGTGGCCGATCCACCAGTTGCTCAAAGGCATCTATCTCGTCGCGTCATTCATCAATCGCCACCGCATCATCAGCCTGATCGCGCTCATCCTGATCGCGGCGATGGTGGCCGGCGGCGTGCTGACCTATCGCGCGCTGAACCCTGAGCGCCCGCAATCAGCCAGCAGCGGCTCGACTGGCACGGGCGGCATCAACATCCCTGATACGCCCTTCACGGTCGTCAACGGCGCGCAAATACCGCTTTCCAATGGCGTCGTGCTCTGGCTCCACGGGACAAAGACCTATAACGCGCAGGAACTCTGGAACGGCATGAGCGCGAATCTCAAGTCAGCCTTTCAGTTGCAAGGCAGCACAGAGAACGACCTTCAACAGACGCTCGATACCTTTCGTACGCAGGGGCTGAAGTTCGACGAGTACGTTGTTGCTGGCAGCTTCCAGTTCCCCGATGGCTCCGCGACCTACACCGTCGAGGTCATCGCCCATGACACGACACAGCGCTACATCCTCACCTGGTATTTCAAGGCCGATCCCACCGGCCAGATTCTCTCGTTCCAGGATATTACCCAGGCTTGAGGGTGAGGTGTAGTAGCCGCATTCCCCCCTGACTCGGACACGGCTTCGACAGATCGCGGAGGATAGGTATTCGCAATGGCTGGCAACACAATCAACAAAGACCTCGATAAATCGATAGACCGCTCGCTGGATGATTTTGGCCGATTCCTGCGTCACAGGTGGTGGCTGGTGCTGCTGCTGCTCGTGATCGCCTGGTATACCATCACCAACATTCTGCCGCAGGTCTCCGCGCCTCAGCCCGGCACGATTCTGGCGTTCGTCCTGCAGACCGGACTGCTGATCTTCTTCATCCTGATCCAGTTCGTCGCGCTCTTCTGGTTCCTGGGCCGCCCGCGCATCTACTGGGTGATGCCTGGCGAGAGCGGCGTCAGCTTCGACGACTACAAGGGCAATCCTGAGGTACTCGAAGCGGCGCGGCGGATCGTCATCCTGATGCGCGGCGTCCAGGGCTTCAAGGAAATGGGCGGCGAGATCAGTCGCGGGCTGCTGCTGGTTGGCCCTCCCGGTACCGGCAAGAGCTATCTGGCCCAGTGCATCAGCACCGAGTCAGGTGTTCCCTTCGCCTATGCCAGCGCCGCCAGCTTCCGGGCGATGTTCATCGGCATGGACGTGCTGATGATCAAGAACCTCTACCGCAAGGCGCGTCGCTATGCCCGCGAGTATGGCGGCTGCATCCTCTTCATGGACGAGTTCGACGCGATTGGCATGGCGCGTGGCGGCGCGGGCCAGGGCGGCTTCGCGATGGGCGGCGGCATGATGGGCATGATGGGCGGCAGCGGCGGCCTGAACGAGCTGCTGATGCAGATGGACCCGCCGCCGATGGACCACTCGTGGTGGAAGAAGCTGCTGCGTATGGTCGGACTCTATCATGGGCGCAACCAGCGTGAGCCGGTGCTGACCGTTGGCGCGACCAACATCCCCGACTCGCTGGATCCCGCGTTGATGCGGCCGGGGCGCTTCGACCGCAAGATCATCGTGACGGCGCCGAGCGATGCCAACCGCGGCGAGGTCATCGAGTACTACCTGGAGCGGGTGCATCACGACGATATCTCGGTCCAGAAGCTGGTGACGGATATGGTGGACTATACGCCGGTCGCCATCAAGCACGTCATCAACGAGGCGGTGGTCATCGCTCATTTCGCCGGACGCCAGACCATCACCTATCAAGATATCGCCGAGGCGCGCGAGACGCACGAGTACGGCATCCGCTATCCGCGCACGCTCTCCACGTTGGAGAAGCGCCGCCTTTCGTATCACGAGGCGGGCCACGCGGTGGCGCAGGTGAAGCTGATGTCGCGCTACCGGGTGTCGCATGCGACGATTGCCAAGCGGCTTGGCCTTGCTGGGGCTGAGGCATACGTCAGCTATAAGCCGCTTGAGGAGATCGTCACGCAGTCGTCGGAGGAGGTCTTGGCGGATATCCAGGTATCGCTGGCGAGCCGCGCCTCGGAGGAGCTTTTCCTGCATACGCGGCTCAATGGCGTTGGTGGCGACCTGCACAAGGCGACGCAGCTTGCCTTCCAGTACATCGCCCACTGGGGCATGGGCGACGAATTCTTCTCCGCCTCGGCCACGATGGCGCCCGAGCGCATCTATACCGACCCGATCACGCGGCGCGAGGTCGAGGCGCTGCTGCGCCAGGCGTATACCGATGTGAGGGCGCTGCTGGAACGGCACAGCGCGGCGGTCATCGCCGTGGCGGAGGCGCTGCTGGAGCGCGAGGAGCTAGAAAGCGACGAGATCCTGGCGCTCATCAGCCAGGCGGAGGCGCCTGAACTGGAGCCTAAGCTGGCCGAGATTGCCACCGCCGCGCTCGGTTCGGTGCCAGTGGTGACGCCAGGCCAGTCGCCCACTCCCGTCGCGCAGAACGGCCACACGCCGCTGCCCGGTCGCGTCGTCGAGGGCGAGGTGGCCCGCAACGATCAAGGCAGCAACGGCAGTGCGGGGGAATAAGAGGCTGGCGACGTTGTGGCAGGCGGTTAAAACCGCGCCTGAAGGTCCCGCAGCCACGAAACCTGCCTGCGCAGGTTTCTCCCAACCTCGACCATTGCTACTATGTTGGGGTGGGGTCTGTGGAGTCCGCGCAGGCGGACTTCGTGGCGGAGCGAGCGCAGCAAAGCGAGGCCCTTCAGACGCGACTTCAGTCGCCAGCCTTCTGGCGTCCATCCCTCGCGCCATCCCTTTCGCTGCCATCCCTTCGCGCTACCCTCTACCCTGTTGCCCCACTCAGGCGTATACTATTCAGGCTGTGGATGCGCGGAGCGTATGGGTGCGTTGGGAGCGGATTGAATGATCATTCTTTGGCTGGCTGTGCTGGGCGCGTGTATCGTCACGGCGGTGATGGTGGGGCTGGGGCTACTGTTTGGCCGACGGGCGAAGGCGTCGCCGCGCGCGCTGGCGTTCTGGGCGCTCCGTCTGTGGGTCTTCGCCTTCATCCTCAATCTTCTGATTCTCTATCTCGCCGAGCCTGCTATCACCGGGCCGTACTGGGGCGGCCAGTGGCTGATCTGGCCGCTACTGCTCACAGGCGTCTTCGCACTCTTCGGTGGCGGCGTTGACCGGGCGCGCGCGGCCATCAATGACTTCACCCATCGTATCAATACTGGCACATTCTCCACGACGTTCACGCCTCGCGGCCAGCAGCGGGGGCGGCGTTCGCCGTTCCGTGTGGTGGATCAGAACCCGCCCGCCGCCACGAGCGGCGTTCCGGCGAGTCCGCTGGCGGGCGCGGCGGCGATAGCTATTGCGCTGGTCGTCGTGCTGGTGGTCAATAGTCTGATTACCATCAGCACTACCTGGTTCGACGGCAATGCCAAAGCGCTCGCCAATATTCCCACTGTTGTGAAAGAGCCATCGTCCACGCCGCTGCCGCCGACCGACGTGAACCACATTGTGCTGGTGACGCAGGGTGTCGCCTCGTACCTTGGCCAGCAGGTGCTGGCGAGCAACGGCCAGAACCTTGGTTCGGTCTATCACACTAACACGGAGGAATACACCCTCCAGTCGGTCAAGGGACATCTCTACTGGATCGCGCCGCTGGTCTATAACAACGTCTGGGCGAACGTGGGGCGCTGGGAGACGCCCGGCTACGTGCAGGTGGACGCCGAGGACCCCAACACGCCGCCACAGCTCAAGACGGGCTATCATCTGCGCTACTTGCCCGATGCCATCCTCAACCAGGACTTGATTCGCCACGTCTACCTCAGTGGCTATACCAACGGCGACCTGGCCGATCCCACGTTGGAGGTGAACGACGACGGCACGCCCTACTTCACGATCTCGCTGATGCAGCCGACGCGCGGCTTTTCCGGCGAAGTGGTGAAGCAGGTGCTGCTGGTGGATCCGCAGAGCGGCAGTATCACGCCCTATGCGCCAGACAAAGCGCCCTCGTGGATCGACCGCATCATCCCCGCCGCCGCTGTGGACGATTATCTGACGTGGTGGGGCAAGTATGAGAGCGCGCCGTGGTTCAATCCGTCGGGCGCGGGCCAGCAGGTTCCGGCCACCGATACGCCGGAGCTGGTCTACAATCAAGCAGATCAGCCGGTCTGGCTGGAGCCGATGACCTCGAACAATGGCAGCGATAACTCCAGCACGGGCGTCATGCTCTTCGATACGAAGGATATGACGGGCCGTTTCTATCCACTTAACGGGCTGGGCGCGACCAGCAACGTGGAAACCACCTTCCAGGATAATCCGAACAATATCCGTAACTATACCGTGGGCGTCGTCCAGCTCTACCAGATTTACAATGAGCCAACGTGGGTGGCGACCTTTGTGCAGAAGAACGACTTCGGCGGCAGCTTCCAGGCGGTGGGCATTGTCGATGCGCGCCACCTCAATGGCGCGAATGTCATCATGGCGTCTACCAAGTCGGAGGCGCTGGCGCAGTACGCGCAGTGGCTGGCCGACAACAACGTGCAGGGGAGCGCGCCGACGCCGACTGGCAAGCCGGTGACGATCACCGGGCGCGTGACGCGTATCAACGCGGCGACCGAGCGCGGCACGACGGTCTACTCGATGCTGCTAGATGGCCAGTCGCACATCTTCAAGGCGGGACTCGCGCTCAGCCCGGAGCTACCGCTGGTGCAGCCCGGCGATACGGTGACGGTCACCTATCTCGATACGCAGGAGACGGTGGTGACGCTAACGGCTTTCAACGACACGAGCATCCACGTCGGCGGGGCGGCGGTGACGCCTGGGGCTACCGCCACACCGTAGGAAACGAATGTTAAGTTGGCGACGATGGCCGCGCCAGTATAAGAGATGCGTTGGTATGCCGATACAGAGGATATCGGGATACTATTGTGCGTCGGGATATGTGTGGTGTGACACTCCTGAGAGGTCGACGTGTTACGTTGCGGAAGTGACCGTTACCTGGAAGGAGCAAAGAAGATGACAACCTACGTTCAGACCCCCGATGAAACCGGCCAAATCAATCACAAAGCGGAGCGTGTCCTGGGTGAGGAGGCGCGGGAACCAGACAAAGCGGTAATGACGAGACGGCGACCCCGCCGAGGCGCGCTGGTGTTTGTTTCCGGCTTTATGCTTGGCGCTGTCGCGACAACCGCTGCGAGCCTCTTTGGTCGCGGACGGATGCCGTTCGTGCTTGGAAATCGCAATGTACTGGTGTCACTGCCGTTTTCAGGCATCACCTTTTCCGCTCCCTCGGTTCGCAGTAAGGGTCGGGGTAGAGGCAGAAGAATGCGCCCGAATGGGCTGACCGCGTTCTACGGGATGAGCCGTGGCAAGAAGCGCACGCGGTAGCATGGCTTCAATCGCTCGATCATCCATAAGTGATGCTGCCGCTGGTATTCACTCACACCCATACCGCTGTTTGGGCTACCCATCCTTGACCGTCGTTCGTCTACACTGGTAGGCTTAGGAATCTGAGCAGTGGGCAGGTGGTTGCCGCATGGTCAGGATGGTTGAGCAGGTGATGAGCATGCGCGGATGGCGGGCGAAGGATAGCGCGGCGGGCAGGCATATGTCGCGGCTGAGCGCGTCTGTGCTGTTGGCGCTCATGGTGGCCCTTGTGCTGGCCAGTTGCGCTCCCTCGTCGAGCGCCAGCGATACGCCGAAGGGAAACGCGGCGTCCCTCGCCATCGCCACCTGGCAATCGAGCAAGCCATTCGACCCTGCCGAGGGCGCGCCGCTGCCGACGAACCGAATCGTCGCAGCGTATGGCATCGTCGGAGGCGTCACCTTCAACGGGCCAGCCTCCAATCTCGATCTGCTCAATAGCTATCTGCCGCAGCTACAGGATCTCGGCAATCAATACGCCAAGCTCGACCCCACCCATCCCGTCAAGCTGGGAATCGACCTGGTGATCAACGTTATCCAGCCGTGCTACGCGTTCCCCAAGTTCTGCGCGTCGTGGGCCGATGATGCGACGCTCCAGGCATATGTGGACTACTGCCAGAAGCACGATTTGCTGCTCTTCTTCGACCTCCAGCTTGGCGTCCAGCCGGTGGCCGACGCGGTGAACAGCAACCTGATGAAGTATCTATCCAAGTATTCATTTGTCGAGCTGGCGCTGGATACCGAGTTCCACTTCCCGAACACGCCCCAGGGCTACGCGATGGCGCAGGGCTATCCCTGCTGTCTGGGCTGGATGGACGCTACCGAGATCAACTGGACGATTGATACGCTGGCCAGTATCTCGCTGCAAAACCACCTGCCGCGCAAAGTGCTGGTGATTCATCAGTGGAACTATGCGGTGCTTACCAATAAGAACAAGATCAAGCTCAATCCTGATGTTTCCATCGTCTTGCAGTCGGATGGCTTCGGGGCAACCTCGGATAAACTATTCGACTATCAGGTGTTCGTGCAGAAAGCCATGATTCAATATGGCGGCTATAAGCTCTTCTTCCAGTATCCCGGCGCGGGAGCGGGCGATAATCCTTTGCAGACGCCCGCGCAGGTGATGCAAGTCTATCCTCAGCCTCTCTTCATTTCCTATGAGTGACGTGTGAGAAGCCGCTTCGCCTGTTCCGTAGTAGCTAACATAGCCCGTGATGAGCTTGCCCGCGGAGAGGGCGGCGCGGACGACCGAGATATCCGACGTGACCGATATAAAGGAGCGTATCCCCGGTGATTGATGCAACCCGCCGTCTGTGGCGTCTTGCCCCACTGTTGCTCCTCCTGATTTGTCTCAGCCTGCCCGCGTGTAGTCTCGGCGGTGGTGGCGGGGATGACAAGACCCTTGCGCTGGTGACGATCTTCCCCACCAGCGGGCCAGACGCCGCCGTTGGGCAGGCGTTGCAGCAGGCGGTAGACCTGGCCGTCAAGCAGAACGGCTCCCTCAGCAATGGCTATTCGCTCATTGTCCAGCATATCGACGAGGCCAGCGCGCTCCGCGAAAGCCAGCTTACGACGGCGCTCTCCAATCCTGAGGTGGTCGGCATCGTCGGCCCATATAGCAGCGAGACGGCGGTGGCCTATCTGCCGGAGATCACGGCGGCGGGCGTCGTAACCGTCAGCCCCACGACCACGCTGCCCGGCCTCACGCAGTCATCCGTTGCCGATGCGGAGGGCGTGCCATTCGCCAAGATACATTCCTCGGGCAAGCCGCTCACCTTCTTCCGCCTGGCCCCCACCGATGACGCGCTCGGCGCCTCGGCGGCTGATCTGGCGGTCGCGGCGAAGGCATCACACGGGCTGGCGGCCCATGCCGTCTTCCTCGTCGATGACGGGACGGCCTCTGGCAAGGCGGCGACGACGGCCTTCGCCAAGGAGTTGAAGGCGAAGGGCGGGGTGGTCGCAGGCCAGCAATCGCTGACGACGGGTGTGAACGACAACGGTCAGGTTGTAGTCAACGCCATCGTCGAGGCATTCCCCGATCTGGTCTTCTATGCGGGCGGGCTGG
>DASUHD010000127.1:0-50191 GCA_036273675.1 Ktedonobacterales bacterium | reverse complement strand
CGTCGGCGGGACACCGCAACGCAGAGCACAAGAGGGCTATGGTGGCGCGTCTGGCGTGCCTGTGGCCTGCGGTCTGCATCCCACGACCGGGTCCCACGGTCACACAAGGCCATAGGCTGGACCGACGTGGGGCGGAAACATACGCCGCTCAGCGTTCGTTTGACGACGTTGTCGCCAGGTGATGGCTAGCCCGCCGCCCGGGAATGGGCAGAAGGCAGGGCGGAGCCTGCGAAGGTTGGAAGGCTTGTTTCCGACCATTAGAGGTGCTACACTGTACCCGTTGGACCTTTGATGCGCAGCTACCCTGGCGGACAGAGGTGTGGGGTGTTGCGGGCAAAGGTCACTTGTAAAACGTGAATACACCTGGGTGAATGCAAGGCGGGCGGATTGTGCAACGACAAGAAGCCCCACCGTGGCGCGAGCCACGTGGTCTGCAAAACCCTCATCACCGGTTCGAATCCGGTCGTCGCCTCCGAACACGAGAATAATTCTCAGGAATTCCGCCCTGGTGTCCCAGGTGCGGAGTTTTTTTGCCCTCCAGTCTACGATCCGCGCTTTGCCGACGTGTACGCCAGCTTCCCCTTGTCGCGCGCTCACATGATACAATCGCGGCAGTGAGCGGCGTTATTTCTGCGCGGAGGTCGAGAAGCGTTATGCGGGTGATCGAGACGATTGACGAGATGCGGGCGGCGCGGCGCGGCTGGGTGAGCGCAACTGTTGGCTTGGTACCGACGATGGGCTATCTGCACGCGGGCCATATCTCACTGGTCGAGCGGGCGCGCGCCGAGAACGAGCGCGTCGCCGTCAGCATCTTCGTCAACCCGACGCAGTTTGCCCCCACCGAAGATCTCTCGCGCTATCCACGTGACCTGCCGCGCGACCTGGCGATGCTGGAAGCGGCGGGCGTCGATCTCGTCTTCACGCCCAGTGTTGGCGAGATGTATCCTCCGGGGTATGCCACGTATGTCGAGCCATCGGGCATGCTGGCCGAGCGGCTAGAGGCAGCGACGCGACCGAGCCACTTTCGCGGCGTGGCGACCGTCGTCACCAAGCTCCTCCAGATCATCACGCCGGATAGCGTCTACTTCGGCCAGAAGGACGCGCAGCAGGTGGCCGTCGTCCGGCGGCTGGTGGCCGACCTGAATCTGCCGGCGCATGTGCGCGTGCTGCCGTTTGTGCGCGAGGGCGATGGGCTGGCGATGAGCAGCCGCAACAAATACCTTGACCCGAAGGATCGCGCCGCCGCCGTCGTCCTCAATCGCGCGCTCCAGGCGGGGGCAGCGGCCTTCGAGTCGCGGCCAGCGGGAGGCGTCGCCGCCGTGATCGCGGCGATGGCGCAGGTGGTGGCGGCTGAGCCACGCGCCCAACTCGACTACGCCGATGTCTGCGACCCCGCTACCTTCGCCCCCCTGACGGAGCTGCGCCCGCCCGCGCTGCTGGCCATCGCGGCAAAGGTCGGCCCGGCCCGGCTGATAGATAACTTCCTCCTCCGCGCCGACGGAACATGGGAGAAGGGCGTTACCGTCGCCCCTTGACGGCCCACGCCCGCGCGGTGAGTGGAATCGCGCCGTCGTCAGCAATGGGCAGCCGACTGCGGAGCGATTCGCGGAGTTGTGTCCGCCGCTGGCCGTCCAGCGACATCACATAGACGGAGGCGGGACCCTGGCCGCCCAGAAACGGCGTCCAGTAGTCGTCGAAGTCGCGGAAGGCCGTCGGCACATCGATGGCACGCGTCTCTACGTGCTGGAGTCCTGCCCCGGTGAAAAGCTGTGAGAGCGGGTCGGGCGCGCAGAGCGGGAAGCGGCTGCCCTCGTCCAGTGGCCTGGCGGCGGGATCGAGCGCGACCGCCGCATCCCAGAAGTAGCGCATCAGGTGCATCGAACCTGAATAGTCCCAGACATAGATGCCGATGCGGCCACCGGGGTGGACGACCCGCGCCAGCTCGCTGGCCGCCTTCTCTGGCTGCGGCACGAAGTTGAGCGCCAGCCCCGAGACAGCCACGTCGGCGACGGCATCAGGCTCGGGCAGCGCTTGGGCGTCACCCACCGCGAAGCTGGCCCGTGGGTCGGCGGTATGCATGCGCGCGAACTCGATGAAGTCGGGCGAAAGGTCGATCCCACGCACGCTAGCAGGGCTGGCCATCGCGAGGATCGTCTGGGTGAGCGCACCAGTGCCGCAGCCGACATCCAGCCAGTCGGCGTGGTTGGGGACATCCAGCCACGGCAGGAATTCGCGCGCGACCAGCCGACTCCAGCGGCCAACATAGCCCTCATAGGCGCCGCCATCGTTCCAGCGTCTTGTGCCATCGGTAGCCATTGGCCTGCTCCCTTCTCCTTCGAGCGTGCTGCTATATCTACCTTGTCTGATTCTTCCCTGAATGTCCAGCGCCAAAGTGCGCAGACGTGCGATGATGTGAGCGAGAGAACATATTGAAGCGGGAGATATTTGCATGACTGATGCCGGGAAATCGCGGGTGGTGAGCTTTCGCTGGGTAGGCAGCGAAGGGGCATTTCTCGATCAGCCTGCCCTGGCGGAGTGCGGCAGCATCGTCGTCGGGCGCTACGGCGGGCGAACCGAGGCGGGCGCGCGCAAGAACGAGGACGGCGCGCTCGTCTGGTGTGACGCTGGCGGCGCGTGGGAGTTCGCCGCGCTGCTGGACGCCCACTTTTCGGCGGAGAGCGCCGAGCTAATCCTCGCCACGCTGGAGGCCGAGCGCCCGCGCCTGCTGGCGGCGCTGGCGCAGCCCGTCGCGTCGGCGTTTCGCGCGCTTCAGAATGCGCTGCTGGCGATCTTCACGGATGAAGACTTTCGCGCGCAGTGCCGCGAGGTTCACGGCGAGGCGTCGTGCCTGATTGTCGCCCGCAAGGGCGCGTACCTCTGGTGGTTCTCGGTCGGCGACTGCCTGGCGTATCTGTTACAGGCCAAGCCATCGGGGCTCGGCCAATACCTGCTCAATCAGCGCGTCTACTTCCAGTGGATCGGCCAGCACAACACCTTCGACGAGCCGGTCCCGTGCTATTCGACCGGCACGCAGCGGCTCTATCGCGGCGAGGCGCTGATCGCGCTCTCAACCGATGGCGTCTTCGAGTCCATCCCCGCCTTCTACGACCAGCCGGAGCAGTTGCTCTACGTGCTGGCCAGCACGGACCAGCTAGCCGGCGGTGTTGGCCGCGTCCTCGACCTGGTTCACGACGCCCAGGGCCGTGACAGCGCAACGCTCATTACCTGGCGCGTACGGAGCGGGTGAGATGTATTCCTCACCCCAAAAGCGTCTCTCTGGCGAACCTCTGGACGATGTGCAATTGCCAATTGGATCGGGAAGAGAGCCTATCTGACGACTCAACCTTCAACATTCAGCGTGCCGCGCATGTAGCCGACCTCAGCCATTGCGCCTGCCAGCCCGTCCGGCTCGTCGCCACACGGTGCGAAGCATCGCCAGATGTAGACGCCAGCCGTCCCTGTGCGGAAGCTGAATGTGACGATCACGTAGCGCTTTCCGCCTGCGGCACTGCCAGGGATCGGCACGTTGAGATGGAGCGCCGGAACGGTGAACGTGTGGGCGATACCGGTTCGTGCAAGCCGGGCGTATGCTTTGCCTCCCACATAGGCGACACCGCCTATAGTCCCCTGTACATGGGTATATGGAGAATCGTCCGGTATCGGGATTGCGTCAAGATCGAAATTGCGAATGGTCACCGTTACGATACTGTTCTCCGGTACACTGAGCACCGTCGACGGCAGATAGGCCGCATAGTCCTGCGCCGGGCCGCCGGGCTTTACCTGCATGATATCGAGGGCGATGTGATGGTTTGCGGGCACAGGTTGTGAAGGTGGTACCGCACTTGGCAAAGCAATCGCGTCAAGCGCGCCTGAGAGGGCCAACAGAGTCACTATACCAACGGCCACGACAGCCCAACGGATCCATCGGAGCACAGCAATTAAGGCCTGATCGATCCAGCATGTCTTCGGGAACGGCGTGATGTCCTCCGTCGTTGCCATGTAGGTTCTCCTTGCGCGGCCGTGGCAAACGATAACACGCACCCGAGTTTCCCTGCGAGCTATTCTACAGCCTGCCGGTCACGAAAAGGTCACGGATTGCATAGCGACACGTCTCAGGCGCGTCACGTACGCAGCGCTTTCCTCACAGCGTGAACGGTGCAAAGGGAGCACACAGAGCGGGAATCTCCCTGCACTCTACCTGCCAATCCTGCATCAGCTTGGCCGCCAGCTGTACTTCGTTGACCAATGGCCGTTGGTGCTGAGTTTCGCATACCTGCCTGGCCGTATGCGAAGGCCAGCGCCCAGCGCATGTACTTGCTCACGCTTGCTCAAACCTGCTCAGGTTGTGACACCCCTGTGATGCAATTGCACTGGCTCCGTGATGCTGCCGTGACTTTATCCCAGTAAGGTTTCTGCAAGGCCATCACGTGGCGAGGTCGCAAGTCCAGCGAGAGACGGCGCCAGTGAGAGCAGCACTCGGTTGATTGATAAAGGACGAGACAAAGGAGAAACACTCATGGAGACCTTGCACCGGCGAAACCCCGACAACAAGTTGGCGCTGACAGTGATAGAAGTGGCCGTCTTCTTCCTGGTGGCAATCGCAGCCGTAGCGATTCTACTTAGCCAGAACGTCAAGCCAACAACGAGCCGAACTGTCAAAGCCGCCTCCGCCACCACGACACACGTGGCGCTTGACATCATGCCGGTTAAACCTGGTGGGCCCGTAGAGGATTGGCCTGCATATCTTGCATCAACTCCGCTGAGCGTGCCGGCGAACAGCATCGTAACAGTGACTATTCGCAACTTCGATCTCGGAGACGCCGCATTGGCGGACAACTCCCCACTCGCCAAAGTGCAGGGGACCGTAGGTAACAGTGCAAGTTTCAATGGCAAGCAATATTCATCTCTCGATGCGGCAAAGGTTTCTCACACGTTCACTATTCCGCAGCTTGGCATCAATGTGCCAATCCCAGGTGATGCGCCAAACAACGCCAGCTTTTTGACCGTCACGTTCAGCATCCACACAGGCAAGGCCGGAACGTACACCTTCCAGTGCTACGCACCCTGCGGTACTGGCACAGACGGTTTTGGTGGCCCAATGACCTCCATGGCGTACATGAAGGGTACGTTGACGGTGCAGGGTTAAGCTGATCGACCCAGATGCCTATCTTATCTTGGATCCTCATTCCTGCGGTAGAGAGTGGAAAGTTATGCCACCGTGGACAGACGAGTGTAAGGAGCAGAACCTATGAGAATCGCTCTTCTCCCGACTCGTGTGGGAAACACGGTGGCATCGCGGGACGCTATGATCAGGAACGATCACGCAGGGACGATTATGGAAGATCCACTTGGCACACTCACCATGGCTACCCTGGCCAGGGACGAGGCGAACGTGGCCGCTCTTGCGCGAGTGCGCATGATCTGGTGGTATGGCCTTGGTGTGCTGTGGATTGTGAGTGCGTTGCTGCAAGCCCAGCCCGCCATGTTCACCACGAGCTTCGTCAGCAATGTGCTCGCGCCCGCCGCTGTAGGACAGCCTGCCTGGATCGCCGTACCGATGATCGGTGGCATGCAGCTCTGGGAGCGCGCTCCGGCGCTTTGGAACGTGGCTGCCATCGGTATCGAATTGCTGATTGGATGCCTCCTTCTCGTTGGGCATTCGCGGCCAATGTGGGGCCGTAATGGGCTAATCCTCTCGATTGCGTGGGGGCTTATCGTGTGGTTCTTTGGTGAGGGTCTCGGAGGTCTCTTTGTCGGAAGCCCCACATATCTTAGTGGCGCACCGGGCTCCGCAGTGCTGTACGTACTGCTGGCCGGAGCGCTGCTGCTCCCAAACGCGATCTGGTCATCGCCCCACCTGCTGATTGTCCTTCGACGTATTGTTGGTGCACTATGGGCAGTCGGCGCGCTATTCCAACTGGCGCCGCTTTATTGGTCACCGTTGGGCCTGACAAGCGTGCTCCAGAATATCGCCATGATGCCCCTGCCGTTTGGGCTCTCTGCCCTAGACGCACAACTGGTCGCCTCGATGGCTCACGTCCCCGCGCTCTGGAATGCGGCGCTGAGCGCGACGATGTTTGGTCTGGCCGTCGTGTTCCTGATTGGGCTCGGTGGCAGAACGCTGTATATCCTTGCGCTTGTCTGGTTCGCGTTCCTATGGGTGGTGTTCCAGGGAGTTGGCATGGTCTTAAGCGGTATGGCCACGGACCCGAATACATCGTTACTGTGGATCCTCATGCTATTACCTGCCTGGTTTGTCATGTGCGCCAATCCTCGATCTCGCCTGACATAGGGAATGAGTTCCCTTCCCGCACACCTTTTCTCAATGACAGCGCGACTGGACGAGTTCTGGTCAATCAACGCGTCTACTTCCAGTGGATCGGCCAGCACAACACCTTCGACGAGCCGGTCCCGTGCTATTCGACCGGCACGCAGCGCCTCTATCGCGGCGAGGCGCTGATCGCGCTCTCAACCGATGGCGTCTTCGAGTCCATCCCCGCCTTCTACGACCAGCCGGAGCAGCTGCTCTACGTGCTGGCCAGCACGGACCAGCTAGCCGGCGGTGTTGGCCGCGTCCTCGACCTGGTCCACGACGCCCAGGGCCGTGACAGCGCAACGCTGGTGGCATGGCGCGTGCGGGGTGGGTGAGGCGATGCAGCGCCGGAGTATTAAGCGGCAAATTCCGTGTCGAGCGAACTGTGACTGGCGAATATCTTGGGCTTCGCCATATCGCGCTCCTATCGAGGTGGATGGGATGCTGTTTGCTCGCCATTGTAACACAGCATGAAATAGAGCAATGGAACGACTAAGCTGCAATGACCCAGCTGCTCCATTGCTTATGCATTTACAAGCCAAGAACCTGCTTCTTCTTCGCAGCGAACTCGTCCTCGGTCAGCACGCCTTGATCGCGGAGTTCTGCCAGTTTCGCTAATTCATCGGCTGCGGACGGTGGAGGAGCCATGACCTGGGGAGCATGTCGAGCAGTTAACGCAACTTGTTGGTACTGTTCGATGAGAGTCTTCGCCTGTTCAAACTGTTTCGTCTGACCTGCTGCGATGACAATGGCATTCTCGTCACTGGCCGCATTATACACGGTACCCCGCTTGCTCTCTTGTCCGCCCAGGAACGAAATGCGGATAAATCCACGAGTGAGACCCGGTTTCCTAAGTTGTATTGCTGAGATCTGGTCAAGGCGAATTTCTTTGTTGCCTTGTTGCATCATGATCCCAAACAAGCCCTTCCTCTGGATAATGACTTTCGTTGGCGTCACAATAAGTTGCCCATTAACTCCCTTGGCGGTGAATGATTGCGGCAGTGCATTGGTATTGGTCATCTATTGCCTCCTAACCACATCGATTCAATACAACATCGAAATCCTCTTACATGCTAGCTGCGATACGATTACTAGTCAAGGGGTAATGTAGCCATGATGCATTGAGGTATTGATGTTGGGCAGATGCAGCACGGAAGGGATGAACCGGCTGAAGGTGGTAGCTTATGACCTCGTCGGCGCTTTTTGCAGAAAGTTCCACGACTTGAGCTCGCGGTCGAGGTGGTAGCGCAGGGTAGATTGCAGCACGCCCTCCATCTCGTTCTGCAGGTCGTCCTCCAGCCGCAGCCGGGGCGTCGCCTCCCAAGTGCTCGATTGCAGCAGCCGCAGCACCTTCAGCGCGTTGAGCGAGAGCCGCCGCTGGCCGAGGTGGCGGCAGTTCGGGCAGAGCGCGCCACCCAGCTCCGCGCTGTAACCGTTCTCCTCCGGGCGTAGCGGTCGGTCGCAGTTGACGCAGTGGTGCAGGTTGGGGCGGAAGCCCAGGTCGGTCAGCAGGTGCAGCTCGAAGTAGCGCAGCGCCAGCCAGCTACGCGCCGTCTCGTGCGCCGCCGCATCCTCGTTCATCTGCTCCAGCATCGCCATAAAGAGCTTGTAGAGGTGCGGGTGCGGGTCGGCGTCTTCGAGAAAGCGGTCCACCAGCTCCGCCAGATACCACGCCGCCGTCGCGTGCCACACGTCGTCACGCAGCGCCTCCAGCCGTTCGCGCGCCTCCGCCTGGGTGACGATATCGAGATCGCGCCCATGCGCCAGCAGCAGCTGCGTCCGGGTGAACGGCTCCAGATGCCCCGCGAGTCGGCTGGTCGTCCGGCGGACGCCCTTGGCAATGGCGCGCACCTTCCCATAGCTGGGCGTAAAGAGCGTGAGGATACGGTCCGCCTCGCCGAAATCGGTGCGACGGAGGCTGATGGCCTCGGTTGAATAGACGTGTGGATGCGCCATGCGCTGCCCTCTGCTCGGCCCGCGCTCCGTTCTGGCTCCGCCTCCCTTTTAGGGGAGGGGGTGGGGAGAGGGCCGATCCCTGATAGTATACGACTTCCCATTCTCCGGCTGCGCGCTCAGAGTGGAAGATACGGGCATCTGGAGCACAGCGCTTGCCAGAAGGGGCGCGCGTCGGATACAATGCGGAGGCGAACGAAACACCACGTTTCGGCTGGCCGGTGTGGCGGAACGGTATACGCGGCAGTCTCAAAAACTGCTGCCCTTCACGGGCTTGTGGGTTCGAATCCCACCACCGGCACCAATTCCACTTTCCTCTTTTGTCTCCAAAATCCCCAAATAATCAAATAGCCGTAGGGCATTGCTTGATGCCATCGGTGTCCCTTCACACAGATGTGCATTGCTAGTTGGATATATCCGGAGAAAATACCGCATGGAAACGGACACTCGGCTATGCCCACGTTGCGGCGAGGTAAAGCTTCTGACTGAGTTTACCCGTGATCGAAGCAAGAAGTCTGGATATCATGGTTTGTGTAAGCGGTGCAATTATCTTCGCCTAAAGGACAAACTCGGTTCCGAGCACTACAGAAGATATCGAAAGGAATGGGAGTTGCAGCATCGCTATGGTATGAACAGCGTTGAGTATGCACAGAAGATAGCCGATCAGGATGGTCAGTGCCTCATTTGTCGATTACAGTCCGAAAGACTCGTCGTCGACCACGATCATAAAACGGGGCAGGTTCGCGGTCTCCTATGTGTCTCGTGTAATGGTCTGCTTGGATTGGCAAACGACAGTGAACCCGTGCTTATGGCTGCAATTGAGTACTTGCGGGCGTTTAGGAGCAAAGGTGCCGTTCAGCAAGCTGCAGAATGCGAAGAGGCTACTTAGCATGTTGCTCATGCCTCACCTTGCCGCGAATGGACGCGCGCTCATCTGCGCCATCATTCCTTACCTGGCAGTGTGTTCTGTGTGGTCTGGTGTGATGTCGTGTGGCGTCGCGCGAGGAACGGTCGCTCGATCAGTTGATACGAGGCATAGGCGACAATTGGGATGCAGAGCAGCCGCAGCGGCAGCGCGAACTGGTCGAACGGGGGCATCAGTCCCTGCAAGATTGGTAGATGCCAGAGATAGAGGCTGAACGAGATCAGCCCGACGAAGCGCAGCGGCCCCCACGCGAAGACCCGCCGCAGTCGGCCACTGCCAGACACGCCAAGCAAAAGCGCGAGCAGCAGCCCCCCGAACGCGGCGGACGCAATCAGCGGATAGCCCTGGATGTCCAACTCCCAGAACGTCCCAGGGTGGAACATGACGGCGCCCCTGGCCCAGGCGGGTATCGCGATGGCGAACATGACCAGCGCGAACAGCAGCGACGCAGCCCCGCACCGCCGCGCCACAGCCTTGCTGATACGGCGCTGCTCGATCACGACGACATAGAGCGCCGCGCAGAGCATGCCCACGGCGAAGACGGCAAGGAATTTCCCCTGCATGCCCATGGTTGCCAGCACGAAAACGCCCCCCGGCGTCCGGTCAACGCCTTCCACATCAGGCAGCGTGGACATAACCAACGAGTCAACCCACTGTACCGCGAGCGCCAGCGCAATCACCGCGACGATGCCCAAAACCATTCGCGCGAGCGAGCGTGACGCGCCAACAAAATGGGAAATACCCCACGCCAGCAGCGGCAATAAGAGGTAGAACTGCGCCTCCACCGCGAGCGTCCAGAACGGCGCTTCGAGATCGCGATTGAAGCGCGGAAAATCATCGTGGATCATCAAGACGTGTACGAGCATATTGAGCGGCTCGACGGTACGCCTCATCTGGTTCTCGGCCACGGCGACGATGAACAGGCAGACCCAGTACGCGGGGACGATACGCAGCATCCGGCGCCGGTAGAAATACATGGCTGATGGCAGCGGGCGGGCAGCCAATGTCGTGCGCGCATACGGCAGGAATAAGAGGAATCCCGAGAGCACAAAGAACAGCCATACCCCGTTCGCCAGGAAATACCAGGAAGCATTGATCGCCTGGCTGGCAGGCGTGTCATACGCGTCCACCCAAAGCAAGAGATGAAAGACGACAACCATCAACGCCGCCACCGCACGCAGGCCATCCAGCGAGCGCATGTCGCGCGGGCCATGCTCCAGCGGCAGGACGACCGCCCGCCATCGGTCCTTTGTCCATCCAGTCCACGCTCTACGTCGCTCCTGTGGGGCGCACTCCTGCTCCTTTTGCTCGTGCTTCAGGGGCCTGTCAGGAGCTGAAACCATCTCACTTCCTTTTCTCTGCTCTCCTACTGCGCCGATTCCTTGCGGCGCGGACGCTGGTCACGGCTGCGCGTTGCCCGCAAAACGTGGACCAGGCGCACAGTCCCGTCGCTTCCGCGAAGTTTGAAAGGCCGACCTGACATTGCTATCGTACTATCGGTATCAGGCGCGTTTCTCTCCTTGACATATCGTGCGCGCGGCGTTCTACTATCAGGTACACGCAAGCCCTCGTCCGTTCATGCCAGGGGCGGAGAGACGCCGGCTGAACGCCATCATTGTCTGTCTTTCTCTTCTCTGAACATTCCGACACAGCGCACCAACAAATCAGCGTAACAACCCGGCGTATCACTCTCATCCGCGGGTCTCATGGGCGCATCGAGCCTCTCCGACTTCAATTGTGGCCCGCGTCGCCAGCATCTGAGGGAGGTCGGCCCGTATGAAGGACGCCCAATCGCGCGCCCATCCCCGCCTGAAAGGTCTTCGCTGGTGGCTGGCCTCGCTCTGGACGCGCACTAATCTGCGCCGTGCCTTGCTCATCCTCGCCTTCGCGGTCGTCTATGCGGCCATCTCTCGCCATCAGACGCTTCCCCCCGCCCTCGATCCCGCGGGCGCGCTGCTACTGGCAAGCTGTCTGCTCCTGCCGCCGCGCCGTTGGTGGCCCTACCTGCTCGCGGCGACCGCCGTCCAGGTCTGGATCGTAGCGTCGCTGCGCCTGCCAACTCCGGTTGGGCTGCTCATCTGGGCCGCGACTCTCGCCGAGCCTATCGTCATCGTCTATCTGATTCGGCGCACGGGCCTCTTCGACACAAGCCCGACACGCATCGCCAACATGCGGGTTGTTTCCTCATATGCGGCCTGTGTGCTTGTCGGCGGCGCCATCTCCGCCTCCCTGGCCGCCATCGGATTGTCCGCCACTGGCCGACCGTTCGGAGCGTCGTGGTGGTCCTGGTTCTTCAGCGTCTGTCTGAACGCGCTGGTACTTGCGCCCACCATCGTCCTCTGGGCCATGAGCGACTATCGCCGCCTGCGAACGCCCCCCAGTCGCCGGATGATTGAAGCCGTAGCGGTATTTGGCGCGCTGGCGCTCGTCGGGTTCCTGGTCTTCGACAATCACCTTCAGGGCCAATACGTGGCCCTTGCCCCGGTGCTCATCTACTTTCCCGTCCCGTTGCTTCTGTGGGTGGCGGCGCGCTTTGACCTGCGCGCCACACTGACCGCCCTCTCGCTGACCTGCCTGCTCGCCGTCATCGGCGTCATGCAGAGAGCGGGTCCGTTCATCTCGCTCTCTGACCGCGACAGCAGGCTCGCGTTGCAGGTCTACCTGCTCGTCATTGTCGTGCCGCTCGTCCTGGTCGTGACGCTGCTCGAGGAGCGCGCCCACGCGCTCGCCAGGGAGCACGTCAGCGATAAGCGCTATCGCGCCTTCTTCGAGCTGAATGCCGTCGGCGCGGTCCAGGCCGACCCATTTGAGGGGCGGCTGCTCAGCGTCAATGAAGAGTTCTGTCGCATGACTGGCTATTCACGGGACTCCCTGATCGGCATGCCCTTCACCGCGATCACACACCCGGAGGATCGCGGGACGAACTACGCTGAGTATCAGTCCCTGCTCCGCGGCGACATCCATCGAATTGGCGCGCAGAAGCGCTACATCCGTGCTGACGGCCAAACGATCTGGGTCCAGGCGGATGCGACGATATTGCGCGACGAGAAGGGAGAACCGCTGCAAATCCTTGTTATCATCCAGGACATCACCGAACGCAGACAGGCCGAGGAGGCGTTGCGGCTGAGCGAGGCGCGCTACCGTACGGCCTTTGAGTCTGCCGCGACCGGCATGATGCTCGTCAGCCTCGATGGCCGCTCCCTGAGCGTGAACCGCCCGCTTATGGAGATGCTCGGCTACTCGGAAGAGGAGTTCCACACGCTTAAGTTCGAGGACTTCACCTATCCCGACGACCTGGACCCCAACATGGACCTCTACCAGCAGGCGTTGGCCGGGAAGATCGATAGCTACCAGCTGGAGAAGCGCTTCATTCACAAGCGCGGCCATGTGGTCTGGGGACTGCTGAGCGCCGGGCTCGTGCGCGACGACGCGGGCAAGCCGCTCTACTTCGTCGGCCAGATTCAGGACATCACCGAGCGCCGACGGGCCACAGAGGAGTTAAGGGCCAGCGAGGAGCGCTTCCGCCTCATGGCCGATACCGCCCCGGTGATGATCTGGGTCGCTGGCCCCGATGGACTGGTGACATTCTTCAACGCCGCATGGCTGCGCTTCACTGGCCGCGCGCTCGATCGGGAGCTGGGCGACGGATGGGCAGAGGGAATCTACCCCGACGACCGCTCCCGCTGTCTCTCGACCTATCGAGCGGCCTTGCAGGCGCGCCGCGACTTCACGATGGAGTACCGGCTGCGACGCCATGATGGCGAGTATCGCTGGATCGTCGATACAGGCGTCCCGCGCTACTCGACCGACGGGACTTTCCTGGGCCATATTGGCTCGGCCATCGATATCACCGAGCACCGGCGGGCGGAGGAACAACTCAACCGCCTGAGCGCGCAACTGCTGCGGACGCAGGACAACGAGCGTCAGCGTATCGCCCGCGAGTTGCACGATAGCACGGTGCAGACCATCAGCGCGGTCAAGCTAAACCTGGGCAGGCTGCGCCATCACCTGGGAAGCGACGGAGCAAGCGGCGGCAAGTTCGCCAGCGTGCTGGACGAGGGCGAGGAGTTGATGGACCAGGCCGCAACCGAGTTGCGCACGCTCTCTTACCTGCTGCACCCACCCATGCTCGACGATATCGGGCTGGCCGCGGCGATCTCCTGGTACGTCGAGGGATTCGCCCGCCGGAGCGGTCTGCGCATCCAGATGGAGGCGCCGACCGACCTGGGTCGCCTGCCCGCACAGGTAGAGACCTCGCTCTACCGCATCGTCCAGGAGGCGCTCTCGAATGTACACCTCCACTCGGGCAGCAAGAGCGCGCGCATCCGGCTGAACAAACGCGGGGACGCGGTGTGGCTGCGCATTCAGGACCGAGGTCGGGGAATGCCAGCCGCGATTGCTCACAATGAGGCTGGGGGCAATGGGGCCGCGCCGGAGAGCGCATCCGGCGACGCCGCTGGCGCCCCTGAGTTGGGCGTGGGCATCGCCGGGATGCGCCAGCGCCTCAGGCAGCTCGGTGGCCGTCTGGAGATCCGCTCGACGAGCCACGGCACGACGATCACGGCGGTAGTGCCACTCGGTAAAATGCCAGCACGTGAGAGCAGCCTGGAGAACGAACAGAGCGACGATGATGTCATTGGGACGGCATAAGGCTGAGCGTATCATCAACGGATTCGGTTATAGCCCCTGGGAATAGGCGAAGTTCCCTTTCTCCGCCTTTCCGCCTATCTGACCTACGCCATTGCACTAGCCATTTTCTCATAGGAAGACTTAAGCAAACTATCAATCTCGCCATGTCTGAGATATAACACGTTATGGTGAAGTGTCGGGGGTTGCGGTGTGGTTCATGCCTCGCCAGATAGCCCGCTTGATGCCGTCGCCCAGGGTCGCGCCGCGAAGCACTCACTGACCGATACTTTGCCACCCCGACGGCCCAAAGCACTGAAAAGGAGGTGAGCAGACACCAGAGCCTCAGCCTCAACAAAGGTACAGGGTCGATGACACTTCGAGACCCGCCAATGTTGTCGTGGAGTGACTATGGAGTGACTTTTAGGCATGCCCATGGTAGTGGGTCGCGGTTCGACTCGGCAGAGCAGCAAGATCGCAGGTGAGCCAGTATGCAGGCGTCGGCAAAATCCAGGCGCCTGGCAGAGCATGTCCCTCGCTTTCTGTGTCCCTGCAACCACGTGAATGCAACGATGAAACGAAAGGTAAAGTTGCTCATGCGTATTCCCAAGCGGGTGGCCATCGTCGGGATGGCTTCCTTGGCCCTGGTCTCCATGCTCGCAGCAGCGCTTGTCATCTATACGGGTAGCGCGCATGCATCGTCACCCACACCGCAGGTGATCGACGATGCGACGCTGAAAGCCTCAGACGCCACCATCGGTGGTGCGACGGTTCTACCAACCACACGTACCGTGGCCCACTGGTTTGGTCAGACGACTGATCCGAACAACGGCGTGACGTATGGCTATAACATGGTCGGCGCCGACCCAAACAACTGCTCCGGCTCAGCCTGCTCGACGACTATCGAGGCGGACATCACGCCAATTAATGTCGTCGTCGGTGGCATGACCTTCAGCGGGAGCGATGTCGTCGCCCCGACGCTTGCCTCACCACAGTTCACCAATCTCGACTACACAACCACCCCGTTCGCGACCGATGCGACCGGCAACAAGGGGAGTGGTGGCAATCTCTCGGCGGGTAATGTCGGCGTCCAGCTCCAGGACGCGACCATGCGGGCGCAGTTCAACAAGACTGGCAGCAGCTCTTATCACGTCATCCTGCACCCGAATGTGATGCCAGCCGTCACCCTCGTCGTGCCACAGAACCAGGGCACGCTGCTCCAGAGCCGCCGTGGCGTCATCTTCGGCGACGTCGATGTCGGCTGGTGGTCGTCGCAGATCAATAACCTTGAGAACAGCGCCGATCCAACGCACCTGCCGATCTACCTCACCAACAGCGTCATGCTGTATGATGGGAACAACCCGCTCAACTGCTGCATCATCGGTTACCACGGCACGTCGCCAACGGGCGCTGGCGGTGGCAGCGGCAACAGCAACGGCAATGCCAAGGTGCAGACATTCGCCTGGGCATCCTACGTCCAGCCGGGCATCTTCAACCCGCAACTCGACTGGGCCTTGCAGGACATTCATGCCCTTAGCCATGAGATCGCGGAGTGGGGTGACGATCCCTTCGTAAACAACACTGTGGAGCCGTGGCTGACGCCGACCGCGCCACAATACGGCTGCACGGGCGTCCTCGAGACAGGTGACCCAGTCGTGGGGATTGGCTTCGCCCTGGGTACGAATACCTATCAGCAGGGGCCTAATCCAAACGGCACGCAGAGCGCTGATGGATACTACCATCCAGAGGATGAGGCGCTGCTGCCATGGTTCATGCGGACCGCGCCAAACACCGTCTCACAGCCGACACAATCGAACACCACAAATATCGGTCGTTACACTCTGATGGGCGATCTCAACCCATTCCCAGGCTTCCGCCAGCCTGCCACTGGCTGCTAATCCCTTAACAGGATTGGTTCGGGAACCTGATTCACCTGCGATCCCTGACGGAGAGGCCCGGACAGTCTGGGCCTCTCGCGTCGCGCAACGAGGTGTGCTGCACGCGTGTGCGCATGCCGTGAGTAGCATCGACACCTGTGTCGACCTGTTCTACCTTACTTGACTTGACTTGCCCTCGCTCGCTTCCAGATCGTTGTCTTGTTTGCCTAAGCCACACGGGAAGGAAGACCAGCCCATGCAATCTATCCCCCGACGACTTCTTCCGATCTGCGTCATCGCAACGATTGTTCTGGTCACCACCGTAGCTATACAACGAGCGGCCAGCAGTGTTCATGCTGCGTCTCCGCAATCACAGGGCCAATCCCTCTGCATTGGCCATCATCCGCAGGAGGACATTTGGTACACCGGCAGTTGTACTGGCCATGACGAGCCCGAGATTGACCCGCTTTCAAACCACCCAGGTTCAGCTCAGGATTTGACGTGGACGATCGTGCTGCCAACCGACAACACCACACCCGTCGATGCGGTCGGACCGACCTTCTGGATTGGCGGCACGGTCACCGATCCAAATAGCCGCTATGGACAAGCGTTCCTTGAGTTGCAGTTCTACCCCAACAGCTTCGTCAACAACTGCGCATCGGGCGGCGGCTTTAACGTGTCCTTCGCTCCCGGAGTCTACACCGTCTGCTCTCCAGTTTGGGAGGTCTCGAAGACTGGCAACTCAGAGTCAGCGGCCTTCAACGCCATGCTGACAGACAGCGCCAGCGGTGGGCCACTGATCATGCATGCGGGCGACACCATTACCGATCACCAATACGTCACCCCCGCCGCCGATGGTATGCACATTACGGTAACCAACCTGACGACAGGGCATTCTGGCACAATTGTGCTCAACAGCCACGCAGATGGACCCTTGATGCCCGCCTTCGACACGCAGCAACTGGGCAACGCGCTCGGCTGGGGTCTGGTAGATGATGCCCCCAACAGCCTCGTATGGGAGATTGGCCACACCAGTCCATTCACCTCGCCTGGTGGCCAGTTCTGCCTCCCAGGGAGCGCTACCAAGCCGCCCTGTTACTCGTATAATGTGCCGAGTTGGCTAGGGTTCAAACCGCTGCAGATCCTTGGCGTGACCTTCGGAGATGGCAGCAAAGCCCAGGGCTGGGCGGCGGTGAGCGACTACGGCGGCAAGGCCGAGATCAACCAATATTGCGGCGCTGCGAACTATGGGACCGCATTCTGCGCCTACCCGTGGTATGCGCTCAACAAGGCCGGATACTACACCTATGGCGGTGACTATCCCGGCACGCAGAAGGATTTTGGGCAGGCGGACCAGTTCCAGCAGACGAAGCAGTGTCCAAGCCCCCGCGGCCCCAACACGACCTACTGCGCAACCGTGCTCAAGTAGGCAGATCCCACCGAGGGGCAAAGATCCATAATTTCCATGTGTCGGCAGGAGTGCGGGTACGCCCCGGCTCCTGCCGTCATGTAGTACTTTAGTCCCCAATTCTCTCTTCCCTGGTCTAACCCATAACATTTTGACCTCCTCACGCAGCGTATGTGGTGGCGACGGAAGGGCGCGAGATAACTGTGTCTCCGTGTATGCGCCGCCGCTGGAGATGGAGTTTTAGAATACGATGCTGGACAAAGTTCTTCTTTTGCTCAAAGGGAAAGCCGCACTTGCCGTCGTTGGTTTGATTGTCGCGGGCGGCGGCGGCACGGCGGTGGCGGTCGCGGCGCAGACGCATACGGGGCCATTCGCAAACACACACGCGTCCTCCACCCCCTCAGGCGCCGCACACGGCTCGGGATCATCCAATAACATTCATGCGCATACGGTGGCAATCGAGGGCGTCTTGAATGCCTATGACGCCGGCGCCAACACGATCAGCGTGCTAGAGCATGGCAAGACCTCCGCGACAACCGTCTCCGTGAACGACCAGACGACCGTCAATGGCGACCGGGCAACGTCCCTTGCGGACCTGGCCAAAAACCTCAACCACAACGTAGAGGTCCAGGCCGACAAGCAGGACGATGGATCACTCCTGGCGTGGAAGGTCACTGTGGGCGGACCCGCGAACCCCAACGCCAGTGGCACGCCGGGAAATAGCGGCGACAATCAGGGGAGCAGTGGGCAGAGCACAGATCAGCGCCCGCTCGTCGGCGTCGTGAGCAGCATCGACATCTCCACGTCGAGCTTCGTGCTCACCCAGGCCGACGGGACGAACGTCACGGTCACGATCTCTGGCGCGACGGAGTTCCAGGGAAGCGCGCATACGCTGGCTGACCTGAAGGCGCACATGCATGTGACGGTCAAGGGAGCGAAGCAAACCGATGGGACAATCGCGGCGACCTCGCTCTTAGTTGGGGCCTAGGCAGCCTGCCCGATCCGGGCGATACGGAGCCAGCGACTGACAGTGCGCGTAGGACATCTGACCTCTGCTCTCGGCCAGCAGCCAGCTCGACGTGAGATGATGGTTCGTTACCGGCGGTAGCAGCAGAGCAGCGGAGGCATCGCGGTGGGAAGACGATCGAACAGCCCTCACCAGAAAGGGCCAGCGGCCCAGAATGATGCGGGTACTGATCGACGCTGGCGGTCAGGCATGACGTGGCCACCAGACCTTCCCTTCGCGGTCGTGCTCCAGCGTGCGCGTCAACGAGACCAACAGGCGATCAGCGCGCTCTACAAGCGGTTTTTACCGGTGGTCTATCGCTATGTGCTGGCACGAGTCGACGATCCGCATCTGGCCGAGGACCTCACTGCCGACACATTCTATGCGATGGTGAAAGACATCGGCGACACCCGTGCGAGTGAAGAGCTTGCGTTCTCAGCCTGGGTGTTGAGCATCGCACGTAGCAAGGTCGCGCAGCACTTCCGGCGTCAGCGCATACGTACCGGCGTCGAGCGCGAATTGGCGCCAGCGGAGGAACCACACACATCCGACGATGAAGACGACCCACTCGCCATCATCACGGCCCGTGAGGGCTGGGGAACGGTAGCCAGCGCGCTCAGTCGTCTGACGGAAGAACAGCGCGCGGTGGTGCTCTACCGCTGTGTGCTAGATTACTCCGCCGAGGAGGTAGCGGATCTCCTTGGGAAACAGCCAGGGACCATACGCGCGCTCCAGTTCCGCGCTCTGGCGTCTCTGGCCCGCCATCTTGGCATCGCGAAGGGTGAACGCCAGGCGAGCCACACTCGCTCCAATCCTGAGGGGCGCTATTCGCCGCGACGGCAGCAAACAGGGAGGAACGGCGATGCGGATCGAAGATAGGCTAGACGCCATCCTGAGCGCTCGCCTCCACAACACGTCACAGCTACCAGACACCTGGGTTGCTACAGATGACGAGTTGCTGCCGCTCCTCCGGGTCGTCGATGCGCTGACGCCATTTCGTAGCGCGCAACCATCCGCCGAGTTCGCAAAAGCGACGGAAGCACGTTTGTTGGCCTTGAACACTTCTCTGATGAAACAGCTTGATGAGCCTGCTGCTGTCGATGAAGCGAACAGGTCTCCAGCGGCGCCCAACACCTATCCGTTGTCTATCTCTACCGAGCGCGACACGCTCAGACACAGGGATCAGCGGCGGGCGCACCGTCCGCAATGGCGCGTCTGGCAGGTGGTCGCCGCAGCGGTGCTGCTGCTTGTCGCGGGCGTGTCGATACTCACGGCAGCCGCGGCATCCGCCGGTCCAGATAGCCCCCTCTATGGGTTGCACCGCGTTGAGCAAAATGTGAGCGTGCAACTGGCGTCGAGCCAGGCTGACCGCGTCCGTCTACACCTGAGCTACGCCAATGAAGCGCTTGCTCAACTCGATGCGGCAGTCGCGCAGCATGCAGACGACCATTCAGGCGACCCAGCCTATAAGAGCGCCCTGGCGACGTTCTCCTCGGAGCAGCTTGCCGCGGCGCAGGGTCTAGCCACGCTCCCGGCGGGTACCGAGCGCGCGACGCTCGATGCGCAGCTTACCGCGCTTCGTCTGAGAGCGCATAACGATCTGCACGCGGCGCTGCACGCGGTAAGTTGGTCTGATCGCGTTGCGACGACACAGGTCTTAGGCGCGTTGGGAGAGAACATTCTAGTCGTTCAAGATGTCAAGGTTACGCGGGAAGATGGGCCAAACATTCATCTTCTGCGCCTTGTCGCGAGCGGGAGCGGTTTCGCGCCCGGAGCCGCCATCACCGTCGATGGGCAGGCAGTAGGTACGCTGATATCGGAGACCGCGACCCAGCTTGTCGTCGAGATTGATGCCACAACCTTCCATGATGCACTACGAGACATTGGTGTAAGCAACCCCGATGGCACGGCGGCATTGAGCCTAAAGATCGAGATCGACACTGGATCCGATCACAGTAGCGGCCCACCAAGCCATCCAACCCCCGTCGCGCATCCAACGCCAACGACAAACGGCGGACACGGGCATGGCAGTGGCAGCGGAGGATAGCGACTCCCAAGTCTACGCATTGTCCACGCAATTTCGAGATACACAGAGACGCCCGTGAAAGTGAACGGGCGTCTCTTGGCGTGCCATCACTCGGCAACCGCTACCGAGTGGTAGACTGTTCTCCATCTGGGGCGTTTTGTTTTCCCGCACAGAGTCGCGGGATTCAGGCGACGATGGACGCAGTTGAACGTATTGCCAACACGCTGCCGGGGAGTATGCCGCATGATCGCTATCTCGCTGATGATCGAAGGCCAGAACGGCCTCAACTGGCCGCGCTGGAAGCGCCTCGTCGCCGAGGCCGAGCAACTGGGCTTCGCGGGCCTCTTCCGCTCCGACCACTTCACCAACGGGCAGGGGCCGCTGCTCGATTCGCTCGAATCCATCGTCTCGCTGACCTATCTCGCCGACCATACCCAGCGTATCCACTTTGGGCCGCTCGTCGCCCCCGTATCCTTCCGCGATCCGACCATCCTCGCTCGCCAGGCGACGGCGCTCGACGACCTCAGCGGCGGGCGGATGATCCTCGGCGTCGGCGCTGGCTGGCAGGAGCGCGAACATGCGATGTTCGGCCACGAGTTAGGCGACATTCCAACGCGTATAGCGCGCCTCGAAGAAGGGTTGGAGATACTCACCCGCCTGCTGCGGAGCGATGAGCCAGTCACCTATCATGGCCACTTCTTCCAGCTTCAGGATGCGCTCATCCTACCGCGACCGCAGCGCGCTGGTGGCCCACCCATCCTGATTGGCGGCACTGGCGAAAAGCGCACCCTGCCGCTGGTGGCGCGCTACGCCGATATCTGGAATGCGCTGATGGTCAGCCCCGACGAGTTCCGCGCGCTCTCTAGTAGACTTGATGAGTTGCTGCAAGCTGAGGGGCGTCCGCCGAGCGCGGTCCGCCGCACGCTCATGACCAACCTCACCTTCGCGCCTGACCGTGAGAGCCTGGCGCGCAGACTCCATCTCGCCGATGCGGGGGGTAGCTCACTGGATGACGCGGTTGCCAGCGTCCACGCGACGCGCAAAAACATCGTCGGCACGCCGGAGATGGTCCGCGAGCAGATTGCCGTCTATGCCGCGGCGGGCGTGGAGGAAATCATGATGCAATGGCTTGATCTCGACGACATCGAGGGACTGCGCGCCTTCGCCCAAACTGTGTTGCCCTCGCTATAAAACTTGATACAACCGCCTCGTCACAGTACGCCGTAACAACTCCATTGGGCCGGACCCCGCAAGGGAATCCGGCCTTCGCGCTACATCCATGCCGCGCGATTCCCTCATCAGGACAAGATCGTCTATCCGCCCCATCACAATGCTTGACACCTTTGGCGCCATCCGGCACAATAGCGCTGCATTTCAGCGTCCCTTCGAGTACGTGTTGGCGGCGCTTCGCGAACGAAAGCGTCAAAAGAGGAGCGGGACGACTATGCGCGTGCAGGCGAGCGGAGCATATGCGCGGCTCTTGCTGGTGGGCGCGAGCCTGTGCAGTCTGCTGCTAATGGGCATCTCGCTGGTGATCGCGGCGCCTCCACTGCGCGCGGCGGGCGCCTGCGCCGTGACACCGGGGTCCGGCGCGTATCCGACGATCAACGCGGCGACCACCGATGCCAACTGCGCGTCGGTGACGGTCCCAGCAGGCACATTCGCCGAGCAGATCACCATCAATCACGCGCTGACCGTCACTGGCGAGGGTACGGGAAAAACCGTCGTCACCTACCCGTCCAGCCCGGTATCCATAGGAAGCACCTTTACGCTCGTCACAATAGACGCTGGCGGAACGACGATCTCGGGCCTGACGGTGAACGGGCAGAATTATCAGTGTCCCGCCAGTTGTATCGGCTTCGAGATCAATCAGGGCGGTGTGATAATCAATGGCGTCTCGGCGGTGAATATCATCGGCGCCATTGCGTCGAGCGCGAATAGCAGCAATGGCCAGCGCGTCACCGTCCAGAACAGCTATTTTGGCGGAACCGTAACTGCCGGGCCGTTTGGCGCGCCGTTCTACTTCCAGAGCAACACCGTCGTCGGCAATGGCTCCTCACTCCAGACGGGACTGCTCGGCGGCGCGTATGTCGCGGGCAATACCTTCAAGCACTTCCACGCGTCGCCCTGCACTGGTTGCGTGCCAGGGGCTAGCCAGGGATCGGCAATCGCGACGGGCGCTGGCACGATCACGGGCAATACTTTCCTGGATAGCGACACCGGCATCCTCGTCGAGCAAGCGGAGAACACCGTAACGATCACCGGCAACACCTTCAGCGGCGTCGGCACGGGCGTTGTCCTGGCGCTCAATCAGACCAGGCAGGTGGTGCAGAACAACCACATCAGCAATGTAGTGCGTGGCGGCGGCTGGCCCTACTATCCCGGTGTGGCTATCGCGGTGTGCGGCGAGCGCGGCGACACGATCAAGGGGAATACGATCACCGGCGCCGCCGTCTATGGCATCGCCATGTTCGCCTATCAGTCGCCGGGATGCTTCAATTCCGGGCCAGGCAGCTACCCAACCACGGGCAATAGCGTGAGCGGCAACACGGTCAGTGGATCAGGCAACGCCGACCTCTACGACAGTACGCACGGAAACAGCCTGGCAGGTACGGCCAACCTCTACAGTGGCAACACCTGCAAAGTGGGCCAGCCCGCGGGCCTCTGTCCCTCGGCGGCTGCCAGCGCGACGGGAACCAGCGCCAGCGGTAGCCCAGCGCCGCTCTCGACAGAGGACGCCAGCGCGACCGCGACCGCCGTGGCCGGGGGTGGCGTTGCCGGTGGGGTGCAGACAGGCTCAGGCGGCAACCAGGAATCGTCCTCGGATTCCCTGTTACTGGTGATCGTCTTCGCCGTGCTGGGAATACTGCTGGTAATAAGCGGCGGCGCGCTCGCGTACGTGCTGATTCGGCGGCGCAGGCTGGCGGCTGCTGCCTTCACGGAGATGTACGACGGCGGCTACGGCTACGGCTACGGTTATGACCAGCATGGAGGCTATGGCCCGCCTGATGACTACGGCCAGCGGGGCGACTACCGCCAACGCAAGGATTATGGCTCACGGCACGACGACCAGACCTATCACGACGGCTGGTAATGCGAGCGGCTGGCGGCCTACGCGCCTATCTATGCCGTTCGATGGACTGGTTTCACGCCTCGAATGTCGTGGCGCGCTAGTTGCGTGTCACTTCTTCAGCGCAGCGTGCCAAACGTGTAACGGATTATGCTCTGCGGGATGAGTGGTGTGGAATCTGAATCTGAGAAATCTCACATACTAATCCAATGTTCCCGCCATAGGATTCAGTCATGATTAGGGTGTCAGCGTGGAACGGGAGCGTCTCTCCCCATAACCACCCGAATCAGCGTCCAATGCCCTCAGTCGGCGCGGCTAGCTCTCTGGCCGGTCTGGCGCTGCGCTACGATGATAGATGAGGAGTTATAGACATGCAGGGTACATCGATTCCGCCCTATCCAGGCGATTCCCAGCAACCGCAGCAGCCGATGCAGGCGCCACCGCCCCTTCCGGCGGAATCGGCGCCTGAGGCAGCCGGGCCGACACAACCAGCCTATCCGGGCTACCCACTGTATCCGGGGTACCAGCAAGGCTATCAAAACGGCTACCAGGGCAACTATCAGGGCATGCCACCCTATCCGCCCTCCAATTTCACCGAAGGCACGCCGCCGCGCCCACGTCGATGGGGGCTGATTGCCATCGGCGCCGCAATCATGTTGCTGCTGACGTTGGCGGTTGGCATCGCTGGCGGCGTGGCGCTGAGCCGGGCGACCGCCTCGCAGGGTGCAAACAATGGCAACACAGTGTTGGGATCGACCTCCGCTCCGCACGTCACCGTCTCATCCAGCACGGCGACGCTTGAGCAGGATGTCAAGAACGTCGCCAAAGCCGTCGCGCCCTCGGTTGTCAAGATCACCAGCACGGGAGCCAGCGGCGAGGCCGTAGGGTCGGGCAATATCCTCACTTCGGATGGCTACATCGTCACCAACGACCACGTGGTACAGGGTTTCAGCAACTTCAGCGTCCAGCTCTCGAACGGCGCGACCTATACTGCTCGGGTCATCGGCGAGTCGCCCGATGATGACCTGGCCGTCATCAAGATCAACGCGACTGGCCTCACGCCTATCGCCTTCGCCGATTCCTCGCAGGCGCAGGTAGGCGACTTTGTCGTCGCCATCGGCAACCCGCTGGACCTGGGCGAGTCGGTCACGTTTGGCGTCGTCAGCCGGTTGAATCAGACGGCCAGCGAGGCGCCAAACGGCCCTGCGGGTACGCTGACCGGGCTGATTCAGACGAGCGCGCCGATCAATCCGGGCAATAGCGGTGGAGCGCTGGTCAACCTGAAGGGCCAACTGATCGGCATCCCGACGCTGGCCGCCATCAACCCTGAAAGCCGTGGCACGCAGACCAGCATTGGGTTCGCGATCCCGTCCAACCGCGTGCAGTTCGTCGCGAAGCAGCTGATTGAGCAAGGCAAGGTCACCAGCTCTGGCCGTGGCTTCATCGGCATCGAGGCGCAGGATGTGGACCCGGCGGTCGCGGCGCAACTCGGGCTGAGCGTCCAGAGTGGCGTGCTGGTGCGCAGCTTCGTCAATGACGCCGCCGGAGCAAGCCCCGCCCAGCAGGCTGGCTTGCAGGCGAACGATGTAATCACCAAAGTCAACGGCACACCCGTGAACAATAACAGCGATCTCTCTGGCGCGCTGCAGAATCAGGCGCCTGGCTCCAAGGTCTCGCTAACTGTGGTGCGCGGCAGTTCGACGCTCACTATCTCGGTGACGCTGGGCGAGCGCCCTGCCTCCACCCAGGGGTAAGCCGACCTCACCCCCCATCCCCCTCTCCCACAAGGAGAGGGGGCGCCAGAAGCAATCACGGGAAATGCGCCCGTTTGATATAGATCTTCGCGCTGTTCCGCACAAGAATGTACGGGGCAGCGTGAAACGTTGTCTGGAGCGGTATTTGTGTGGGACGTAGTTGTCTGTGTACTATCCTCTCCCCCTAAAAGGGGGGAGCCAGAAACGCTACCCCCGGCTGTTCGCCTGCGCCGGGATTAGCCGCGGCATTCATGCCGCGACGCCGGTCTACTCCCATCATTACCCCTGAGACATGATGGTTGTGTTAGATGTTCTTAGAGACTCACCGCCGCCTCAGGCTCCTCGTCCGACTCGGCCTCGATTTCAGCCTCGATTTCAGCCTCGACCGCCGCCTCGGGTACAGCCGACGGACGCACATCGCCCCGCAGTGGCAGTTCCTTGAGGAAGAGCACCGCGACGACGCTTGCCACCGCGACAATCATCCCGACGAAGAAGATGCTGTGCAGGCTGCTCGCGATGCCAACCTTGACCGCCTCGAGCAGTTGGTCCAGAACCAGCAAGCCTTGCGCCCCGCCCTTGGCAAACTGCGCGTGTAGCGCCGCCAGAGCGTCCGGGCTGAGCAAGATTTGCGGGTTGTTGAAGGTATTGATCACCTGCGCTGGCAGAACCGCCTTCAACGCCGCCGGAATCGCATTGTGGAAGGCGGTTGGGAAGGTCGAGTTGAAAACCGACCCCATCGCCGCCAGCCCGATGGTGCTGCCAATCTGGCGGAAGAATGTCATCCCCGCCGACGCCTCGCCAATCCGTGTTGGCAGCGCGTTCTGCACGATCAGGTTGTAGAGCGACATCGCCGTACCCATGCCCATGCCCAGCACCAGCATCGCAATAATCACATCAGTGCTGGTCGAATGCGCATCCAGGTGCAGCAGGAAGAACGAGCCAACCACACTGATGACCGCGCCCGCCAGCGCGAATATCTTGTATCTGCCCGTCCGCGCGACCAGCAGCCCCGAGGCGATACTCGCGACGATAGCCGTGACCATCATTGGCGTGAGCACTGTACCGCTCGCGGTGGCGGAGACGCCCGTGACGCCCTGCAAGAAGAGCGGAATGTAGTAGATGCTGCCCATCATCGCCATGCCAGCCAGCATCACAATGACCGTCGAGACGGCAAAGACATTGTTCTTGAAGAGACTCGGCGAGACAATCGGTTGGCCATTGCTGGCTTCCAGCCTGCGCTCATACAGGATGAACGCCACCAGCGCGATAACCGCGCCGCCCAGCAGACCAATGATCTGCGGCGAGTTCCAGTCATACTGCGAGCCGCCCCACGTCAGGCCAAGCAAGAGCGGCGCCGTCCCCAAAATGAGCAACGTCGCGCCGATGAAGTCAATCTTCGGATTCCGCGCTGGCCGATAGAGTGTCGGCATCAGGAAGATCAGCACACCAAGCGCGATCAGGCCAATCGGCATGTTGACGTAGAAGACCCAGCGCCATGAGATATTATCGGTAATCCAGCCGCCCGCAGTCGGCCCGACGATGAACGCCAGCATAAAGACCGCGCCCGTGACGCCCTGCCACTTCGCGCGCTCGCGTGGCGTGAAAAGATCGCCAATGATTGCTATGGCCATAGACATCAGGCCGCCCGCGCCCAGTCCCTGGAAGCCACGGAACAGGATGAGCATCGTCATCGTCTGCGCCGCGCCCGAGAGCCACGACCCGATGAGGAAGACGATCACCGCGAAGATCAAGATACCTTTGCGCCCATAGAGGTCAGAAAGCTTGCCGTAGATCGGCACCATCACCGTCGAGGTGAGCAGATAGGCTGTCGTCACCCAGGTGTACTCTGAGAAGCCATTCAGGTCGGCGATAATCCGAGGCATCGCCGTGCCAACAATCGTCTGGTCGAGCGACGCCAGCAACATCACCAGCAGCACGCTGAGCATCGTCAGCAGTGTCACCTCGCGCGAATACTTCGGCTGCTCGGGCGCCGCATCCGCCCCGACGGTCGCTGTCAGCGCCTCCGTCTCGGCCTCTTTCGTGCGGCCGTTTGATTCAGCCGTGCTCATGATTCCCCCTCCTCATGCCGTGGCTAGCGCGCCGCGGCTCCCCTGAAAAAGAATTGACTGACATAGGTGGTGAGTTCGTCCCGCGGAATACCATTTTCCGCCAGCAGCAACGAACCCCGGAAATTGACCGGATGCAGTAGCCCAGTGAAGATTGCCTGGAGCACGGGCGTCGGAATCGCCGGATCGAAGTCGCCCGTCGCCTTCCCCTCGTCGAGCACCGCCCGCAGCCGCTCCGCGAAGTCGCCCCAGAACGTCGCGATGGTCGCCGACTTTTGCTCCGTCAGCCGCAGCCGCAGCTCCGGAACACGCAACACCGCATCCATCATGCGGATACGCTCGTCGGACGAGCCAGTGTAAACCAGATGAATGAGACCCTCGAGCTTCTCGCGTGGCGCACTCTCGGAGTCGATGATGGCGTTCATAGATTCGACGAATGTGCGCAGGTTGGTCTCCATGATGGCCAGCAAGAGGTCTTCTTTGCTGGCGAAGTGCAGATACAATGTCCCTTTGGAGACGCCCACCTTTGTGGCGATGTCGTCCATCGAGGTATCGTTGTAGCCCTTCTCCAAAATCAGCGCCTCGCCCGCCTGAAGTATCAGACGCTCGCGTTCTTCACGTTGCCGCTCCTTCAGCGAGCGTTGTGGTGTCGCCGTTGACATGTTCTCGCTCCTTCCCAATTGACCCAAGATATTGTTATTGACCGCTTTGCCAATGTTTTGACCCGTCGGTCATTATTTTATCACAACGGTCAAAATCAGGTCAAGAGCCGAGTGGCTTCGACATGGTATGGTGTCTGCACATCCATGCGGTCGGCTGGCGAAGATGCCGTTGCGCCATTGCGCGAGGGGGGAAGCGGCATGAACCTTAATTGGAGCGTCGTAGAGATCATCTTCACCGTCATCGGCTACCTGATACCCGTCGTCGCGCTCTTTATCGTGCCGGTGAACCGCAAGCCAACGGCGGCGACGGCCTGGCTGCTGGTGATGTTCATCCTGCCGTATGTGGGCGTGCTCATCTTCCTGCTCATTGGCAGCCCGAAGCTTCCGCGCTGGCGACGCGCCCAGCAGCGCACGATGAACGAGCGCATCGAGGCCATTACCGCCCAGGTCAAGCAGCTTCCAGGCATGGAGCTGGTCTTCGAGACACCCATCCCGGCGCGACAAACGCCCTTCATCAATCTCTCGGCGAATCTCGGCGGGATGCCCGCTGTGGACGGCAATAGCGTCGTCCTGCTGGATGACTACCAGGCGATATTTCAGCGCATCGCCGAGTGCATTGATAGCGCGGAGCGCTTCGTTCACGTGGAATATTACGCGCTGAGTCTCGATGGCGACACCGAGGTGGTCTTTGCCGCGATGAAGCGGGCGCAGCAGCGCGGCGTGAAGGTGCGCGTGTTGATGGATCAGCTGGGGTCGCGCAAATATCGCTATTACCGCAAAACGCGCCGGTGGCTGAAACAGGCGGACATCGAATGGCATCTGATGTTGCCGATCCGTCCGGCGCACGGTGAATTCGCCCGGCTCGACCTGCGCAATCACCGCAAGATTGTGGTGATAGACGGCAGCGTTGGCTTCACCGGCTCGCAGAACCTCATCAAACGCAACTATTTCCGCCGCGACAAAATCTACTATGACGAGCTGGTGGCGCAGGTGAGCGGGCCTGCCGCGGTCGAGTTGAATGCGGTCTTCATCACCGACTGGTACGCCGAGTCAGGCGCGCTCCTGGATACGCAACTCGACCCCGAATTGCTGGAGAATCCGCCGCTGGCGGGCGAGGCGCTCTGCCAGGTGCTGCCCAGCGGCTCCGGCTTCGAATACGAGAACAATCTGAAGCTGTTTACGGCCTTGATCCACGCGGCGCGGCGCAAACTCGTGATTACCAATCCCTACTTCGTGCCGGATGAGTCGCTGCTGGTGGCCATTACCAGCGCGGCCCTGCGCGGCGTGGACGTGAGCCTCATCAACTCCGAGGCGAGCGATCAGTTCTTTGTCAGCCACGCGCAGCGCTCGTATTACGAAGAACTGATGAAGGCGGGCGTCAAAATCTACTGGCATCGCGCGCCGATTCTGATGCACTCAAAGTGCATGGCAATTGACGACGATATCGCGGTGATTGGATCGAGCAACCTGGATATGCGCTCGTTCCACCTCAACATGGAGGTGACGCTGATCGTCTATGATCACGACGCCGTTGTGCAACTGCGGCATATCGAGGCCAACTATCTGAAGCGCTCGAAGCGCGTGCGCCTGGAAGAGTGGCAGCAGCGTTCGATCCTCACGCGGCTGGCCGAGAACGTCTGCCGCCTCACCTCAGCGCTGCAATAGATCGCAAAACGTGTCATAGGGCAAAAGAACACCATCATGCAACAGCGCGCCTCCGTGTATCAGGCGGCAAAAAGACGCATATGGCCGGGTATGTTCCCGTGCAACCACCCACTATTCATGCTACTCTGATACGCGTGGTGATCGAGCGGCTCGCGCAGTGGTGAATCGGAAATGTTGGGAATAGTGCGTTTTGGCGCTCGTCGGGAATCTCTCCCAAATTTGTGTTACACCACCATGCAACACACCGCTTCGCCACAGTCTGGCTCCCCTCTCCTCGTAGGAGAGGGGCTGGGGGTGAGGTCTCTCTGATTCCCCTCTCCCTGAAGGGGGGAGGGGGCCGCCCGCGTCCGTCAATCCTTGAAAGTACCATACCATGCTGATGACGCTCACCTGTTACGCGCCGAACGCCGCCGATGTCGGCTATCTGCTGGGCAAGAACCCTGCCTCGACCTTCGAGCGCCCATTCTCGGCGGGGACTGTCTGGGTCTTCTATCCTGAGGTCGCCGACGACCACGTCACTGTTGCGCTGCTCACCGAGATCGATCCGGTGGGCTTGGTGCGCGGCCCCGCCGCCCTGGCGCAGCTCGACCAGTACGTCAACGACCGGCCATACGTCGCCTCCAGCCTCACTAGCGTCGCGCTCAAGACCGCCTTCAGCACCGCGCTCGCCGGGCGCAGCGCCAGTCCCAGCCGCAATGCGCGCCTGGCCGAGCGCATGCGCTGGGTCGTCACCCTACCCGCCATCGCCTGTGATGGCGGAGACGACCTGATTGCGCGGATCTTCGCGCCCCTCGGCTACACCGTCACTACCGAACAACTGCCGCTGGACGAGCGCTTTCCCATATGGGGACAGGCCAATGTGTATCGCGTCACCCTCGATGGCATGCAGACCGTACAGGACGTTCTCAGCCATCTCTACGTACTGCTGCCAGTACTCGACAACAGCAAGCACTATTACGTCGGCGAAGAAGAGACCGACAAGCTGCTGGCGCATGGCGGGGCGTGGCTGGCGGCGCATCCTGATCGCGACCTGATCGCGCGGCGCTATCTGCGCTACAAACGCCCGCTGGTTCAGTCGGCGATAGATCGCCTCATCGCGGCGGATGCGTCGGTGGCCGACGAGTCCGCCGCTGAGAATGAGGGCGACGAGGCTGACGCGCCGGTGGAAGAGCCGTCCGAGCCGGAGATGGGTCTGCACGAGCTACGGCTGAATACGGTGCTGGCGGCCATCCGCGAGGCGGGCGCCCACTCGCTGGCCGATCTGGGCTGCGGCGAGGGCAAGCTGCTCGCGCTGGCGCTCAAAGAGCGGACGCTGACGCGCATCGTCGGCATGGATGTCTCGTCCGTTGCGTTGGCCCGCGCCCGCCGCCGTCTGCGTCTGGATACGCTGCCGACCGCGCAGCGCCAGCGCATCGAGGTGACACAAGGCTCGCTGCTCTACCGCGACCAGCGGCTGGCGGGCTTCGATGCCGTCTCGCTGGTGGAGGTGATCGAGCATCTCGACCCGCCCCGGCTGGCGGCGATGGAGCGAGTTGTCTTCCAGCATGCCCGCCCGCGCCGGGTCATCGTCACCACGCCCAACCGCGAGTACAACGCCCATTGGCAGCCTGTTGGCGAGACGCGCCTGCGCCACAGCGACCACCGCTTCGAGTGGACCCGCGCCGAGTGCCACGTCTGGGCCGAGCGCGTCGCCGCGCGGTACGGCTACCGTATGGCGCAGCGGGAGCTTGGCCCGGTGGACGCCGACCTGGGCGCGCCCTCGCAACTGGTCATCTTCGACCGGCTCACCGCGAGTGAAGACAGTGAGCCGTGAAGGTGTGGCGCCGGGCCGGGACGTTCCGCGCCGTATGCTATACTTTCCGTGCATTGCATGAACGAATGGCTCGGAACTTACGCCATACCGTCTCATGGAGTAGCCAGGCGAAAAGGAGGATATCTCGGAGATATGGATACATCAGGCGCCTCTGAATCCCCGGCTGTCCCATCGCCGCAACGGATTCCATCCACACAACGGTCGGCTCTCATCGCGCTGCTCCGCCGCTATGGTGTGCAGCGTGCGGGTTTATTCGGCTCGATTGTTCGTGGCGACGCCCGCCCGGATAGTGACGTCGATCTCTTGATCCAACCGCCGCCTACCATGTCACTATTTGGATTCTCAGAGTTGGCGCTGGCGCTTGAGGATCTGCTTGGATGCCCAGTCGATCTGGTTACCTATGCCTCCCTGCAACCGCGCCTGCGTGACAGCGTCTACGCGCACTATGACCAATTATTCACGGTTGATCTGGACGAGGTCGGCGCCGACCCTGCTCGATGACATTGGCGGTTGTGCTATTTGCCGCGAGTGAGACAGGCCCAGAAGGGCAAGAAGAGGAATCGAATCGTGTCATCTGCCTCGCCCCGCGCTCCGGACATTCTCTTGCGCGAAATGCTTGATAGCATCGCCCGGATTCAGCGCTACATCCAGGGAACGACTGAGGCGCAATTCAGGCAGAACCTTGAGAAGCAGGATGCGGTTATCCGCCGTCTCGAAGTGCTGGGTGAGGCCGCGGCGCAGTTGCCAGCGGACTGGAGGACGCAACATCCAGCTATCCCGTGGAGGATAATCGCGGACACGCGAAATCGCCTCATTCACGGCTACTTCAATGTTGATGTCTCAATTGTCTGGCAGACGATCTCTCACGATATTGGGCCATTGGAAATTGAGTTGCAAAACATTCTTGCCAGCGAATTTCCTCCACCGTCCGCGCCGCCAACTCCTTAGATACTGAATCGTTGACAGACACATAGGGATACATGCCATAGATGAGCAAGCAACAGCAGGAGACGCCGGCGCGCGCCCTTACGATTCCCGATCTCTGCCTCGTCGCGCTGATTGGCCCGACCGGCTCAGGCAAAAGCACCTTCGCAGCGCGTCACTTCAAGCCGACGGAGGCGCTGAGCTCCGATACCTTTCGCGGCATCGTCGGCGACGACCCGAACGACCAGTCCGTGACTGCCGCCGCCTTCGACGCGCTGCACTATGTCGCCGGGCTGCGCCTGGGTCTGGGGCGGCTGGTCGTGGTGGACGCCACCAGCGTCAAGCCGCAGGACCGCGCCGCGCTCATCCGCACCGCCCGCGAGCACGATGTGCTGCCGGTGGCGTTCGTCCTCAACATCGACGAGCGCATCTGCGTCGAGCGCAACAAGACCCGCCCTGACCGCCAGCTTGGCGAGCGGGTCGTCCATAACCACGTCCAGCAGCTTCGCCGCAGCATGCGCGGTCTGCAACGTGAGGGCTTCCGGTATGTCTATTACCTGAACTCGCCCGAAGAGGTGGACGCCGTCACCATCACTCGCACGCCACTCTGGACCGACCGGCGCGACGACGCTGGCCCGTTCGACATCATCGGCGACGTGCATGGCTGCTACGATGAACTGCTCGAACTGCTCGCTCACCTGGGCTACAGCATCGACGACGAGGCGGGCATGCGCCATCCCGACGGGCGGCGCGTCATCTTCGTGGGCGATCTGGTGGATCGCGGCCCGAAGGTGGTCGAGACGGTCAATCTCGCGCGGCGGATGGTCACGTCGGGGCAGGCGCTCTGCGTTCCCGGCAACCACGACGTCAAACTGGGGCGCTACCTCAAGGGCAAGAGCAAGAAGATGCAGATCAACCACGGCCTGGCGGAGAGCATCGCGCAGATCGAGGCGCTACCTGAGGCCGAGCGTGCCTCCTGGCGGCGAGACTATCTGGCCTTCGCCGACGATCTTGTCTCGCACTACGTCCTCGCTGGTGGCGACCTGGTGGTGGCGCACGCGGGCATGAAAGAGGCGTTTCAGGGGCGCGCATCGGGCCGTGTCCGCGATTTCGCGCTCTTTGGCGAGACGACGGGCGAAACCGACGAGTTCGGCCTGCCAATCCGCTACAACTGGGCCGCCGACTATCGCGGTCGCGCCGCCGTCGTCTACGGCCACACCCCCGTCCCTGAGGCGGACTGGCTCAACAATACGATCAACATCGACACTGGCTGCGTCTTCGGCGGCAAGCTCACCGCCCTGCGCTGGCCAGAACGCGAGCTGGTGAGCGTCGCCGCGCACGAGGTGTATGCTCAGCCCGCGCGCCCGCTGGCTACCTCTGACGATGGGACTGCTGATGCCAGTGGCCACGCGACCGATACGCTGCTGCGCATCGAAGACGTGATGGGCAAGCAACTGGTCTCCACGCGCCTCGCGGGCAACGTCATCGTCGAGGAGAATCAGGCCGCCGCCGCGCTCGAGGTGATGAGCCGGTTCGCGCTCGATCCGCGCTGGCTGATCTACCTGCCGCCGACGATGTCGCCGAGTGAGACATCGCGCCAGCCGGAATGGCTCGAATATCCCACAGAGGCGTTCAGCTACTTCCGCGGCCAGGGCGTGCCGCGCGTCGTCTGCGAAGAGAAGCATATGGGCAGCCGCGCCGTCGTTGTGCTCTGCCGCGATCTTGCGACCGCCGCGCGCCGCTTCGGCGTCAGCGATAGCCTCGCCCCCGGCGCGTGCTATACCCGCACGGGCCGCCGCTTCTTCGACGACGACGCGCTCGATACCGCCTTCATCACCCGTCTCTCGCAGGCGCTCACCGCCGCCGGATTCTGGGAGCGTTTCAATACCGACTGGGTCTGTCTGGATGCCGAACTGCTGCCGTGGAGCGCCAAGGCGCAGGGGCTGCTGCGCGAGCAGTACGCGCCCGTTGCCGCAGCCGGGCAGGCTTCCCTTGCTATGGCGCTTGCCTCAGCCGAGGCGGCGCAGGCGCAGACCGCCGGAGTAACGGCGCTGATCGAGCGGCTGCGCGCCCAGCAGGAGAATATCGCGCGCTATGCCGACGCCTATCGCCGCTATTGCTGGGAGACGGAGGGGCTGGAAGGCGTGCGTCTCGCGCCGTTCCACCTGCTCGCCACCGAAGGGCGCGCCTATTTCGACCGCGACCATCTCTGGCATATGAGCGAGATGGCGCAACTGGCGGAGGCTGACCCACTCATTCTTGCCACCAACTACCGCGCGGTGAATGTGCTGGACGAGGCGGAGTGCGCCGAGGCGTCGGCCTGGTGGGAGGCGGCGACCGCTGAGGGCGGCGAGGGCATGGTCGTCAAGCCACTCGACTTCATCGTCCGTGGCTCGCGTGGCCTGGTTCAGCCCGCGCTCAAGACGCGTGGCCGCGAGTATCTGCGCATCATCTATGGGCCAGACTACACCGAGCCAGCCAACCTGGAGCGGCTGCGTCTGCGCGGGCTGCGCTCCAAGCGCGCGCTGGCCGTCCGCGAGTTCGCCCTGGGCGTTGAGTCGCTGGAGCGCTTCATCCGCCGCGAGCCGCTCTGGCGCGTGCATCAGGCGGTCTTCGCGGTGCTGGCGCTCGAATCGGAGCCGGTGGACCCGCGCCTGTGAGCCAGAGCTATCGCGCTTGTGTTATCCTTGTCTCAATACGACGTGATGATCACTCATCACACGCGCGCCAGTGCGCCACGCCAACCTGCCCGACGAGATAGTTGCCCATTGCGAAAGTCGTCACGAAGCGATGAGGGAGGTGGCCCGCCGAACGTCCAGCGGCTATGGACGAGAGATTCGGTCCTCTGCTGTCTCTGAAGTCTCTGAACCGAGCGTAGATTTCTGAGTCACCGATGATGGTGAACGCACACAGGAGGTATCTGCTATGGCCTGGTTCAAACGCAAAAACACTGCTGGTCCCGCCGTTGCTGTACCCGCCGACGAGCCGGTGGCCGCTGATCCCGCTCCCGCTCCCGCTCCAGCCCCAGCGCCCGTGGCGGCTCCCGTCGCTGATTCCACTCCCGCCGCTCCAGCGCCAGCGCCATCAGCCAGCGCCTCGCCCATCGTGACGACGATGATGGACTATCCGCTGACGCTGCAATACGCCGCCGACCGCGCCAAGAACTACTTCGCCAACCGCGAGATCGTGACCCTGACGGCGGACGGCTACGACCGGACAACCTATGGCCAGGTCTACGACCGGTCGCGCCAGATGGCGAGTGCGCTCGAAAAGCTGGGCATCAAGCAGGGCGACCGCGTGGGTACGCTGGCCTGGAATACCTCCCGCCACTTCGAGCTTTACCTCGGCGTTCCGTGCATGGGCGCCGTACTGCATACGCTCAACCTGCGGCTGCCGCTCGATCAGTTGACGTTCATCATCAACGACGCCGCCGACCGCGTGATCTTCATCGACGCCGACCTGATGCCGATTCTGGAGAAGGTCGCCGGGCAAATCCCCTCAGTGGAATACGTCGTCGTGATGAACGGGCAGGCCAGCCCCACCGCCGAGGGTCTGCCCAAAATGCTGGACTATGAGGAGCTACTGGCCACCGGATCGCCCGACTACACCTGGCCCGAGGTGGATGAGCGCGCGCCCGCCGCGATGTGCTATACCTCCGGCACGACGGGCAACCCGAAGGGCGTTGTCTATAGCCATCGCTCGTCGCTGTTGCATGCGCTCACGGTGACGCAGGCCGACACAATTGCCCTCTCCGAGCGCGATGTCGCCATGCCGCTGGTGCCGATGTTCCACGTCAACTGCTGGGGCCTGCCACATGCGGGGACGCTGGTGGGCTGCAAGCTGGTGCTGCCGGGCCGCTTCATGACGCCGGACCGCACCGCCCAGGCGATGGTGGACGAGGGCGTGACGCTCTCGGCGGGCGTGCCGACGCTCTGGCTGGGTCTCTTGCAGGTGATGGCGAAGCAGCCTGACCTCAAGTTCCCCAAGCTCAACCGGGTCGTCATCGGCGGCTCGGCCTGCCCTGTCTCGCTGATTCAGGCGCTACAGGCGAATGGCATCCCAGTGCTGCACGCCTGGGGTATGACCGAGACCTCGCCGATTGGCACCGTCTCGCGGCTGCTTTCGACGCTCGAAAGCCTGCCGCCTGAGCAGCAGATAGGCTATCAGGCGAAACAAGGTCGCGTCGTGCCGGGTGTCGAGTTGCGCATCGTCGATCTGGGGACAGGCCAGGTGGTTCCCTCGGATGGCGAAACCTTTGGCGAGATTCAGGTGCGCGGGCCGTGGATCACCGGGAGCTACTATCACGACGACAACGCTGAGATGGGCCAGGACAAATTCATGGATGGCTGGTTCCGCACCGGCGACGTGGCGACGATGGACGCCGAGGGCTACATGCAAATCGTGGACCGCACCAAAGATGTCGTGAAGTCGGGCGGTGAGTGGATCTCGTCGGTGACGCTCGAAAACGACATCATGGGGCATCCGCAGGTAATGGAGGCGGCAGTGATCGCGCTGCCGCACCCGAAGTGGCAGGAGCGCCCGATTGCGGTGGTTGTGCCGAAGCCGGATGCGGCAGGCCAGCTGACCGAGGCGGACATCATCAGTTACCTGGAGCCGCGCGTCGCCAAATGGTGGCTGCCCGACCGCGTGATCTTCGTCGAGGCGATCCCGAAGACCAGCGTCGGCAAGTTCGACAAGAAGGTGATGCGCCAGCAGATGGCCGAAGAGGTCAAGCTCGGCGAAGAGTAGTAGGAAATGTCTAGATAGCGCCTCTCTCCAGCACGGGGAGGGGCGTTTTCTTGTGCTCGGCGCAATATGACCTATCGCACAGTAATTCTGTGACGCCCACCGTAGGGCGCGAGTTGACAGGCATGCAATTATAGCGTCATCGAATTGTTGTGTTTGCGTTGAAGCGGATGAGACTGGGAGGGGAGAAGATTCCTGCTCATCCCGCAACGCGCCGTGAAAGGGCCTCTGATGACGCACTTCATCCTGTCATCATGGAAGCGACCCAGGACAGGACTCCTTATCCTTTGTCTCGCGCTGATGCTCACCCTGGCCGCCTGTGGGAGCAGCACAACCCCGGGATCGGGCGACCTCACTGGTGGCGCGAATCCCACCGCCACCAGCGGGAGCAGCGGCTCGCCGACCGCCACGACTGGCACAGGCGGCGGTTCACCCACCGCGACCCCATCGGGCAGCGGCACGCCGGATGCGGTGGCGCCGCCGTTCTTCTTCACCGTCCGCGCGACCGCCAGCAACAGTGTAGGCGACTACACATTGATTGACAACGTCGTCACGAATGGCGACCCAGGTCTCGTCCTCTTCGTCACGGCGAACTACAACCCGAACGGGGTCGGTGCGGTCTATGACAACCACCCGCTGGGGGTCTTTTACATCAGCGGGTCCACCAACAAGTGGGCGATCTACCACGATGACAAGACGCCCTACATCCTCAACGCCAGCTATAACGTCTGGGCGCGCGAAACCAGCCAGCCCGGCACGTTCATCTGGCGCGCCAGCGCGGCCAACAGCGCGGGGGACTACACCATCATCGACAATCCCGCCACGAACGGCAATCCGAACGCCGTCATTCTGGTGACCCACAACTGGAATCCCGGCGGAGTCACTGGCGTCTATGAGAATCACCGGCTGGGCGTCTACTACATTGGGGGAAAGTGGGCGATCTACCATCAGGACACGACGCCGTACACGTTGAACGCCAATTACAACGTCTACGCGACGGTCTCCGACGGCGCGACGCGGTTCGTGGCGCATGCCTGCTCAGCGCCATGCACCTACGACTACATCACGTTCAATAGTTCGGCGTCGAACGCGAAACCGGGCGCAATCGTCTTCGTCACGGCCAACTGGAATCCCGGTGGCACAGGCGGCGTCTATGATGACCACAACCTGGGCGTCTTCTATTCCAGCGGCTACCTGCGCTGGGCAGTCTTTCACCAGGACGCGACCGCCTACATCGCCAACTCGTCGTTCAACGTGGTGATCCCACAGCAGGGCGAATGACCCTGATTCCAGCTGAGGGATTCCAGCTGAGGAGCTGAGGCCTTAACCCCTTCTCCCATGGGAGAAGGGGTTAAGGCGCGCGGGATGGCATATCAGGGAGACGACGACACGATGGCGAACGACCGGCAACAGCAGGAGTCTAAGGCGCGCTTCCAAGTCTACGCCATGCCGTGCGTGTGCGACACGGACCGAACTCCAGCGGCCTCCTCCGGACCCTTGTGTGAGATGACGTTGAGGACGGTGCTGATGACAAACAGCGCCGCGTACACATACCAAAGTGTCTGCTCAATCGTTGCCAGCGGCCACCAGTAGAACATCATACTGGCAAGATACAAGGTGACATACGGGATCAAGGCGCCCCAGCGGACAGGCTGGCGCCAGCCGATATGGAGGATATATTCAACGGTGTAGCCGTAGACCGCCCACGCGGTATAGATGAATCCCGCCGCCCACAGATACCATGGCTTGCCGCCTGCCCAGAGCGCCACACTCACGATCGTAGCGGGGATGCAGAGCGCATAGATGAGTGGACCAAACCGCATCGCAGTTGCGAAAGCCCACTTGCGAAGGGCAAAATGCGCGATCAGGGCAAGCTGTACCACAAAAGCGAATGTCACGAATGCGATAGTGAGAGCATCTGTCTGAAGCATCTCATTTCTCCTTCACTCATAAGATGCCGCAGCGCTGGGCGCGCTAGCGCTAGGTTGAACGCATCACGCCATGGCGTGATGGATATTCCAACCCGGTTTAGATAGCGATCCTGATCCCATCTCACTCTAGTGGCGCATGGATCACAAAGTGCTCTCTGCTACGCCTCATAACATCACAAACGCCTTAGAATTCGCATCGCTCTCCGCGGCAAGCTCGGCGCGCTTCAGCCACCAGACCGCATAGCACACTGACCTGCTGTCGTTCCCCCCATATGCTCCATATGCTCCATATGCTATCCTCTGGATAGTAGTCTACAAACATGCGTACCTCACCGGTGCGGCGCGCGGGATGGCATATCAGGGAGACGACGACACGATGGCGAACGACCGACAGCAGCAGGAGTCTAAGGCGCGCTTCCGAGTAGCGGCCTTCGCGATCATCGAGCAAGAGGGAACGTACCTGCTGGCGCGGAGGCGCGACATCGGCTGGTGGAATCTGGCGGGTGGCGGGCTGGAAAACAACGAAACGGTCGATGAGGGCCTGGTGCGCGAGGTCATGGAGGAGATCCACCTCGCCGTGACCATCGAGCGGGTCGTGGGCATCTATTCGAAGCCGCGTAAGAACGAGGTCGTCATCACATTCCTCTGCCATCCAGCGCCCAACGCGGGCAAGCCGCGAACGAGCGATGAGGTCTCCGAGGTGGGCTGGTTCAGTTCGGAGAAATTGCCCGACAAGTTCCTTCCCAAGCATCGCCAGCGGCTGGAAGACGCCCTGATTGGCCAGCGTGAAGCCATCGTGCGGGCGCAGCGCACCAGCACCGAGGAAGACCAGGGGCTGCCCTCTGGCAAGTGAGCGAGCCTTCGAGGTACCCGCGCGCTCAAATGGGCTACCCCGATTGGGCTGATATGGCGCTCTGTGAGGCGATTCATGGCGCACCGGATTCTTGTGTGTAATACTACCCACAGTATCAGAAACTGGCCACCCGTCTCTTTCCAGATTGCTCTGGATTGGATGGGGCGCAACCGGCTACAACAGGGAGGACGAACGCGATGGATATTGCCGCGCTCGACGCGCCTCCCGCCTCGATTCTGATCGTCGAAGATGAGGCGCCTCTTGCCCACATGCTTGGCTCGACCCTTGCCGCCGAAGGCTACGCGCCGACGATTGCCTATACCGGCGAGGACGCCATCGACTTCGCGCTCCGCGAGCAGCCGCAACTGATCCTGCTCGACCTCATGCTGCCCGGCATCGATGGCTTCGACGTCGTCTCGGCGATTCGCGCCAACGCCCGAACAACACATATCCCGGTCATGGTGCTCACCGCCCGCCACGATATCAGCGTCAAGATGCGCGCCTTCGCCTCGAAGGTTGACGACTACATGACTAAGCCCTTCAATGGCGAGGAACTGGTGGCGCGCATACGCACTCAGCTGCGCCACCTGCGCGAGACGCTGCTTTCCCCGCTGACGGGCCTGCCCTCCGGCTTGCGCGTCGAACACGCCATCGCCGAGCAGTTGCGATCTCCTCGGCCATGGGCCATCCTCTATCTCGACCTGGACCATTTCAAAGCCTATAACGATGTCTATGGCCCCCTGCGCGGCAACGACCTAATCCGTCTGTTAGGGCGGGTGACCTCGGAGAGCCAGCGCGCCGAGGGCAACGCCAGCGATTTTCTGGGCCACATCGGCGGCGACGACTTCATCCTCATCACCACTCCCGACCGCATGGAGCCGGTCTCCCGCAGCATCATCGACGCCTGGGACCGCGAGAGCCGCGCGCTCTACTCACTCGAAGATGTCGCCCGTGGTTCGCTCATCGCCCGCGACCGGCAGGGTCAGGAACAGGTCTACCCCCTGGTCGGCGTCTCGATTGGCATCGTCACCAACCTCCACCGCTCGATCACCACGATGGAAGAGTTCAGCCGCATCGCCGCCGAGGTCAAGGCGCAGGCGAAAGCCATCCCCGGCAGCAGCTACTACATCGACCGCCGCGGCAACAATTAACGACCCTGGCTCCCCTTTGTCGGCGAGATCGGCGCCCATCGGCACAAATATGTACCCGGCGGTAAACTGCCACTTGACACAATACCTGGCTGCCGCTATACTACGCGCCAATCTTGTCTGCTAACCCGTTTTGACCAGATGGCTACGAAATATCACGTAGTGAGATAACTGTCGCCTGTCGGCGACGACAAGGAAGTAGCGGCAAGAGAACTGTCTCTGGGAATGCAGATTCCCGGCGGAGGTGTGTCGTACGCATCCGCTCGCATCGCACCCATGCTGTCCCATCGGGTTTGTCTGACCAGGTTCACTCGCACTGATGTGCGAACATTGGCGCTCATCGGGGAGTCGCCTGAAGAATCTGGCAGGTTCGCCACACAAGAGCGCCAACTAAGGCGGCTCTCACTAGGAGAAGCATCGCGATGAAAAAGCTACGCATCGCCCTCGTTCCCCTGGCCATCGTGGCCGTCGCGGCCATGGCCATCATGCTCGCCTTTGGCGGGCACGTCACCAGCGCCAGCGCCGCGGCTGGCGGCTCTGATGTCCTGCATGGCCAAGCCATGAAGCCCCGTCCGGCAAAAGGCGCATCCCCTCAGGCCGTCACCAATAGCAGTATGACCTATCACGGCGGCCCCGTCTCACTCGCGCCAACTGTCTACATCAGCTGGTGGGGCAGCCAGTGGAACACCGGGTTCTCCACGGGCGGCTATACCAGCGTGCAGGCGCAGTCCTACATCACTGGCTTCTTTGGCAATGTCGGTGGCAGCTCCTGGCACCAGATCGACACGCAATACTGCCAGGGCGTGGCGATTGGCACCGTGAACTGTGGTGCGAGCGGTCAGCACATTACCAATGGCGCGGGTGAGCTTGCGGGTACCTGGGTGGATACCACCTCCCTGCCCAAGCGCATCAGCCAGTCCAGTATCGCCAGCGCGGCGGTTCGCCTGATGAACCACTTCGGCGGCTTCAATTCCAATGCGATTTATCTGGTCTTCACGCCGAGCGGGCACTCGATGAGCGGCTTCGGCACGCAGTGGTGCGCCTGGCACTCCAACACCTCCAGTGGTGGCAACAATGTCGCCTATGGCTATATTCCCTATATGCCTGATGCTGGCTCAAGCTGCGGCATGAATTTCGTCAACGCCAGCAACAACAGCTTCGGCAACGGCTACTTCGACGGCTTCTCGATTGTGTCGGGACATGAGTTTGCCGAGGCCGAAACCGATATGAACCCCAACACCAGTGCGACTGTCGCATGGCAGGGTCCCGGCGGCGGCAGCGACGAGAACGGTGACAAGTGCGCCTGGAACCAGAACGGTGGCACGTCGGCCAATATCTCGCTGGGCGGGAACAACTATGCCGTGCAGCCGATCTGGAGCAACAACTCCACCACCAGCGGCGGCAGCCACTGCGTCACATCGCACGCATAGCTCTTTCGTTCTCTAACGCAGACAGGGTGGGGGAATATCCCCTGCCCTGCCTTGATCGGGTTGTACGTCATCCGCATCCACATCCTTGCAAGAACACCCCGCTACGACACGAATCCTGCGGATGAGTTTGACAGCAAAGCAATAGACCTGTATACTGCCGCTACTCCGGTTGGCCTGCGCCGGTTGTATCAGGCGCTTTACGTGGCCATACGTGAACAAACGTAGTCACAGCGCATTAGGAATCGCCCGGCGGCGATTGAGGCAGGTCAAGGAGCAGTTCTCTCAGGGATAGGACTATCCCTGGCGATGGCGCGTTGTTCTGCGCCTCCGCCCGTGTCCATGCTATCTCACCGGCTGGTTGATCTGCTCGTGCTGATTTGCGAGCATGCCAGGCATGTGCGGCTCAATGGGGAGCTGTCACACAAAGCGGGAGACTTTCCCCCATCAGGGCGCTCAGGAGAGGCAGCCCTTGGTAAGGAGAAGCATCGCGGTGAAAACATTCCGAACAGTTGCCATCCCTCTATGTATCGTAGCGATCATGGCCATTGCGATGGCGTTTGCCTTTGGCGCGCATGCTCCCAGCGCTGGAGCCGCGGCCGGCGGCGCCGAAGTCTTTCATGGCAATGTCCTAAGGCCGCGACCAGCGGCGGGCAAGGCGCCGTATGCTGTCACGAGTAGCAACATGACCTACCATGGTGGACCTGTCTCCACGGTTCCTGCTGTCTACATTAGCTGGTGGGGCAGCCAGTGGAATACAGGCTTCTCCACGGGTGGCTATAGCAGCGCCAAGGCGCAGACGTACATTACTGGTTTCTTCGGCAACGTCGGCGGCAGCTCCTGGCACAGGATCGATACGCAGTATTGCCAGGGCGTTCCCGTTGGCACCGTCAACTGTGGGAGCAGCGGACAGCATATCACCAATCCCACCGGCATCCTGAAGGGCGCCTGGGTGGATACGACCTCGGTTCCCACCAGCCCGACACAAACCGCGATCTTCAATGCCGCGGCGCGGCTGGTAAATCACTTCGGCTACAGCGCCAACGCGATCTACCTTGTCTTCACGCCCACCGGCCACTCGATGAGCGGCTTCGGCACGCAGTGGTGCGCCTGGCACGATAACGCCTCGAACAACAGTCACAACATCGCTTACGGCTACATCCCCTATATGCCGAACGCGGGAGCATCCTGCGGGATGAACTTCGTCAACAGCACGAACAACAGCTACGGCAACGGCTACTTCGACGGCTTCTCCATCGTCGCCGGACATGAGTTCATGGAAGCCGAAACCGACATGCATCCCGAGACCAGTGTGGCGTGGCAAGGGCCGGGCGGCGGCAGCGACGAGAACGCCGACAAGTGCGCCTGGAACCAGAATGGCGGCACGTCCAAGAATATCACCCTGGGCAGCAACTTCTACGCGGTGCAGCCGATCTGGAGCAACAACTCCACCACCAGCGGTGGCAGCCACTGCGTCACATCGCATGCATAGCGCTCTCGTCCTCTAGCGCGGACAGGGTGGGGGAAATATCCCCTGCCCTGTTTTTGTCTGCATGAGAATGGCGTCGTCGTGCGATACAATAGCGATAAGGAGTCTGCGAGCCGAAAAGAAAGCGTTACCAACCGATGAATGATGCAGGGCCACCAGTACCATCCCCCGACACCGACATATCCGTGGATGAGGCGCAACGTAAAGCTATCCGCGACAACGCCCGGCGGGTGCTGCGCGAGAGCGGCGTCGCCGATATCCTCCGCAGGTTGAACAGCAACGCGCTGCAAGGGCGCGGAGCCTTCGAGGAGTATGATTCGGGCGTGATCTTCCGGTGGGGACACGGTTATACGCGCCGCCATATCTGGGTGCATGTCGAGGGCGACGAGCTACGTTTCCGGCTCGTGCCGCATCTGCGCTGCTCCCGGCCCATCCCCTATTGCGATGGCGAATATCATATCTTTACCGAGGAAACCTGGAGCATTCCTGGCGCGGTTCTCAGCGAGGTTGATCGTAACTATCAGAAACCAGTCGCCGAAGCATCGGAGGATTAAGCATCCATGACACGACCGCTGACCCCGGAAGATTTCTACGCCATTCGTCTCGTCGAAGAGTCGCGCATCTCGCCCGACGGCTCGCGCATCGCCTATGTCGTGCAGGGCATGGACCGCGAGAGTTACGAGTATCGTCGCTCGATCTGGCTAGCGCCCGCCGAGGGTGGTGAGCCGCGCCGCCTGACCGCTGGCCCGAATGACCACTCGCCGCGCTGGTCGCCGGATGGCCGCGCGCTGGCGTTCGTGCGCGCCCCAGCTCGTCCGGCGCCACCGCGCACGAAGGCGGAGCGCGACGCGGGCAAGAACAAGGGGCAAATCTGGATCCTCTCGCTGGACGGCGGCGAGCCAACCCAATTGACCAAACTGCGCGACGGCGCGGGCACGCCAACCTGGTCGCCTGATGGCGCGACGTTGCTCTTCACGGCGAAGACCGGGGAGCCGGAGGAGCCAGAGGTGGCAGACGCGGCGATTGGCGAGGACTCGAAGCAGCTGCCGCGCGTGCGCACGATCAATCGCCTCTGGCACAAGCTCGATGGCGTCGGCTTCATCTATGAGCAGCGCACGCATCTCTTTACTGTCCCGGTTAGCGGCGGCGAGCCGCATCAGTTGACCGATGGCGACTACGATGACGGCGAACCCGACTGGTCGCCAGACGGCAAGATGATCGCCTTCGCCTCAGACCGCACCGACGACCGCTGGAAATGGCCCGGCGCGTCGATCTGGACGCTCAATCTGGCCAGCGGCGCGCTCACCCGCATGACCGATGAAGCGCTCTCGTGTTACGCGCCGAAATGGTCGCCCGATGGCAATACAATCGCCTTCCTCGCCACCACACGCCGCGAAAGCGATGGGCATACCGATCTCTGTGTCGTACCCGCGAACAAGCCGTGCAAGCATCGCCACCTCACCACCGATTTCGTTCCCAATAGTGACGACACCTGCATCGACGACATGCGCGCGGGACACGGCGGGGCGCACCTGGTCTGGTCGCCTGATGGCCACTCTATCTTCTTCCTCGCCTCGATGCGTGGCGCTACCCATGTCTACGCCGCCCGGCCCGCGGGCAACCTGCTGCCACGCCGCGTCACCGAAGGCTCGCGCCGTATCTTCGACTTCTCGATGGACGACGCCTGCCAACGGTTCGCGCTGGCCGCCTCCGATCCCAACATCCCCGGCGATCTCTACACCCAGGCCGTTGACCTTGGCGAGACGACCGCACCCATGATGGAGCGGCTAACGAACCTGAACGAATCGCTCTTTAGCGAGATAGAGCTGGCGTGGCCAGAGGAATACACCTTCCTCGGCGCGGACGACTGGGAGCTTCAGGGCTGGATACTGCGTCCGCCACGGGTCGGCGTCGGCGAGACAGTCAATGTTCCGGCGGTGCTGGAGGTGCATGGCGGGCCGATGGCGATGTATGGCTACGGCTTTTTTATGGAGTTCCAGTTGCTGGTGGCGCGCGGCTACGCCGTCATCTACACCAACCCGCGCGGCAGCACCGGCTACGGGCGCACCTTCTCCGCAGCGGTGCTCAACGACTGGGGCGGCAAAGACTACGAGGATATTCTCGCCGGGCTGGACGCCGCACTGGCGAAGGGCGGCATCGACAGCGAGCGGCTCGGCATCGCGGGCGGCAGCTACGGCGGCTTCATGACCAACTGGGCCGTCGGCCACAGCGACCGCTTCAAGGCGGCGGTGACGATGCGCAGCGTGGTCAGCATGGCGACGATGTTCGGCATCAGCGACATCGGCTGGGAGCTGACGATCGATGAGCTGGGTGGCGCGACACCCTGGACCGAACCAGAGCGGCTGGCGAAGTTCTCGCCCTTCACCTACGTCCAGAACATCCACACGCCGCTGCTGATTCTGCATAGCGATCAAGACTTGCGCTGCCCCATCGCGGAGGGGATGCAGCTCTTCACCGCACTCAAATTCATGGGCCGCGAGACCGAACTGGTCATCTTTGAGGAGCAGACACACGATCTCTCGCGCAATGGCCATCCGCGTTCGCGCGTGCTGCGCCTGCACAAGATTCTCGACTGGTTCTGCACATACAACCCGGTGGGGTAGAGATCTGACCTCACCTCCGGCCCTCTTCCCGCGCCGGGGAGGGGGCTGTCTATGCCTAAAGGGCGGATAGGACAGCATTGCATGTCTGTTCGCAGCGACGGCATGCCTCGGCGCAGATGCGGCAATGCTCCATGCCCTGCTGACCATGGCGCTCGCACTCGTCGCCACAGAGCCTACATGTTTGTGCGCATGCCTGGAGCAGGGCGCGAAGCAGCGCAGGCTCGAACGTGGCCTGGCGAGACATGACAGCTCCGGCATCGGACGTCCCCAACTCACCCGCCACGAAGGCGGTATAGCCGCTCGCCCGCATGCGGCACATAGAGGATACCCTCCTCTTCGCGCCCGACCCACTCCGTCGGGTCAATTTCGCGGTAGTCGGCGTAGCCCAGGTTGATACGGCGACAGCGCTCCTCCGGGATACTGGTCGCCAGCGTAACTGTGATGCGCGGCGCCTCGACGCCCGTTGCCGCGTCGTAGTCGCCTGTGCCTTTGACATGCGTGCTGTGGGCCAGGATGCTGCCTGGCACATCCTTGAAACGATCCCACTGCTTGAGGAAGTAATCCCTCACATGGTAGCCAACCTCATCCAATAGCCTGCCATGCGTGTAGGAGACCTCGGTGATGTGCGGCGCGTAGATGATGACCTCGCCGCCATCGGCAATCACTGGCTCGGTCTTATACATTGCCTTCGCCGCCGTCCAAAGATCGTCGTATCGCTCCGCCGGAGCCGAGAGGACACGCTGGAAGGGGTGGTCTACATAGGTGATGTTGAGTTGCGCCGAGAGGTCCGCCGCCTGGCTCCAGGCTTCCGTCACTGGGCCAATATAGAGGCCACGCATCTCCTCTCCTTCGATCACCAGCGCCAAATAGAGCAGTGGAGCCGATACGAACGACGCCGCCCGCGTGATGATGCGTCGCACCAGGGTATCCTTGACGCCGATGGTGCGCATGCTGGTGACGAGCGCGCCGAGCCAGTGGGTGAAATTGATGATGTCGGGGCCAGCGATGCCCGGAAAGAGATACTTTGCCCCGCCAGAGAATCCCGCGACCTCATGAGGGAAGACCGGGCCACAGATCAGCAGCAGATCGTAGTCGGCGACCAGCCGATTCAGCGTGACGGGTACGTCATCCGCCAGCAACCCACCACTTAGTTCGCCCGCCTCGTCGCGCGAGATAACACCGATGGTCTTGAGCATGGCGGGATTATCCCACTCGTGGTTGTAGATGTGGACATTGGGGTACTGCGTGGCGCGCTCAGCCGCTGTCACGCCGACCAGGTGATCTATCGCACCGTTCGTCATCGGGGGATGGGTGCCGAGCGCGATCAGGTAATCGAACCGGGCGGCCTGGCTGCCCAGTTGCGCGTAGAGCAGCCGAAAAAACAGCGGTATTGGCGCGGTGCGTGTCCCATCGGGGATGATGACCAGCACGCGCTTACCGGCGAGGTCGATTCCTGCGCCCGTCAGAAGCTCGGTATCCGCCGCGGCCAGCAATTCACGCACATCGTCAGCCCCCAATGACAAAGTCACGGCGCCTTTTCCTACCACAGTCATGATGCGCTCACCTCCGTCTCTAGAGGTCCAGACCTAGACACCGCTGAATGCCGCGAAGCCGCCATCCACGGGAACGACGACGCCAGTCACAAACGCGGCTGCTGGACTCACCAGCCAGAGCAACGTCCCGGCAAGATCGTCGGGAAGGCCCATGCGGCCCGCTGGCGTGTGGCTGATAATCGCCTCTCCGCGCGGTGTCAGCGTTCCATCCGAGTTGGTCAGCAGGTAGCGATTTTGTTCAGTCAGGAAGAATCCCGGCGCCAGGGCGTTGACGCGGATATCTGGACTATACTCCTGCGCCATATGTACCGCCAGCCACTGCGTGAAGTTGGCGACCGCCGCCTTGGCCGCGCTGTACGCGGCAATACGTGTCAGCGGGCGCAGCGCGCTCATCGAGGTGACGTTGATAATACAGCCCCGGCGCCGTTCCGCCATGTCGCGCCCAAAGACCTGGCACGCCTGCAATGAACCAGTGAAATTGAGCGCCAGCACGCGGTTGACGGCGTTGGCGTCCAGATCGAAGAAAGGACGGTCGGGCGTGGTCGTCGCGGCGGGGGAGTTGCCGCCCGCCGCATTGACGAGAATGTCTGCTGGGCCGAAGGCGCTCGACACCTGCTCCCGGCTGCGTTCGAGCGCGGCGCGATCCAGCACATCACAGGCGACGGCGATTGCCACGCCGCCGTCCTTCCGAATCGCCTCAGCTACCGTGTTCGTCGCCTCCACATTGCGCGCGAGGATAGCCACCCGCGCGCCTGCCCGCGCCAGTGCGGAAGCCATCGCCCCGCCAAGCTGGCCGCTGCCCCCGGTGATAACCGCGGTGCGGCCATGCGCGCCAAAGAGCGCCTGCCAATCCATCCGCGTATCCGGCATTTCCGGCGTATCAGGCGTATCAGGCGTATCAGGCGTATCGGGCGTATCGGGCATGGTTCTTCATCTCCTCACACATAATAGTGTCTTTTCAGCGAGCGCTCAGGGTTTATAGCCGAAGTCTGGAATCGCCCGCCAGCGCTCACACAACGCATGCGCCACCATCTTCGGCTTGCGCTCGCGCGTGAACACGCCCTTCTTATTGCCCTGGGCGCGTACGATTCCCTGGCTGGTCGCAAAGTCCGCGAAGTGCCAGACCTGCTCGCCGATAAAGGTTGGGAACGTATCAATCACCTCATGATTGGCGCGCAGAAGGGCAACCTGATACTTCTCAGTAAACATGGAGGGCGATATATCGTGGAAGCCCGCGATGGTGTCGGCGCCATATTCGGTGAACATCAGCGGCTTGCCCGGCGCTACACGCCCCCACGCCTCCAGATCCGCACGCAGCAGCGCCTGCGTCTGATCGAGCCTGCCCCCCGCGACATACCAACCAAAGTATCGCGCTCGTACCAGACCCAGCCAATGTGGTCGCGAAACTCCGCTCCTTCGTACAGATCGTTATACGATGCGGGAACGGGCATCGGAACCGTCTCCGTGAGGGGACGGCGAAACCATCCTCATCGAATCCAGCTCCATGGTCAAGTTTGAACACCCAGACGCCATTCAGATCGAAGAGCTCGCGAAGGCTTGCGGCGGTGTCGGCTTCGAGCCCTTCCCCGTTCCAGGGTCTGAGTATGCGCATTCATCGGACCATTATTGGCACTTTGCTGCAATGGCTGCTTCCGAGAGCGGCCCACGGTGGGCCGCTCTATATCGGCTGCGCTGCGGAGCTTGACATGACGGGCGCGCTTCCCTGTTCCTTCGAGTAGCTGCTCGGGATCGGGCAGCGTCGTGTCCTGGGCGAACATAAGGTTGACATATGTCCGCTGCGGGGCAATGGCGCAGACGAGGCCCGCATAGGTTTGCGTGAAGCCATAGCCGATGATCCTCGCAGGAATGTCAAGTTGCTCTATCGCACCGGGGAAAACCGCCAGCACCAGGGCGCGCGTCTGCGAGGCGATCTCGCGCACCTCGTCGTCATACGAAGCGAGAAAATCCTCCACAGCCTCACTCACACAGTCTCTCCCTGCGTGCGAGCCGCGCGTCTTCCGTTCGCTGCACCGCCAGTGCTTCACTAAGCTCTCTATGTTTGGCTCATATCCTTGGAATTCTTCACACCCGCAATGCCAGTTGCGTCCGTCACAGGGTCGGCGCGCAACGAGGAGACTGTCAGCCCGTCGGGGAGCCTGCGTACACGCCGACCGAACGGGCGTGCGCCCGCGCCATAGACGCCATACACCAGCGCCGCGACGGGGCAAGCGAGGTAGCCGAGGAAAATAAGCGCCTGCCTGAGTGGGTCGGGCTGTGCGCAGGAGAACTCCCCACCCGACACGTCAAAACATGGCTGAATTGAGAATGAGGC
>DASUHD010000126.1:0-28968 GCA_036273675.1 Ktedonobacterales bacterium | reverse complement strand
GAATTGGGTCAATAAACTCGGCAATTTAGTACTCTTGACCGGCCCAAAAAATTCCAAGGCGGCAAATAAGGATTTCAAGACGAAGATAGACACCTATTTTGGTGGTCAACAGGGTGCTCCCTTCCAGCTGACGGTTTCCGCGGTCAGGGAGCAGCAATGGACGGTAGAGGTCGTTCAGAAGCGCCAGCAGTTGTTCATAAAGAAGCTTGCCGCAATATGGCAACTTTGAGGCGAGACAACAACTGTTAGTGCGAATCTGCCGCCAGCAACGCCTCGGCGCGTATGAGATCGTCGGGGGTGGTGATTTTGAGGTTGTTGGAAGAGGCGAACACCACGCGCACCTGCCCGCCCCCGCGCTCGAACGATGCTGCCGTATCGCTACCCTCGAAGCCATCGCTGCGGGCAGCGTCATATGCGGCCACCAGTCGGCGCGCATCGAACGCCTGGGGCGTCTGCGCCAGCGCCAGTTCATCGGACGGCCAGGCGCGTGTGACCTTGCCGACGTCATCCAGTTGGAGAAGCGGTTCATCTGGGGGTGCGGCAAGCAGCGCGCCACCCGTCGCCGGGGTCACCGTGATGAGCGCGGCAATCTCGTCGGGAGTGATGAGCGGACGCGCGCCATCATGGATTAACAGCAGCGCGATCTCGCCTGCCTCGATGCGAGGCCGCAGCCACGCAAGCGCCCGCTCCTCCGACTGGTGCCGCGTCGCGCCGCCAGGGATCACCGCTGCGACTTTCGCCAGACCAAACTCAGCCATCATGCCCTGGCACATTGCCACTTCATCCGGGTGCGCCACCAGCAACGTCTCGGTGACTTGCGGCGTCTGCTCGAAGGCGGCGAGCGCGTGGACGAGAATCGGCTTGCCGCGCAGCGTCAGCAGCACCTTGTTGCGCCCCGCGCCTATGCGCGTACCCTGTCCCGCGCCCAAGACTACCGCGACCACCGCGCCACCGCTCTCAGCCATCGCTACGTCCCCTCTGGCTGGAGCAGCCCCACACGCAGCGCATAGCGCACGAGGTCCGAACGGTGGCGCAGATTCAGCTTCCGCATGACGCGGATGCGATAGGTCTCGACGGTCTTGGCGCTTAGCGCGAGTTGGTCGCCTATCTCCTGGCTGCTGTAGCCCTGCGCCGTCAGCGAAAGTACCTCGCGCTCGCGCTCGCTCAGTCCATCGGGATGGCTGCCATCCTCGGTCTCCGCCAGCGTGCGTTTCTGCTCGCGATAGCGCGAGAGCAGCAGCGCCGTCGCCGAAGGGTAGAGGAAGATGTCGCCAGCGGCCACAGTGCGAATCGCGGTGAAGAGATCGGTATCCACGCCCTGCTTGAGCACATAGCCGTAGCCGCCAGATTCGAGCACCTGAAAGAGATACTCGTTCTCGGCGTGCATCGTCAGCACCAGCGCCTTGCCCGGCACATGGTCCGCCTGCATACGCCGTAGCGCCTCCAGCCCATCCACATCGGGCATACTGATATCGAGCAGGATGATATCGGGGCGCAGTTCAATGGCGCGGGCGATAGCCTCGGCGCCATTGCCCGCCTCACCGATGACCCGCACATCCGGCTGGCTTTCCAGCAAGGCGCGCAGCCCCGCGCGGAAGATTGGATGGTCGTCCACCAGCAGAACGCGGATTGGGGCAACTGGAGCCTGGCGGTCTCCAGGCGACTCGACGCTATGCTCCATGTGCATCCGTCTCCGCCGTCTCCGCATCCAGCGGCACCCGCAGTGTCACCGATGCGCCGCGACCAGGCGCCGATTGGAGCGCGAGCGAGCCTCCAGCCAGGCGCGCGCGCTCCTCCATGCCGAAGAGGCCAACGCCCGCGCCGCCGGGCGGCTGGCGATGCCGCCCGGCAAACGACTCTGGGGTGAACCCGCGGCCATCGTCGCGAATCACCGCCACAAGCCAGTCGCCCTCCCGCCGCACAACGACACTGATATGCCGCGCTCCCGCGTGTTTCGCCGCATTGGTCAGCGCTTCCTGCACCACGCGATACACTGCCAGGGTGCGCTCGCGCGCCAGCGTGATTGGCTCGCGCGGTAACTCCACGCTCACGTGCAGCCCGGTGCTTTCGGTAAAGGTGGCGACGAGCGAGCGGAGCGCCGGAATCAGGCCAAGCTGGTCAATCGTTGGCGGGCGCAGATTGAGCGCGAGGCGACGCACCTGATCGATGGCGCTGGCAATCAGCCCCCTCAACTCCTCGATTTGCGGCTGGATCGCCTCGGCGCCCGGCAGCGATTCCAGCAACTTGAGGCGGATCAACAGCAGCGTCAGCACCTGGCCGGTATCGTCATGCAGCTCGCGGGCGATACGTTGGCGCTCGTCCTCCTGCGCGCGAATCAGCGCGCCCGAGAGGTTGCGCACCTGGTTTTCGTAGCTCTGCACGTTATCAAGCATCACGTTGAGCGTCGCGGCGATGCGCGCAATCTCGACATCGGCCAGCGGCGTCGGATTCGCCCGCACGGAGAGATCACCCTCGCCAACCCGTCGCACGACATCCTGCAAGCGATTGAGTGGGCCAAGGGCGGCGCGCAATACCAGCGCGTTGAGCAGAATCGAGAGCGCCAGTCCGGCGACGAGAAACGTTACCGTCAGCGGCACATAAATGCCGCCCTCGCCTGCCGAACGCAATGTGGCGACATGCAGCGTAATCGCCGTGCCTGCCAGCGCGCCCAGCACGATGAGCGCCGAGTTGGCAATCAATACTTTATAGAAGAGGGATATTCCAAAGAGTCGCTGGGCCAGTTGCGCCAGTCGAGCCACTGGACGTTGCGGTTCCATCGGTTCGAGCGCGGTGGGCGCATCCGCCGATGTCGCGCCACTGGCGTCCGCAACATCTGGCGCGGCGTCATCGGTTGCCCTTCCGAGGTGAAGTGTCATGCTGCTATCCTGATCGAGTCAATCGCGAGAAATCGCTCTCACTAATTGTACGTTGCCGCGCTGCGAAAAGTCATGGCTTAGGCGGGGCGAGACATCGCGAGAAACTCGCATTGTTTGCCTTTGAAACGCCGGGAGAATGTATCGAGAGGGCGGAATCCGGCGCGCTCATAGACACGCTGGGCGCGCACGTTGAATGTGGCGACATCGAGAGTGAAGCGCGTGGGCGCGTAGCGGTCGCGGGCGAAGTTTAGTCCCGCCTCGACGAAGGATAGCCCCAACCCCCTGCCGGTCAGGTCGGGCCGCATCGCCAGCCCAATTTCGACGACGCCACCACGCTGGATGAAGGTGAAGATGCCAATCCGCTCGTTGGCCCCGTCGATATCGCCGAAGACGACGAACGCCTCCAGGCCGACCATACCAAGCGGCATCCGAAACAGCGCCAGCGAGAGCATCGGCAGGATATCCTGATCGTAAAACGCATACGCGCCATCGTAGTGCCAACGGCTGATAGCGCGCGCGTCACTCCAGCGCAGAGGCTCGAAGCGGTATGGCGTGAGTGGCTCGGATGACTCGGATGGCATGGGCTCAACCCTGTGGACTGGATAGATCGTGTGGCGTGCGGTTTTGCCGCCTCTCAGTGTACCGAAACGGATGGCGCGTCGGCAAGGGATTGCAGCCAGCGGCGTGTCTGACGCGGGGAGCGCAGACGTACGAGGCGCACGTGGCCGAAGTCAGGCTGCGCGAATTGCTGGCGATAGCATCGCCGATTCTTGCCCCAGGTCGTCAGCGACCACAGGATGATCGAGTCGCGCGAGAAGACGGCGCGCAGACGTTCGCGATTGCCATTCCATAGCTCAGTTTGCGTGATGAGGCGACTCGCGGTGCGGCGGGTGATGCGACTGAGGACGAGCGGGAGCGAGTAGTCGAGCCAAATGATCGTATCGGCGCGCGCCCAGGTAATATCGCGCTTGGTATAGTAGTTGCCGTCCACCACCCAGGCGTTCCCTGCGAGCGCTTCAGTAACACGCGCCCGGAATACTGGCTCCTCAGTGGAATCCCAGCCAGGCTGCCAGAATAGCGCATCCAGCTCGACATGCGGGATATTCAGGCGCTCGGCAAGCTGGCGGGCGAGCGTCGTCTTGCCGCAGCCGCTCGTACCGATGATGCAGATGCGGCGCATGGCATTCCTCCAAAGACTTCTCCCCCAGCCCCACTCCTACGAGGCGAGGAGAGCCAGAAATGTCCGGCTCCATGTAGTATTAGCGATAGCGCGCCATCAGATATTCGTCGTGCAACTCGCCCTCAGAGATGACGCTCATCGTGCGCAGCCCCTCGACGACGAAGCCATGCCGCTCGGCCATGCTAGTCTCCCTCCGCGCACAAACCAGCGGTTTACTATAGTTTGCGCGAGCCAGCGGCGTCAAGGTAACGGCAGCGACTTCTCCAGGCAGATATCAACCAAATGGCGTACCGTTGCCCAATGACGTGGTACAATGCGGGCGAAAAGTTCTCCTGGCGCTCGCTGTACTCCACTCGACGATGCCGTCGGACAGTGCTGTGCATTGCCGCATGCGCATGGGTGTTCGCTTGCCAGCGCGGATGAAATGAACAGGATTTCCGGAGGGTAGGGTATGAACAGAAATCAGGCGCTGGATAACCTGTGGCTGGCACGCGCGTTATACGACCTCGGCGCGGTCTCATTCGGCGATTTCACCCTGGGCGACAGCACCACGAACTCACCCGTCTTCATCAATCCCAAGCTGCTGATTAGCAATCCCATGGCGCTGCGGGTCGCCGTCAAGCTGATGCACCAGGAGGTCACACTGGCGCAGTCGTTACGACGCGCGCGGGTACATCCCTACGATGTCGTCGCCGGTGTGCCGGTAGGCGGCTTGCTGCTCGCCACGGCGTTTTCGCTGGAATCATCGGTTCCCCTGATTTATCCACGTCTCAAGCCCGAAGGCACCGGCCCGCGCGGCATCGAGGGCCGCTTCCAGCCGGGGATGCGCGCGCTGGTGATTGACGATCTGATTACCGGCGGCAGAAACGTTCTGGAGATTGTCTCATTCCTTCAAGAACACGACATCGTCGTCCACGACGCGCTAGTGCTGATCGACCGCGACATGGGCGCCCATGCGCGGCTGAAGGCGCAGGGCATCAACCTCATCAGCATCCTGAAGCTGGAGGTGATGATGAAATACTACTCCTCCCAGGGGCTGATCGACCCCGACGACTACCAGCGCTACATCAACTACACGAAACGCAACGCTCCGGCACGCGCGCCCGTCGCCGAGAAAGATGACTGACCTCATACCTGGACCTCATCCCCATTTCCCTACAGGAAGACGAGGGATAGGATAGGTTGTCAAAGCCACGCATAGCATACGCCCCTTGTCGCGAGATACGACCGGGGCGCATGCTTCACGCATTATGCATCACATAGCGAGCCAGCTTGAGGGCCAGGCTATGCTTTCCGAGGGCGCTATCCTCTGCGCCCTGCGGTAGCTCTCCCAATGATCGTGCCAATCGCGCTCAACACCACCGCTGGCAGCACGACATACAATGCGAACTCGGCTGTTACGAGATCACCAACAGCAGCCAGCATCCACATCAGCGCGGAGGCTGCCACGTATACCAATGCCGCCACGATCATCCCTGGCCACGAACGCAACAGCCAGCCTGCCACAAGACACGTCAAGGCAGGCACGGCGGCGACCAGCGTGGAGACAAGAATGGAGAACACATCTCGCCCTCCGCTGAGAGAAAAGCCGACCGCGCCCAGGACGAAGCCATATATCCACCAGGCAAGGCCGCCGATGACGACCAGCCCTATGCTCCATGTCCACCTACCCGCCGATGGCCCACGGCGTGGTGGCGCCACGGGTGGATAGCGCGGCGGTGTCGGGGGAGACGCGGACGGAATCCGCTCTGGAATTACCGCTTGTGGTGTTGATGGCGATTCGCCTGCGTCGGACGCTACGCCAGTTGGCTCCGCGACGGGCGGCGCCTCCTGCGCGAGGACAGGTTGCGTATCGCCGGTCTGGATGATCTCACTTGTCTCATTAGGGTGTACCTGCGGAATCATGGTACTGCCTCGCTTTCCTCCAGGCGGCGCTCTGCTATTGGCGGCGGTCTATTACGCCAGTTTCGGCATACCATCTTGGCGTCAACGGTGGGTCACAGTATGGAGACATCACCACACAGTTGCCTCACGAAGATCCCCAAAGTGGTTGTTGTCACCCTCGCCAGGCGATTCCTGTCATCGCCATCGTCGCTGAGCATGCAGAGCCGCGCTTTGCCCGGAACGAACGTCAATCCTGACGCGAATGCGAGGCAAACACAAAGCTAAGGCGCGGAAGTCGTTAGGACGACACCGCACCTCGGATGTCTTAATGTTCTTGGACCACCGCTTACTGCTGCGGTGGCTGCGTCGGCCGTGGTGGCGGCAATGGTGTGGTTGGTGGCTGCGGCTGCCCGAACGGCTCGGAGACTGGCGGTGGCGGCGTATCTGTCGTCGGCGTTGGAGCGGGAGCCGCCGGAGGATTGGTGTTGGGTGCGATGCGATGGGATGCCACCGTCAGCAGCTCGCGTAGCGGCTCGATGAGATCGATTGGCAGGGGGAAGATAATCGTTGAATTCTTTTCGACGGCGATCTCGGTTAGCGTCTGCAGATAGCGCAGCTGGAGCGCCGCTGGCTCCGTGGAGATGACTTGGGCCGCGTCGGCGAGCGTCTGCGCCGCCTGGAACTCGCCTTGCGCCAGTAGCACCTTGGCCCGCTTCTCGCGCTCGGCCTCCGCCTGTTTCGCCATCGCGCGCTGCATCGTCTGCGGCAGCTCGACATCCTTCACCTCGACGGCGGTCACCTTGATGCCCCAGCGCTCGGTATGCTCGTCGATGATCTGCTGCACCGAGTGGTTGATCTGCTCGCGACTGGCCAGCAACTGATCCAGTTCGGACTGGCCCATCACGTTACGTAGCGTCGTCTGAGCAATCTGCACCGTCGCGCGGTAGTAGTCCAGCACATTGTTGACAGCGTCGCTGGGATTGACCACGTAGAAGTAGACGACCGCGCTCACCCGCACCGTTACGTTATCGCGGGTGACGCCCTCCTGCGGCGGCAGCTCGATGGTGACGATACGCAGGTCGATCTTGCGCATTGTGCTGATGAACGGCGGCACCCAGAAGACGCCAGGCCCCTTCGCACCGCGCAGACGTCCGAGCACAAAGATGACACCACGCTCGTACTGATTCACCACGCGCAGACCCGCCAGAAGGAACAGCAGGAGCAAGGCCACTATGATAGCGCCCGCGACACTTAAGGTTACTGGATCCACCTCATCCCCTCGTTTCTGTCATCACGTCCGCCACGATTTCCTCTACTTATGACGGCGCGACACTCCCACCTCATCCGAAGTCGGCTCAACCAGGACTTTTAGTCCCTCCACGCGCACCACCCGTACCGACGCGCCCGCCTCGATGGGTGACGCATCAGACTGCGCCAGACTCGCGCCCCAGTCCTCCCCCATCACGCGCACGCGGCCCTCCGGCGCCAGCGGCGTCAGCACCGTCGCCTGCTGGCCAACCAACCCCGCGCTGCCTGTGCGCACCGGCCAGCGCTGCGAGCGGATCACGAATTGCAGCACGATGAGCGCGATCAGGCCAACGCCAATCACCACCGCGCCGATGATCACCGGGCTGAGTGGCTGCGCGTTCCGGTCCACGCCCGTATCGAAGAAGATAAACGAGCCGAGCGCCAGGCTGACTAACGCCCCCACCGAGAGAACGCCATGGGTCGGCACGCGCACATCGATCGCCAGCAGCACAATCGCCAGCAGCATCAGCGCCAGCCCCGCCCAGTTGGGATTGAGCGTCCCCGCGCCCAGCAGGAAGAGCACCAGCGCAATCGCTCCGATGGTTCCCGGCACGATGGCTCCGGGGTGCGCTAGTTCGAGATAGATGCAGACCGCCGCGACGATGAACACCAGGAAGAGCACGGTGGGGTCGAGAAAGAATCCCATCACCTGATCGGCGAACGTCGGCTCCAGCACCGTCACCGGCAGCTCCGCGACCTGCAATAAGTTCGTTTTGCCATTGAACATCACCACTGAGGTGTTGTCGAGCTGGCTCAGCAGATCGCCGCGCGAGGTGGCGCGGAGGTTGATCATGCCGTTGTCGAGCGCCTCCTGATCGGTGAAGGAGGCGGCATTGGTCACCGTCTGCTCCGCCGGGGCTACGGTGCGGTGATACGCCTTCTGCACCGAGCGCACCATCGCCAGCAGGTCGTTTTTGACCTTGGCGTCCAGCGTCGAGGGCAGGTTATCGCCCGCGCTATCTACCGGGCTGGCCGCGCCAATGCGGGTACCAGGCGCCATCGCGATGATCGGCGCGGAGTAGGCGATCAGCGCGCCCGCCGAGGCTGCCCGTCCGCCCGCCGGGGTGACATAGACAGCGACGGGTACGGGACTCGCGAGGATTGCCTGGGAGATGGCCTTCATGGAGTCGAGATCGCCGCCGGGTGTGTCCATCTCGATGATGAGCAGCGCCGACCCATCGTCATGCGCCGTCTGTATCGCACCAGTGAGGAAGCGCGCCGACGCGGCGTCTACCTCCTGATCGAAGGTGACCACATCAACATGCGGCCCTTTGGCGAGCGCTGTGGGCGCGCCACCAATCAGCGCCACCGCCGCCACCGCCAGCGCCACGGTGCAGACGCCGAGCAGTGTCAGGGACAGCGCTATGCCGCCAGCGGTCCGTCCGCGCCGCGCTGGGAAGGATGCCGCGCGCATAGTAAGCCTCCTTACCCGAATCCACATCGCCGCCACATGCCATGTCACAACTCTGCCGATGACGCCAGCCTGACTATAGACCCCCCGCTAGATGCCGTCAAGCGGCGAAACATTCGGCTTGTCACGGCGCACGCCAGAGCCAGATCCACGCCACTTGTCGCCAGGTTCATAGTGCGCTCTTGTAGCGGTTGAAATCGGCGATGATCTGCTCGGCGATGTCGCGGCACTGGTGAAACCCTGGGCGAATCTGGACGGTATAGGGCTTGCTCGACCCAACGCCGCTATTGGATAACGTAACGCCGCTGAAGGCGTCTGCCGCCGCGATGGTCACCGCGCTCAGGGACTCGTAGGGATGTTCTGACAGGCGCGCGGAGTTGAAGAAGGTGATATAGCCTTCTGGCAGAGCAATGATGGTGTCTGGGTAGCGCAACCGGCGACGCATAAAGAGCAGGTTCGGCACGCCAATCCCAAATAGCAGCACACTCGCGATGAAGAGGGGATAGAGGCTGCCAGACACCAGTGCGAACAGGACGCCACTCGCCGCAACCGCCAGCAGGATGATCGTCGAATAGATGAATCGCGAAGGCAGACTCGCCCGGTAGACCGTGCCATCGGGCGGGGTTACCCCACGAAGCGCCCGCGCCATCACCAGCGTGGAGCTTCGTGGCAGCCGCCCGCCGGGCAGCGCGCCGAGCGTCGCCGCCGGATGCGCGCCCGCTTGATCGAGCGCCTCGGCCAGGCTCAAGACGCCAAGCAAGAGGTTCTCGCGAAGGTCGCTTCGCGGAGACTGGCGCAACTCTGGCGGAGGCTGGCGGGTCGTGCGAATCGCGGCGACGAGCACTGGCTTGCCAGCTTTCAGCGCATGTTGATACTCATTCCTCACGGCCGCCGACCGCAGCGCGGCTGGCGAGAGCGCGACGATCAGCGCGGCGCATTGATCTATCGCCTGGCCCACCTGCGCCGACCAGACCTGCCCAGCATGCAGGTTGCTGCGATCCACCCAGACGTTGTATCCCGCCTGCCGCAAGCTCAACTCAAGCCGGTCTATGATGCTGGCGTCCTTCCGCGAGTAGCTGATAAAGAGCAGCGGAGCCGCCGCGACCGGAACTATGGGCGCATGGCCCGGCTCGCCAGAGAGATAGCGCGCGTCGTACGCCTGATATTGCGCGAGCGCCTGCTGCCCCAGAATGCCCTCACCAGGAAACGTGCTCAACGTCATCTCCACGAATGGCCGCCCATTTCTGGGGTCCACCCGGAGGTGGATATCGCTCGTGCGCGCCTGTGCAGCCGGAACGTCGGTAGTTGCGTCGCGGAACGCCGCCGAGACCGCACTGCCGGTCTTGGTCGTCACGACGAAGCCATCCGGCGTCAAGATCACCATCGGACTGTCCTTCAGCGCGCGGAGCCCGGCGGGACTGTACTTGATAGAGAGCTGATAGATGATGTAGAGCGCGGGCAGTGCGATAAGCAGATTTCGCCCCATGGCAAAGTACGTCAGAATGGTCAGGATGACAGTGATTACTACTCCATAGATCGTCCAGCGCGTAAGTCGCCGCCCAGCCTGAACGGGGAGCCGACTCACATACCATGCCGGTGGCGTGATGCCCGAACGTGCGCGGGCAAGCACGACCTCAGCGTCGAGATCAGGCGGCGCCACAATCGGATAGCGAGCGATCCCCAGCGTATCGAGCGCGATCAGCAGCGCCGCCCAGCCCGCCTCCTCGCTTGCGGAAAAATCAATCGCCTGGAGGTGGCTCAGATCGGCTGGCAGATCGTTGGTTGTCGAGACAATCGCTTGAAAGACCTGCTGCGTATGGGCCAGCGCATACTGATAGTCCGCCGCCACCTCTGCCGAGCGCATGCTGGCGCGTGAAATGACGATAAGGACGACCTGGCAGGCATCGATGTCGCGCTCCCTTTTATCCCGCGTCGCTGACACGCTCAGATCGCCGCCTTCGCGGACCACCAATCCGCGTGAACGCAGACGCGCGCACAAAGCATCGGCAAATGGGCGGTCCTGGCCTGAGGCGCTCAGATAGAGTTGTGGGGGGCTGTTCAGCATCGGTGATATCCTCTTTAGCACCAGATGGAAGACGACGGCAACGGCCCGGCGATCACCTCTATTGTAGCCGATAGCTATCAGGCGCGTTGCGATACCGAACGGATCGGATAGGCGTACATACAGTCGGCGTAGGCAGCGCCGCGTGTGCCGCTGTATACTGTTGTAGGCGTGAACTTTCCGCAACAGCGTGGCCCGTAGAGTCTACCGCTCACTGGCGAGCGGGGCCAGGACCGCGCTTGAATAGTCCGAGGAGGACGGCGTGGCTACAGGACAAACAGAGTTCGACGTGCTGGTGATTGGCGCGGGTGTCGGCGGCTATCCGGCAGCGATTCGCGCGGCGCAACTGGGCGCGCGCGTGGGCATCGTCGAGAAGCAGTACATCGGCGGCACCTGCCTCAACGTTGGCTGCATTCCATCGAAGGCGCTACTGCACGTCGCCCATCTCTACGCAGCCTTCGACGAGATGGGCCAGATGGGCATCGAGGCGAACAAGCCCAAGATCGACATGGGCATTGCGGTGGCTTACAAAGACAAGGTCGTCAAGCAGCTGACTGGCGGTGTTGGCCAGTTGCTTAAGGCAAATGGCGTCACCGTCTTCGAGGGGACGGCCGAGATGCAGTCGCCTACGCAGGTGCGCGTCACCCTCAAGGATGGCTCGACCCAGGATCTGCGCACCAGCAAACTGATTCTGGCCAACGGCTCGAAGGCGGCCCGCCCACCGTTCCCCGGCATCGACGGGCGCAACGTCATCTTCAGCGATGACGCGATGACCCTGTCGGCGGTGCCATCCAGCCTCGTCTGCATCGGCGGCGGCGTCATCGCGGTCGAGTTGGCGTGCATGCTCAACGCCTTTGGCACAGAGGTGACCATCGTCGAGATGCTGCCCGCGATCATCGCCAACGAAGACGAGGAGACCAGAAACGCGCTGGCCCGCTCGCTGACGAAGCGCGGCGTGAAGATCGTCACGGGGGCGAAGGTCGAGTCTATCGAGGACGCCAACGGCAAGAAGCGCGTTACGGCGACTACCAGCGACGGCAGCAAGGCGACCTTCGATGGTGAGTACGTGCTGGTGGCGGTGGGCCGCCAGGCGAATCCGGTCGGGCTGGATGCGCTGGTGAAGGCGGGCCTGAAGATGGAGCGCGGCTGCGTCGTCGTCAACGAGAAGATGGAGACGAGCCTGCCGGGCGTCTATGCCATCGGCGATCTGGTCGGGCGAACCTGGCTGGCGCATGTGGCGGAGACCGAGGGCGAAGTCGCGGGCGAGAATGCCACTGGCCACGAGGCGCAGATGGACTACAACGTCATCCCGCGCCCAATCTTCACCTTCCCGGAAATCGCCTCGGTCGGCCTCTCCGAGCAGCAGGCGCGCGAGCGGAACGCCAACATCAAGGTAGGCAAGTTCCCGTGGGCGGCGAATGGCAAGGCGCTGACAGCGAACGAGGCCGAGGGCTTCACTAAGGTCATCATTGGCGAGTATGGCGAGATTCTAGGCGCGACCATCTTCGGACCAGACGCCACCAATCTGATCACCGAATACTCGTTGGCGATGCGCGCGGAGCTGACGGTTGACGAGATCATAGCGACAGTCCATCCGCACCCGACCTACAGCGAGGCGCTCCGCGAGGCGGCGCTCGCCGCTGAGGGACGTCCGATCCATATCTACCAGCGGACTGCCGCAACGGCACGGCGGTAAGGCTGGCGGCTAAAGCCGCGCCTGAATGGCCTCGCTATGCTCCGCCACGAAACCCGTAGTCGTGGGTTTCGGTTACTCCTTTGCCATTGGACACATTGTCGAGGCAGAGTCTGGGTAGTCCGCGCAGCGGACTTCGTGGCCGCAGGCCGCTTAGGCGCGGTTTCAACCGCCCGCGCTCTCAGCGCGGCGCCCTAGCGCTTTGTATAACAGCCATCAAGGCCGAGAGAGAGCGCCACCAGTCCGGGCGCGCTCCATATCCTGCCACTCGTGATCGAGGATAGCATAGTGGAGCATATCCCACCAGCCACCTCCAGCCCACTCGACCTCGCGCAGGCGGCCTTCATAGGTCATGCCCAGCCGCTGCATCACCCTCGCCGAGGCGGTATTGTCGGGATGGCACTCGGCGAAGATGCGATGGAGCCGCAGGTTGGCAAAGCCCAGTCGCAGCAGCGCCGCGCCCGCCTCGCTAGCATACCCCTGGCCCCACCAGGCGCGGTGCAGCGTGTAGCCTAGCTCCGCCTGCCAGCGTTTCTGGTCGCCTGCCCAATACAGCCCGCCAAAGCCGATCAGTTCGGTCCGGGCGGTATGGACAAACACGAATGGCCGCGCGCGTGGGGGGCGCTCCCGCTCCCAATCGCGCAGCATCTCAATCAGGTCGCGGGTATCCTGCTCGGAGAGCGGCGCGCCAGAGATGTAGCGCTGTACATCGGGATCGCTGGTGAAGGCATAAATCGCGGGCCAGTCCGCCGAATCCAGCGGGCGCAATGTGAGACGCGGCGTAATGAGCGATGCGGTTGGTTGAAACATGCCTCACATTCCTCCCCTGCCAGCCAGCGGTAATAGCTGCGTTTCTATCAGCCTTCCACAACATACCCCATCATTCAAGCTGTGGCGTATAATGACTTGCCGGACTCGTCGTCATCGCAACGGCGTGCTGGCGTGTGTATCCGTGATTTATGAACAGGTATGGCCCGCATGTATGTTCGCACAACGTTGCCAAACGGCCTGCGTCTGGTAACCACCCCTATTTCCCACGTCCGCTCGGTCAGCATCGCGTTTTTCTTTGGCGTCGGTTCGCGCTACGAGCCGGACGAAATTGCGGGTGTCTCGCACTTTATCGAGCACATGGTCTTCAAAGGATCGAAGCGCTACCCCTCCGCCCAGCTCATCTCCGAGACCATCGAGGGCGTCGGCGGCATGCTCAACGCCTCCACCGACCGCGAGACGACCATCTACACCGCGCGCATCGCCAGCCGCTACTTCGAGCAGGCGATGGACATGTTGGCCGATATGGTGCGCCAGCCGCACTTCGCGCGCGACGAGATCGGGCGCGAGCGCCGCGTGATTTCCGAAGAGATCGGCATGTACATGGATGATCCTGGCTCGTGGGTGAGCGTGCTGGCCAACGAACAGTTCTGGCAGAATACACCACTGGGACGCGAGATCGCTGGCTCGCGCGAGACGGTGCAGAAGATGCCGGAGTTTGCCATTCGTGAGTACCACGCGCGCCACTATCTGCCCAACAACCTGGTCATCAGCGTGGCGGGTGATGTGACACCGGAGCGGGTCGAGCAGGTAGCGACCCAACTGCTCGGCGACTGGCAACCACAACCCGCCCCCGTCTGGACACCCTGCCCGCCAGCCGCGGACGCGCCGCGCGTACGGCTGGAGTCGCGCGATACTGAACAGACGAACTTCGATCTGCTGATGCTGGGGCTATCGTACGCCGACCCTGACCGTTACGCGCTCTCGCTGCTCAATACGATCCTGGGCGATAGCATGAGCTCGCGGCTCTTCATGGAGGTGCGTGAGCGGCAAGGGCTGGCCTACGATGTCGGCTCAGCGCCGATACAATATCACGACACCGGAGCGTTCGCAATCACAGCGGGGGTTGCCCCAGAGCAGACCGAGGCCGCGTTGACAGCGATTCTCCGCGAGGTGTCGCGCATCCGCGACGAACCGGTGACGGTTGAGGAACTCGCGCGCGCCAAGGAGTACACACGGGGACGATTCACACTCGGCCAGGAAAATACCAGCGCCGTCTCCGGCTGGTATGGCGCACAGGAACTCGAACTGAACGAGATCCACGAGCTGGATGAAGAACTGGACTACTTTGACGCCGTCACCCGCGAGGACATCCAGCGCGTGGCGGAGCGCATCTTCGCCGAGGAGTGGATGCGGCTGGCGCTCATCGGCCCGCACCAGGACGCCAAGACATTCGAGCAACTGCTGCGCCTGCCTTAGAGTTCCTCTCAAAACCTGTTCTTAGCCGCGGCCTTCAGGCCGCGACGCTGGCCTACTTCTATCATTGCCACTGGGGCCTGACGGTTGTGTTAGGTGTTCTTAGGTGGCGGCTGCGCATAGCGGCTCTTGCCGCGCCGCTACTTCGGGTCACTCGTGGTCGCGCCATCCGCCTCGACTGGCCGCTCGATGCTGCCCTCGACGATATGTGGCGTTGTGGGCGCGACGGGCGTGATCGGAGTCACCCGCGAAGGAACGACACCGTCGTCGTCATCGTCGCTCTCTGCTGAACCAGAGAACATCTGCGAGAGATTCAAATCTTTGGTCGACTCGCGAAACTCTTTGAACATCTTGCCGAGTGATGACCCCATCTCAACCATTCGCTTCGGCCCAAACACCAGCAGCGCCAGTAACAGAAGACCTATGATTTCAAGCCAGTGTGACATGACCCACCTCCGACAGCCCGTTTCGCGCAGTCCGTGCATCCATCATCTATTGTAGCATCACTCTCGAATCTTCACTATGAAGACGTGTCCCTGGATGGCAGCGGCGCTACACCAGGAACAGATTCCCTCCGCATCTGCGACTCCTGAATACCGGCGGTCCACGCCTACCCGAACGGCTAGTCAATCTGCCCGCCGAACGGCGGGTGCTGGCAATATCGCGCGCGACGTATGCTCCTGATATCCCACGCCACCCGGCCTGAGCGCCGGACGACGAGTACATAAACGGGGCGATCCCTCAGAGCTATCAGAGGAGCGAAGACGAGATGGCAGATAAGACGACAACCAACACATTGGGCGCGTTCTCCGATCAGTTGGCCGATGTGGTAGCCTCGGCGGGCCGCTGGATTGTCACGGTGGCGGCGCGCCCCCGGCAGACCGCAACCGGCATCCTGTGGAAGACCGAGAACGAAGTGATTGTGATGACCGCTGACCACGTGGTCGAGCGCGAAGATGATATCAAAGTGGTCCTGCCGGATGGCAAGGAGATCAAGGCGCAGCTAATTGGCCGCGACCCTGGCACCGATCTGGCGGCGTTGCGGCTCCCGGCCGACGCCCTTGGCGCGGATGCTGCGACGGCCGAGGCTGGCGCGAACCTGCGTCCTGGCAATCTGGTGCTGGCGATTGGCCGACCCGGCAAGGATGGCCCCCGCGTCTCCTTCGGCGCTGTCAGCGCCATCGAGGGACCACGCCGCTCATGGCATGGTGGCGAGATCGAGGGCGTCATCTTCGCCGATGTGACGCTCTATCCTGGCTTCTCCGGCGGTCCGCTGGTCGACCTTTCGGGTAAACTCGTCGGGCTGAACAGCTCGCACCTGACCCGCCAGAATAGCAGCGCGATCCCGTTAGTGACGGTGGAACGAGTGGCGAAGACCCTGCTGACGCATGGGCGCGTGCGCCGTGGCTATCTCGGCATTGGCACGCAGCAGGTACCCCTGCCCGAGGCGCTGGCGCAGAAGGCTGGCCTGACACAGGAGACGGCGCTGCTGGTGGTGAACGTCGAGGCGGGCAGCCCGGCGGAACAGGGCGGCTTGATGTTGGGCGATCTAGTGGCGCTGGTAGGCGACCAGCCGATTATCGACGTGGACAGCCTGCGCGCGCAACTGACAAGCGATAAGCTCGGCCAAGCGCTGCCGGTGCGTATCATTCGTGGTGGCGAGGCGCAGAACCTGACCATCACACTGGGCGAGCGGCAATAGCAGTTGATTCAAAGCCCATATGTGGAAGAGTTGTGCTCTTGGCCATGAAAGGCCGGAGTAAAGGACGGAAAAAGGTTTTAGAAACCCGTGTCAGAGCCGCCATTCATGGCGCTCGACCTCCTACTCCGGCCATTCATGGCCGAGGGCGTCATATTCTACATCGAAGATACATTTCTCGAAAGCGAGCATAGAGCATGGGAACGCAATTCGTTGCACCCGCGCTTTCGGACGAGCTGGCCACGCTGGCGCGGCGCGTTCGTGAGAGCATGGTGCAGGTGCAGGCCGGGCCACGCGGCATGGGTTCCGGCGTCATCTGGAGTGTTGGCGAGCCAAACGCCGCGGGCGAGGCTGAGGCGAATGTTATCACCAACGCGCATGTGGTCGCCGCCGCCCGCGCGAAGACGCTGACCATCCGCGTACATGATGGCCGCGAGCTAGAGGCCACCGTCGCCGCCGTCGATCCTACACACGATCTGGCGCTGCTCCGCACAAAGGCATCGAGCCTGCGCGCGGCTGAGTATGGTGATTCGTCAGCGCTACGGGTGGGCGAGTTGGTGCTGGCGGTCGGTAATCCCTGGGGACGTGAGGGCGCGGTCACCGTCGGTGTAGTGGAGTCGCGCGCGCCCGCCGACCCCGATCTGGAACTCGAGCCTGCCGAGGACGAGAACGTCCCGGAGCAGCCGCCGGAGCGCGACCCTCGCCGCGCCTGGGGCGCCTGGCGGCCCCGACGGATCGAGCTGATTCAGGCTGATATCCGCCTCTATCCCGGCAACTCTGGCGGCCCACTCGCTGATGCGCGCGGGCGGGTCGTCGGCATCAACGCGATGGTGGGCGGCGGCCTGGGATTTGCCATCCCCAGCCGCACAGTGCAACAATTCGTGGCAGAGGCTGATGGGGCTATGCAACCAGTCTTGCTGGGGGTGCAGGTGCTGACAGTTCCGCTGCCAGACGCACTGCGCCAACGCCTCGGCATCCAGCAGGAGACGGCGCCGCTGATCGCGGCGGTCGAGTCGGGTGGCGCGGGCGAGCGAGAGGGACTGCTTGTGGGTGACGTACTGCTGGCGGTGGATGATATGGCGGTCCGTGCCGCCGAGCATCTTGGACGCATCCTCAACCGGATGGGCGTCCGCGAACAGCCACGCACGCTCTCCATCGTCCGAGGGGGCGAGCGCTTGACGCTCACGGTCACCCCGGCGACGGCTGAGGCGGCGTAAGGGCTGGTAGCTGGCACAGGTTTATTGATTTGCGGGGCAGTCTCGGCCTTGAAAGGCCGGAGTAGCAGAAGAAGGGCTTGAAAGCCCAACAGGGCAGCCTGTGCTGCCCTGCTCGTCGCATTGCGACGAGGTGGCCATTCAGGGCCTCTGCTCCCCGCTACTCCGGCCATTTATGGCCGAGAGCGCCATCACCGATGAGCTGGATACAAGGTGGAAGAGCCGCATGTTGGTCTACGTCGTCGCAAGCTATCCGACGGTGCGCGCTGGGCTGGCGACGCTGGTCGGCGCGTTACCAGGCTGGAGCGTCGCGGGGCAGAGCGCGCCCGATAGCCTGGTTGCGCTGCCGGGCAGCAACACGAGCCGTGGTGACCCAGTCCTGCCGCAACCGCCCGATGTCGTGCTGGCCGACCTCGACGACGAGGCCGACGCGGCGGTGGTCGATGGCTGGCTGGAGGCGTTGCGCCCCACCGCTGGACTGGTGGCGCTCTCGGCGGAGGCTCAGGGCAGGCGTGGCGAACGTAGCGCGAGCATTACGCTGCTCAACGAGTTGGCGCACGTCGCGGGCGACCGTGGTCTGGCGTTTGGCGCGCTCCGGCGGGATGCGACACCCGAAGAGATCGCTGCCGCCCTGGGCGCGGTCGCGGGCGGGCTGATTACGCTCGACCGGCGGTTCGCGCCGCAGCTGCTCCAGCCAACGATGCCGCTGGCGCCTGCGCCTGAACAGCTCACCGGACCAGAGGAGCCACTGACGGCGCGCGAGCTCGAGGTGCTGCAGCTGTTGGCGGAGGGGCTACCCAACAAAATCATCGCGACGCGGCTGCACATCACGGAGCATACCGCCAAGTTCCACGTCTCCTCGATCCTGATGAAGCTGGGCGCGGCCAGCCGGACCGAAGCGGTGACGACGGCTGCCCGGCGCGGCCTGCTGATGCTGTAAGCGCTGGATATCGTCCCAAACACGACACAAGATGGCGAGAATGCTGTATCATACTATGCCGGCGGAAGAGATTGCGCCTGCTCCTTCGCGGGCGAAGATACTCTCGAATACACTTCGCGGCATTTATGCCGCGGCTAACATTGCTCGTTCGGACCTGCACGCTTGGCATTGAGGTTCGTGTGGTAGGGATTAGCCGCAGAGCTTCAGCCTGCGGCCCGAGCATCCAGAGCGCGGCGCGTCATAGAGTTTACTGTCTGCCTGTGCCGTTTGGCTGTCTTATCCACAATTGAGGTAATCCAGACTCGATGATATTCCCCTCGTCGCAACGCTTCGCCTATCGCGGGCGCAGGCCATCCTCCAATGGCGAAGAAGATCGGCTAACACCAAAGAAATTCTTCACCGCGCTTGCCAGTCTGCCGCGCGTGCTGCGGCTCGTCTGGCGCATCTCGCCCGCCCTCACGGTTCTGCTGGGCGTGCTGTATATCGTGCAGGGCTTCCTGCCAGCCACCACCGCGTTCATCGCAGGCACGCTGGTGGATGCCGTCGTTCACGCCATCCAGTTTCGCGGCGCCAATGGCACGACGACCGTCGTCATCTGGCTGGTGGTAGCGCAGTTCGGCATCCAGGGGCTTTCGAGTCTGCTCAATACGCTCGCGAACATCGCGCAGCAGTTGCTTCAGGAACAGGTCTCTCAGCAGGTGCAACTGATGGTGATGGAGAAGGCCAACACCCTCGACCTCTCCTTCTTCGAGGACGCCACCTTCTACGACGCGCTCCAGCGGGCGCAGAGCGAGGCGGCTTCGCGGCCCACCAGCATGATCTCGCAGACCTTCGGCCTCGGCCAGACCATCGTGACACTGCTCTCGATGATTTTCGTGCTGACCCAGCTCGCCTGGTGGATGGCGCTGGTCGCGTTGATCGCGCCGCTGCCCGCGTTCTTCGCCAGCATGCGCTACGGCTGGTGGGGCTACCAGATGATGCGGCGGCAATCACCGCTCCGGCGCGAGATGAGCTATTACAACAACCTGCTCACCACCGACACCTACAACAAAGAGATCAAGCTCTTCACGCTGGGCGATTTCTTCATCAAGCTCTACCGCACGCTGTATAACCGCTACTACATCGAGGCGCGCAGCATCATCGTGCCACGCTATCTCGCCTCATTCTTCTGGGGGCTGGGTAGCCTGCTGGTCAACGGCTTCATCTACCTCTACATCGCGCTTCAAACCGTCGCAGGTTTTATCACCCTCGGTAAATTGACATTCTACAGCCAGGCGGCGCTCTCGGTCGGCAGCAGCTTCCAGTCGCTGCTGAGCGGTATCTCCTCGACCTACGAGAATAACCTCTTCATCAACACACTCTTCGAGTTCCTGGATTACCAGCCGCGTATCGTCAGCCCGCCCAACGGCCTCAAGCCTGAAGGCGATGACCTGACCATCGAGTTCCGCAACGTCAGCTTCACCTATCCCGGACGTGAGAGCGCGGGCGCGGCGCTGCGCAACGTCAGCTTCCGCATCGAGCCGGGAGAAGCCATCGCGCTGGTGGGGCGCAATGGCGCGGGCAAGACGACCATTGTCAAGCTGCTGACGAGACTCTACGACCCCGACGAGGGGCAGATTCTGGTCAACGGCCACGACATCCGCGAGTACGATCTGGCGGCGCTGCGCGACCGGATTGGCGTTATCTTCCAGGACTATGTCACCTACTGGCTTTCGGCTGCCCGTAACATCGGCGTCGGCAGCATCGCGTCCATTGACGACCACGAGGGCGTACGGGTAGCGGCGGGCAAGAGCGGCGCCAGCGCGGTGATCGAGAAGCTGCCCGACGGCTACGACACGATGCTGGGCAAGTGGTTCGATTCGGGCCAGCAGCTTTCCGGCGGCGAGTGGCAGAAGATCGCGCTGGCCCGTGCCTTCATGCGCGACGCGAGCCTGCTGATTCTGGACGAGCCGACGAGCTCACTCGACCCCCAGGCAGAGTACGAGGTTTTCGCGCGCTTCCGCGAGCTGACGCAGGGCAAGTCGGCCATCTTCATCTCGCACCGCTTCAGCACGGTGAGGTTAGCCAACCGCATCCTGGTGCTGGAGAACGGCGGCATCCGCGAGAGCGGCACCCACGAGGAGCTACTGAAACTCGAGGGCCGCTATGCCGAACTGTTCTCGCTCCAGGCCGAGGCGTACCGGTGAGAGTAGGCCGGATTCATCCTGGATTGCTGTCGCTGGCGTCTCCTTCCCTGCGCTGTGCGGGCGGTGTGGGGGGATAACCAAGCAATTCGCCGTTTCCCGCCAGCACGATGGTGGCGCTTCGATCTGAGGCGGGATTGAGCGTCAGGAGGCGAACCTCACCTTTGAAGGCGCGCCCGTCGTTGGTGACCATCTGCACGTTGTAGAAAGAAGCCACCGGGTCGAAGTACGCCTGCTGATCGGTCTGAGCCACAATCCGCCAGTGGTCGCCTGAATCGTCGTCCAGCATTAGCGCGGCGGACGAGTCGGACAGGTCCGCCCGATCGCCGTTATAGTCCTCCAAACGCAGCTCACGTAGGCTTATCCGCTCTGGCATACCATGGCCTCCTTTGCGATTCGCATCTCAGGGAACGATTGAGGCCCGTTGGATGCAGAATGCGTGCCGACAGCGATATGACGCATGAGACGTAGGCGTGCGAGGAGCTGGTCTAGCCGTCCCTTACCGCCGTACCAGCCGCCGGTCGGGGATGAACCAGATCACCGAGACGATGGCGTAGATGAAGTACGAGAGGACTGGAACGGCGAGCGCCACCAGCATACCGAGGGCATAGATAACGATGGATATGACGCCCTTGAAGTCGCCGCCAATCGCTTTTTCGATATCGGCGCCGTGGTTGGCGCGAATGATGAACCGTACCATGATGTAGTAGGCGACGCCAGCCAACAGGGCAAATGCTCCGTAGATCACGGCGGGCCACAGCGCATTCGGATGATCGCCCGCCCAGGCGGTGCTTACTGGAACCAGCGAGAGCCAGAAGAGCAGATGGAGATTGGCCCACATCACCGCGCCGTCGATATGGGGCGTCGCGCGCAACAGATGGTGATGGTTGTTCCAGTAGATGCCAATGTATATGAAGCTCAGCACATAGACCAGAAACTTCGGAATCAGGGGCACGAGCGCGGCAATACTATCGCTGCCGTGGCCTGTTGGCGGATGTAGCTCCAGCACCATGATCGTGATGATGACCGCCATCACGCCATCGCTGAAGGCCTCCATCCGCGCCGGGCTGAACGTGCTGGGCAGTTGGCCCGACTGTTTTTGTTGTTGCGGTTGCTGTTCTTGTTCTTCTTCTGCCATGAGCGCATTGTGCCATATCGGCGCACCAAGAGAAACTGCGCATTCGGGCAGGACACCATTTGGCGGAATCGCGCGATACGCCAGCTATACACTACAGGCAGCTGCGCGCAACGGTGGCATACACTGAATCATCTCCCAGGTGGCGGACGCGTTTCTGCTGCGACCCCCATTCATTGCACATCAGGAGGCGTTCGGCTATGATACTGAACCATCTCAACCTCACCGTCACCGACGTCCCGGCGGCGGCGAACTTCCTCGAAACCTATTTCGGGCTACGGCGCGGCGAGGGAACCAGGGCAAGCAAGAGCTTTGCGGTTCTCTTCGACGACACCGGCATGATACTCACGTTGATGAAGGCCGCTCATGGGCAGGAAGTGCGCTATCCCAGCACCTTTCATATCGGGTTCGCCCAGGAGAGCGAGGAGCGCGTGAATGAGATCAATCAGCGCTTGAAAGATGACGGGTTCGAGGTAGACCCGCCACAACGCTCGCACGCCTGGACCTTCTATGTACGCGCCCCCGGTGAATTCATGGTCGAGGTGCTCAGCTAGCAGGCACAGCGAAGCGGGAACCCTGTGACCACCATCGCAGGGTTCCCGCTCGTTTTTCGGTCCGCTCTATTCCATCCCTGACAGACACCTTACGGACACCTGTCTATGCACTATACGTGCCGTGCTTATGCGCGTTGCGAGATACGCCCGACCCCGCTGACCGACTTGCGCACAACTGGATTGCCGCTGTAGACGATGCTGCCAACGCCGCTGACCCGCGCATCCAGCTGCTCGCTGACGCGGACATAGGCGCTGCCCGTACCGGAGATACCGACGCGCGCGGTCACGCTGGCGAGGTCTTCGCCATGGTAGGAGCCAGCGCCGGAGATATGCGCCTCTTCATTCCGCGCCTCACCAGCACAGGTCAGGCTGCCCGCGCCGCTGAGCGTTACCTCAACGCGCTCCGCCGCCAACCCGGTCACGGTCATGTTGCCCGCGCCACTGATCTCCAGATGGAGTGACGGCGTACCCAGAGATGGAATCTCGGCGTTGCCCGCGCCCGAGATGCGGATGGCCGTGAGATCCTTGACGGTCAGGAAATAGCGAATTGGCTTCTTGGGGCTGAAATGCGAGCCTGGCTCGGTGCTCAGCTTCAACCGGCGGCCAATGACCTCGGTGGTCAGCAGCGGCAGGATGTTATCCTCCGCCTCGATGGTTAGCGACTCGCTGCCGGTCTGGGTGATGTGCAGTTGGCCGACGCCCGAGAGCGTCACCTCGTCGAAGTTGCCGACATCGCGCGGCTCGGAGATGATATTGCCCGAACCAACCACGTGGCCGAAAGCGCTGCGTAGGATACGTCCGAATCCAGTAGCCATGCCCATCTTCCTCTCTCTATTACTCCCCGGGATGTCGAGTGGCGCGAGAGGCTGCCCACCCTCTCGCCGTGCTGTTACAAAGTTTATAGCATGACAGTTCAACAAAGTCAAGTGCAATATTCATTTTGTTAATATATTCAGACGCCGGTGGCTATGGCGCTGCGATTTGAGAGGTAGCAGCAGTCTATCTGAGGAACGTCGACCAACATCGGGCGCCTGAAACGCGTCTGTTGTACAATCGGTTTCCATACACGTGGATGGCATCTCCTGATTGCTGTGATAGCGTTTGCTCTGGCGTGAGCGTAGCCATCTCATGCTCCGCTGGCGGCAGTGGATTCTGGGTAAGACAGACAGGGAGACACGTCATCATGGGTAGCAGTCCGTCATCTCACCGGTCTCCCTGGGTCTTCTTCGCACTGGTGTTCGTCGTCGCGATTCCTTTCTGGATACTTGGCGCGCTCACCGATCAGGGACTGCTCACAGGCCTGGGAATACATCTCCCCTTCAGCGCGCTGACCTTCCTCAGCCCGGCCATCGCGGCGCTGATTCTGGTCTATCGAGAAGAAAAGCTTGCGGGGGTCGGGCAATTCTTACGGAACGTTTTCGATCCGAGGCGGGTCAGGCCCAGGCTCTGGTATGCGCCCATCTTTCTGCTGCTGCCCGCGCTCTATCTGCTGTCATATGGAGTCATGCGTCTGATGGAGATTCCACTTCCCCAGCCGCAGCTTGCTCCAGTGACGCTGCTCATCCTCTTTGTGATCTTCTTTGTCAGCGCCGCATGTGAAGAGACAGGCTGGACAGGCTATGCCATTGATCCATTGCAGGCCCGGCGCAGCGCCCTCGGAGCCGCGCTCATCCTGGGGGTAGTCTGGTCAGTCGTGCATATCGTGCCGGATATACAGGGCCACCAGACCTGGGGATGGATAGCGGGGCAGCGTCTCTTTACTGTCGTGCTCAGGATCCTGATTGTCTGGCTCTATAACAACGCGGCGAAGAGCGTCATCGCGGCCATCATTGCGCACACCATGGACAACGTCAGCGTCTTCGCGCTCTTTCCAGACAATGGCGATGGACACTATATCCCGGCGATTACCGCGGCGATTACAGCTATCGCGGCGATTGTCGTCACGTTTCTATGGAGGCCGAGGACACTGGCCCGATTCAGATTCGCCCGATGACGCCAACCACAATGTGGCGAGTCACAAATGTTACATCCGAAAGACGCCGAACTGTGTCTCCTGGATCGGCGCATTGAGCGCGGTAGCGATACCCAGCGCCAGCGTCGTGCGCGTCTCCAGCGGATCGAGGATGCCGTCGTCCCACAGCCGTGCCGTGCTGTAGTATGGGTTGCCCTCCTCCTCGTACTTCGCCAGCGTCGGCGCTTTGAACTCCTCCTGCTCATGTTCTGTCATCGTCTGGCCGCGCGCCGCCAGCCCCTCCATCCGCACCGTCAGCAGCGTGCTGGCCGCCTGCTCGCCACCCATCACTGAGATTCGCGCGTTCGGCCACATCCACAGCTGGCGCGGACTATACGCCCGCCCGCACATGCCATAGTTGCCCGCGCCGAATGAGCCGCCGATGATGACCGTGAACTTCGGCACGTTGGCGTTGGCGACCGCCATCACCATCTTCGCGCCGTCCTTGGCGATGCCGCCCGCCTCATACTGCCTGCCCACCATGAAGCCGGTGATGTTTTGCAGGAAGATCAGCGGCGTTTTGCGCTGGCAGCAAAGCTCGATGAAATGGGTCGCCTTGAGCGCGCTTTCGGAGAAGAGGATGCCATTGTTGGCGATGATGCCGACGGGATAGCCCATCAGCCGGGCGAAGCCACAGACCAGCGTCGTGCCGTAAAGCGCCTTGAACTCGTGGAAGCGGCTGCCATCCACCAGTCGGGCGATGATCTCGCGCACGTCGAAGCTCTTGCGTGGATCGCTCGGCACGATGCCATACAAGTCGTTCGGGTCGGCCTTCGGCGGCTCCGGCGGCAACACGTCCCACGGATAGTCCTTGCGCCGGTTCAGGTTGGCGACGATCTCGCGGACGATGGCCAGCGCGTGCTCGTCGTTGAGCGCATAGTGGTCGGTGACGCCGGATTTGCGGCTATGCACGTCCGCGCCGCCCAAATCTTCAGCGGAGACCTCCTCGCCGGTCGCCGCCTTCACCAGTGGCGGGCCAGCCAGGAAGATGGTGCCGTTGCCGCGCACGATCACCGTCTCATCGCTCATGGCCGGGATATACGCGCCGCCCGCCGTACATGATCCCATCACCGCAGCGATCTGCGGGATGCGCTTGGCCGACATCTGCGCCTGATTGTAGAAGATGCGGCCAAAGTGCTCGCGGTCGGGAAAGACATCGGCCTGGAGCGGCAGGAACGCGCCGCCGGAGTCCACCAGATAGATGCACGGCAAGTGGTTCTGTTCGCCGATCTCCTGCGCGCGCAGATGCTTTTTGACGGTCATCGGGAAATACGTGCCGCCTTTGACCGTCGCATCGTTGGCGACGATGACGCACTCCTGCCCCTCGACGACGCCGATGCCCGTCACGATGCCTGCTGAGGGCGCCTCGTCGTGGTACATCCCGTTCGCCGCCAGCGGGTTGAACTCCAGGAACGGCGTCTCCGGGTCGCAGAGCAGTTCGATTCGCTCACGGGCCAGCAGCTTCTTGCGGGCGCGATGCTTGGCGATGGCGCGCTCGCCACCACCCTGGCGCACGTGTTCGGTGCGCTGGCGCAGCTCTTCGACCAGCCCGGCGAAGTAGGCGCGATTCTCCTGATACTCTGGGGCGCTGCGATCTATCCGACTCTCAAGCACAGCCATAGTGCGAAATCCTCCCTCGACTTTGAAGGCGATGCGGTTGGGGAGCAGCCTGATGGAACGCGGCTGCATCTTCCGAGCATATCACCTCGGCAGCGCTCGCTTCAATCAATCGCCTGAGAGTCGGAGGGCTTTTTCCGCTTTTTTCAATGGGGACGACAACTTGTCAGAGATGGGCGTCAGATGACAATCGTTGTCCTGTGGCGAGTTCGCGGCATGAATACCGCGGCTAGTCCCGGAGAGCGTACCATCTGCTTTCCAGGGAACCTTCCGAGTCAGGATTAGCCGTAGGTCTTCAGCCTACGGCATAGGAAACCCTGGTCTAAGCTTGCCACGTGAGGCAGGCAATGTTACGTGAGCGCACCCGCAGGTAGCGAAGGGAGAGATTTCACGATGCCCGCAACCACCCGCACCCGCGAGGCCGAGTTGGCGGCGCGCTGGTCGGCGGGCATGTGGCGCGGGGCGACGCTCCAGAGCGAGCGCGGCGAGACATTTCGCGTGGTCTTCGAGGGCAGATGCGGCGGCGGCGCTGGCCCCGACTTTCGCGATGCGGTGCTGGCCCGCCCCGATGGCTCATATCTCTATGGCGATATCGAGTTGCACCTGCGCCCCGCCGGATGGCACGCGCACGGCCACGCCAACGATCCCCGTTACAATGGGGTGGCGCTCCATGTCGTGCTCAGACGCGGAGCGCGCGACCCGACGGAGACGCCACTTGCCAGCGGGCGCGCAGTGCCACTGGTCGTCCTGGGCGAGGCTCAGCCGCTCGTGACTGAGTCTCTCTGGCGCTGGCCCTGCGCCGGAATCGTCACATCAGGCAACGCGCCTCTGCTCACCGAACTGCTGTACAACGCGGGAATGGCGCGCTTCGCCGAGCATGCCGCACGGCTGGAGGATGTATTGCGGGCGTCTACCGCTCTGGTTGACGATGGATGGGATAGTCCAAACCGCGTACTGTGGCTGGCGCTGGCCGAGGCGCTGGGCTACGGACGCGACCGCGTGGCGCTCCGGCGGCTTGGCGAATCGCTGCTGGCGGCATCCCCTGCCTCGCTTGACTATGCGGCGCTTCCGGGAATCGAACGGTTGCGGGCGCGCGGCCTGTTGGAATGGTACGGACGCTGGCGGCGCGCTGGTCCGTGGGCTGTGCTAGAGCCTCTCATCCGCTCCGGAGAACCACGCCAGGCGGTGCGGGCGCTGCTCGCGGCGCTGCGGGTGGCGGAGAAAGGCGCGGTCTCGCAGGGACGAGCGGATATCGTCGCGGTCAACGTCGCGCTGCCGTTTGCGGCGGCACTCGCGGCGATCACTGGCGATAGCGCGCTGGCCAGCCGGGCGCGGGCTGTCTATCAGGCGTGGCCGGGGCTGCCCTCGAACCAGATCGTTCGTGAGATGGCGCGCACGCTCGGTCTCGCGCGGCTGCCACGGGGCGCGCTGGCGCAGCAGGGACTGCACCACCTCTGGCAGAGCGCCTGCCGTGAGAAGCGCTGCGACCGCTGCCCCTGCAATTGCTTCAACCTGCTACACTGAGGATAAAGCGATGGCAGATGGCGGTCATACCAACTATCGAACACGATTACATCGCGGGCAAACACCAGGAGGCGCAAAGATGGCAGACGAGCGCGGTTTCTCGACGCGGGCAATTCACACAGTGCATTATCACGGTGGCGGCAAGGGCCAGCCTATAGCCTTCCCGCTCTTCCAGTCATCGAGCTTCGCCTTCGAGACCGCCGAGGACCAGGAGAGTGTCGCCACGGGCAAAGAGCCTGGCTACGCCTATAGCCGCTCCTCGAATCCAACCACCGACGCGCTAGAGCAGACCATCGCCAACCTGGAGGGCGCCGAGGCTGCCACGAGCTTCGCCTCGGGTATCGGCGCGGTCGCGGCGGCGATTCTCGCGGTGGTGGAGAGCGGCCAGCACATCCTGGCGACCGAGCAGATCTATGGCGGCACCTATGGCCTGCTGACGCGCACGCTGCCCCGCTTCAACATCAGTCACACCTTTGCCGACGCCACCGACCTCGCGGCGTTCGAGCGGGCGATTCGCCCCGAGACGAAGCTGATCTGGGCGGAGACGATCTCTAATCCCACCACGTCGGTGCTCGACATACGGGCGCTGGCGGAGATGGCCCACGCGCACGGCGCGCTGCTGGCGGTGGATAGCACCTTCACCAGCCCTTACCTCGCTCGTCCGCTGGAGGATGGCGCTGATCTGGTGGCGCATAGCGCGACCAAGTACATCGGCGGCCACGGCGACCTGATCGCCGGAGTCGTCGCCGGAAGTAACGCGCTGGTCCGCAGGGCGCACACCATGCGCGTTGACTTCGGCGCCTGCGCTGGACCACTGGAGGCGTGGCTGATGCTGCGCGGCCTCAAGACGCTCTCGCTCCGAATGGAGCGCCACTGCGCCAACGCGCTGGGTCTCGCGCGCTTCCTGCAGGAGCAGCCCGGCGTCACCAGGGTCCACTATCCTGGCCTGGAGTCGCATCCACAGCATGCCTTGGCAAAGGCGCGGATGCCCGGCTACGGCGGCGTGCTCAGCTTCGAGGTCGCGGGCGACAAACCGGCAGCCTACCGCGTGCTCAATGGGCTGAAGATGTCGCTCCGCTCGGCCAGCCTGGGCGACGCCGATACGCTGGTCTCGCATCCGGCCTCGATCTCACACAGCGGCCTGAGCGCCGATGACCGAGCGACGTCGGGCGTCACCGATGGGCTGATCCGCGTGGCAATTGGCCTGGAAGACTTGCCCGACATCATCGCCGACTTCGACCAAGCGCTGAAGCAGGTGGGATAACGGCTACGCCCGTGCCGCGATATTCTGCTCCAGCCGCGCCATCGCCTCGTCGAGGCGGTCGTCGGCGACGGTGAGCGAGATGCGCACGTAGCCCTCGCCGTTCGAGCCGAAGTTTGTGCCGGGGGTGACGGCGATGCCCGCGTGATCGAGCAGATCGTAGGCGAACTCG
>DASUHD010000125.1:0-17570 GCA_036273675.1 Ktedonobacterales bacterium | reverse complement strand
TAAAATGTGCCGAACACTGCACAGTACTGTGCACGGATTTAATGCATGAGGAGCGGTGTGCGGCAGAGTAGAGCGTTGTATCCGAAAAACTCAGCCGTAGTATGGCTGATCGTTGGCGTCGTGTCGGTTTATCTATCTCATCCGAAGGGGCGGTATATGGCAGAACCGGTGACATACCAGCCAGAGCGTGTTGGTGACTGGGGGGTAGCTGCTGCCGTCGATGGCGGACGATACGAGATTGGCACAATGAAGATGGCAGATGGCGCCTCTATCTTCTATCGCGCCTGGCTGCACCCTGACCCGCAGCGTCCGGTACTGCTAGTGATGCACGGTATTGGAGCGCATGGCGGTTGGTTCATCGATATGGGGAACAGCCTCAATGAGCAGGGGCTGAGCGTCTATATCATCGATCATCGCGGCTTCGGGCGCTCAGGCGGTATGCGTGGCCACGTCGCCGAGGCTCAGACTCCCGTCCGCGACGCTGAGGCAGTGGTATCGGAAATTCGCCGACGGCATCCAGAGGCCCAGGTGAGTATCCTTGGTCACAGCCTTGGGGCGATTTATGCGCTCCACATGGCGGCCGACGATTCCGCTACGGCACAGCGTCAGCTCGCTGGCATGATTCTGGTGAATCCAGGTATTGCCGCGACCTGGAAAGTGCCTGTGGGACGCCAGGTGGCTATGGCCGTAGGCGGGCTAAGTGGCTCGACACGGCAATGGAGCCTGGCGCCGGGACACGAGATCATGACGATCAATGCTGAGGCGAAGCGCATGCTTGATGCGGATAGCTACTGGCAGCGTACCCAGAGCGCCGCATTTATCTATCAGGTGCTGTTACGCCTACGGAATTCGGCGATGAAACGCGCGCCGACTATTCGTACACCCGCGCTTGTCATCCAGTGTGAGGCTGATCTTTCGGTTGTGCCTGCTGCCTCGCGACGCTGTTACGATATATTGGGCAGCCCAGACAAGACGTGGAAAACATATCCGAACTTTAGTCACGACTTCGAGTTCGAGCCACATCGTGCGGCGCTGGACGCTGATGTCGCGGCTTGGGTGATGGGCCATCGCTGAGCGCCGACGCCTGCTGATGGCTTGGCTGGCTAACCGGACAGTCGTCTTTGTCGAGACGCTATAATATCGAGACGCAATAATCCAGAACGGCCGCGTGCGTCAGGATGACGTGGTGCGAGAGAGAAACTGCGAGTTCATGCTAGAACTTCTGATAACACTTGCGCGGCTTTTCCGCGACAACAATAGAGAGCTGTACTTGGTCGGAGGCGCAGTTCGCGATTTGCTTCTGCGACGCCCAGCTTCGCCAGATATTGATCTGGCGACCAATGCTCGACCAGATGAGATCAAACGGCTCATTGCCCAGACACATCCCGACGCGGTCGTGACCGTGGGCGAGCAGTTTGGCACGGTGCGCGTCCACTATCGCCGTATTCCCACGCCGGAAGATACGGCAGCTCAACAGGGATTCAGTCCGGTGCCTGCCGCGTTGGTCGCGGAGGCGAGCGGCGACTTTGACGTGGTAGAAATCACTACCTACCGTAGCGACCAGTATACTGATGGATCACGTAAGCCTGAAGTCACGTTTGGCGATTCCCTTGAGGGCGATCTTTTGCGGCGGGATTTCACTATCAACGCAATGGCGCGCGATCCCCTCTCGGGGGAGATCGTCGATCCCTTTGGCGGGAGAGATGATCTCGAGCACGGCCTCATTCGCGCCGTTGGCAATGACCCAGACAGTCGCTTCGAGGAAGATCCGCTGCGATTGCTCCGCGCGGCGCGTTTCGCGGCGCAACTCGGCTTCGAGATCGAACCACATACAGCAAACGCGATCAAACTCCAGGCGCCGACCCTGGCCCGCATCAGTCGCGAACGCATTCGCGATGAATTTACCAAGCTGCTGATGACACAATACCCGGCGCGCGGCCTGCGGCTTCTGGTAGATTTTGGCCTGATGCCGTGGATTGTGCCGGAGGTGCTGGAACTCTGTGGGGTTAGCCAGAAGCCCGCGCATTCCAAGGACGTCTATGACCACGTGCTGCGTGTTGTCGAGCGAACACCCGCGCGTCCAGCCACCCGCTGGGCGGGGTTGCTGCACGATATCGCCAAGCCGCGCACACGTTCGGTGGAAGACGGGAAGGTCCACTTCTTTGGTCATGAAGATGTTGGCGCGGTGATGGCGCGTGAAATCTTGCACCGACTCAAGTTCGACCGGCCCTTTATCGAATATGTGAGCCGATTGGTCAAGCTGCACATGCGCGCCAATGCCTATCTGCCGGAGTGGACGGATGGCGCGGTGCGTCGGTTGATGCTGGATGCGGGAGACGGGCTGCATGACTTGCTCGATCTTTCGCGCGCCGATATTACAAGCTATCGTCCGGAGAAAGTCTCACGGGCAGAATCGCGTGTCAGTGATCTGGAGGAGCGTTGCCAGCGACTGCGCGAGGAGGCCGAGCGTGTGCCGATCCGCAGCCCGCTTGACGGCAACGACCTGATGCGTATTTTTGGACGCGAACCAGGGCCGTGGCTGCGACCGCTCAAGGACTACCTCCTCGGTCTCGTGATCGATGGCCAACTGTCCCCGGATGATCGCGACGAGGCGACAAGACTTGCGACCGCATTCGTAGCTGAGCAGGAGCAACTCCCACCGAAGCGCGCGGACTGAGACGCCAGCCGCGAGCAGGCGGGCCAGGCGCCGGTTTCGCCGCGCAGCAGGGTCGCCAGGGAAGGAACGCGGTGAGCGAAACGAGAGCGGGGCGTGTGTCCCATGTGGTGAGCGCGCCATCGGTCGCAGCTATCTCGCAGAGAATCCGCATACGCCTGGGGCGTCACATCAGGTCGCGCCGGGTATGGTATGCTACACCACGAATAACATTGCACAGCTTGAGAGGATCATCTCGGCGATGGGCGTAAATCAGGCCCGAGATCGCGCGTCGAAGCATCAGGGGCAGTTTATCGGACCCCGATCACTTCAGACAAAGGCAGAGGTATGCTGGAACGGCTGCCCGTCGCGTGGCAGGGCAAAACTCGAGGATCCGCACCCGCAGCTCAGCGCGGCGCTCTGCGCCTGGTTGCCCAAGTTGTGGCTCCATCAGCCAGCGTCGTCTCCAATTGGGAGAGTGACGACGTGATGAGCCAGAGCGAAGAGCAGTCAGCGGTCGTGCATGAGGATAAAGAGGCGTTGCTCACTGCGGTATACCACGAGTATAGCGGCCAAATTCACAGCTATGCGTCACGGTTACTAGGCAACGCGGAAGATGCCGACGACATCACGCAGGAAGTCTTTATTCGCGCGCACGGACACCTCGGCGAGCTTCGCGATCCCGGACGACTCAAGTCGTGGCTGTATCGTATCGCGACGAACCTGTGCATGGATCAGCTGCGCCGACGCTCGCGCACGCGACGGATCTTTGGAATTGCCGTGCCGCTTGGGCCTGATTCAGACGACAACGACCACACGCCGATGCGCGAGGTGGCCAATCCCGGAAGCACGGCGCCAATCGATCAGGTAGCCGAGCGCGACCACATCGCTGGCGCATTGCGTGAGATGCCGCCGAAATATGCGATATGCCTCATGTTACATAGCGCCCAAGGGCTCTCGTATCGCGAGATCGCCGACATCCTCGGAATCACTCCTGGAGCAGCCGCAGTGCGCCTGACGCGTGCGCGCGACCTGTTTAGCCGTCATTACAACGCATTACGAGGCGAGGGTTCGCTATGAGCACAGAGACAACAATGCGTTGTGAAGATGTAGCGCCTTATCTGTCCGCGTTCGCGGATGGCGAGCTGCTCGAACCTCTGCGCTCGGAGGTAGCCGAGCATGTGGCGACCTGTGAGGCCTGTTCCTCCACCCTGGCGCGCTATGGAGAAATCGATTCGCTGCTGGCTGGCATGCCGCGCACCGCGCCGCCGCCCGAAGCGCTCGACGACATTCTGGCGGTGGTCGCGGCCGAAGGCGAGCAGGCAGAGCGTCGTCATGCAGTGCGGTCGGCATGGGGATTGACGTCGTTCAAGCGAAAGATTGTCGAACTCGAGATGCCGCTGGGCGACAAGCCCCCTCTGCAATTCAGGCCGACGACCCGCTCGCGGTGGGTCTCGATTGCGATTCCCGCAATCGCGGCGATGTTGTTGGTGAGTGTCGCTCTGGTTACCTTCCGCTGGCTGCCGAATAATAATCAGATAATTCCGCCAGTCCAGCAGCCGACAGCTACCCCGGCGCCAGGCAATGAGACGTTAGCGACAACAAGCGCGCTCGTTCGAGCGAGAGAGGCCCAGTTGTCATTCAAGCCGATCTTGCCGACCTATCTGCCTGATGGCGCAACGCTTGATGGGGTAGGGATAGACCCGCAACATGACGACATGATAAGCCAGCACTATCTTGATATCTCCTGGAACGTTAATGGTCTAGGCGGCGTTGTCAACACGATTCACCTGCACGAAGCGCCCAGCAAACTGGGCCTGGTCGGCTATTCCTTGCCATCAGTTACTCCACAGGTGGAGTGGCAAATTGGGAATGCGCCGTGGCAGCAGGTCCGTGTGGACGCCGCGCCGAAAAACACGGCGGTCGCACAGTTCCGTGCGGGAGTAGCAATTGCGCTCGATGTCTCGACGCCGTCCACCGGTCCGCAGGCGGCAGCGGGGAATGCCATATTACGTCTGATGAGTCTCTCGATGGACTCACGCTATGTGATCATGCCAACCGCACCCGATGAGAGCAGCGCGCGCATAGTGTCGGTACCATATAAGGACATGGTGGCGCACTATAAGGTTGTGGCTCTCAATGGCAATGGCGAGGTTGCCTGGCGCGAGGAGGCATACGTGGCCCCATGCGCCTCCACAGCAGATCCGTGTCAGGTGAGCGAACAATATTCGCTTGGGGCCAATGGCCCAATTCTTTATACTGACATCTCCAGTGGCCAGCGGCTTCTCCATCTCGACCAGGCGCAGCAGACCTATACCTTGCAGCCGATTATTCCCGGGGATCAGAGCGCGACTCTGAACGGTACAGAGTTGCCGAGGTTGTTTTATCTCGGCAATACCTATCTCAACTCGGGTATTCTCTGGTATCTGAACGAGACCACATACGCGGGTCAACGGGTCTACGATCTCCTCTGGACGAACGCGCCCACTCGCACTCACGTTTACGTTAGCAAGGAAACCCATCAAGTAGTAGCGATGCTAGTGGAGAAGAACGCGAAGATTCAGGATGGCGGGCCACTCGCGGGGTCTGGCGCGCTGAGTTGCACGCGCTTTACCTTTATCGAGTACCTCGCGCCAGGCGCCTCAACCGATGCGCAGTTTGCCCAGAATATTCCACCTAGCTATTCCCAAAGCCAGGAGCCACAATTGGTGAGTCTTACCTGCTGAGGTAACGATTCTGGCCAGTGGTTCCTTGTGAGCCTATCGTCTCTCGACTCTTGTTTTCCTCAGGCGCCACCAACAGCGTGGCGCCTGTACGGTTCCTCATACTGCTCCCTGCACGCACTATAATCCCGACGATGAGGTGTCTTTAGCCTCGCATGCGCTGATCGACAATAATGAAACCAAGGAGAAAGGCGCTTCTCTCATGACCGATTCATCCGCATCTGAACGTATGCCAACGAGCGCACCACAGCGCGCATGGCGGCGCAGTATAGCCAGCGGTCACTTTGAGGTGGAGGCGATGACCGATGATATTCTGCGAGTCGCGTATATCCCAGCAAGCGCGCCGCAGCACAAGAGCTGGTCGCTCACGCCCTCGGCAATGGCCTTGCGCGCAGCAGGCGCGATGATAGATGACCAGGGGGACCATGCCAGCCTGCGTACGAGCGCGCTCCATATGGATATGGCGGCCTCAGTCGATAAGGAGTCATTGGAACTGACGGTTGCTCGGCAGGATGGCAGCGCAGTACTGGCGAGCGCCACCGTTCGCCTGGCCGCCAGCGGGAGCCCCATGTGGTCATCCGCGCTGGCGGAAGGCGAAGTAGTCTATGGCGGCGGCGAGCGTACTGGCCCGTTGAATAAGCGTAGCCGGAGTATGACTTTTTGGACCACTGACCCACTTCCAAATCACGGCGAACAGACCGGGGCGATGCATCAGTCTGTTCCCTTTCTCATTGGCCTGGCGGATGGCAAAGCATACGGTGTCTATTTCGATGTCAACGAGCGCGCCGAGGCGGATATTGGCAAGGCTCAGGCTGACATCCTCACCTACACACCCGAATCCGCCGATCTAGTGGCATATGTCCTCAGCGGCCCGACACTGCGCGACGTGCTGCGGCAATACACCTCGCTCACTGGGCGCATGCCTATGCTGCCGCGCTGGGCATTTGGCAATCAGCAGTCGCGCTGGAGCTATATGTCCGCCGAAGAAGTGCTCTCCATCGCCAGCGAATTCCGAAAACAGTCAATCCCGTGTGACGCCATCTATCTCGACATTGACTATATGGATGGATACCGTGTCTTTACCTGGAATCCTGAGCGTTTCGCTGATCCCGTAGGCTTGATTGAGACATTGCGCAAACAGCGGATACGCCTTGTGACGATCATCGATCCTGGCGTCAAGGTCGATGCCGATTATGCGGTCTACCAGGAAGGCGCATCGCAGAGCTACTTTGCGCGCGCAGCGAATCACGCTCCGTTCCAGGGCTGGGTCTGGCCTGGGCTGAGTTGCTGGGGCGATTTTGCCCAGCCAGACGCGCGAACATGGTGGGGTGATCAGCATCGCGGTCTGCTCGAAGCCGGCGTGGCAGGTATCTGGATCGATATGAACGAACCGGCTCAAGCGGGAATCTTCGCGCCGCCAAGCGTCAAGATTTCCCACGGAGAGACCCTGCCAGACGACGTGCTGCACGGCACGCCGGACGACCCCATCACGCACGCTCGTTTCCACAATGCGTACGGGCTAGAGATGGCGCAGGCTACCTTTGAGGGCCTGCAGCGCTTACGTCCTGATGAGCGGCCATTCGTCCTCACGCGCGCCGCCACCGCAGGCTCGCAGCGTTACGCGATTGTGTGGAATGGGGATTCGACCAGCAGTTGGGAGAACCTGCGGCTGGCCATCCCGCTCAACCTCGGCGTTGGGCTTTCGGGTTTCCCCATGACGGGCGGCGATGTTGGCGGATTCTGGCAGAACACTACCGCCGAACTATTGGTGCGCTGGACGCAGCTCGGGGCGCTGCTGCCATTCTGCCGCAATCACAGCGCCATGGGTACCGCGCGGCAGGAACCGTGGGCGTTTGGCGAACCATATACACGTCTGTGCCGCGAAGCCATCGAGCGGCGATACCAGCTTCTGCCGTATCTGCTCACGTTGGCGCACGAGGCCACGGTGAGCGGCGCTCCAATGGTACGACCGCTCTCATGGATCACTCCATCCCACGCCGAAAGCCTCGCATGTGACGATGAGTTCTTGCTGGGCGATGGTCTGCTGGTCGCGCCTGTTCTGGGCGAGGGCGCAACATCCCGCGAGGTGCTGTTGCCGCCAGGCGAGTGGTTCGCGTGGGGAAGCAGACAGGCATATCCTGGTGATCAGCGGCTCACGGTACCTGTCTCGCTTGATACCGTGCCGCTCTATGTGCGCGCGGGAACGATTCTGCCGCTGGCAGCGGTCGCGCAGTCCACCGACGGTATGACTGAGCAACCGCTGACGCTTCATGTGTATCTTTCGGCGAAGAATCCGTCGGCGACGGCGGATATGTGGCTTGATGACGACCATCCACTGGCCGAGCAGCGCGAAGCGTTCGGTGTCTGGCGGGTGCGGGCAGCCTGGCAGGGAGATGACCTAACAGTGATGCTGGAGCGCGCTAGAGGACAGCTCGCGTGGCCTTATCCTGGCTGCTCTATTGCGCTCCATTTGCCCGATGGCTGGACCGCAACATCGCTCGATAGCGCGGATGACGTGCAAGGCGATAACTTCACCGTGGCCTACAACGTTGCCCGCGAGTGAGCGGTTATGGGGTCTGCTCAGGCAATGGGATGTTCTGGCCCCGGAGCCAGAGCGAGACGTGCGCTGGATGCATCGTCTGCTCTACGGTTTCCACCAGGCTGTTCGTGAGGTGTGTCAACTCCACCTCGCTACGTAATGATGCGCCGAACTTGTCGAGCAGTTTGCGGGCGTCATAGCGGCTGCGATAAAAGCGCCGGTCAATGAACCGCTGCATACGTTGGCGCAATGGCTGAAAGAGTGCGGCCACCAGGAGCGTCGTGATGACAATCAAGACAGGTGACTGCTGCTCATGCTGGCCGGTCAGCGCGTTGATGAGCGCTTGCGCCCCGACAACGCCGACAAAGTATAACGCCACTAGAATGGCGGTCAGCGAGCCATAGACCAGCGTCCGATTGATGAGCACGTCGATATCGAAAAGGCGATACCGCAGGATCGAGATTCCTGTTGCGCCCGCAATGGCGACAAGCGGCACATAAAATACATAGCTGCTCACGTTACCATTGAGCGCAAAGATAACGACGACGAGAAACAGTACGAAGGCAATGCAGAGCATGGCCGCATAGCCGAGCCACTTTATCTGTTGTCGCTCCACACCGGTGGCATGTCTGGCTCGGGCGATAAGTGAGGCGCCACAGCATATCGACGCCACAAACAGCAACATGGTCAACAATGTCGAGATGTTGTCGCTCATTGTGCTATCAATGAACTGGATAGGATTCTTCAGAACCAGGCTGAGTCGCGTTTCATTCGCGATGTGGCCAAAGAGCGTATCAAGAGTGATTCCTGCCAGCAAGATCGTCGTGATACCGAAGAGCGGTCGCCAGCGCGGAGATGGCAGGTGGCCTGTCGGAAATAACAGCAACACGTATGTAAAAATAAGGAGGAATCCCAGGGATTGCGCGGCGGTTCCAATAACCCCGAGAAGATTGGCTGCTGGCAACGTTCCGGGTCGTGTGATTAACCCATGTGTGGCGTATTCGAGCGCAAAGTCGCTTATAGCCCAGATGAACGCCGAGGCGCAGAATAACATTCCAATGGCATTCTCAGGGCGACGTACAGCGATCATCACGCCGACCAGGGCAAATCCACCCAGCGCCAGCGACTGAAAAACGGAGCCTGGAAGCGCCACTGACGAGGTATCAACCACGGTGAGAACGTCGCCAGCAACCGACAGACCCACGACGAATATCAGTGCGAACACCGCGAATATGCGAACAAGCCGAATCTTCATTGTTGCCGCTCGCTTTCAGGCATGCGTAGCCAGAGTGAGACGTGCGCAGGATGCATCGTCTGCTCCACGGTCTCCAGCAAGTGATCGGTCAGGTTATCCAACTCGATCTGGCTCCGCAGCGAGGCGCCAAACTTATCGAGCGTCTTTTTCGCGTCATAGCGGCTGCGATAAAAGCGCCGGTCGATGAACCTCTGGAAGCGGCGGCGCAGCGGCTGGAAGAGCGCGGCGATCAGCAATGTTGTGACGACTATCAGCACCGGCGATTGCGACCCCTGTATGCCAGACAGTGCGCGGCCAGAGAGCACATTGACTACTGATTGCACACCGACCACGCCGAGGAAATAGACGCCAGCCAGCACAGCCGTCAGCGATCCATAGACCAGCGTGCGGTTGATGATGACATCGATATCGAAGAGACGATAGCGCAAGACGCCGATACCGGCTCCGACAGGTAGCATCATGATGCCGATCGCGAAGGTGACATTACTGAGCGCGTTCTCATTCGGAAGCAAGACGATAGATGGGACAAGAATGGCCACCATTGCGGCTGTACCCAATGCGAACCATTTGATTTGCTGGCGCTGGATGTCTCGTGACTTCACGTAGCGTGTGATAATTGCCGCGACTGAGGCGAGTGCGCAGAACACGAACAAAAGGCCACCAAAACCGCTGACTGCATCGAGCAATGGCCTTATACCGCTAATGCCGAGTGGATTCAAAATGCGATCAGGTGGACCAGACGTTCCCGGCGTCGATTCCTGATATCCGGGTGTGATTATCGCAGCGAGTACAGACAGTGCAATCATGACAACATCGAGCCAGAAGACAAATCGCCAGCGTGGTGATGGTAGGCGCCCTGTCGGGAAGAGAAAGAGCAGCAGCGTACCCATCCCCAGGTTTATTGGCCAGACAGTATTACCTAGCATCTCGACCAGCCCCACGATGAGTTGGGTATCTGTGTGATTGGCGAGGGCGTGCTGCGTGAAGGCCGCGCTGAACGAGGTGGTTGCCGTGCCGAGACCGATGCCGCAGAAGATCCAGCCGACCGTGTTGCTCGGCCTACGCGAGATGATGAGCGCCCCTATGGTGGGAAACGCGAAGAACGCCGTCACCATCGCAATGGTTCCCACGAAGGCGTGATTCTCATTACTTTTTGGTGTCTGCGCGAACAGGACGATGCCCGCGACAATCACCATCAAATCAAGCAGCCAGAGGATCCATCCGAGGTGTCGCACAATGCGATGGGGCATTAGAGTTCTCCCGCTACGGTTGGCGCCCTTCCGGCTTGGGTCACATTGGTAACGTCGCTGGCGGCGGCGTCGGCGTTTGCATTTGGCATACCCAGGGATAGCGGGTCATTCCCGGCGACCAGCAGGCCCAGCGCTGACTGCGCCGCAAAGTAGCCGCAGAGTCCATGAACCCCACCACCTGGCGGTGTGGATGACGAGCAGATATAGAGTCCGCTCACTGGTGTCGAGTACGGGTCAATACGCACTGTGGGGCGGGTGAAAAGCTGACGCAGATCCTGCACTCCACCGTTGATGTCGCCGCCCACATAGTTGGCGTTGTAGGCCTCCAATTCGGCGGCATTAAACGAGTGCCGCGCGAGGATACGGTCACGGAAGCCAGGGGCGAAGCGCTCGATCTGCGCCTCGATGCGTGCAGTCATGTCCTCCGTGCAGCCATTGGGTACGTGACAGTATGCCCAGGCAGTATGTTTGCCACGGGGCGCTCGTGTCTCATCGAACAGGCTTTGCTGTGCCAGCAGCACAAACGGCAACTCCGGTAACACACCGCGCCAGATACTCCGCTCGCTCGAAGCGATTTCCTCTGGAGTCCCGCCGACGTGAACCGTACCCGCTCGCAAACATTCGGTAGCGCGCCAGGGAATTGGCCCATCGAGGGCGAAGTCCACCTTGAAGACACCCGGCCCGTAGCGGTATCGCCGCAACTGACGGCGATATGTGGCTGGAAGCGTGTCCCCGGCGAGCGCGAGCAACTGGCGCGGCGTTACATCACAGAGAACCGCGCGTGCGGGGGGCAATTCGGCGAGCGAGCGAATTTCTGTACCCGTGACAATCTCGCCACCAAGATCGCGCAGATAGGCGGCAAGGGCATCCACGATGCGCTGCGAGCCGCCTTTGGGCATCGGCCAGCCAACCGCGTGTCCCAGTCCCCCCAGCACCAAGCCTGCCGCCGCGGTCAGTGGTTGCTCCATGGGCATCATCGAATGGGCCGCCATGCCCATGAACATCGCGCGCGCATAGTCGCCTTTGAAGACGCGCTCGGCAAGACCACGCGCTGACTGCACCGCATTGAAGCCGAACTGCGCCATTGTGACTGATGTGATCGGGTGAGCAGCCTGCCAGAGCGGACGGAGCGGCGCCAGAATGCCTTCGGCAAGGGAGTCCCAGCGGCGCGCCAATGGCGCGAAGAGTCGACGCCAGGCAGCGGCATCTGGACCAAGGGTTGCGCCCGTCGCCTCGAAGGAGCGCTCCAGCAGGGCTGCGCCGCCATCTGGCAGTGGATGCGCCAGCGGCGCGTCGGGGTGAATCCACTCGACGCCATACTGCTCGAGTGGCAAGGTGCGGAAGAACGGCGAGCCGACGGCCAGCGGATGAATTGCCGAGCAGACATCGTGGATATAGCCAGGCAAGGTCAGTTCTTTCGACCGGCAACCACCGCCGATGATGTCGCTGGCCTCAAAGACAATAACCGAATGCCCGGCGCGGGCGAGCGTAATAGCCGCCGCCAGCCCGTTCGGGCCAGCGCCAACCACCACAGCATCATACACTGACGAATGGGACGACATGTGCTATCCAGCTTCCTCGATCTTCTTTGATGACGAGCTATCTCAATTTGCTTGCGTCTTGCTCTTTTTCTGCTTGCGACCCCGACCGAGCCAACGGGCAGGGGTGTTCAGCGCCGTGCGGACCGCGGCGTTCTTCCAGATGTTGCGGGCGTTCGCCCACTGTCGGCGGCGGTCAACGCAAACCATTTGTAATGTCACCGGGCCATCAGCGTTGAAGTATGCCGCCACGCCATGGAGCGTGTGCCGCCAGAACTTGTCTTCCTGCTTGTGGCCGCCCATTGCCAGCCCCATCTCGTAAATGGGATCGTTCGCCCGCATCAGCACCTGGGCTTGAACGATTGGGCAATTTCCTTCCATGAAGGACGAGAAGGTAATCCAGCCGGCAAACATATGGCCTTCTGGCGTCATGAGTGTGAATGACTCATCGTCGGCATACAGCACCAGCACGCCGGTTGAGAGGGGCATCCTGCCTGTCTTGATGTTGAGCAGCGCGACCTCTCCGGGAGCAATACCAGTGATTGGCCCGTAGAAGTGATTCCCTTTTGGCCAGAATGTGGCGAAATTATCCTTCCACGTATGGATGACCTCAGGCGGCGTCACCTCGGCGCCTTCCAGTCGGACACGATAGGTCTTCTGCCACATCCTGCCGAAGCCCTGCATCGGACTCACGACCCGCCGACCTTCGACATTCAAGTTGATGGCGTGGTCAGGCGCCTCAGAGACCCGCAAATCTGTTCCCCGCTGCGCCCAATAGGCGGCGTCACGCGGTTGCCCGCTGGTAGCTCCCGGTGTTGGTGTCGCTGGATTGTCCATTGTTTGTCTCCTCTATGTCTGAATTGCGGAGGGTCAGATCCTCGCGCGGTCAGGAAGCCCCTGTCGCGGCGTTGACCGCATCGGCCTCTGTCTCGAAGATGGTGATTGCCTCGTTCAGCCGTGTCAGCTCGAAGATATGCTTGTAATGATCGGTCAAACCGTAGGCGAACAGGCGCTGCCGGTGTCGGTTCATGCGAATCAGCAGGGTGACTAGCAGACCGATACCGCTACTGTTCATATACTCCAGCCCGGTGAAATTCAGGATGATCGTCTTCGTTGTGTTGGTGCTGGCGGCTGTGTAGGCGTTCGTCAGCACGGTCTCGGCAAACGCCGTGACTTCGCCCTGGATGTCGATGATACTTACCGTTGGATTCACGTAGCGGACATGCACCGTCACGCTCGGGTCCTGTGTCGCCATGCCTATTGTCCCTCCGTCGCAATGGCCGGATCGGCGAGAGCGCTCGCCTCGTCCGGAAATACACTCATGAAGTCCGCGAGTCGCGTGATATTGAAGATTTCGACGTAGTGCTCACTCAGCCCGCATGAATACAGGCGAACGTGAGACTTGCGCGCCTTCGCCAGCAGTGTGACGATCAGGGCAATGCCGGTGCTGTTGATATAGTCCACGTTGGCGAAATTGAGCAGAATGACGTCAGGTTGTTCGCTCTCTGCTTCGGCATAGGCGTTGGTAAGCGTCTCTTCCGCGAATCCATTGATCTCGCCATGTAGGTCAATGACAGCAACGCGCGGCTTCTTGTGCCGGACATACGCCTCAAGCGCTCTCGTTGGCATCGTCTTCCTCCTCCCGGGACATAATCAATTCGACGGTGTGGCGGCTCTCATCGCTGCTAACGCGCAGTTCGTCGACCAGATTGCGGATCAGGAAGAGTCCCCATCCGCGCGGCGTCTGCTCCTCAGCCAGTTTTGCCTCAAGATCAGGCGTCTGTGACTGCATAGGCACAGGCTGGCCGCCTCCAGAGTCGCGAATACGGACGGCTACCTGATGTGCGGACGACAGCACCGTCACCTCTACAGGCATATCCTCCCGATATTGGTTGCCGTGTTCCATAGCATTCATCGTCGCCTCGGCTACAGCGGTCTTGAGACGCTCGATGCGTTTCTCTGGCAGTCCAAGCTCGCGTACCGCAGCCTCGACATGGCGCATGGCATCGCGTTCGTTGCCAGGAGCGCTGGGGATGGGCCAGGTATCGAGCACACGCCAGCCTTCGTCGCCTGTGTGGTTAGCGTCAGAACGACCGTTCATATGGCCATCTCCTGTGCGTTGAAGCGTGACCAGCGTTACGTCGTCTTCCTGCTCCCAGCCAATGCCAGTGAAGGAGCGCAGTTCATTGAGCAGGTATTCAATCAAGGCGCCGGTGTTGCCATATTGCCCGACGAGCGCCATCAACCGGGGGAAGCTAAACATATCCCGCTCGGGGTTGTGCGCCTCGACCAGTCCGTCACTATAAAGCAGCAGCGTATCTCCCGCAGCCATATGCATCTCCTTTTCTTCATAATGCATGTCTGGCATCAGGCCAAGGGGCATGCCGGTGGCGCGTAGCTCTGTCGAGGCCCCGTTGTGCGAAACGTAGGGCAGATCGTGTCCCGCGTTCGCGTATTCCAGGCGACCAGTGGCCGGATCGAGAATTGCGTAGAGGCAGGTGACGAACATCTTGGGCGGAATATCTGGGCAGAGCAGGTTGTTGGCGCGTTCGAGCACCTCGCCCGGGGAATCGCCGTGCTGTGCGGCGGTGCGCAACATGCTGCGGGTGGTCGCCATAACCAGCGCTGCGGGAACGCCTTTGTCGGTGACATCGCCGATCACCAGCCCCAGGCGGCCATCGTCGAACTGAAGGAAGTCATAGAAGTCTCCGCCGACGGCGCGAGCTGGCTGATAGTATGCGCCGAGTTGCCAGCCATCGAGTTGAGGTAGCTCCTGGGGAAGCAGTGTCTGCTGGATGATGCGGGCGATACGCAATTCCTGCTCAATACGCTCGCGTGTGCGTGCCTCGGCCTGCTGCTCGCGCACCAATTGCGCGACCCGGACTGCTGGCGCGGCCTGCGTTGCCAGGGTATTGAGCAGCCCACGGTCGTCGGGTGAATAGTCCTGCTCGCTGAGCCGGGGGCCAAGGTTGAGCAGCCCCACCAGTTCGCCCTGACTGACGAGCGGAATCGCTAACGTCACCCCTGCCCCGCGCAAGGCTTGCAGTGCGGGCGAATCGAGATGCAGTTTATCGACCTCTACTGCTCCTGGCGCGCTAAGAAAGTAGGCCACGATGGGATCATCGGGAGCGATGTCTATCGGCGGCGCTACCTGCCTCAGACGCTCCGCTGGTTTGCGGCTTTCAACGGTCTCGCTCGTTCTGCGAACCGGCCAAATTCGTTTCATGCTTTGCAGCAGTGTTGCCATTCTCTGCCTCCCTCACGAGGTTCCCCAGCCATGTCTTACGCTCAGAGCATACGTGAACGCCGTTCCGCAAGCGTTACAGGAATCGTTACGGGATAAGCGTTGTGGAAAGATATTGTGGGGTATCCCGCATTGTACTATTTTGTGTAACGAATGAAACACAAGACTGGACGCAGGCGCCGGTTCGTGGTACACTGACTCACACACGCAAAGATGCGGCACTCTCCAGAGTCAGGTGCTGAGAGGGAGGCCAGATATGCGACCGGTCGTCCGGGTTCGAGCAGATCACACGAGCGTCTCTCTGCGTGTGCGGCAGAAAGAATCGGATAAGGCGCCAGGGGAATAGACCTCTGGCGCCTTCGTTATTGCTTAGACCATTGCGTGATGAACGAACCGAACCGTAGAGCAAAACTGTATGACAGATGCGTAGCGTGTGAGTCACAGGGCATCGTGGCCTGGGGGAGCCATCGCACAGCCAACTATCAAGCGCGTAGCCGGAGTACACCAGCAAAGAAATCGGTGTGAGTTTGTTTGCCTGATTGGGTGACGCAGGGAAATTCCAGCACGGGTAGTCTGGGAGCGAACCAGAGTCAGGCGAATGCACACGAAAGAGGGTAGAGCCTATGCACTCCAGTATGATTGGAAAGATTGCAAAAGCAAAGCAGTATGCCCAGGAACCCGAACGCATGCAGTTTACTGCTTTTGAGGCGACCTTCCAGGGTGAAAACGATATCCATACAGTGTCGTTCAAAGAGGGGGCGTGGCACTGCACCTGCCGCTTCTTTGCCGATTGGGGTACATGCTGCCATACTATGGCTGGCGAGCGCATACTTGGCGTCTCGATTCCCGCCGAACATCGTCAGGGCGAACCGCTGAGCCTGAACTACGCTGGCACCCATAAGGGCCTTTAACCTCGTCAAGAGTAGCAATATAGACAAAGTATAGCCGCCTCACAATTTGTGAGGCGGCCTCGTTCTGCCAGAGGGCGCATGTGGATGAGATCACCGTCGTGAGCCGTTTTCCGGATCGCTTTGTGTGATTCCCTAGCTCAACACAAAGTGCAGCACGATGATGACTGTGAACATGAGCGCCGCAAGGATGCCTGTCAAGCGGAGATCGTGCAGAACATAGCGATAGTGTTCCGCGGTGACCATGTTGGCCTCGCGAATCCTGCGCATTTCCTTGGCTCGCGCGACGCGACGCTCCTGCTCCCGCGCTGCGTGCGTGCCTTGAGATGGTGTCGCTGCCTTTGCGCCAGGTTTCGCGTTTGTGGTGGCTGTGGTGGCAGGCCGAGTGGCGGTCGCGGTACGAGCTGCGCTCTTGGGCGCTGACGGCGATGTGCGGGGTGTGGATGCGGCAGATGCTGACGACTTGGGCGCAGACGTAACGGAGGTATCGGGTGCTGCGGAAGCTGTTTCAACGCCAGTTGCTCCAGTGGCTCGCACCAGCGCTACATTCTGAGACCTAGCCGCTGCCTGCGACCGGCGGGCCGCTTGTGCCTTATGCGCGGCCGTAGACTTCTTTGGCATTCCCTGTACTCCCTGTACCCCTCAGTATGTCTGTCATCTCTTGATCATTCGCCTGCGTCGCCTGTCGCGAATCCCTCGCGGCCTCGAACACACACATTCTCAGTCAGTATAACCCAGACATCCAGGCCACGCAAGCAGTACCGCCCTCATGTCGTACCCGAATTCGCCAGTATCACAGGCCGGTATCATGGACTGGTATCATGGTACACTGGCGAGAGCGCAACCCGCACTGCTGTCTGAGGCGACGCGTGGACAATCGGCGACCAGCCTGAGATGAACTTGAAAGGATGTACCTCGATGGGCCTGACACACTTCGACGAATCGGGGCGCGCACGCATGGTTGATGTCAGCGCGAAGGCCGATACCGTGCGAGAGGCCACTGCCGCTGGGGCCGTGCGTATGCGGTCGGAGACGCTCGCGCAAATTCGCCAGGGGTCCATCGCAAAGGGAGACGTACTAGCAGTGGCGCAGGTGGCCGGGGTCATGGCAGCCAAGCAGACGCCGCAGATGATTCCGATGTGCCATACGTTGCTGCTGACCGGCGTTGACCTTACATTCGCGCTAGAAGATGGCGATGCGGGCGAGGGACGTGTGGCCATCTCCGCGACGGTACGCACGGTCGGCACAACAGGCGCGGAGATGGAGTCGCTGGCGGCAGTGAGCGTTGCGGCGTTGACGATCTACGATATGTGCAAGGCGATTGATCGCGCGATGGTGATAGACAACGTGCGCCTGACGCATAAGAGCGGAGGCAAGAGCGGCGATTATATGCGCGAAGATGAAGGCGCGGGTTCAGGCCAGTCATAAGCCGAATTCTGTTCCGCGGGCGCCTTACGGCA
>DASUHD010000124.1:0-2341 GCA_036273675.1 Ktedonobacterales bacterium | reverse complement strand
ATATGCACGGCGTCAGAGACCGCGATCAGCCCGATGGCGGTCGTCTTCATATCGAGCTGGCGCACGAATTCATGCGCCGCTTGCTGTGCCTGCGCTAACGGGCTGCCACACATGCTTCCCGACACGTCGATAGTGATGTAGACGGTCATTGGCTCGCCGCCGCGACCGCGCTGATCGCCGGGGCTGCGCAGGAAGCGAGACGGAACGTCTGGCGGTACCGGCTTCACTTCCAGCTTGAGCGGCTTTCCGGTCGAATGCTCGACCGCCTCCACCTGGACGATAGTGCTGCTGTCGTAGCCGTATTTCACGTCTACCTGAGCCTCAGACGTGCTGAGGGCCGGAAAATCGGTGAAGCTGTGGAGTCCGAGGTAGGTACAGGCCTGCGGGTCGTCCGACTCACCCTGCGTCACAAAGACCTCGAGCTTGGTCGTCCCATCGGGTCGCAGTCGCATCGCGTAGGAGCGTCCCTGCTCGGCGGGGATCGGCGAGTTCTTGGCGATCAGGCGGCTATTGATATAGCGGCTGCCATCCTCGCTCACGGCGATCAGCCCCAGCGTGTGCGCGGTCACATCCTGCATGCGCCGGTCGCGCAACAGGCCCTGCGCCACTGGCTTTGGCGCGCCCCCACCCAGCTGCTGCGTCTGTTCGCGCTCGATTTCGAATGCCGCCTGGATTGCCGCGCCCAGCGCCACCGCTTCGTCCGGGTGGACTCCACCCATAGGCGGCTTGCCCGACATCCGCTCGACCCACGCGCGCACCATCGGCATGCGCGTCGAGCCGCCAACCGGTACGACATTCGCGATATCACGCCAGCCCAGATGCGCCTGCTGTAGCACGCTCTCCGTCAACTGCGCGGTGCGCTCCAGCAGGTCTTGTGAGAGATTCTCGAACTGCTCGCGGGTAATGGTGTACGTGGCGGTGTGGCCACTGGCGGTGACGCGAACCGACACATTCTGGCGGTCGGAGAGCGTGCGCTTCGCCTCCTCGGCCTGCACCAGCAGGCGATTGAAGTCGTCACCCACCAGATCCGCGCCAAACTCCGCTTGAAACTGGTGTTGAAGCTGGATCAGCAGCCGGTCGTCCCAATCGCGCCCGCCAAGGCTATGGTCGCCATCGGTCGCCAACACCCGCAACTCGTGCGGCGTAATCGCGACGAGCGAGACATCGAAGGTGCCGCCACCCAAATCGTAGACCAGCACATTCTGGGTCTCCTGGCTGGGGCGCATCCCATAGGCAATCGCGGCGGCCGTCGGCTCGTTGATGATCGAGAGGACACGCAGCCCGGCCTGCTCGCCCGCCTGCTTCGTCGCCTCGCGCCGGGCGTTGTCGAAGTAGGCTGGCACAGTTATCGCCGCATCGATGACGGGCGTCTTTAGGTAGTCCTCAGCCTGTTTCTTGAGGTGCGCCAGCACCAGCGCGGAGAGATCGACCGGTGTGTAGTCGCGGCCATTGAACGAGAGCATGAAATAGGGATCGCCCATATTCCGCTTGAAGAACGAGGCGACGGACTCGTTGCCTGCCGCCTGCTCCTGCTTGGCATCCTCGCCAACCAGCGGCGCGCCAGAGCCGAAGTAGACAACCGAAGGAACGGTTGTCCGATTATAGGCAGTCGGAATCGCCTGCGGCTTGCCGTCGCTGTTGATACAGGCGACGACCGAATAGGTCGTGCCAAGATCAATGCCCACGAACGCGCCCATATCGTAAGCCCTCCGCACTCCAGATCTATTTGGCCTGGGTACCGTGGCGCCTCGCTGGCAGCCGCCCGCCATCCGCGGTCATGCACGGTTTCGCACTCTTGAAAAAGAGCGCGCTATGCCTGATGCCTGTCGCGCTAGAATGGCTGCTGAGTCCGAGCGAGACACACGGGCAGACCCATCCGAGCGCTCACTCCAGCCCTCGTCATGGGTTCAGACGAGGGCCGTCATGGGCCAGACGCTCGACCGAGCAGCGGACGGCGACGTAAGCAAGGAAAGACGAGAGAACGAAAGAGTCGTTAGCCAATCAGCCAATCTTCAGACCACGCTGGCGGCTCGTGACCTCTTCCAGTTCCTCCTCGCTCATCCCCTCGCTGGTCTGGATCGTGGCTTCCGCGCGGCGGCCCGTGCTTGGGACGACGCCGGTCACATGCAGGCGCCCCTGCTGGTCCAGCTCGAAGGTGACATCAACCGGTTCGCCGGCGGGCAGGCCGGGAGGCAGACCATCGATCAGCGCATTGCCGATTTCTTTGCTATTCTGGACATCGTCCACCTGATCAGAGAGCAACTCATTCTCCATAACCTGGAGTTCGACCGACGACTGGTTTGGCCTCAGCGTCCCATAGCGCTTGGTGACCGCAGCGGGC
>DASUHD010000123.1:0-151561 GCA_036273675.1 Ktedonobacterales bacterium | reverse complement strand
CACGGACGGGGGGTTGCCCCATTCGGAGTCGGTGGGCTCATCGCTTGCATGCAGCTCCCCCACCACGTTTCGCCGCGCTCCGCGTCCTTCTTCGGCTCCTGGCCCCTAGGCATCCACCCTGCACCTTCTCCCGCTTGGCGTGTATTTCATCGCCATGCTGGAGCTATCGATTCGATCACATGCGACACGCTCTCAGGACAAGAGCGCTACTCGCATCGGCAAATATGAGAAAACATTCGACAACACCCCGTAATCCCCTCGCGCATCGTACTCGGCAACGATATATCGCGCGAACATCCTACGTGAGTTGTCGCTTCCACATCACATTATGCGGTTGTTCATGTGCGTTGCGCCCCAGTCCCGAAATAATCGGGTGGCGATGAAATGTGCCTCAGAGAACCAACGTTGGCTATTCTAAGGCACCCCCTCAGTATAACACGCTTCCTCACCTCAGTCAACCCCGCGTGCCATATATTTTCGGGATACGGCATGGCTGAGTCATGGCCGCGCCATGCAGCCATAACCGTGTAAGTACTCGCGTATGTTGATTCAGTCCGAAAAGCGAAAACGGATCAGCGCCCACATCGCCGCGAAGCCATCTCGCCAGGTAATCTTCTTGCCCTCGGCATAGTCGCGTCCAGCGTAGTAGATTGGCACCTCGTAAATGCGGTAGCCCTTCTTGAGCACCTTCGCGGTAATCTCTGGCTCAAAGTCGAATCGATTGCTGCGAATGCGCACACCCTTGAGGATCGGCGCGCGAAACGCCTTGTAACCCGTCTCCATATCGGTCAGGATGTTGTTATAGAGAACGTTGGTGATAAGCGTGAGCAGCTTGTTGCCCATATAATGGTGCAGCATAAATGAGCGGTGCGTACCCAGGAACCGCGAACCATAGACAACGTCCGCTACGCCGTCCAGAATTGGCCGCAGCACCGCGCCAAAGTCACTAGGGTTATACTCGAGATCGGCATCCTGAATGATGATGATATCTTTGGTGGCCGCCTGCGCCCCGGTGCGTATGCCCGCGCCCTTCCCTTTGTTCTTGTCGTGGTAAAACACCTTGACGTTCGCTGGCCAGTCGGTCTCTTGCAGCAGTTCGCGTGTGCCGTCGGTCGAGCGGTCATCAACAATAATGATCTCCTTCTCGAACGGCTGCTCCTGCACGCGGCGAACAACCTCGAGAATGGTGTTCCGCTCATTGAAGACGGGAATCAGAACCGAAATCTCCACACTTCCTCGCTTTACTCTTCGGCCAGATACCCCATGCCAGCGGCACTCCTGGCGCACAACGATGACCGCGTACTCCATTGCCTCAGGCATGGATCGGCGCAGGCCGCGTTAGATTTTACGCCGAATCGCGCGGTAACTGGGTGGCTTTACCCAATCTTCCCACAAAGAAGGGGTGAGACGCCACTATCTATGGCGCCGTACCGCACGATGAGGGGACGCTCCACCAGAGATGGCGCGTCCCCTGAATCTTGAGCTATGCCCAGGCGAATGTGATTCAATCGCCGTCCGTCGAGTTATACAGAATAGCGCGTTTGACCTCTTCAATCGCGTCGGTGACGTGAATCCCACGCGGGCAGGCCTCGGTACAGTTGAAGATCGTGCGGCAACGCCAGACGCCCGTGCGGTCGCTCAGAATGTCCAGGCGCTCGGCGCCGCCACGGTCGCGGCTGTCGAAGATGAACCGGTGCGCGTTCACGATGGATGCCGGGCCAACCCACTCGGCATTTGCCCAGACGGACGGACACGACCCAGTACACGCGCCGCAGAGAATGCATTTAGTTGTCTCGTCGAAGCGTTCACGCTCCTCGGGTGACTGCAAGCGCTCGGTGCGCGGCGCGGGCTCGTTGTTAACGAGGTAGGGCTTTACCTTCTCATACTTTGCGAAGAAGGGATCCATGTCGACCACGAGATCGCGGATCACTGGGAAGCCAAGCATCGGCTCGACGGAGATGCGCGCGCCAAGATCCTGCATCAGCAACTTGCACGCCAGCCGATTGCGGCCATTGACCCGCATCGCATCCGACCCACAGACACCATGAGCGCACGAGCGGCGATAGGTCAGTGTGCCATCCTGCTCCCACTTGATCTTGTTCAGTGTATCGAGCAGGCGGTCGTTGCCTTCCACCTCAACGCGAAATTCCTGCCAGTACGGGTCTGGATTCTCGCCGGGCTGGTAGCGCTTGACTTTGACATGTACTTTGTATTTCCCATTGGTGGCAGCCATCGCCGGTCCTCTTCTCTATGTCGCTGTTCCATAACTCCGCGTGGATATCAGCACGCCTAATACTTGCGCTCCTTTGGCTGGAACTCCGTAATGACGACGGGCTTGTAGCGAAGCTCTGGCGCGCCCGCCGTCTCAGACCGATAGGCCAGCGTGTGCCTGAGGAAGTTGGCGTCGTCGCGCTTCTCATAGTCTGTCCGATAGTGCGCGCCGCGGCTCTCTTTGCGGGCGAGCGCCCCGGCGATGGTCGCCTCCGAGCATTCGATCAAATTGCCCAGCTCGATCACTTCCATCAACTCAGTGTTAAACGTGCGCGTGCGGTCCATGAGGCGAATCGACCCGAACCGGTCTTTCAACTCAACCAGCTTTGCGGTCGCGTTCTTCAGGCTTTCCTCGCTCCGAACGACGCCGACGAATTCCATCATCATGTCGCGCAGCTCCGCGCGGATATTCTCCTGCGTCTCGCCAGTTGTACGGCTGAGCAGCCCCTCGACCATTTCGGTGGCGTAGGCGTCGGGATCACTGGGCAGCGGGGCAAATTCGGCCTCGGGTAACCATTTGGCGGCGATATGTTTGCCCGCGCGACGGCCGAAGACGATCAGGTCAACCAGCGAGTTCGTGCCCAGTCGGTTCGCGCCATGCACTGAGACACAGGCAACCTCGCCCGCCGCATAAAGCCCAGGCAGCACCGCATTCTGCTCGTCCATCACGACGCGACCCTCGATATCGGTGGGGATGCCACCCATGGCGTAGTGGGCTGTTGGCTGAATCGGCACTGGCTCGTAATATGGCTCGACGCCAAGGTAGTTGCGGGCGAAATCGGTGATATCGGGCAGCTTGGCGTCAATTTTCTCCTTGCCCAGATGCGCGACCGAAAGGTATACATAGTCTTTGCCGTCGATGCCACGCCCCTCGGCAATCTCCTGGACGATGAAACGCGACACCATATCGCGCGGAGCAAGTTCCTGCATTGTCGGCGCGTAGCGAATACAGAAGCGCTCCCCCTCGTTGTTCAGCAGATAGGCGCCCTCGCCGCGCGCCGCCTCAGAGAGCAGGATTCCGATTTTGTACAGTCCGGTCGGGTGGAACTGGTACATCTCCATATCTTCAAGCGGGATGCCGCGCCGATATGCTACAGCCATGCCGTCGCCTGTGCAGGCGAGCGCGTTGCTGGTGATGCGCCACGCGCGTCCGTAGCCGCCGGTCGCCAGCACCACCGTCTTCGCATGGAAGGTGTGTATCGTGCCATCGCGCAGACAGAGGGCGACGACGCCACAAGCCTGTCCATCGCTTATCAGCAGATCGAGCATCATGTACTCGTTGAAGAACCGTACCTGGTTCTTGATGGACTGCTGATACATCGTCTGCAAGATCATGTGGCCTGTGCGGTCGGCGGCGTAGCACGAGCGGCGTACTGGTCCTTCGCCGAAGTTGCGCGTGTGGCCGCCGAAGCGCCGCTGGTCTATCTTGCCTTCGGGTGTGCGGTTGAACGGCAGCCCCCAGTGTTCCAGATCGTAGACGGCGTCAATCGCCTCGCGCGCCAGTATCTCGCCCGCGTCCTGATCGGTGAGATAGTCGCCACCTTTGACGGTGTCGTACATGTGCCACTTCCAGTGGTCTTCTTCCAGGTTGCCCAGCGCCGCTGCCACCCCGCCCTGCGCCGCCCCGGTATGGGAGCGCGTAGGATAGAGCTTGCTGATGACCGCTATGCTGGCCCCTTGCGCCAGCTGCATTGCCGACATCAGACCCGCGCCGCCCGCGCCGACGATCACGACGTCAAACTTATGGTAGTTCATGACTTGACTCCTGGATCCCGCCTCTGTTCTCTCACCCTGACCGAAAGATGCGCTGATCGACTAGTGGCCCAGCATACTCAGGATTGCCTGAGCGACATTCATATTTCGTTGGAATGTGATGATGGTCATCATGCCGATGAGCCAGAAGCTGAGCGCGATAATGAATAGGCCTGAAACCACGGCGACCCGCCAGCCACGCGACTTGATATAGTCGTCGCAGATGATGCGCAGCCCATTCAGCCCGTGGAAAAGCGCCAGCGTCAACAGCAACAGATCGTAGCCGCGCCAGAACGGATTGTCATAGCGCTTTGCCACATAATCATATACCGTCTCCGAGACATCGACACTGACGTGCATGAGGAAGAGATGAATGATGGCCAGAAAGACCAGCGCTACCCCGCTCACACGGAAGAACCACCAGGAAAACGTCTCAAAGCCGTTCGCGCCACTTGGCCGGGAGGTTGCTCCGTAGCTCGTCACCCTGGGGCTGTCTTGAACTGGTGTCGCCATACTTCGTGCTCCTTGATTTCGCGTTGTTCCTACATGATGTTCGCGTTACACAGCCCCGGCCCTTGTGGGCAGATGCCAAAGATCGGCGCGATGACATAGTATCCCATGCCTAGCGTTCCAATAATGGTCAGCGCCATCACGACGAAAAACATCTGGCTCTGATATTTGTAACCAGTCGACCAGAAGTCGATCAGAATGATACGGATGCCGTTGAATGCGTGATAAAGCACCGCGCCAATCAGCGCGACTGAGACGACGCGAATTGGCCCGAGGCTGAAGATTCCAATAGCATCGTTATAAATCGTCGGGCCGAAGCCAATCAGGGTGATGTCAACGATGTGGACCAGCAGGAAAAGCAGAATGGCCAGGCCCGTCACGCGGTGGAATAGCCAGGACCATTGACCCGACTGACCTCTGTACATACGGGGCGTCTCCTCTAGAGAAAACTCATGGGTTACGACAAACGCATACCTGCGAAGGACGCGCGACGTTGAGTCGTCAGCTTACCGGACGGGGATGAAGAACTAACGCAAGCAGCGATGACGGCATCGCCAAGATGTATCACGGGAATGTGGGAAATCAGGCCGCTCGTTTGCATACGACTTGGCTCCGCGTCATTGCGCTTGTCGGACCCCATTGTCACGGTTACAGGTATCATGCGCGCTTTTTAGATTATACGCCCGTGGGCGTACCTCTACAACTAGTTATGGATGCAAAGCATCAGTGGGCCAACTCATGCAGGGGGCGAAGCGCAATCCCTGCCGCAGTGAGAGCGAGCCGCACTGCCGACGCGATTGCCGCGGCGCCTCTAGTATCGCTATGAACGCACAGCGTCTGAGGATGGATGCGCAGTATGGCGCTATCAGCCGCTGCCAGCGTTCCCGCTTGGAGTAGCGTCAATGCCCGTTCTGCAGCGATTCGAGGATCACTTACCAGCGCGTCGGGGTGCGACCGTGGCAGGAGTCTGCCCGCGCTATCATAGCCGCGGTCGATAAACGCTTCCTCTGCGACCCGTAGCCCCGCCTCGCGCGCTACCGTCGCCATACGTGCCCCAGCCCGCGCGACCAGCGTCAACCCTGGATTGAATGCACACACTGCCTTCACCACTGCCGCAGCCTGTGTTTCGTCGTCGGCTGCTATGTTGTAGAGGGCGCCGTGCGGCTTGACATGTCGCAAGACGACACCAGCCCCGCGAGCCATCGCGTCGAGCGTGCCGAGTTGGGCCAGTGTCCACGCCTCCACTTCATCGGGCGAGAGTGGTATCACGCGCCGACCGAAGCCGTGCAGGTCGGGGTAGCCGGGGTGCGCGCCGACGGCTACAAGGTGTTCTTTGGCCAGCAGCAGAGTCTGGCGCATGACCAGCGGATCGCCCGCATGCGCGCCACAGGCGATATTGACGGAGGTCATCAGCGGAATCAGCGCTGCGTCATCTCCCATTGGCCAGTGCCCGAAGGATTCTCCCGCGTCACAGTTGAGATCGATTTCGTGTCTCGCGTTTTCACCTGCCATCGTCGCAGTCCTTTCGCCGTGCCAAAATCAGATCAACTCAGCATCGTCACTCCATTCGGCAAATCCCGCGAGCAGTTGCTCTGGTAGTGGTTGACGCGTAACCTGCGCGATCTCTTCAGCGCGCTCTCGCAAAGCCGCCAGCGCTTCACCTGGCGAAACGGCACAAAACCTGACGGTATCGCCGGGGCGCAGTTGGCCAATTTTCCAGAAGTCGGCGCTGATGACCACCGCGGGAACATAGTAGCCACCGGTCGTCTGGGCGTCGGCAAGTAGCACGACTGGCTCTCCATCCGGCGGAACCTGTACCGCGCCCCGTGCCAGGCCCTCCGAGAGCGTCTCTCCACCGTCCAGGCATTGGCCACCTATCTGCTTGAGCCGCACGCCCATTCGGTCGGAGCGCGCGTCCACCGCGAATGACGCCTCGATCAGTCTGTCGAGCGTGCTGGGTGTTTGCACCGCATGGGGACCCGGCAAGACGCGCAGGCGCCAATCGCCATTTTCAGGCAAACAGCGCATCAGGTTGGTTGGCAGCATCCGCCCGGCGACATCCCTCTGGGCATGGACGCGCTCAAGTGTGTCGCCCGCCCGCAAGGCACGGCCATCCAGGCCGCCGAGGCGCGCGCGCAGGTCGGTCGCGTGGCTGCCCATCACCTTCTGCACCGCAATGCCGCCCGCCACACAGAGATAAGCGCGCAAGCCCGCCGATGTTGGCCTAATCTCAAGCGTATCGCCCAATCCCAGCGCGAATGTGACACCGATCGGCGCCTCTCGCTGATTCACCCGTACAACGCACGGCGCGCCTGTAACGGCGACGACACACGGCGCAAGAACCTCGAACTGCGCGTTTCCGCCGGTGATTTCCAGCGCCGCCGCCTCTGGAGGGTTGGCCAGCAACGCATTGCCAAGCGCCAGCGCGTCGGGATCAGCCGCGCCAGATGCCGTAACGCCGTAGCGCGCAAAGCCAATGCGGCCCTGGTCTTGCACAGTCGTCTGCATTCCTGGCTGGATTACCCGGAGCCACGGTATGCCCTGTGATTCTGTTGTCTGTCGCGCCATTGGCGGCGAAACTGAAGCCGGGTCGCTAGCAGGCACGGGATAAAAACGCACACGGTCTCCGGGACGGAAGAGTGATGGCGGCTGCTGCGCCGGGTCGAAGATCGGCATGGAGGCGCGCCCGAGAATCCGCCAGCCGCCGGGGCTATCAGTCGGATAGATGCCTGCGTGGCGGTCAGCGATGGCAACACTGCCGGATGGAACGCGTCTGCGTGGTGTGGAGAGCCGTGGAACGGCGAGCGCGCGGGACAAGCCTGTGAGATAGGGGAAACCCGCCAGAAATCCCAGGAACGCCACCCGATAGGTGGCCGAGGTATGCCGGTCGATGACCTCCTCTGGCGTTAGCCCAAGGAGCTCGGCCACGTCATCGAGATCAGGACCAAAGTCTCCGCCATAGTGAACTGGAATGTTGACAAGTCGTCCTTTGGGTAACGGAAATTCGTCGAGACGATTAACCAGGCTGTGGAGCGTGGTAACCAAGTCCATCGGATCGATGAGAAATGGATCGAAGCGTATCAGGACCGATGCATACGCTGGCGCCACATCTAACAGTCCGAGTGGCGGTGTGGAGTCGAGTGTGGCGACGAGCGCCAGGACTCTGCGGGTCGCGGTTGGGCCAGGGTGACGGCCCAGTCGCACGAGCACCGCCGCGTCGCCGATAGTCACAATCCGCGCCGCGATTCTTCCTTGCACTCGCTTCATCTGAATCGCGGCCAGGAGATCCCCGCTCTCAAGCGTGGGGAGGAATGGCCGCCTCCTTTCTTTGGTGCTATGCTGTAGCTATCACGCGGAATAACCGCGAGCTTCGTACCCAACACTGGCGACAGTGAGAGGCCGGCTCCCGACTCTGCTCGGGAGCCGGCGCATAGTATAGTGGACGCCTCAGGTACGTTGATGGGCTGGACTGCCCCACTCAGACAGTCAACCAGCCTCCCGATGCAAACCGGGTTAGGGGATGTGTGGGAACCTGAGTCCACAGGCATGGACAACCATAGACAACACTCCCTGATGGCGTCGCCGTGACCCTCGGCAGATGCAAGCCTCCTAGCTTCAACTATGGGGTAGTTGACGGAATAGACCCCACTTCTCAGACGAATTGCATGAGGTTGCCTCAACATTAGTATGGCACCTCGGGCAATCGCTACGACTTTCCATGCATTCAATTAACCGCGACCATGACATCAGGTGGCACGCTTGATGCTGACAAATACGCAGATATCATGTGCGGTACCGAGTCTGCTAGAAGGTGAAAAGTCATGAATACAGGCGTTGACGTTGTCGTGCGTGGCGGTCTGACTCCGGAATCGCAACTGGTCGTCGAAAAGTTAGCTGAGTTCGACAGAATCTCGGGAGAGGTTCTGGCCAACTTCCCGTACGTCCAGGATGTACATGGGCAGCGTCGTTTCACCTCATTCCCGATTCTGGCCACAGTGCATTACTTGCACGCGCTCTGGATATGCAACTGCAAGGATATGCTGCTCAGCGTGCCAGTGACGGGGAGGCGCAGAAAGGGAAGTGACGACCGGTTCGAGCGCTACGAGGGGCAGTACGCGCTGGAGTTACTGAAACAGTGGCAAGAGGGCAAGACTGCGGACCTCATCGATTTTCTTGAGTTGAAACTCGACTATGCGCCCTTCGGCCTCATCACGCGAAGCTTCGAGGCAGCGCTACAGAACGGAGATTGGGCGCTTGCCCGCCGTCTGGCCCACGGACGAGGTATCCTGCTCAACCGCACCCATAATCTTGTGTATGCGCTACGCAATATCTTTGCTCTCTTGCCAGATCGGCAGGTGCATGAGGTGCGCGACGCCTGCGCGCAGTATGGCCACACGATTGAGCAATGTGACGACCAGATCGCTGCGCTGAATTCAGCGCTCTACTCCTACTTCCCGCACCCGGAACTTGCCCGTCGTAACATGCAGATCATGAATGCTCTGGGAGTGAAAATTACTGACAATGCGGCTGATCGCCCAGGAAAGCGCACCGCGACAGTGCAACGCCCAGCGATGCCGCAGTATGCCTATGCCGACTTTGTGGTCACTGGCGCCACCACACTGCTGTGACCGTATCGATGAGTAGATCCCTGGCTCCTACGAAATAGTCAAGGGAAATTCAGCCGCGGCCAGAGGACGAACATGCTCGCCGGGCATTGGGAAGGTTTCCAATCCCCGGCGCGTGATTTGCGCACAATGTTGTTCGTATGCTGCTAACGATTGCGCATACCGATTCCACGCCCACCAGTCACCAGATGGACAATGAGCAGCAAGACAATCGCGCCCGCGAGTGCGGTGACAAACGTCCAGATGATGCCATTGACATCGATGTTGAACAGCCCAAGAATGAAGCCACCTAACAGGCCACCAAGGATGCCAACGATGACGTTGCCAAGGCAGCCCAGTCGGTTACCCTGCACCAACTGGTCGGCGATTGCTCCCGCGATGCCCCCAATGACGATCCAGACGATCCAGCCCCAGAGCACACCCAATACACTTGCCATCACTATCGAGACGGTTGCCAGCATCTATTCACCTCCTGCGTTTCCTGTGCGTGCGACGCTCTCTCGCGGCGTTTGCGATGTCGCCGTATGCTTTACACGCAAGAGCGGCGCCAGCGCATAGTCGGTAATAGTGCTGAAGTCTATAGGTTCGGCCCGCTGGTATTGGCTGGTTCGGCAGATGGGCGACGTAGGCGGCGGGCAAAATAGAGCGTTCCGAAGATAAGCAGTGCGCCCAGCGATAGCACGGTGTTCCAGGCTGGTGGATCGAAGGGATGCCTGGTGCTAGCGCCAAGTAGCAAGAGCAGTTGATTGAAGCTCCACAGCGCCAGTGAGTAGATCCATGCGGTCAGCAAGGCGATGAATGCGGCCAGTCCCAGGAAGCGAAACGTATTCTCGGCGATCCGGCCGTGAAACACGACCAGCGCGAGGGCGATGACTATGCTGACGGCCGAGACCACAGCCCAGGGCGCGGCGGTTATAAGCAGCAGCGCCTCGTCAGCGAGCGACTTGCCGCTGTGAAAATAGGTCTGGATGCGCGTCGCCGCCTGAGCGACAGCTGCCACCCCCAGGAAGATGAGTGGCGGCCACAACACATTGCGCAGTGGCAACAAGAGACTCTCAGAAGCGACTTCCGCTGCCGTGGCCTGTTGTCCTCCGCCACCACCACGGTTTAGCGCTGCCAGTAGCGTATCCAGCAATGTCCGCGAGACATGTTCGGAGATAGCTTGTGTGCTCGATTGCTCACGGATGGAAGAAGGCAGCGGCCGTGACATGCTCGATTCGCGCTGAACGCCACCCAGGGCTGCCAGCCCGCTAATAGCGCCCGCGAGCGCCAGCACTAACAGTCCAGTTGGTAGGGCGATCAGGGCAAGTATGGTGTCGATGAAGGTGAGCGTGGGTGGGTCGGCCTTCGTCAGCCCTGGCGGCGCGCACTGGCCTAGCGGCCAGGATACGGTGCAGCCGTTGGTGAAGACCGACGAATTAGTCAGATGCCAGAATGTGGAGACGATATCAGGCCGGAAGATGATCGCAAGCGCAGCGCAGAGTAGCGCGCCGGCCAGCAAATCACCCGCCACCAGTTGCTGCATGCCAGGGAGCCGTTTTACCTGGCTCGTCTCGCCTATTCCAATATCGACGCGCCTGTTAGGAGGCAGACCGCGCGCGCGTCGGAGCCAGCGCCGCCCCGAATCGAGCGCATAGACGCCTAGAACCCCAAAGTTCAGCACAGCATAGAACCAGGGGTTGGTGACCAATTGCTCAACGGCGACTCTCAGGTGGAAGAGCTGTTCGAGCAGGGAGTTGAGCAATTCCCCAAAGGGAATGCCATAGAAAAACGTGATGAGCACGATGATCATTGCAATCAGCGTAATTGCTACGACGGCGAGACGATAAATCCGGACAGACGCGTCCCGTAGGACAGCTACTTCGAGTGTCAATACCAACAGGCAGAGCCAGAGATAGAGCACCCACGGCTGACGAAAGATCATGTCATACGCGTAGTTGCTCTGTGTCCGTCCGAGAAACCCGGTCAGTCCCAGCACGATCACTCCGCTGAGTCCGAGCGCGACGATGTACCACAGCGGAAAATGCACCAGAAACGTGCGACGTTCTTCGTCATAGACATCGGTGATAGCATGACGCGCCGACCTCGCCTTGTCGGTATTCTCCTCCATAAACCCTCTCTTTGCCACTTGGCCGATGTCTCGCGCAGCGCCTGGCGCAGTGCGCTACTCATACGGTGTTTACCAACCGCTTGTTGCAATTCCGGCGCCGTGCATGCTGCGATGCGCAGGGATATCGGCGGTTGGCCGACGGCAGCCAGATAGCCTTGCGACGAGTATAGCCCAAGCAGGCCACAAATGGGCCATTTTCAGGCAAAGCGCGGGAAACATGATATGCTGCCGGGGCAGCCACGGAGCGGCGTGGCTGCGTATGGTTACGCGGGTGCGAGGAGACGGCGCGGCATGTATCTCAAACGGCTTGAGTTGCATGGCTTCAAAAGCTTCGCTCCACGCACGGTGTTGGAGTTCAGCCCTGGAATTACCGCTATTGTTGGTCCGAATGGGTCCGGTAAGTCCAATGTGGCGGATGGAATACGCTGGGTGCTTGGTGAGCAGAGCATGCGCCAGCTGCGCGGCAAACGCAGCGATGACGTGATCTTTGCGGGCGGCCAGGGGCGAGGCGCCGCCCAGATGGCTGAGGTGGGCCTTGTGCTGGATAACAGCGCGGGTTGGCTGCCGTCCGACTTTACCGAAGTGACCGTGGCCCGGCGCAGCTTCCGGTCGGGAGATAGCGAATACCTGGCGAATGGGCAGCGTGTGCGCCTCAAAGATGTGCTCTATCTGCTGGCCCAGGCGCGCATCGGCCATGACTCATACACCGTGATCGGCCAGGGACTTGTCGATCAGGCATTAAGCCTGCGCGCTGAGGAGCGACGCGGTCTCTTCGAGGATGCCGCGGGCATTCGCCAGTTTCAGGCACAGCGCACCGAAGCCGAGCAGAAACTGACGCTCACACAGAGCAATCTCTCACGCCTGCGCGATATTCTAGGTGAGATCGAGCCACGACTCGCGCCCCTCGCCGAGCAGGCGCGGCGGGCGCGTGAATTTGCGGGCGCTCATGAAGATCTCACGCGGCTGCTGCGTCAATGGTACCGGCGGCAATGGACGGATGTCCATACCGCTAGCGCTGCCGCCGACGCCGCTGAGCATGAACTGGAGATGCGGATAGCGCAGCTTCAGGCGCTGCTGGCCGAACAGGACCAGCGGATTGCGGCGATCCGCGGGGAACGCGAAGGCCTGCTCGGGCAGATTGCCCAGTTCAGGCGCGAGCGTGGTGCTGGTCTGGACGCCTTGCAGACGGCTGAACGCGAGTTGGCGGTGGCGCGCGAACGGATAGATAGCGTCGAACAACAGCAGGGCGACCTCAGCGCCGAGCAGGAACAACAGGAAGACGCGATTATCGCTGGCCGGGCGCATGCGGCGGCGCTGGAGGCGCAGGTTGCCCAGGCCACCGAGACAGCCGATGCCACAGCGCGCCAATTAGAAGTCCTTGAGCGCGCAGGACACGCCGCGCGCCAGGAACAGGAGCGTGAGGAGGCGCGGCTGCGGGCGGCGCAGCGCGATGTCATCCAGGTGCAGGCCAGGCTTGGCGCGGCACAGACCGAACTAGGGCGGCTCCAGCGGCAGGTGGGCGAGCGCAATCGCACTCTGGCCGCCCGGCGCGAGTCGGTGGCGCAGTTGGAGCGCAAACTGGCGGAAGCAGGAGATGCGCTGGAGGAGCGGCGAGGCGAATTCGACGTGGCGCATCGAGCTGTGGAGGGTCTGGTAGCCCAGCGCGAACAGATTACCCGGGAAATAGCCGAAGCTCAACTCGAGTTGGAGAGCTTGCGCGCCGCAGTGGGCGATGGCGAGCGGGAGCGCCATGCGGTCGCCGACCGGCTGGCATTGCTCGAAGAGTGGCGCCGCAACATGGAGGGCTTCAGCGACGGATTGCGCGCATTGCTGCAATCCAGTGATGATGAGAAGCCACCCCTGGTTGGGGTCGTATCGCAGGTGATTCGCGCGCCAGCGGAGTTCGAGGCGGCAATCGAAGCGGCAATGGGAGGCTTTCTCCATGCTGCGATCCTGCCCACCCGGCAAGATGCGCACGAGGCTGCGCGCTGGCTGCGCGAACGAAACGGTGGGCGGGCGACGATGCTCTGGCTTGACGAGCCAGGCGAGCAGGTGGCTGCGCCAGAGATGCCCGAAGCCGATGGCGAGCGGGTCTTCGGTTTCGCTCATGACGCCATCCAATGCGCGTCTGAACATCGTCTTGTGATGGCGCGCGCGCTCAGGGGCGCCTACATTGTGCGCGACTTGGCGGTGATCACGGATCGCTGGGGTGACCAGGCGCCGCCTGTACCGCTCGTAACCCTCAATGGCGAAGTTTTTCATCCGAAAGGCTGGCTACGTGGAGGATCGCGCGTAGCCGGTGGCGGACACGAGGCAAGCCAACTGGGCCGCGAACGAGAACTGCGCCAGCTTCCCGCGGAAATCGACCGGCTGGCTGCGCAGGTGGAGGAGACACGCAACGCGTACGAGCGCGCATTAACCGGACAGCAGGAGCGCAAACAGCGTCATGAGCAACTCGGTGTCGATATCCAACGTGCTGAGGAGGCCGCGCAGGAACTCGCGCGCGGAGTGACCGCTTTGCAGCGCGAGTTCGAGCGCACCCAAAGTGAGGCGCATGTCGGCCAGTCGGTCGCTGATCAATTGGCTGCCGAGGTGACGGGCATCGAGCAGGAGATCGCGGCCACCATCGAGCGCGTCGCCGAGCAGGAGCGCGCGCAGAAAGAAGCCACTGAACTCATCGAAGATATCCAGGGCGCGATGGATGACCTGACGGAACGCAACCGAGCGCAACAAGAAGAGTTGACGCAGATGCGCACCGCCCTGGCGCTGCAGCAGCAGGAAGTCCGCGTCTTGGGCCAGCGGACAGAACAGGTGCGCGGCCAGGTGCGCGAACTCGAAACGCAGCTTGCCCGCCGCAATACCCGGATGCAGGCGCTGGCCACGCAGCACGCGGAACTTCTCGCGTGGATTGAGACGCAAGAGTCCACAATTTCCGTGACGCGCGAGCGTGTGCAGTCGCTCGGCGAGGAATTACGCGTCTCGGATGCACGGCAGAGCGAGCTCGAACAGCAGGCGCTTGAACTTGAACGCGGGCAAAGCGCCGAGCGGCAGGATCTGGCGCGGCTCGAGGTGGAGTATCGGCGCAGTATCGTGGACGCGCAACGCGCGCGCGACGCCATCGAGACATTGGCCCAGCAGATGCGCGAAGACCTCGCCTCCGATGAGGACGAAGAAAACACTGATCCGCAAGCCTTAGTGGATACGCTGCTGATTGGCCAGAGCGATGATACTGCTGCTTTGACCGCGGAAGAGATGAGCAAGCTGCGTCGCCAGATCGACCAGCTACGCTCCCGGATCAAGAATCTCGGCGGTTACGATCCCGACGCGCCGCAGGCCTACGAAGAGTTGAAGACGCGCTACGACTTCCTGACCAGCCAGGTACGCGATATGGAACAGGCCTCTAGCAACCTGCGCACCATCATCACCGAGCTGGACACGACGATGCGGCGACAGTTCGAGGAAACGTTCCAGATCGTCAATGAGCGGTTCCAGCGTCACTTCACTGCGCTCTTCCATGGCGGCGCGGCGCGACTAGAGTTGACATCTCCTCGCCGCGACCTGAGCGAGGACGATGAAGACGCCGAGGAGTATACAGCGCCGAAACGCCCTGGCTTTGGTGGCGTGGAGGTCTATGTGCAGATTCCCGGCAAACGGGTTCAGGATCTCTCGCTGCTTTCGGGCGGGGAGCGCGCCATGGTCTCGGTCGCGCTGCTGTTTGCCCTGCTCGAAACGAATCCGCCGCCATTCTGTCTGCTGGATGAGGTAGACGCGGCGCTGGATGAGGCGAACGTCGTGCGCTTCTGTGACATCCTTCAGTCGCTTGCCGAGCAGACACAGTTTATCGTCGTCACCCATAACCGTGTTACGATGACCTATGCCAAAGCGATCTATGGTATATCTATGGGCGAAAACAGCGTCTCGCGTGTTATCTCGATGCAATTGGCGGATGTGCCAGTGGTGCAGTAAGAGGCGGGCCTGGGACTGGCTTTCTGGTGGCATTGCGGAGACTGCGGATAGCCGATACATGAATGAGGTGTCGGGTTGAATTCAAGGCGCGCGGATACATTGCCTCTCCCGTTGAGCAAATTCACGGTATTCTGTCGCGCAATTGTGCTCGCATTGGTGGGAGTGGCAAGCCTTCTGGCGGCGATGCCGATCAGCGCTACGGCGCGGGCGGCTGCCAACAACTCGCTCTACGCCCAGAAGCCATGTACACCTGTCTATGCCAGCGCTGACACCCACTCGACGTTGCTGACGCAGCTTCTACCTGGCACTGAGGTGAAATCACTCGGGCAGGTGACTGCTGGCGCGGAGCAGTGGACGCACGTCTCGATTTGGAGCGGCATCGAGGGCTACTTACCCTCCAATGTCGTCTCGACCACCTTCCCCGCTGGCGTCGCCGACAATGGGTGTAGCTATCCCGGATTGCCCATCGCCGAGGCGAATCCGCTGCCCACGAAGCATGGACCGTTTCCGCTGGCTGGCCATGCGACGGTGACGCTTCCGGCGACCGTGTACGCCAAAGTCGATATGCACTCGATGCCGCTGGCAAATCTCACACCAGGGACAGACATGGTATTCTCCGCATGGGCAACCGATGCGCATGGCAACCCGTGGTACAACGTTGCGACCGCGCAGGGAAACGGCTGGATATGGGGCGGCGACGTTCGGATGGATCAGCCCAATCCAGCGACGGAGCAGGTCAACGGAAAGCCCATCTGGGCGCCGATGGCAGGCAAAGGGATGTATGCCACGAACTATCTGGTGCATCACTCCGATGTCGATGCGCTGGTGCAGGCGGCTAAGAAAGCGGGCATCACACATATCTATACCGAGGTCGCCATTACCCGCTATGGATTCTATGCGCAAGACTCGCTCAATCGCCTGATTCCCGTCGCCCACAAGGTTGGCCTGACGGTGATTGCCTGGATATACACGAATCTCGATAATATCGGCGACGACGCGCGAATGACCGAGCTGGTTGCTGACTACCGCACGCCGGATGGTGATCGCGCCGATGGCCTGCTCATGGACATAGAGGAAGTGACCGATAGCGGCAGCGTCTATATGTACGGCCAGCTTGCGCGCGCAATTCTCGGTCCAGATGTGCTTTTCGTCGCCTCGGTCTTTCATCCCTATGCCCGTCCTGGCTATCCGTACGCTGCCATCGCGGCCAGCTTCAACGTCATCGCGCCCATGGACTACTGGCATAGCCGCAAGAATCATGCATATAGCGATGATGCAGTAGAGCGCTTTGTCAGCGTCTCGATTCAGACGATTCTCGCCGCGATGAGCATCGCGGGCGGCACGCCACTGCCGGTTGAGGAAACCGGCCAAACGTACGATATGTATACGGCGGCATTTACTGGATGGAAGGATGCGCCTACTTCTGCCGAAATAACCACTGATCTGCGCACGGCCCATGATATCGGCTGTATTGGGGTCGGCTTCTATGAGTGGCAGACCACGACGCAGGATGAGTGGCAGACGATCAGCGCCTTCAAGTGGTGACTGGAGCAACCTGCGCGGGATGATCTGATACGCGGCCGTTTTGCTTTCACAGCGCATGACGTTTGACTTTTGCTGAGCCAGATGATAAGCTGTCGGTCGTGGGCATTGCTTGCGGTGATGTCCCGACACGTGCCCGTAGCTCAGTGGATAGAGCGCTGGCCTGCGGAGCCAGAGATCGGAGGTTCGAGTCCTCTCGGGCACGCCAAACAATCGCATATGCCATCCTCCAAAGCCGCTTAAATACGGCTTTTTTCTTTGCCCTCGATCCGTCTAACTGCGAACTTCCCGCCACTTGTCAGACGATAATACTGCAATTCTGACTGCAACGGGTTGCAAATGGCCACTGTTTCGACCGTTTTGGGGAAGAATGTATTCAAACGAGCCTCCCAATGCAGGAATACGTCGTGCGCCAGACATAATCACTTGAATATGCAAGTCTGACATACTAGACAAAGGTGTATACTTGAAGTATGAAGGTTTCATAACGCATCGTTGGAGGAATTAGATGGCACGACCCACTAGCGCATCTCTTCAAAAAGACCTAACCGATGTGAAGGGCAAACTGGAGAAAGCAAAGGGTTATATCCAGTTTACGCGTCAGCAGCCGCAGTTCGGAAACTTTGAGTCTACCGCCAAATTTGCAGCGATAGTTGCCAACCAGACGGCAAAGGTAGGCGCCTCTCTTCAAGCATATTGCGGTTACGAGTGGGACACCCACAGGACACGAATACCTGACACTATTTCAGTGCCGTTGCAGAACGCCATCAACGCGGCCGAAAGCTCGCGGGCGCAGATAGCAGGTGGAATACAAACCGCACGTGCCTATACCACTCCAGAAGGAGTTCTCTACTACACGAAACAGGTCGCTGGTACGCTGGATGTAATAGCTGGGCTTCAAGCGCAACTTGGTCAACTTCTGAGTAACGTCCAGTCGTTGTTTGATGCAGCAGAACAAGAGCGACGAAATGTACAGGCACAGCAACAGGCCGCGAAACAAGCTGAAGAACAACAGCGACGAGCGCTGCAAATACAGCAGCAGGCAGTGAAAAAAGCCGAGCAGGATCGTAAGGCGTATCTCGCCCAATTTGGCGGGATAGATCCTGACCAAGTCATCGCTCAGCTGAAAGCAGGAACCTTTCCCCCGGTGGCAGCAGGTGTCATCCCCCACAAAGGTGAGACGGTTCTGTTTATCACGCCCGCGACGTTGTCGGAAGATAGGACAACCTCCAAGTATGTTGGCGGCTCAAGCGGTGTCAGCGTTCCCATGGGGCATGGTTTTCGATTTCGTGTTGGATCATATCAAGGCCACACAATCCGCTCGGAACAGCTAACGAAGATTGACCAAGGCAATTTCGTTGTCACGACCGAACGCTTGATCTTTACTGGTCGCAAGTCCACTATTACCATTCCGGTGGCCAAGGTCCTGCACACGGTGATCTACAAAGACGGTGTTGATGTAAGAGCTGAAAATCGCAAAAAGCGCGAGGTGTTCTTATGCCCGCAACCGCTGCTCGCGAACACCTTCGTCTTGATTGCATGCCATCTGCTGTCTGCATAGGGCTGGATGCTTTCTACAGAATGAGGTTATGCCCGGAATAGCCGATCCATCGCATCCGCCGCTGGTTGCTGCATATCGAGCGTCACATGCGAGTAGGTGTCAATCGTCATGCTGATGGTCGTGTGCCCCAGCATCTGCGCCACAATCGCCGGGTGGATCCCCTGCGCCAGCAGCAGCGTGGCCGCGCTATGCCGGAGCGCATGAAACTTCACGTAGGGCACACCTGCGCGCTCCAGCAGCGGCTTGTAGCTTGTCCTGATGACGTTCCTCGCCTCACAGGGGCGTCCAATGCTGTTGGTAAAGACGAGATCCTGGTCGTGCCATGCTGCACCTAGCGCCAGGCGCTCCTGGAGTTGGCGCGTCCGATGCCCCTTGAGCGCGTCCACTGCCACAGCACAGAGGCGCACCGGGCGGCGTGAGTGGCTGGTCTTGGGATCGGAGATCACCAGCCCGCTTTTGTCGCTGACAGAGACGCCAGGAACGCGATGGAGCGTCCCACGTACCTGCAAGATACCGCTGTCGAGATCCACGTCCGCCCAATGGAGCGCTAGCAGCTCGCCTTGTCGCAAGCCCGTGGTGAGCGCCAGGACGTAGAGCGCATGGAGCCGATCCTGGGCTGCTTCTCCTAGCGGCGCTATGGCTGGCACATCCCACCTGGCTCGTCCCGACTACGACATCCTAGCCTGCCCTAGTCTGCCGCAGCCAGATCGACTACCGTCGCGCTCGTGATGCGCTGAATCTCATTGGGACTGATGGGGAAGACAGCATTGGGTGTTCCAGCCGCCGCCCAGACAACTTGATATTGGAGCAGGTCACGGTCGAGGTAGGTAGGCAATGGTGTCGTGTGGCCAATTGGCGGAACCCCACCGATAGAAAATCCGGTCGCCTCGCGGACGATGTCGGCGTTGGCTCGTTTGATCGGTCCGCCAGCCACGTCTGCCAGCTTTTCTGTATCGACACGGTTCGTTCCCGAGACCAGCGCCAGCACAGGCTGTTCTCCTGCAAGGAACACCAGCGATTTGACGATCTGGCCAAGGGTGCTATTGACTGCCGCCGCTGCCTCCCCGGCCGTGCGCGTGCTCTCCGCGAACTCGGTAATCCCGACTTGAATGCCCAACTTTTCCAGTGCGTCCGCGACTCGTTGTACCGATGCCTTCATGTATTATCTACTCCGATATATCTTTGACGAACACCAGTGGCGCGCCGCCTGTTGATGTCGCTGGAATGAACAACAAATCCCCTTGCCAACGTTCAAACGTGGCGCTCGCACTTTCGAGATAGGTACGTGTCGCCGCAATGTCTTCTACCGCGACGACAATGCAGCAGACTCCCTCTCCAGCATTTGTCAGTCGGCCAGCAACGATGCCCGTCCCTTTCGGGCGGGCCAGCACGAGCTGCTCGTCTACTTCGTCGAGGCCCAATATGTCAGCGGTCGCGCCTATCTCTGGAAACTGAAATGGCGCGCTAAAAGGCAATAACCCATAAGCTTGCCTAAAGGATTGCGCGGCATTTGATAGATCGGCGACCGCAAGGATGACGGATTGCAGGCGTTGCGCGCCGTTCGGGTGAGGCATGATGGCATCCGCGCCCGCCAACTCTTGCTGGTGCTGTACGCCGCTGCTGTCGTGCTGAATGAGAAACGGGATTGGCTCAGCGGCGCTGAAAAGATCGTCGCCGCCCACGGTCACTGTCTGCCACGAGCGCACATTTCCATTTGGCGCGACCAGCCTGCCAGGCTTTGGCCCGCGAATGTCGGCTCCTCGCGCCCGCATGGCGTCGGCTTCCGCGACGATATCGTCTGATTGAAGCGCAAAGCCAATCCAGCCGGGCGCCGTCTCGATCCGCTCGCGCACCGCTGGCGAGACGACCTGCTCGTCGGCAATTGCCAGGAGCTCGATGTATCCCTGGTCCAGCAGGATGATGCGGTTGCGTGTGCCGAGATGGGGATGCTGTCCTCCACCGACAACGTTGAACCCCAGCCTGCTAAAGGCCACTTCGAGGTGCGCCAGATCGCGGCCCGCGACGATGACATGGTCTATGCGCACTGGCATATAGAGCTCCTGCGATAGTGTATGCCCTGTCAGGTGGGCGTTCCTGCTAGTCCCAACTCGTCAGCCACACCGTCCATCGCCGCGATGACGAAGGCGATATGTTCATCGAGGTCCACGCCCAATTCATCTGCACCCTTGACGATATCGTCGCGATTGACATTCCGTGCGAACGCTTTATCTTTCATCTTCTTGCGCACCGACGAGACTTCCAGTCCATGGATGTTTTTGTTGGGGCGCACCAGTGCCGTCGCGGTAATCAGGCCGGTGAGTTCATCGCAGGCGAAAAGCGCTCGTGACAGCAGATCATCACGCGAGATGCCGTGATAGTCGTTGTGGGCGATAACTGCATGCACAACATGGTCAGGATAATCCTGGTCCTTGAGCCAATCAGCGCCGACCTTACCATGTTCCTCGATGGTAGGATGCTTCTCATAGTCGACATCGTGGAGTAAGCCTGTGACCCGCCACGTCAGCTCGTCTTCGCCATATTTGCGCGCATAGGCTGCCATTGCCGCCGACACCGCTATACCATGCTTGACGAGACTCTCGTTCTCGTTATGCGCCCGTAACATTGCTAGCGCCTCGTCGTAGTTCACTTCCCTCGCCATCGTGCATTACTCCTCATCCTTCGCGCTGACGATACGTGCGTTGCGCGCGCGAATGGGTTTTGTCGGTAGCTTTGCCGTGGAGCGGATGCGGACTCCCAGCCCTGCACGGTCGGGCAGTACTAGCTTGCCACGCACGACTCCCACGCCCTCGAACGGATCGTTTGATGTCAGCAGTGCGCCATCGAGGTCGGCGTAGTCTACCAGCGGGCTAATCTGGGCAGCGGCGGTTATCGCCACCGAGCTTTCAATCATACAGCCCAGCATCACCTGCAAATTATGCGCGCGCGCCGTTGCGATCATCTTGAGCGCCTGCGAGATGCCCCCACACTTCATCAACTTGATATTGATGCCGTCCACAACGCCCGCCATTCTGGGGACATCTTCCAGAGTGACGCAGCTTTCATCGGCGAAAATTGGCAGATTGGTATGCTCGCGTACCAGCCGCAAGCCCTCGATGTCGCTGGCGGCGACTGGCTGCTCCACAAACTCGACGCCATAGGCCTCAAGCGCATTAATCGTCTTGATGGCCTGCTTTGGCGTCCAGGCTTCGTTGGCGTCCACTCGCAGCCGCGCATCGGTCGCGTCACGAATCGCACGGACAATCTCTAGGTCGTCTGGCGCGCCTACCTTGATTTTGAGCACCGGGAACTGCGCGGCCTTCTGCGCCTTGCGAGCCATCTCGGAGGGGGTATCAAGCCCGATGGTGAATGAGGTCACTGGCGTTCGTTCGGGATTCAGCCCGAGTAGTTGATAGACAGGCACGCCCAGGCGCTGGCCAACGAGATCGTAGAGCGCCATATCGACCGCTGCCCGCGCCGCCGCGTTGCCGCGCATCACGCGCTTGAGGTTGGCGGAAATGTCTTCGATCAGCGTGGCGTCGTCGCCAAGGTGCTCTGCGAAGTAAGAAAGCGCCACCAGAACACTTTCGCATTTCTCGCCATAGTATCCGCTGGGCGCCGCCTCGCCGATGCCGGTCAGCCCATCATCTTCGATTTGAGCCAGCACGTTGTGCGCGACGGTCTGAACGCTGCGAGAGATGCGAAAAGGGATACTCAGATTCAGATCGAGCGCCTGCGCCGTCAGTTCCATGTCAACGCCCTTCCCGATATGTCCAGTTCATTCAGTCAAGGAGACGCTTTGGTTGCCGCTTGGTCTACGCCCGCGCGAGGAGCGCGTCCAGCAGCACATCCGCTCCGAACCGCACTGGGTCGGTCACCGGCAGGCCCGTCTCCTCTGCGGCGGCCTCGATGGCTGCCCGCGCTGCTTCTACATCCAATCGTGCGGTGTTGAGTGCGATGGCGATCACTGGCGCGGGCGTGAGCCAGGCCACCGCCGTCTCGTTGATCTCCCGCACAACCGATAGCGGTGGAATCTCGATATCATAGCCGTGAATATGAGTACGTCCCGCCTCATGGCAGAGGATCAGGCAATCGGGCGCCGCGCCATGGAGCAGGCCAAGAGTTACTGCCGAGTACGCCGGGTGGCCAAGCGATCCCTGTCCCTCGACGAATACCCAGTCGAAGCGCTCGGCGAAATCGAGCACCATCGCCTCGACGCCACCAGAAATGAAGTCACTGATGAAGCGATCAACTGGGATGCCACCACCAGAGATCATGATGCCCGTCTGGCCCGTCGCCGCGAAGACCGACGAGAGACCACGCCGCTGGGCCGCGCGGTCAAGTTCGATGCAGGCGGTCATCTTGCCAACGTTGCAGTCGCTGCCGCAGAACGAGACGACGCGGCTGCCGGGACGATGTGGCGTGCCTTCGCGGATGCGCATGGAAAGTGATTCTGGCGGACGGCGCACGTCCCAGATGCGCCCGTGATATTCCTGAGCGGCAGCCACCAGTTCCGGATCCTCGCTGAGGAACTGATGCAGCCCGCTCACAATCTCCAGGCCTTCTTTGAGCGCCGCCAGCACTTCAGCGCGCCAGGCGTCGGGCAGTCGCCCACCAATCGGGGCAATGCCAATCAACAGGGTGTCTGGCTGATACGGCAATGTCGCGGCGAAGTTGGCGACGATAGGCACGCCACGTCCCGGCCCATTGGGATCGCCCAATGTAGTGGCGGCATCCTGGCCTGCGCGCGTGCTGTCGATCACCGCCACGACGGTATCCTGGCTATAGCGCAGCACACCGACCGCCGTCTTCGCACTCTGCCGGTCAAAGCTACCCTCAGCCAGAATCGCAATGCGCCGCATAACGCCGTCCCTTCCGAACAAAATCTGCTATTCGACGCTCCCGCCACTTTCGGGCATGGCAGGCGGATCAAACTTGGCAAAGAGCGGTGTCGGCACAGGTAACACCTGACCTGCTGGCACTTCTATAGCATTCCAGGCGCAGTCCTCCATCTTGCCAGAGAAGCCCAGCAATTCGTGCAGCTTCTGCGACGAGAACGGTACATAGGGTGCGAAAAGCACCTTCAATCCGTTGAGTACCTGAATCATGGTGTAAACCGTGGTGGCGGCGCCCTCACGATCAGTTTTGATGCGCTTCCACGGCGCCTGCTCGTCAAGGTAGCGGTTGGCGGCGCGCGCTACGGACATCGCCTCATTGAGCCCGTCACGCAGGTGTACTGCCTCGATGGCCTCGGCCGCTGCGACCAGCCCTTGTCGCATCGTTGCTAGCATCGCCTCATCGGCCTCGCTGAGCGCGCCCGGCTGCGGCGCCTTGCCGTCGAAGTTGCGCTGGGCGAAGGTCAGCAGCCGGTGGACGGCGTTGCCGTAGGTAGCTACCAGCTCGTCATTGTTACGGCGCACCAGCTCCTCATAGGTGAAGTCGGTGTCATGATTTTCCGGCATGGTGCTGGCCAGGTAGTAACGCACTGGATCAGGGCCATACTGGTCCAGCACGTCTTTGGTCCAGATGACATTGCCCCGGCTGCTCGACGCCTTGAATCCACCCATCGTCATGAACTCGTTCGCGGGTACATCGTATGGCAGCGTCAGGCTGCCGTAGCCGAGCAGCATTGCGGGCCAGATGATTGTGTGGAACGGGATGTTGTCTTTGCCAATGAAGTAGTACGAGCGTGAAGGAGCTGTTCCATCCGGCAAAATCTCCCAGAAGCGTTTCCAGGCGTCTGGCTGACCTTCCAGCGTTGCCCACTCGACGCTGGCGGAGAAGTAGCCAATGACGGCGTCGAACCAGACGTAGATGCGCTTGTCATCGTAGCCCGGTAGCGGCACCGGCACGCCCCAATCGAGGTCGCGTGTGATGGCCCGTGGGCGCAACCCCTCGCGAATCCAGTTCATCGCGAAGTTGACGACATTTGGACGCCAGCGCGCCTGGTTCTCTTCCAGCCAGGCTTGCAACTGCGGCTCGAACTTGGGAAGGTCAAGGAAGAAGTGCTCGGTTGGGCGAATCTCGATGGCGCTGGTGACGCTGCCACAGAGACGGCACTTTGGGTTGATCAACTGTTCGGGGTCGAGCGTACGCCCGCAGTTATCACACTGGTCGCCGCGCGCGTCGGCGAAGCCACAGTACGGGCATGTGCCGTTGATATAGCGGTCCGGCAGAAAGCGCTGGTCCGTTGGGCAGTAGGGCGAGTTCATCGAGTCTTTGTAGATGAAGCCTTTTTCCAACAGCCGCAAAAAGAAGTCCTGCGTGACGTGGTAATGGTTCTCGGTGGTCGTCTCGGTATAGAGGTCCCATGAGATGCCGAGCCGCTGCCAGATATCGAGGATCTGCGCGTGGTGGCGGGCGACGAATTCGCGCGGGGAGACGCCCTCGCGGTCGGCATCTACGACAATCGGCGTGCCATGCTCGTCACTGCCAGAGACCATGAGCACGTCTTTCCCGCTCATCCGGGAATAGCGGGCAAAAATATCGCCGGGCAGGACCGAGCCAACGATCTGACCGACGTGAGTGCTGGTTTTCGCGTAGGGCCACGCGATGCAGACGAGTACATGCTCTGACCCTGGAACATTTGACGCACTAGACATGCAGGGTAGTACCTCTTTCGCAACCATTCGACGCTGGCAATTATAGCACAGAAGGCCCTAAATGACCGGGATTTCGTCACGCCAGAAGCCCGTGAACCGTTAGGACTATTGGAGGACTGCAGATGGCGCCGGAATGATGTACAATGATTGACGGCGTGGGCAATGTGCTGTTATATATCGCCCCTCGCACGAATTTATGATCGTCGAGGAAAGAGAACCAATGCGTCATTACGAAAATGTTCGAACAGGTGCGGAGGTGGTTCTGGGGAAGACGGGCGCAGGCTTCTACGTAGAGGCTCGCCATCCTGATTTTCAGCTTCCATTCCGCAAAACGTACGAGTGGCATCAGTACACTCTTGCATCCCGGGATTTCGATTTACTCAGTGCGGTGACTGGCGCCGTGCGCGAGGAGTACACGCAAGAGCATTCAGAAGCGCTCGCTGGCTAGCGCAAACCGTCAGGTATACAGCGTGGTATGCCGTTCCCGCCACGTTGCGGACCGCTCTTAATTGATATTATCTTCCCGCTGCTGAATTGTATTCAGCCACGATAAAAGCCCGTCGGCATAGTACCGACGGGCTTTGTGTATCTCTACGGTTTGTGTGCCGCTTAATAAACCTGGATATCTGATCCGGGGTTCTCCAGTCGCCGCTTGATAGCGCCCATGAACTGGGCGGCGGTCAGCCCATCGAGGATGCGGTGGTCGAACGAGATCGACATGTACATCATGTCGCGGATGGCGATGGCGTCACCGATGACGATGGGACGCTTCACGACGGCGTCCATCGTCAGGATCGCGGCGTTGGGCTGGTTGATGATCGACATGGACATCATCGTGCCGAAGACACCGGGATTGTTGACGGTGAAGGTTCCACCCTGTAGCTCATCCAGCTTCAGTCGATTCGTGCGGGCGCGGGCGACCAGATCGCTCATCGCGCGCGCGATGCCCGCCAGGCTGAGCGTATCGGCATTGCGGATGACCGGCACAATCAGGTTGTTTTCGAGCGCAATCGAGATGCCGACGTTGATATTGTGGCGGAGCAAAATCTTGTTATCCTCGGTCCACGAGGCATTCACGTACGGATACTCGCGCAGCGCCTCGACCGCGGCCTTGATCGCGAACGTCTGGAACGAAATGCCATAGCCTTCACGCTGGCGGAACGTGTCTTTGTTTGTCGCTAGCCAGCGTGCCAGGTTGGTCATGTCCACCTCGAAGATCGTGGTGGCGTGCGGCGATGTCTGCTTGCTACGTACCATGTGTTCCGCGATCACGCGACGCGCGGGCGACGGATTGATGAGCTGATCGCCTTCCATCGCCGCGACTGGCATGGCAGGCGCCGCGGGTCGTGGCGCTGCTGTCGCGACGGGCGCCGGAGCGGTGGCCATCGGCTGGGTCGGCTGCGCGAGGTGCGCCATGATGTCTTCTTTGCGGATGCGCCCATTCTCGCCTGTACCCTGTATCTGGTTGAGATCAATCTGGTGTTCCTGCGCCATGCGGCGGGCGAGTGGCGAGACACGATCCAGCGTCGCTGTCGCGCTGGTTGCACTGGGAGCAGCGGATGTCGCGCTTATGCCATTGCTGGCGCTCGCGCTCGCGCCCGGGACGCTAGCGGATGGAACGCCTCCATTACCCATTGCGCTAGGGGCTTGACTTGAGGCAGACGTACTGGCGGGGGAAGCGCTCGCCGCCGCGCCAGCTTCTTCAATCTCGGCGATCTCCGCGCCGACCTTCACGGTCTCGTCCTCTTTCACCAGGATTTTGACCACGCGCCCCGTGACCGGTGAGGGATATTCCGCCGTCACCTTGTCGGTGATGATCTCGACTAGCGGTTCATCGCGCTTGATGGTCTCGCCTTCCTGTTTGAGCCAGCGACCAACAGTTCCCTCCGAGACAGACTCACCAAGCTGGGGCATGGTAATCCGGGTAGACATGTGATGTGCTCCTCTTCATTGCCGCACAACGCTGTGCGGGCTACGCATGTTCCAGGCATGATACGAGGTGGACCACAGGGGATGATGTACCCGTGAGCCATTGCCGCTCGACCGATGACGTGCGCTCCAGCCGCAGACCGCGACGAGCGCTCGCGTGTGGCGACGTTCCCTCCTATTGTACCGCGCCCAACGCTGGCTGTATATGCCATATATGCCTCTCGCCAGTGTAGAGACGAGCAGGGCGGCTGCCTGGCTACGCGGTGACACCCTGATTTCCTCTTTTCCAGTCTTCCGCGCCATCTAGTCTTGTACATGCTGCACAGGTGGTGTCAGTTCCAGATCGCTGCTTTGCAGTGCAATGGATTTCGTGGTAATGTACTTAGAACATAGTTTCTATTATCGGTGTGGCCATGACCGCTTTTGCCTGTTGCAGAGAGAATGAGGTTATGTCACCGGGAGGAAGAAATGGTTCTCCCGCAACCTCTTGAGGAGGGGGAAATCTATGAGCGAAGAACGAAACACCACCCACTCGCGGCCCCAGTATCCCGGCAACTGGCGCATCGCGGCGGATTATGATCCAAACCAGCATCTGATGAATCTCAAAGGGCGCGACTACCTGAATGTCCAGAATCGTCTGCTCTGGTTCATCCGCGACCAGCGCGACTTTATCGTGCGCGGCCTGGCGACAACGTCGTATGTCGTCCGCACCGAACTGGTCGAACAGGATCGTGAGGCAGGATATGCGCACTTCAAGACCTATGTGCGCGACGTGCTGGGCAACGAGGCGACGATGTACGGATCGGAGTCTGCGAAGGACTTCGGGGACTATGCCGAGAAGGCGAGCACCAAGTCATTAGGACGCGCACTCCTGGCGCTGGGCTACGGCACGGCGTTTGCTCCTGAGATGGATGAGGGTGATCGGATTGTGGATACACCAGTCGAGCGTCGCCGTTCGGCCCCAGCCGCACGTGTCAGCCCTGTAGCGGCGCAGACCGCGCCAGCGGCATCACCCAATGCTCCTGCCACGAAGGCGTCGGCTGCCAAGGGAACGGATGAGCCAGCCGCCAGCGAGCAGCAGTTGGTGAGCATTCGCAAGCTGTGCGTGGCACTCGGCAAGCCAGAGCCGGACTCGTCGCTCACCTACGCCGAAGCGCGCCAGTTGATCTCGCAACTCAGCACCGAGTATCAGCGCTCCCGCCGCGCCAGTTAGCACGTAGCCGGACAAAAACTGACCTGCCTGCGAGATTTTGAGTACGGTCTCGCAGGCAGGTCTTTTATTTTAGCGGCCCGAACAATCGCGATCCGACTACCAGTAGCGCTCCTCTTTCCAGGGGTCGGCGTGGTTGTGATAGCCGCGCACCTCCCAGAAGCCCGGGCGGTCCTTCTCCATGAATTCCAGGCCACTGAGCCACTTCGCGCTCTTGTACGCATAGAGCTTCGGCACGATCAGGCGCACGGGACCGCCATGGTCGGGTTCAATCGGCTCGCCGTCATGGGTGAAGGCAATAAGCACATCGTCATCGTCGAGGTCGGCGAGCGGCATATTGGTAGTGTAGCCCGTGAACGAGTGCGCCGTCACGAATTTCGCTTCTGGTAGAGGCTTCGCCCGCTGCAGAATCTCACGGATATGCACACCTTCCCAGGCGTTGTCGAACCGGCTCCACGTGGTGACACAGTGAAAGTCCGAAGTCAACTGAACGCGTGGTAGCGCCAGCAACTCATCCCAGGTCAGCTCAAACGGCTCAGCGACCGTACCCCACACCTTGAAGCGATACTTCTCGGCATCGAATTTTGGGGTGGACTCATAGCTCAAAATTGGCCACTTCTTCGTCAGATACTGGCCCGCTGGCAATCGCTCCCGTCCATCTTCGCGTATTTCTTTGGCTGCAGGATCAGGTTCTCGTCGAAACAACTTCGTCAGATCCATGGATTGAGTCTCCTATGTCAGTGGCTGCCAGGGTCTTCTGAGCAGCAGGAAATTGACAGGATGTTCACACAAAATTATGTCGCGATCAGTCACCATTGCGCAATGCATGCATTGATGTAGTCTTTCGCCACTCTGAAATGTTACAGTGTTGCCAGGAGTCGAACATATGCGTTGCGAATGAGATGATGCCAGGGGGAACGCGCGACTGGCGAATACCGGCGCGATTCAAAATTGCGACAACTATAAGGCGAGGAACCGATGCGAGCGATAGATGATGACACTGAGGCCAAAGTGGCTGTATTGCGCAAACTGCGCGAGTGGGGATCGCTGCCAGAGAGCGACGTCAGTCGCATGCTAAAGCAGTACATGCTTGTGACCGATGACTTCCGCGACATGGCCGAGGAAGGCCTGCTCGATATGAGCTTTGCAGGTGACGAATATGTGCTGTCGTGCGCCACGCTTGGACGGCTCTTCCTGGAGCAGCAAGAGCAGCAGGAAAAGCCGTAACGTCACCCACATATCGTATTGCTGCTAGCGCGAGACCGTATTGCCGCTTCGCTCCTCGGCGATGGGCAGATTGAACTCACCGGCCAGCGCCTCGAGGTCCTCCAATGAGATGCCGAGTTGATCCGCCGCCTTCTGTGGGTTGAATTCATTCAGCCGAATAGCGGTGGTGATTGCCTGGCGTCGTACCTCTGCGAGCATATCGTCAAGAGGCGTGCCTGCGCGCACTTTTTGGTCCACATCGAGAATGTAGCGAGTCATCTCGCTTTGGAAGACAATATGCTCTGGCGTGATCAAGTCGCCGCGGCTCAAGACTACCGCGCGTTGAATGATATTCTCCAGCTCGCGCACGTTGCCGGGCCAGTTATGCTCCATGAGCAGCGCAACCGCCTCTTCACTGATACGCGCGGGCATGGCAACGCCGCTATAGCGATGTTTATCGAGGAAGTGGCTGACGAGTGCGGGTATATCCTCTTTGCGGTCGCGCAGCGGCGGCATATGCACCTCAATGACATTGAGGCGATAGAACAGGTCTTCGCGGAATCGCCCGTCCAGCACTTCATCGCGCAAATTGCGGTTCGTCGCTGTGATGACACGGACATCGACCTTAACTGGCGCCGTTCCGCCGACTCGCTCGAACTCGCGCTCTTGCAGCACGCGCAGAAGTTTTTTCTGCGTCGCCAACGACATCTCGCCGACTTCATCGAGGAAGATGGTGCCTTTGTTAGCGGCCTCAAAGCGCCCCTTGTGTTGCGCTAGCGCCCCGGTGAATGAACCTTTCTCGTGGCCGAAAAGCTCACTCTCGAGCAGTGTCTCAGGTAGGGCGGCGCAGTTGACCTTGATGAGCGGCCCCGAGCGACGATCAGAAGCGTTGTGAATCGCCTCAGTCATCAGTTCCTTGCCGGTGCCTGTTTCACCTGTCACCAGTACCGTGGCCTGCGTGCGCGCTACCCGGCCAATGGTCTTGAAGATATCAATCATCTCCGGGCTGGAGCCCACAATGCGCTCCGTTGGATCGGGATGCGCGGTAGGCGCCTTGCTGGCCAGGATCTCCTGTTTGAGTTTCTCGTACGTAAGAACGCGCCTGACAGCATGGACGATGTCATCCAGATCGGCAAATGGCTTCCTGATGTAGTCCGCCGCGCCAATCTGCATCGCCTTCACCACCAATGAACCAGCGCCCCGGCCCGTGATGATGATGACAGGGATATCGATGCCCTGCTCGAGGATGGTCTGTAACACCTGGATGCCATCGGTATCGGGCATGCCAATATCAAGCAGCACGATGTCGGGCCGATTCTTGTTGGTTGTGGCAACCTTGTCCAGGACTTCCTGCCCACTGGCAGCCTCGTCGAGCGTGTAGCCTTCCTCCTCAAGCAGTTGCGACAATACCTCGCGCATAGACGCATCGTCATCCGCGATGAGCACGCGCGCTCCATAGGTCGATGTGTTGGTATCTGAACCCTTGCGTCTTTCAGCCATTCTATGATACCCCTTCCGCACATCAGCCATCCAATTGGGCGTGACCCTGTTATGTACGCTATTGATGTGATGACATTCATAGTGTCTCACCAGTATACGCCACCAGATGTGGAGTCGTCTCCTGCTGGCGTATTATCTGCTTGAGGACGTGCCGTCGCCATTCGTGAACTCTTCATGAATTCTCGGAGGTTCCATGGCGCGGCAGTGTGATGGTGAAGATTGCGCCCTGCACTCGCGTGGCGCCACCTCGATTTGCAACCTGCAATATCCCATGATGTTCGGCCACAATGCCGCGGGTAATGAATAGACCCAGACCGCTCCCGCTGCTATCGGAACTTTGCTCGCCGCGGATAAATGGCTCGAAAATCCGCTTCATATCAGCCTCAGAGATGCCGGCGCCATAGTCGCCCACTTCAATCGTGGCGGTGTTCTCGTCTCCGCCGATGCGCACCTCGATAGCGCCATCCTCTACAGAGTATTTCACGGCGTTGTCTATGAGGTTGCGTACCGCCTGAACGATTCGATCAGGGTCCGCGTCGAGAACAATGGGGGTATCGGGATGTTCGTAGACGAAGCGCCGCTCGCGCACCGATGCCGCGAACTGGTCTACCAGTTCGCCGACCGCTGCCATGAGATCAAACGGTTCAATGCGCAGCGAGAAGCGGCCTGTACTCAGATGTGTCGCCGTCTGGAGATCGTCCACCATACGGTTCAGGCGGAAGCCATGTTCGACGATAATATCCATGTAGCGGCCCAGGGCGCCTTCCTGGAGGTTGGGCCGTTTGGCAAGTTGCGCATAATTGATAATGGGGTTCAGTGGCCCGCGCATCTCGTGCGCGACCATTGCGACGAAACGATCGTGCTGCTCCTGCGCCAGCTTGAGTTGGCGGTTCGCCTCGTCGAGCTCTTCGACTTTCTGGCGCAGTTCGGCCGTTGCGCGGTCTACCTGCTCTTGCAGGCGCGTGTTGAAATCGCGTGCGGCTGCGTGGGCGACCTCGAGTTCGCGAACCCGCGCTGCCAGTTCGTGCCGCAATCGCCGCTGCTCAAGCGCGCGCGCGAGCGTGATCCGCAATTCTTCCACGTCGATTGGCTTGGTGAGGTAATCGTAGACACCCCGACGTAACGCCCGTAACGCCGATTCCAGTGTCGCGTAGCCAGTCATCACCACTACGGTAACCGCGGGAACGGCCAACTGGGCCTGTCTGAGTGTTTCCTGGCTACGGCGATCGTTGTCATCGAGGTCAGCCAGGAGCAGATCGAATCGCCCCTCCGCCAGAGCATTCAACGCCTCCTCGCCGCCCGATGCCACTTGCACGGTCCAACCGTCATGCCGTAGTACAGCTCCCAGGGTGCTGGCGGTGCTCGTATCGGCATCCACGACGAGTATGCGCGCGCTAGAAGGCTTGATATCTAACATGGCTGAGCCACCGTTGGTGGTGTCCTTGCGCATGCCGCTACCCCCCTCTGCGTATGGATGAGAATCGCTGCCCCAGCGCTGCATAAGTATACTATGTCGATGTGGGTCGCGTATCCAACTCCGTAGGCCTATCGGAGTAACGATTCGGCGGCATGCTACGGTGATATAATTCGCTTCATGCGGGCAGCGCCGCCCGCGTCGTTTCGATACGTGCCGGACAATGTCGTTTTCTGGTGCGGACCAAGGAGCGCAACCTATGGATTTTTCGCTCAGCGACGAGCAGCAGATGATTCGCGATATGTGTCGCGAATTTGCCGAAGATGAGATTAAACCCCACGCCGAAGAGATGGACCGATCCGGCGAATTTCCTTACGAGATTGTTCACAAGATGGCTGATCTTGGCCTGCTTGGTCTTCCCTTCCCGGAAGAATACGGTGGCGCGGGCGCGGACTTTCTCTCGTACTGCCTTGCCCTAGAAGAGATTGGCCGCGGCGATGCCTCGGTTGGTATCACGATGGAGGCGCATACCTCCCTGGGGTCGATGCCTTTCTACCTCTTTGGTTCCGAGGAACAAAAGCGGCAATACCTCATGCCGTTGGCGCGCGGCGAACAACTTTGGGCATTCGGGCTGACGGAGCCAAATGCGGGTTCCGATTCCGCTGGCACAGAGACGCGCGCGGTAAAGACCGATGGCGTCTGGCACATCAATGGCGCGAAGACCTTCATCACCAATGCTGGCACTAATATGACTGGTGGCGTTACCATTACGGCTGTTACTGGCAAGCAGAATGACGGACACAAGGAAATCACTAATTTCATCGTGCCGAAGGGGACGCCCGGCTATTTGATCGGCAATCCATACCACAAGATGGGGTGGCGGGCATCAGATACGCGCCCACTCTCGTTTGAGGATTGTCAGGTACCGGACGAAAATCGCCTCGGCTCCCAGGGTGACGGTTTCCGCCAGTTTATGTCGATTCTGGACGCAGGGCGAATCGCGATTGCGGCGTTGAGTGTGGGTCTGGCGCAGGCGTGTCTGGACGAGTCGCTGGCGTATTCGCGCGAGCGTCATCAGTTCGGTCGGCCAATCTCGTCCTTCCAGGCCATCCAGTTCAAGCTAGCCGATATGGCTACCGAGATTGAGCTAGCGCGCAATATGTACTATAAAGCAGCGTGGCTGCACATGGAGCAGCGACCCTACACACGCGAAGCATCCATGGCCAAGTTGTTCGCCTCAGAGACGGCAAAACGGTGCGCCGATCAGGCGGTCCAGATCCACGGTGGTTATGGATTCATGGACGAATACCCCGTCTCACGATATTGGCGCAACGTAAAGGTGCATGAGATCGGTGAGGGTACTAGCGAAGTGCAGCGAATTTTGATCTACAAGAACCTCTAGTTAGCGGTTTCACGCGCAGACTATGAGGTAGCTGCGCGGGGGGCTAACCATGAGGACGATTCGGCGAACCGTTATTTTGCTCGGCTGTATCGGGTTCGTCACCCTCTTTGCGCTGCAATACGTCATCGCGCTTGCGGCGACGCCACTGATCGCGGTGGTGGGCATCATCGCGGGTCTACTCATAGCCAAGTGGCTGCCCTGGTTATGGTACGGCCGCCAGTTCGCGGCAGGCGTGCGTGGCGGGCTGGTGGTGTGCGGACTTGCGGCGGCGGGAATGTTCCTCTCATCGGTTGCCACCGGAACGCAATCCGTCGAGACGCTAGCCGAGCGCTCGCATCTCTCGGATATTGGCCTGGCACAGCTCGTCAATGGTTTTGGTGAGCTCGCTTGGTTCATGCCCTCTCTGGCGCTCACAGCCTTCTTCACTGTTGGTGGCATCTTGCTAGCTGGGCTAGTGACACAGCTCTTTGGCTGGAGTAAGAATGTTCGCACGGTGCGTGTCATTCGTGAAGCCCACAACTCGGCCTCGTTACTGCATCGCAGCCAGACCTGGGCGCCTGCGTCGAATAATAGTCCATCGGCAGGTGGTTACTGGAATTCGATTCTTCCCTCTGTTGGTCCAGCGTCGCACCCGGGACTGCTGGCAACGGGAACGACGGGCGTTGCTACGCATCGTCCGCATGCTCACATGCCTGTATCCGCTGGCGCTTCATCACGCGCGCGTGCCAAGTGGGATGAACAATTGGAGCAGGAGCCAGCGTATCTCGCCCCCTTACCACCAGACGATATTGATGCGTCCGAGCCTCTTGTTCCGCTGCCGACGTCCGAGCCTGAGTCTGAGCCTATTCCGCCGCGACGCTTCAATTCGGGCGCCTATCCGGTGCAATTCGCGATGACGGATGACCTGCGCGATGCATTGGACCGTTGGGATAGTGAGCCGGAACATCCTGAAGGCGATCAGCCTGAGGTCAATCTTCCTGACGTTGACCTGGCGGAAGCGGTGCAACCCGAAGCAGACTCAGATGACGTTGCGGCCGCACCTGGTAAAACCAGCGCATCGAAGAAGACGCCTACCTCACGCGCGAAGACTCCGTCGAAGCGAACGCCGAAGGCATCCGCCTATCTCAACAGCGATACGCCCGCCGCGCCGCGCCGGAGCCGCAAGAAGCAGGATACGCGCGACTGGCTTTGCTAGTCACGATTTTCCGTGAGGTGCGTAGAGTTGTGTACTCAGACTGGCATGCTGGTATATTGTCAGTGCTGATCGCCAGGTATGGTTTCGAGACGAGCGCTCATTTCACTGTCTTGTTCGTGCTCGAAAGCTTCAAGCACATCGCGCCGTCGTAATAGGCCAATAACGTGCTTGCCCTGGACAACGGGTAGCTGGCGAAGCCCGTTACGGATCATACGTCGGTTTACAGCGCGTAGCGATTCATGTGGGGAGGCCGTAATCAAGTCGTGTACGGCCATGTCACCCGCTGTGAGTTTGCCCTCCTGCCCAATGCGTTCGCGTCCGGGTATATCAACGGGGGTTATGATGCCCCAAAGATCTCCATGCTGGTCGGCGACGAGCGCAACACGTTGTTCGAGCACTAAGTCGCGCACCTGGGCTAATGGAGTGGACGGTAGAATCAATTCAGGGGCTGGCCCCATCGCATCAGCCACGCGCTGGTCGGTCTGTGGATCCTGATGCGCAATTTTGTGCGGAGCATTCGGCTGTGTGCGTGGTAAATGTGTGTCTGGAAGGCGGAGCAGATTTGCGATGCTCGTCGCGGCTAGAATTCCGATAAGTTGTGCGCTCTGGTCGTGACTAACAACAATTAGCTGGCGAAGGTTATTACGTGACATGCGCACCCAGGCGGTATAGAGCGATTCATCAGGATGAGCGCGCGCTAGTGGCCTGCGCATGACCTGACGAGCGCGGGAGGTGTCGCTTTCGAGTGCATCTGTTGGCATGCGGGCAAGGTCACGAGCGGAGATAATTCCAACGATCTGCCCATTCTGAGTTACAGGTATATCGCGTAGATTGTTTTCACGCATCATGTAGGCGACATCCCGTAAAGATGTATCAGGAATGACGGTGATGGGTAGCTTTGCTGTCAATGGCTTCATGGCGTCCCGCACGGTCATATTGCGCAGGAGCGGTAGTGCGAAATCATCTTTGTGGGCTGGTGAGTCCATCCTGGTGGGAACCTGCTTTTCATAGATGCTGGTATCACCCGTAATTAGATAAGCGACCATCGTGGTAAGCATCGCGGGGACGATCAGCGAGTATTCACCGGTCATCTCCGCGACCATCAAAATGACGGCTAGTGGCGCTTTGGCAATTCCTCCAAAGAATCCACACATGCCCACTACGACGAAGGCTCCAGCGGGCATTCCAGTGACGAGCGCAGGCGCAACCGCATTGAGTAGCGCCCAGAGAGCGCCACCCAGGAATCCGCCTATCACCATGCCTGGGCCAAAGACGCCGCCGCTGCCGCCGCTGCCAATGGTCAGCGAGGTCGTCAATATCTTCACGAAGACAAGCACCGCTAGCAGCCAACCAGCCATGTGCGTAAAGTCGCTGTTCACTCCGAACTGGACATATCCGTAGCCCATGCCGAGCGCCTGTGGCAGCGCCAAACCGATCAACCCGACGAGAAGTCCACCAATGGCTGGTTTGAGCGGCTGTGGGATGCGCCAAGCCTTGAAGAAGTCGCGAACATAGTAGAGGGTAGCGGGATAGAGCAGGCCAACAACGCCTGCGCATATGCCAAGCAATAAATAAGCAATCAGATTGAAGGGATGGTCGAAGGTGAATTGGCCTCCAATGCCGAAGATTGGCTTCCAGCCTGCCCACAGCCCGTAGATGCTAAAGCCAACAACTGATGCTATGAACGATGGAAAGATCGCATCAGACTCGAAATCGCGCTTGTACAGGATTTCCGCAGAAAGAAGCGCGCCACCAAAGGGCGCTTTGAAAATCGCGCCGATACCTGAGCCAATACCGGCCGCCATCGCAATGCGTCGTTCGTGATCGTCGAGGTGCAAAATGTCGCCAAGCCATGAGGCGAACCCCGCTGAAATTTGAGCTGTTGGCCCCTCGCGTCCGGCGCTTCCACCGGAGCCGATTGTTATTGCGGAGGCGATCATCTTGATAAGTGGAATTCGTGCCCGGATGCGTCCGCCCTTCTCGTGAAATGCTTCAATGGCTGCATCGGTGCCGTGTCCTTCAGCCTCGGGCGCGAGTGAAAAAACAATGATGCCGGTAACCAGGCCACCAAGCGTAGTAATAATCGGCAAGAGCCAGGGACGGGCGATCGAGCGAAGAACAGTTGCACCCTCACTCGCTGGATTCGGTGGGAAAAATCCAGCTCCCAAGCCGAGAAACAGGTGGGTACAAAGAGCAATGGCTGAAAAGAAGACGATGGCCCCGACGCCAGCCACAATTCCAATCAGTGTGCCGAGCAAAAGCCAGCGCTGGAAATATGCTCGTGAGTAACGGCTGTAGCGTTGAACTGGTCTGCCTCGTCCTCGCCGGGCGGCGCGGCTGGTAATGGGGAGACCATTGATGACACGACTGATAGTTCTGCGTGACACAACACGAAGAGTCCGCAGCCAGGGGCGTTGCCCTGCCATGAAAAGCAACCTCGCTTCACCAGTTATGATTACGTACTACAAATGAACTATCGCCACTTCCTGTTTATTATATCGCGTTATGAGATTTCTGACACGGCGCTGTAGCAGGAATTTTGCGAATCATGGTTATGGCGCGGGTGTTGTGGATGTGGATGTGGATGTGGATGTGGATGTGGATGTCGAATCGGGTGGAAGGGCACGCGTGCGGACAAGAAAGACGCCTACTACCAGCAGCCATAGCGCCAATGCGATAAACGCCAGGCCAGCGGTGGGCGTTGTCGCATGAGTTGGCCCGAAGGCAAAGAAGACCGCGGTGGTTGCCTGGAGCGCTGCGCAGAGAACACCTATCACGCCGAACCAGAGTGGGAATCGTCGCACACGCACCATGCGCAGACTCACGAGGACGAGAAACACCGTGAGGCAGATGCCGCCCAAGATACGCGACAGCAACGTTTCGAGCGCGTAATGACCGGCGTAATCGAGGGCGATGGCCTGGCGGACGCTCTCGCTCTGGGAATGAACGTAACTGGTGGCTGACGCTGCGCTGGTGAACATGCCGATGAAGAGAGCCAGCGCAAACAGGGCGAATCCAATGCGTCCGAGCCAGGCGGCCAGATGGCTCCCGGTACTCGCTTCAGCCCAGAGAATCGAGGACAGCGGGCCGGGTAGACCCATCGCCAGCAAAAACGGGACGACCTCGACCACGCGGAATAGGCGGCTCTCGCCTGGATGCGCGGCGGCCCAGGAGAGCAGCGGGCCAAAGTCTTGATGCGCGACAATCGCGTTGATCGCAGTGACATACCCTATTGGGACAAGTACCAGGCTCTGAAAGAGCGGGACGCCTAGCAGCAACAGTATCCCCGCAAGAATCGCATAGCCGCCGCGCAATCGTGTCCGCGCCAATTCTTCGCTCAACATATGCTCCATTAAATGTCAATTCGTATGTGACGCAATTCTGTAGACATGGTAACAGATAGCTGGGCTGGCAGGACAACTCTTCCTCAGATATAGTCGGTATAGCCCGGTCGTCTGGCTCCACGTCGCCGCCATAGGGTATCGAGAGGTGTTATCATGCCGCGTGATTTGCCGCTTGCGAATGGACATCTGCTGGTGAACTTCGATGCCAGCTATAACCTGCGAGATATCTACTGGCCACACGTCGGGGAGCGTAGCCACACACAAGGACACGTCAACCACACGGGCATCTGGGTGGCGGGCCAGTTTGCCTGGTTCGACGCGCCTGAGTGGCAGCGAGAGCTGGTCTATGAGCCGAATACGCTGGTCACGGCGGTGACGTTGACACATCCCGCACTCAACGTCACGATCTCCTGCACTGACGTCGTTGATTTTGATCGAGATATCTTCATACGCAAGATGAAGGTCGTCAATCTAGCCAATGAGGCGCGCGAAATACGTCTGTTCTTCCACTACGACTGGCATCTGGGCGAGAGTGAAGGCGCGAACACCGCCTATTATCGGCCCGATCTCCATATTCTCGGCGCATATAAGGATTCCTGGAACATGATTCTCAACGGCTGTGTTGGCGATGCAGACGCGGGCGCTGGCCAGGGTGCGGATCATGGCAGGGTGGGCGTGTATTCCTGGGCCACCGGATATAAGGAGTTCAACGGACAGCAAGGCACCTGGCGCGATGCCGAAGACGGAACGCTCGAGGGCAATCCCATCGCGCAGGGTTCGATTGATAGCTGTATCGGCTTCTCTCTGGGTGACGTCCCAGCTGGCCAGGAGCGATACTGCTACCACTGGCTCTGCGCAGCCCACCAGTACCAGGCGGCCTGCAATCTGAACCGTATCGTGATCCAACGCGGACCCGAGACATTTATCCAGCGCACCCGAGACTACTGGCGTCTCTGGGTTAGCAACAAACCACTTGGCGATTGTAACCTGCCACAGCCACTGATAGATCTGTACAGGCGTAGTTTGCTCATCATGCGCACGCAGATCGATCACGATGGCGCCATCATCGCCGCGACGGATGGGGACGTTTGGGCCTTCGCGCGCGACAGTTACGCCTATATGTGGCCACGCGATGGAGCGCTGGTGGCAAATGTGCTCAGCCATTCCGGCTATAGCAACGCCACAGGCGCATTCTTCCATTTCTGCGCGGAACACATCACCGAAGGTGGCTATCTGATGCATAAGTACACACCGGATGGTGACCTTGGCAGCAGCTGGCAGCCGTGGATGGATAAGCAGGGAAATCTTGCCCTGCCTATACAGGAGGATGAAACGGCGCTCGTCCTCTATGCGCTCTGGCAACATTATACCTTGTACCATGAGATCGAGTTCATCAGGCCGCTCTATCGTCCGCTGATAACGGCTGCCGCCGACTTCATGTGCTCCTTTCGTGACGAACGCACTGGACTGCCACAGCCATCCTGGGATTTATGGGAGGAGCGACGTGGTGTCCATGCCTATACGCTCGCGGCGGTCTACGGCGGGCTGATGGCCGCCTCCCAGTTTACGGCAGCATTTGGCGAGCAAGATCGCTCGCAGCGCTATGCCAAGGTCGCCGGGGAAATCAAGAACGCGACAAATCGATTCCTCTGGCATGAGGATGCTAGGCGGTTCGTGCGGACGGTCTATGTAGAGCCTGATGGCTCCATGACGCCAGATATGGTTATCGATGCGAGCGTATCTGGTCTCTACCAGTTTGGCATGTTCGACGTGCGGGATGACAAGATCAAGCGGACGATGCAGGCGGTGGAAGACCGGCTGGTCATCAAGTCGGAGGTCGGCGGTGTCGCGCGCTACGAGAACGACTACTACCATCAGGTAAGCAAGGACATCGCGAATGTTCCGGGGAATCCGTGGTTCATCTGCGCCTGCTGGCTGGCCGAGTTCAAGATCGAGAGTGCGACGACCATTGCCGAACTCGAAAATGTCCTGCCGTGGCTGCAATGGGTACAGTCTCACGCGTTGCCCAGCGGTGTGCTTGCCGAACAGATCAATCCGTACACGCATGAGCCGCTTTCGGTCTCGCCGCTGACCTGGAGCCACGCCGAATATGCTGGAGCAATTCGCTGGTACATCGGGCGCTATCAGCATCTCATGCGTCTGGCGACACAGGCTGGAGCGCGACACGCCGCGGAGTGACTGAGGTCGGCCAATTCGGGTTATCCTATTGTCCCTACAAAGCGACATTGCTTCAATAGACGCCAACGGCGTCAGACTGGGTCGCTCAAGGAGGCGCACCAGGTAGCGCTGCTGGAGGTGAAGCATGGCCCGCAAGATTGGACTGGTGGCAGCCTCGAAGCGCAGGCGCGGAGGCATTGCCCGCGCGCATGAGCAGTTCGACCCGTCGCCCGTGTTTCGCCGTGCGCGCGACTTCTGTGACCGCTCATACAGCGAGTGGTATGTGTTGAGTACGCTGTACCAGATGGCGCCACCGCAGCAAGTGATCGGCGCCGACGAGCCTGCTCTCTATCTGCTCAGCGCGGCTGAGCGCATGGCCTGGGCAGAGGCAGTGGCAAGGCAGTTGCATGCACGTGTCGCTCGGAGCGCGGAGCCACTCACGTATGTCCTCTATGCCAGTCAGCTCTATGCCGAGCTTCTGGTGCGTGTTGCTCCTGACCTCAAGTTTGAGATGCTCTCACCGGTATGTCATTCGTCGAGCGACTGCACTGGTATGATGATCGGCTGCGCACCCAGCCACGTGTCCTCACTGGTCCAATACGGGTATAACATGGGTCACTCACTACCAAACCTATGCGAATAGCCTAAAAAGGCCCCTTGGCAACTTCCTCTTTGCCCATTAGAATACCTTCGCCTGTGGTGACGGGATAGTACCGCGCCGCGGCGAAAGGGACAGTTCCATGCCTGTTGTGACAAGCGTCATCAACCTCAAGGGTGGGGTTGGCAAGACGACGATAACCCTCGCGCTGGCGCACTTCCTGGCTATCGAGCATCGGAAGCGTGTGCTGGTGATTGACCTTGACCCGCAGACCAACGCGACCGTGAGCCTGATCCCCGAACTCGAGTGGAAGGCCCGCGACGAATCAGGTCGCACGCTCTTTCAGCTTTTTACCGATCTGGTCAAAGGCAGCAAGCGGTTCCACGCCGATGAAGCGATCGTGCGAGATGTCTCCAACATCGCCGGCGGGGTGTCTGGACTTGATCTGCTACCTTCAAGCCTGGGACTCATCAAGATTCAGGACCGCGTCACCCAGTTGACCGACTTCGAGCATTTTTCGCGTGGGCCAATCTATGGGCTGCGCGAGGCGCTCAGCGACTTCCTCCCATACTACGACCATGTGCTGATTGACTGCCCGCCTTCGCTTGGTATCGTCACCCTCAACGGGCTGGCCATCTCGAATACATACCTGATTCCCGTCGTGCCAGATATTCTCTCGGTACTCGGTATTCCGCCGATTCTCGACCGAATCGACCACTTCGCCTCATCCACGCGGCACAATATCCGCGCGCTTGGCATCGTCATCTCGAAGATTCGTTCGCAGACAATTCTGCACAACGAGATGGTGCAGCGCCTGCGCGAAGACTTTCTCGATCGGCGCTTTCCGCTGGTCTTCGATACAATGATTCCCGAATCTACCAGAATCGCTGAGGCTGCCGATGTGATGGCCCCTGTTCATACCCTCCAGCAGAAGTATGGCGGTGGGTCGTATGAGTATTTGTCGGAGTTGACGAGGGAGTATCTGACCCATGTCGCGCGGTAAGACGACGCCTGGCCGTGATGACGCTGAGGCCGCCGCCAGACTACTGCGGGATTTAGCCGAGCGGGCAGAGCGGGACCCTGCCTTCGGCATTCAGCTTGCTGAGGCCGTACGCTCCAGTGGTCTGCTCGATACTACGTCGCCGCAGCCATTGGCAACAGCATCGCCACGCAAGAAGCCCGCGAACAATGCGAAACGCCCAGCGGCCACCGCCCCGATTCTCCCTGACCCGTTCCAGGTGTTGCGTAAGGATGGTGAAGGCGGCTTACGCGCCCAACTGGCGCAGTTAGATATCGCGGCGCTACGCCAGATTGTACGCGCGCATCGGCTCGACCCCGCGCGAATCTCCGCCCGCTGGACCGCAACCGACCGCGTGATAGCGCTGATCGTAGAACAGGTACGCGCGCGAGCCAACCACGGACGTGCCTTCGAGCGCCTATGAACGGCTACACCAGTGTCGGGATGCGCGCGGCAGGTTGGATATCGGCCTCGATGTCAGGCGCAAGAACCGGAACGACCACTGGATCGGCTTCCCTGGTCGCCGGAGCCTTTGAGCCACTCTGGCGGTGGCGTCGCACCAGGAACGGGCGCTCGATAAGCTGATACGAGAGATACGCGATAAGAAACGCTCCAGCAATCGCCAGCGCCAATGGTACGCCTGCAAAGAATGGCACATTGCCATGAATTATTGGCAAATGCCACAGATAGAGGCTGTACGAGAACAGGCCAATGATGCGCGTAGGTGATATTTCAAAAAGGAAGCGTATCCACTGGCCGCCCCAGAGGATCGCCAGGACGAGTCCGCCAAATCCCAGACCTACCAGCAGCGGATAGCTAATCACATCGGCGCCCCACTGCGCTCCAGGCGTCACCATCACCCCCGCCAGATCGACGTGGGGAATCGCCAGCGCCATGCATACTCCAGCGCCTACCAGCGCGATGAGACCGAGATGGCGCAACCGTTTGGTTGAGAGCATGCGGCGTTCAATGGTGACGATGTACAGCAACGCGCAGAGCATGCCGACCGCAAAAACCTCCAAGTACTTTCCCTGCATACCCATCGTTGCCAGCACGACGATCCCCGCAGGCGAATCGGTAAGCGTCGCATTCGTTGGCAACGATGCCATGATTATCGAGTCAGCCGTCCGCAAGATCAGCGCGCCAGCAATCAGCAGGCCGATGCCACCCGCGATGCGCCATGCGGAGTGGTGTCTGCCAGAGACCCACAAGACAATCAGAGCAAGCAGGGGCAGCAGCAGATAGAACTGTGCCTCCACCGCGAGCGTCCAGAACGGGCCGTCGTAGTCGCGATTGAACTGGGGGAAGAAATCATGAATGAGGAAGATATGCGCCGTGACATCACCGAGGCTGAATGGCACATGCTGCACGTAGAACTTGAGCGCGACCATAATCGCCAGGCAGACCCAGTAGGCGGGCAGAATGCGCAGCGCGCGACGGCGGTAGAAGCGGCGTGTCGAAGGTAGTCGCTGGCCGTCGAGCATGGCGCGCGCATACGGCAGAAAGAGCAGAAAGCCTGACAGCACGAAGAACAGATGGACACCAGTCGAGAGATAATACCAGGTATGATTAATCGCCTGGCTCAGCGGCGTGTACTCAAGTTGCAGAAAGAGCATGACGTGGAAGAGAACGATACTCAGCGCGGCCACCGCCCGTAGCCCGTCGAGCGCCCGAATCTCCTTCGGACCATTGTCCATCGGTTTCACGATAGCAAGAATACGCGAGCGTAAAGAGAGTGATGATCCTGCACAGACGAGATCCTTCAACGACAAAACAAATTGCTCCTTGCTGTCAATGTTCGATACGCCCGCGGCCTCAGGGTAACGTGCGGTTTTATGGTGCGCATCCTGGCGCAGTATTTGCAAGCTCCGCGCCACTAAATAGCCACATCTCTCGCGCTCTGTGCAGCGCGCAACCGTCGGCGAAAATAGCCGCCGCCCGCGAATTTTCCGTTACCTATGCCCTGATTCTTTGCGTCTTAACACGTGTCTATGTGACTTCCAGCGCCAGACATGAAAGATGCTAACTGCCTAGCGGGAGCGCGCGCGCAGTGTTTCTTAAGGAGTCCACACGCTATGGGGACTTTGGTGCGGGACAAGGTGGATGTCCCTCCCTCGGTTGAGCATACTTCGCAGCCTGAAGAGCGTATTGCCTGGGAATATCTGGTTGTTCAGGCGGCCGTCATATGGCTGGTGAGTCGGCTGGCGCTGATCAGTTTCACGTTCTTCTCGCTGATCCTCACCTACCGGGAAGGCACATCGCGCGCCTCAATGCTCGACGCGTGGTTTCGCTACGACGCGATCAACTATGTCAATATTGCGGCGCAAGGATATATGACCCCCAAAGACTCCGCCTTCTTTCCTCTTTACCCCATACTGATCTATATTGGCTCATTCATTTTTGGGAACACAGTCCTGACCGCAATGATTATCAGTAATCTTGGCACGCTCGCGGCTTGCATTGGGCTGGCTCGGCTCTCGGTGGATGAGGGTGGCAGTGAGCATACCGCGCGATTGAGCGTGCTGGCGCTATTGAGTTGGCCGCTGGGATTCTTTCTGGCTGCTGGCTATACGGAAGGCATCTTCCTGGCATTTGCTGTCTGGTGTCTCTGGAGTATGCGCCGTGGCCATTTGGGTCGCAAATATTGGTATCTTGCTGCTCTGTTCGCCTTCTTTGGCACGCTGACGCGCTCCACGGGCGCGATTCTGTTTCTGCCGCTGCTCTATGAGTTTGCGCGTCAGCATGGGTGGATAGAGCAACTCCGCAAGCGTACGTTCGCATTTCGTCTCGACCGCAGCGATGTTCCTCCGCTTCTGGCGGTCATTGCGTCGGTACCGCTGGCGTTCGGTCTCTTCAGTGGCTTTTGTTTGCTCCGCTATGGTGATTTGCTGATGTGGGTGCATATCCAGATTCAGTGGGATCGCGTCTCGATGCCGATCTGGGAGTCCATTTGGAAGACAGTTCGCTACCATCTGAGCTTCCTGCCGTTGAGTTACTTTCAGGGCCATATCCTGATCGACAGCCTGCCATTTCTGGTGATCGTGATTGTATCCATCATTGGCGCCCGCAGACTCCCAGTGTCTTTCACCCTCTACACGTCCGGGCTGGTTTTTCTCATCCTCTCTAGTCCGCGTGAGATAGCCGACAATGCTGTGTATCTCGTCTCGGCCGGTAGGTTCTCGCTCGCCGCTCTGCCAGCCTTCCTGTTGATCGGCAAGTGGTCAGAGCGCTTACCAGGTGTGGCGACGTTCTTCACCTATGGAGGCGTCTTGCTCCAGGCGGCATTCCTGGCTTTCTTTATTACAGGCGGGCTGCTTATTTGACGTTGGCAGTGGTGGTCAGGATGCCTCGTAGCGCTCGTGATCTCCTGGTTCCATTCAAGGACATCAGTGGCCGGGTATCGCGTAAAGCAGAGTGATGACGACCACAGAGTAGACAACCACAGTACCTAGAATTTGCCGGTCGCGCCAGAGCACTTCGTCTGGTTGGTCGCCCTCAGCGCGAGCATACATCAGGTAGAGGTAGCGGAACGTCCCAAAGAGAACCACCGGAATCGTCAACATGAGATCGTGGTTGCTGTTCTCGCCCTGAAAGGTGTACAGGCAGTAGGTGAGCAGCATGGCTGTGACGACGATCCCAATCAGTTGATCCAGCAGTCCAAGGGAATACTGACGCAAGTTCTGGCGATGGATGACCGCTTGATCGGTTAGTCGAATCAGTTCCGAACGCCGTTTGCCCAGCGCCAGGAAGAGGGCCAGGAAGGTCATGCAGACATAGAACCATGTTGATATAGGCACCGGGATGACGAAAGCGCCCGCCAGCGCGCGCAGCACAAATCCGGCGGCAATAATGAAAACATCCCAGATGACCAGATGTTTGAGCCAGAGAGAGTATGCGAGATTGATTGCCACGTAGCTTATCATTGTTAGCGCGAGAATGAACTGGCTTCCACCCCAGCGACGGTAGGGGTCAGTGAGATCGGGTGGCGCAGTTAGCGTAAGGAACACGACCAACCCGGCGGCAACAGTCAGACAGAGGGTGAGGATAATTGCCGCGCCTCGGAATGAGAGCTGTCCCGAGGCGATGGGACGAAGCCGTTTGCGCGGATGCATGCGGTCGCGTTCGCGGTCGGCGAGGTCGTTGATGATGTACACTGCGCTCGACGCGAAGCAAAATGCGACAAAGGCGATGAGCGTTCGACCAAGTGCCGTGCCATCGGAGAGTCGGCGAGCAAAAATGAGCGCGAGCAGCACAAAACCATTCTTCGACCACTGGGAGATGCGCATCGCGCGTATGGCTACCTTTATGCCAACGAGCGCATCCGTCTGTTCCGGCGGGAGCATTGGCCCTGGTGTTTTAGATTGCAGTATGCTCTGCTCCTGGTCAGCGCGCATGAGTATTTCTCATCTCTAACAGTGTGGCCTTAGAAGCGTCTGAGGAGGCGTCAGATGGGTCATAGTCGCCCCTGCGCATCTTCATGCGGATAGTAAGCGCTTCCCGAACCATGCTGAGGGTATCGCGTCCAAGCCGAACACGACTGTTGGCCATGTAGTACCACGGTATCGGTACCTCGCGAACAGCGAAGCCATGGCGACGAGCAATCGCGAGCAGCTCGACGTCGAACCCCCATCCGGGAATCGTCTGTTGTGTGCAGAGTGTCAGCGCAATGTCGCGGGGCATGCACTTGAAACCGCATTGGGTATCCTGAATCCCCGGCAGAACCAGAATCTGCACGAGCCGGTTGAAGACCCGGCCCATCGCATGTCGATACCATGGCTCACCATAGCGGCGTGCTCCTGGGGCTTCACGCGAAGCAATCGCAACGCCCGCGATCTTCTCGGCTACCAGGCGCAAGCGTTCCAGTTCGCGTACTGGCATCGAGAAATCGGCATCGGCAAACGCCACCAATTCTCCTCGGGCGGCGCGCGCACCGTCTCGCACCGCGGCGCCCTTGCCAGCATGGGACGCCGCATGCAGCGAGAGGGCTGCCCACTCGGTCATTGCGGCGCGCACGACTTTGGTCGTCTCGTCAGTGCTGCCGTCATCGACGACGATCACCTCGGAGGTATAGGGCTGATCGTTTAGCCAGACGCGCAACTGCCGCAGGCTCTCTGGAAGACGGTGCGCTTCGTTATAGGCGGGAATGATGATGGAGAGCTTGGGTGGACGAGGCGAATCCTCCATAGCCATCTTGGTCCCTTCGCTTGGCGCACAATCCGTTCCTCCATTATACGTTTTCGCGCGGCAAACGCCTCCCAAATAGGCCGGGAGGTTTGGGTTGCTTCGTCAATGGGGGATTCGTCGTAGTCACAGGTTGATAGTCAGCCCGCAACAATGGCGTCGCGGCGTGCGCGGGGGCGCGCAACACGGCCAGATGGGGGAAGCGCATCAGACAATGGGCGGCTAGGTCGTACGGCGCCTCGGGTGAGCGCGCCAGATCTCGGTGCGGGCGTCATCTCGCCGATGCCTGCTGTTTGGCGCAGTGCGACAGCAATCACCTCATCCATGGATTCGACTGGCGCGAATGAGAGCTGCGCCCGGATATCGGGTGTCACCTCGTCGAGGTCTTTGAGATTGCGGCGCGGCAAGACAATGGTATGGATGCCAGCCCGATGCGCGGCGAGCACTTTCTCCTTGATGCCGCCGACCGGCAGCACCCGGCCACGGAGCGTCACCTCGCCGGTCATTGCGACATCGCGGCGCACTGGCCGCCCACTCAGCGCCGACATGATGGCGATTGCCATCGTCACCCCAGCCGATGGGCCATCTTTGGGGATGCTGGCTGAGGGAAGATGCACGTGAATGTCGTTGGTTTCATGAAATAACGCTGGCAGGCCAAGCACCTGCGCCCGCGCGCGGGTGAATGTGAGCGCGGCCTGCGCCGACTCTTTCATTACGTCGCCGAGCTGTCCGGTCAACTGCATGGAGCCGCGGCCAGGAAGAGCCATAACCTCTACCGTCGTCAAATCACCGCCGGCCGCTGTCCAGGCGAGGCCAGTCGCCACGCCCACCTGATCAGCCTCCTCGGCCTCAGTCGGGAAATACTTCTGCGAGCCAAGATAGGCGGGGACTCGCACCGAGGTAATGCTGGCTTTGTGACGGCGTCCCTCGGCGATTCGTTTGGCGACACGTCGCATGATAGCGCCTAGTTCTCGATCCAACCCGCGCACGCCAGCCTCGAACGTGTATTCGCGGATGATACGACGGACTGCGCCTTCATCAATCTCAATCCGCGAGGCGTTTAGCCCAGAGTCACGCATCTGACGCGGAATGAGAAACTGGTGCGCAATCTGTGCCTTCTCTTCCTCAGTGTATCCCGGAACCTCGATGACTTCCATCCGGTCGCGGAGCGGCGCGGGGATTGTGTCCAGGACATTTGCCGTCAGAATGAAGAAGACTTTCGAGAGGTCATAGGGAGCCTCAAGGAAGTGATCGGAGAAGCTGTTGTTCTGTTCGGGGTCGAGCACCTCCAGCAGCGCCGCCGCCGGATCGCCGCGAAAATCGGAGGCAAGTTTGTCGATTTCGTCAAGCACAAAGACGGGATTGACAGTCTTCGCCAGCTTCATCGATTGCAGAATGCGTCCAGGCAGCGCGCTCACATAGGTGCGGCGGTGGCCGCGAATCTCAGCTTCGTCGCGCACCCCACCCAGTGAGACACGCACGAAGGTGCGGCCCATCGCCTCGGCAACTGAGCGACCGAGTGATGTCTTGCCAACGCCTGGAGGGCCTACCAGGCAGAGAATCGGCGCGCGCCCCTCAGGCGCAAGTTTGCGGATTGCCAGGAACTCGAGGATGCGCTCTTTCACCTTTTCGAGCCCGAAATGATGGGCATCGAGCACATCGGCGACGTGAGACAAGTTCAAGTTATCGCGTGAGGCGACACTCCACGGCAATATGATGAGCCAGTCGAGATAGTTGCGCAAGACACTATATTCCGGCGCCATCGACGGCATCGCTTCGAGGCGGGCCAATTCGCGGAGCGCGCGCGCCTGTACCTCTTTGGGCATACCAGCAGCTTCAATGCGTTCGCGCAACTCGCTGATTTCACGAAGGGCGGGATCATGCTCGCCCAGTTCTTGCTGGATGACCTTCATCTGCTCGCGGAGATAGAACTCACGCTGGCCGCGATCGATCTCTCGCTGCACGTCGGCTTGAATCTTACCCTCGATCTCCAGCACGTTCAGCTCGCGCAGCAAGAGCAAACAGGTCTTTCGCAAGCGTTCCTGAGGGTCAATGATTTCGAGGAATTCCTGGCGAATGGGCAGCGCGGGCTCTAATTGAGCGATGATAAAATCAGCCAATTCACCAGCCGGCGCGACGTTGAGTGCCTGCACATACATATCTTCATTGAGTCGCTGGCTCAGCCGAGTGCATTTCTCGAAGTAGCCGAGCGCTGTACGTGCAAGCGCCTCGGCTTGGTCGCTCGTGCTTGCGGCTTCAGTGTAAGATATGCCACGGACACGTCCAAAAGGTGTTTCGTGAAGCCAGTTGGTGATCCGAAACCGACGCAATCCATGCACCAGGACGCTGCTAGCGCCATCCGGCATGCGCAAGACGCGATTGATGGAGCACTCAGCGCCAATGGTATAAATATCATCTGGGAGGGGATCGCTTGTCTGCTCGGAGCGCTGGGCCACCAGCAATATCGTCTGGTCGTTGGCGGAAGCCGCCTCGACCGCCTGGAGCGCGGGTTCACGGTCAACGAAGAGCGGGAGGACCATGCCGGGCAAAACGACGGTGTTACGCACTGGCAACACGGGCAGTTCCCGAATTGTCTCCATGCTCTCTGTCACGCCGCGCTGTGCGTATGCGGTCACTGTAGTATCTGCTATTTGCGCATCACGAACGCGGCGGGTAGGACGTGGCCGCTTTTCCATGGATGCCTCCTGGAAGTATTGTCGGTGCGTTGGCAGCTGCGCCACAAGCATACTGATCGAGGTGCTCGCCGGTGCTAGCCTGCTCGTTTGCAGTATACTTCAGCAGCCAGTCGAAGGCAATCAACTGGCCTGACTGTCTGGCCGCATCTGGGTATATCTGTCGCGCTCCGACTGCTATAATGACGGACGAGATTTGCGCAATGGCACACAGTTCTCCGTATCTGGTGACGTCTGTCGTGATTCTCAGGGCAAGGGGCCAGACTGGCGGCTATTGTCCCAGTGCTTCACCAAAAAGCCGCAAGCCTGCTACATTGCGAAATTTGCCTTGCGGTTTGCTGTCATGTAGGACGCGCTTTGACGACAAGGTATAATAGAATGATATGCGTACCGTGGTGACCAAAACGGAGGTGGCTGGCCGAGGTCGGTGTTGCGATTCCCGTACAGGCGCCATGTGGCGCTAATTGTGGTCTTGGGGCGGATCCGGAGAGGGAGGATGGGGTGATGGGGATTGAATTCACTTTTCCGCGCTGTCGCAAATGCGGCGCGGGTGATCTTGTTCCGCTGTCAGATTTCGGTAGTCAAGGAGCGCCCATTCAATTTAAGGCCTGGGTTTGCACAAACCCTAACTGCCTCTATAACATTAAGATTCGTAACGGCGATGTCATCGTCAACGAACCAGTGAGTGACGCCTTACAACATCCGTATAGAACGTCACGCTAGCGTGTTGGCCAGCCAAACACGCCTGCTCCCTGTGTCACCGAGGATGAAGGTGATATATGCCACTAACTGTCACGGCTACTGGTTTACGAGTGGGAGCTGTCCTGCTTGTATGGCGTCGTGCCTCCGCTGACAGTAATTCATCGCGTGTTTTGAGGCTGCTCACGCTGGCGATTGGGCATATCAGTGCGGTATAGTTTCCGGGTTGCGCTGGTGAATTCATTCTGATGGGGGATTCCTGGCGCAGCGCAGACATTCGTAACGTTCATTCGACTTGCTTTCGAGTCACCTGATAAACATCCTGAGGATATAGCATCGTGTTCAAACGACTCCGCGACGGACTTCTCGGCCGCACCGAGCCAGATCAGCAGGGGACAACTGTCTCACCCGAAGCTGATGAGGCTGTTGAGATAGATGAGATAGATGACGCGATTGACGCCGACGAGACTGACGAGGGGCGGCCATTCGATACTCCGCCAGCCGCGCTGACTACTTCAACGTCAGGCGTATCAGAGCCTGCGGCTGCACTGCCTGAACAAGAGGCTGGCGACGAATCGCCACGCGCCGACTTCTATGACCATGATGGAACAGGTGCGGACGAACAGGAGCGTCGTGGCTTCTTCCGCAATCCGTTCAAGTTCAGCCTGGGCAAGACGCGCCAGCTCTTCGGGCAGATAAATACCGCCTTCGACGAGGCAGATGATATCACAGAAGCGTTGTGGGACGAGTTAGAGGAAACGCTCATTACCGCCGACGTCGGTGTGCAGACCACTGAGAGCCTGATGGACACGCTACGCGAGCGCGTGCAGGCAGAGGGGTTGAAGCGTGGTTCAGAGCTACGAGATGCGCTGAAGGAAGAGCTCGAAATTCTGCTGGGTGATCCTGAGCCTCTCGTGTTTTCGGACACCTCGCCTATCTCGGTCTATCTTGTCGTCGGCGTCAACGGTGTTGGGAAGACAACCAGTATCGCCAAGCTGGCGAATCAACTCAAGAAGCAGAAACATCGCGTTCTTCTGGCCGCTGGTGACACGTTTCGCGCGGCGGCGACTGAGCAGTTACGCACGTGGAGCGAGCGAATCGGAGTTCAGGTCGTAGCGCACCAGCATGGCGCCGACCCAGCGGCGGTTGTCTATGATGCGATGCAGGCCGCTCAGGCGCGTGGCGCTGATGTGCTGATTGTCGATACCGCGGGTCGCCTCCATACGAAATACAATTTGATGGAGGAGCTGAAGAAGATCGTTCGTGTGTTACAAAAATACGATCCTGAGGCGCCCCATGAGGTGTTGCTAATCGTCGACGCAACAACCGGGCAGAATGGCTTCATCCAGGCCAAGCAGTTTGTGAAAGACGCTGGCGTAAGCGGCGTCATACTGACGAAGCTGGATGGAACGGCCCGGGGTGGTATCGCGTTCGCCATTGCCGCCGAACTAGGCTTGCCGATCAAGTACGCTGGAACAGGCGAGCGCGTGAACGACATCGCGCCCTTTGATGCGCAAGAATTCGTGGACGCGCTGTTTGGCGACGAGTAGCCATCGGGATTTGGATCGTATGGCGACTTTGTCGTCTCATTGTCTTGCTGGGCGCGGTCAAGGCGCAGAAATTCACAATTGACGGGCGTCCGAGAATAGAGGAAGATAGAATGGCAGGCTTTTCCCGCTCGCTGTATTCCAGGCGCGAGCAGGAAGCAGGCGGCATCCAGCCTTCATGCCGAGGTACGTGGGCCTGTAGGGGTCGGAGGTAGTGCATGAGTGAGAATGGCAAGCAGGCGGAAATACCCGTGAGCTTTAATGGCGCGCATCCTGATATCGCTATGCGCTCCCTCCCGGATAACCTGGCCGTTAAATGTCCGAAATGTCGCGAACTTTTGCTTGGTAAGGACTGGGAGCGCAACCTCAAAGTTTGCCCGCGCTGTGGCCACCATGCGCAACTGACCGCCGATGAGCGCATCGACCTGCTCACCGATGAGAAGACGTTTGAAGAAATCGACGGCGACTTGGTCTCGAACGATCCACTCAAGTTCGTCAGCAATGCACAAACATATAGCTCCAAACTAGAAGGCCTGGTCGCATCAACGCACCTGTCCGAGGGCGTGAAGGCTGGCGCGGCGAAGATTGATGGCCTGCCACTCATGCTCGTCGTAATGGATTTCCGCTTCCTTGGGGGCAGTATGGGTGCGGTGGTTGGCGAGAAAATAACCCACGCCATCGAGATTGCGACGCGCGACCGCATTCCGCTGCTCATTTCGACCGCCTCAGGAGGCGCCCGCATGCAGGAAGGCGTCATCGCGCTCATGCAGATGGCGAAGACATCGGCGGCGCTGGCCAGGATGGCCGATGCTGGCGTGCCGTTTCTCGTGCTATTGACCGACCCCACCACGGGCGGAGTCACCGCTAGCTTCGCGATGCTGGGCGATGTGACGATTGCTGAGCCAGGCGCGCTTGTCGCCTTCACTGGCCCGCGCGTCATCGAGCAATCTCTACACGTGAAGCTGCCGAAAGATGTGGGCTATGCGGAGTTTCTGCTTGCCCATGGTATGATCGACAGCATCGTGCATCGCCGTGAACTAAAGGCGACTGTAGCACGTCTCCTACATCTCTATACCGCCGCCGAGGCCGTGGCGCACTAGTTTTCGCTTAGCATGATGCTGATCCAGCAACGGAAATGACCTAGAATGCGCTTTGGGGGTAAATATGATGACATTCGATCTCGACTTTGAGCGACCGTTAGCCGATCTGGATAAGCGCATTCAGTCGTTGCAGCGAAAAGCGTCCAGACTCAAGAGTGACGACCGCGCACGCCTGAAAGACTATCAGAGCGAGCTCGATCTGCGTCTGCGCGAGATCTATAGCGGATTGACTCCCTGGCAATGTGTGCAGGTGGCGCGTCATCCAAAACGCCCCTATACCTCCGACTATATCGATTTGATGTGTGACGATTTCTTCGAGCTGCGTGGCGACCGGCGCTATGGGAATGACCGCGCCATTCTTGGCGGGCTGGCGAGCCTTGGCGGACAAACAGTCATGATTCTAGGCAATCAGAAGGGCCGCGATACCAAAGAGCGCATGGAGTGCAACTTTGGCATGTCGCATCCTGAGGGTTACCGGAAAGTCTTACGTCTCCTGCAACACGCCGAACGCTTTCATCTTCCCGTCGTGACCCTGGTTGATATTCCAGGCGCATCACCTGGTCTCGAGGATGAGCAACGTGGTATTGCTCAGGCAATCGCTGAGAACCTAATGGTGATGTCTAACCTGCGTACCCCAATCATCACAGTGGTTATTGGCGAAGGCGGCAGTGGAGGCGCGCTCGGCCTGAGTGTCGCCGACCGTATCTTGATGCTGGAGTATAGTATCTACACGGTCGCAAGCCCGGAGGCTGCCGCGTCAATTATGTGGCGAGATAACGCATTTGCGCCGAATGCTGCCGAGGCAATGAAAATCACCGCACAGGATCTCAAAGAATTACGGTTGATCGAAGATATCATCCCCGAACCGCTGGGTGGCGCTCACCAAGACAAGGCTGAAGCAGCCGCTGCCGTCAAAGCCACTATCCTTGCAAACCTGGCCGAATTACAGGCGCTGCCGACCGAAGAATTGCTCGAACGGCGCTATCAGCGCTATCGCGCTATCGGCCTCAGCGCGATAACGAACGCTGCGATTGAGGTGACACGCTAGAGCCCCCTCGCGTTATGACCTGCTGTGACATAGTATTTACGAATACATTGTGGCAGGAGGAAAGACAAGGGCGAAGGAGGCATGGCTCCATTTCGCCCTTGTGGGATAGATGCGCTTCCGAGGCGGCCACATCGGGTGGACAAAGTACCCACCGCTAAATCACTCCGACGCGCGAGTCGCTTACTTTTTGTTGTGATCTGGCTGGACGCGCGCGCGATTGCGCTGGCCGCCGATACGGCCGATGCGGGCATAAAACTCGGAACCCTGGCGATTCTTGGTCTGCTCGCCGCCCTTACGGCCAATTTCCGCGTAAAACTCTGAGCCATGTTCGCGCCGCACGGTGTCGCCGCCCTTTTTTCCGATGCGAGAGTAGAACTCACGCCCGTATTTCTTGCGGACTGCCTCGCCGCCACGGCGCGCTTCCTCAGTGCCGGCGACTGGCCCACGCTTCTTGCCAACCTTCTCGATGTCTGCCATTGTTACTCTCCTCGTCGGTCTTTCCTCGTTGTGCGGCGGCGACGTCCTAGCGCATAGACCGGAGGATGGGATCAGCCTGGGTTCGCGATATATTGAGATATATACACGTACTGATGTGCCAGTAACCGGTCCAGCGGTGACGCTGGAAACCGTCTATCTATCGTGAAGCGTCACATGCAAACACGCATGCTGAAAGAGCTTGCTCAATCAATAGGTTTTGCTTGCTCCTGCATTTAATACGTCACTTGGTATCACAAGGTTCCATAAACTTGTCGGTCAGATCAAACAGTATGTGAAGACTCTCATAAAACCGTCGGCAAACATAACAGCGACCACTTTTAGGAGTTTGAGCCTGTGCCTGCTAGTCCTCCCATGAAACGTTCGCCAGCTTCGTGATATACTGCCACCGCTTACTAGAGGCCAACCAGTGCATCTGACCTCCTCCCTGCGGCGGGGTCTGTGCGAAATGGACGAATCTGTGCAAAAACCAGCGCCACGACTACTTGCTACTGATTCCGTCGATCCTCCAATCCGTGTGACTTTTACCGATCCTTTCTCTCAAGCGCGTGCGACACCCACATCCGAACCGGGACCGCAGTCAGCATCTCACCAGTGGTATTCGCTGGCCCTGCGCGCTCAGCGACACCGTATCGCCGCGTCATTCGATCGGCTGCTTGCCCCGGCGGTGCTCTACGACCGCGTCCGCCCTCATAGCTACCAGTTACGGGTGGTTGAGCAAGTGTTGCGCGAGAAAGCGCCAGCGGCGATACTCGCGGATGAAGTGGGGCTTGGGAAAACGATTGAGGCGGGTCTTATCTACAAGGAGCTTGCATTGCGTGGGCTGGTGCGCACGGCGCTGGTGTTGGCCCCAAAGTCGCTGCTGAGTCAGTGGCAGCAGGAGCTGCGTGAGCGCTTCGACGAGGACTTCGTGTTGACCGACGAAAAGCGCTTTCGCGGTTTCGAGGTCGAACCGCGGGTTATTTGCTCACTGCCGCAGTTTGTGCGTTCGTTTGCGCGCATCAATAGCCACTCGTGGGATTGCGTGATTGCCGATGAGGCGCACCTGCTGGCGAATCCATCCTCACGACGCAGGCAATGCGTAAGCGAGTTACGAAGCACATGGCGGCTGTTGCTGACCGCTACGCCGGTGGCCAATCGCATTACTGATCTTTACAGTTTGATTGATCTCGCGGTTCCCGGCCGTCTCGGCACGCAGCGTGAATTCGAAACAGAGTATGTTGCGGACCCTGGCACATGCCGCGTGGTGCGCCCCGGCCGTCTCGCGGAACTGCGAACTCTTGCGCGCGAACATATGTGCCGCACCCGCCGGAGCGACACGGACATTGCCTTTGCTGGGAGGACGGTGGATACACGCAGTATTCGAGCGACTCCCGCGGAAGACGCGCTGATCTCGGACATCACGAACTATTTGCGCGCGCTCTTTCGCCGTGCGCCTGTCGGATCCAGCAAGGTGAATCGCGGCGCGGTCATTCGAGAAATCATGGCGTTGCAACAGTCGTTGAGTAGCAGTCCCCAGGCAATTGAGCGATCACTGCGCGCGCGTGCGGACAAGCATCCCGATGAGCGGGGGGAGTTGCTCGCGCTGGCTGATCGTTGCGCCGCTATTGTCAGTGCAAAAGAGGCTACTCTGCTCGATGTTCTGGCCGAACTGCAAGACGAACCGGTGTTGATTTTCACCTTACGCCTGGAGACAGCGGCGCGATTGCGCGAGGTGATTCGGTCGCGGGGACGAAGCGCAGAGTCGTACGTTGGCGCGCTCAGTCGCTCCGAGCGCGAGACACTTGTCCAACGCTTCAATGGTGGTGGGCTGCAAACCCTGATCGCTACCGACGCAGGCGCCGAGGGCCTGAACCTGCACGAACGCTGTCACATTGTGGTGAACTATGATCTCCACTGGAACCCCATGCGCATCGAGCAACGGATTGGGCGAGTGCATCGGTTGGGGCAATCACGGGATGTTCGTGTGCTCAATTTTGTCCTGCACGAGACCATAGACGATTATGTGGTGCGGCTCCTGTACCAAAAGATCTCACTCTTCACGATGACGGTCGGCGCGCTTGAGACTGTACTCTCAGAAGTGCAGGAAGGCGAGTTCGACCTCGAAGAGCGTATCCTCGAACTGTTGCTTCACACCGATGATCGGACGAAATTACGTCGAGGGATGGCAGAACTGGGAGATGATCTGTTGAGTGCGCGCGAGCGCCAAACGGCGGCGGAATCCCTAACGGCGGAGGTGCTGCGATGAGATGGTTCTGGCAGCGTCGCCGTCAGCGGCAGTCAACGGTCGCGGCGCCGTCGCCCACACCGACCCGTGTAGACATCGTTCAGCGCGCGCCCACAACCAGCGGACGTATTGGCCAGCCACGACAACTCACTGGTGATCTGCTGATGCTTGCTCGCGACTATCTTCAGTCTATAGGTGGGCGAGTGCGCGTGGAGGATGACGATGTACTTTCCGCCACGCTGCCGGATGGCAGTCTGATACGCTACACCACGTCGCTGGCAAAGGCGCGCTCCGATGAGACTATGACGCTTTTGGTTGAGGGCAGCGACGCCCTCGCCGCGATGCTCGACGATATTGCTGCCCGCTCCCGGCTCACTGCGTTGCGGCTGACGCCCGCGGCTGACCCGGTCGCGCTTGCCATCGAGCAGGGGCGCATGGCATTGCATTGGCGGACATCTGGCCCGCTCTCTGCGCGGGTGGTGCGACAGGAAGAGTCGGTTGCTGTCGAGCTTGCCTACCTCGTGGTCGCGCGAGACCGTCAGGGGCGCCAGGATGTGTGGATGCGAGAGGCGATCGACATCGCGTCTGGCCAGCCAGTGACGGTGCTATCAGATATGGCGTTGGCATCCGCTCAGCCCGATAGTGTTCCCTCGGATTACGCGCCGCGATTGGCGCACTCACGCGCATGCGCCGAGCGGATTCTACATGACTCCCTCGCGGCGACGGGTATTTTCCTGCGGCAGCGATCGCTCAATGAATATCGCCGAAGACTGGAAGAAGTTGCCACTACGTTTGACCGGCTTCAACGTGAATCACAAGAGATCGCGCGAGCCGCCAAGGTTGGCAGGAAACGCGAACTCTCCGCGCTCTCTGAGGTCTATGCGGTGGATGTTGAGGCGCAACTGGAAAGCGCCTGTTTCATAACCTCGAGTCTCGCTCAAGTCGCGCTACACCCGTCTAAAGGACACGCCGAACTACTGGTTGGTGTGGACCTGGGGCGGCAGCAGGTATTTCTGCCAGACTGCTGTGTCTGCGGGAGAAACATGCAAACTGGCTATGTCTGCGATGCTGGCCATGCGCTCTGCGCTGAATGCGCGATGGCGTGTAAGCACTGTGGCGCCTGGGGATGCGCCGCTTGCGGCGAGCCAGAGCAGGTGACCTGCGCGAAGTGCGGGTTAACGGTTGATCGTCTGGCCGCCTCGCAAAAGGCGGCACTGGCGCTGGCGGCTAACGATATACTGACCGTGCGTCATCTTGAGGCGCTCCCACAAGATATCTGGCTCATGGCGATGGACTGGCTGCTCTCGAACCAGGGGATAACCGTAGAATCGCGGCGAAGTGTTGGCGCGCTTGGAGTCTGGCAAGGAGAGTCAGCAACAGGGAAGTTGGTCGCTGCTGCTGTCCGTCCAACGGATAAGGCTCTCGATGAAGCGGCACTACGTCAGGCAGCCGCACATCTAGCGCCGGAGCAACGCTCGATTTCTCGAATGGTGTTCTCGACGGCTCCCGCGACTGAGCAGGCCGCTCAAGCAGCAGAGCAACTTGGAGTCCGGATTCTTGATCGATTCGCCCTCGAAAGCCTTTTGGCCAGTTTGGCGTCGGCGCATGAGCGCGAGCGCGAGCGACAGCTAGACGACATGCAGGCGCGCGCCGAAGCCGCGAATGCTACCCGGAAGGCGATGCTTGATGCGGTTGACGCCGTGGACCATAGGCTTGCTTCATTGCGGCGTTCACGACGGTCAAGCAGCCGTCCTGCTAACGCGGGAACTGCCGCCAGCCGTGCTCTCACTGAGGTGCGGACTGCTATCGAACGTGCGTCGCTGGCATGGGAAACCCTTCTTACCGACTGGGCCGAGTCATTTGGCGACCACGCGGCGCGCAATGGCGCGCTCGTGATGCAGGGTGAGGTGAGCCACTTCGCGGAGATGGGCGAGCGTGCCGAGCATCTGCAAACCGCATTGCTCGACGCCACCGCGTTGCTGGTAGAGACGGCTGCCCATGGTGAGGCTGGCTACATGGCGTGGCGCCAGGCTGTGGTGGAAGAATGTAGCGCGCGATGCGAGTCATGGCGCTGGCGCATTCGCACCTTTGAACCAGCTGCCTGGGGCGATTTCGACCGCGCCTGGAACGCGAAAGCGGCGGCAAAAGCTGCCGAGGCGACAACCGCCGCTGGGCATGCCACGGCTCGCGCCGACAAAGCTCAGGCACAGGCGCTCCGCGCGGGATAGGTGTATCCGTGTGCTGGTACGTATTTCCGTCGTCAGCGGACTTGCAATTTGTGTTAAGTTGAAAGCATCCGTGGACCGCTTGGCCGAAGAGTTGATCCGCCGGTAATGATTGCTTGCCTCAATGGGGAGGATGAGTGACGATGCGCGTAGGTGTTGGGCTGCCCACGACGTTTCCTGGGGTCAGCGGGAAACTCGTCATTGACTGGGCGCAGAGCGCCGAGGCGCAGGGATTAGGTAGCCTTGGCGTGCTGGATCGCATCGCCTATGATGGCTATGATCCTCTGGCCGCGTTGGCGGCCGCATCGGCAGTTACATCAAGTATCCAGCTGGTCACGATGATTGTCGTCAGCCCTCTGCGCAACACAGCCCTGCTGGCGCGGCAGTCGCTCTCGGCGCATGCGCTCTCTGGCGGCCGTCTCTCGCTTGGCGTAGCGGTTGGTGCGCGCAAAGATGACTACGAGGCCGCTGGAGTCGACTACAGCACGCGTGGGCGGCGTCTGGCTGAGCAGTTGGCGTCGATCCGTGATCTCTGGGAACAGCGACCAATGGCGATGCCTCTTGATGCGCCATCCACGCCGGATATATTGATGGGTGGGGGCAGTGATGTCACGTTTGCCCGCGTAGCGCGCTATGCCGATGGCTACGTTCATGGTGGTGGACCACCACGCGCCTTTGCACGTGCCGCCGATAAAGCGCGCGCCGCCTGGGCCGATGCTGGCCGCCCAGGGAAGCCGCGACTGTGGGGACAGGGGTATTTCGCGCTCGGCGATGACGAGACCGTTGCCACAGGAATCGCTTACATGCGCGATTACTACGCCTTCACTGGACCCTATGTCGAGCGTATCGTCACCGAACTGCTGACGACGCCGCAATCGGTCGCTCAATTTGTGCGAGGATACGCTGAGGCTGGCTGCGAGGATCTGGTGCTCTTTCCGGCAGTGGCGCATCCCGCCCAATTGGATCGTCTCGCCGCCGTCTTCGCTGGCTGACCGATAGACCGAGCCGAGTCTGTCATCTACGAAAAGAGTTGCGCGTGAAGGTCGTCATTCTGGGCGCTGGTCCAGCGGGCATGTATTGCGGATTGCTGCTGAAGAAAGCACGACCCGACGCCGAGATCACCATTCTCGAGCGCAACCCTGCGGGCGCCACCTACGGCTGGGGTGTCGTTTTCTCTGACCGAACGCTGGCTTCGTTTCGGGAGGCTGACTATCCGACGTATGCGCGTATCACTGAGCAGTTCGTTCTGTGGGATGCGATCGATACGCGCTTCCGTGGCGAGTTGATGCGTTGCGGTGGCCATGTATTCGCGGGTCTGGCGCGTAAGGCGCTGCTCGATATCCTACGTGAGCGTTGCCTTGAGCTGGGCGTTGAGATGCGCTTTGAGACAGATATCACCGATCTTGCTATGTTGCCAGATTGCGACCTTTTCATCGCCGCCGATGGCGTCAATAGTCTTGTCCGCCAGCAGCAGGCGCCAACCTTCCGGCCAAATCTACACTATGGCGCATCGAAGTATATCTGGCTCGGTACCAACCGGGTGCTCGATGCATTCACATTCCTCTTTCAAGAGAACGAGCATGGCCTGTTCCAGGTGCATGCCTATCCTTTCAATGGGACGACCAGCACCTTCATCGTCGAGACCGACGAGGCGACCTGGCTCCGCGCGGGTCTGGACAGCGCGACCGAGGACGAGAGTATCGCCTATTGTGAGCGGCTATTTGCTGATGACTTACACGGCCACCAGTTGCTTGGCAACAACTCGAAGTGGATCAGCTTCGTGACCGTCAAGAACGCAGTCTGGCATGTTGGCAATACGGTTTTGCTTGGTGATGCCGCGCATACTGCTCACTTCTCGATTGGCTCTGGTACTAAGCTGGCGATGGAGGACGCGATAGCGCTTGTCAATGCCCTGAGCGTCCATAGCGATCTCGCCGAGGCGCTGACAGTCTACGAACTGGAACGCCGGCCTATTGTCGAAACGATTCAGCAGGCCGCGCAGGAGAGCCGCGCCTATTTCGAAGGCATTGCCCGCTATCGGCATCTGCCGTCGCGCCAGTTTGCCTTCAACCTGCTTACGCGTAGTGGCCGCATCAGCTACGACGACCTGCGACTGCGTGATGGCCGGTTCGTGGAGGCGCTCGACCGAACTATAGGCGGAGGGCTGGATGTACCCGGACTGATGGTTGCTCCACCGCCGTGGCTGACACCGTTTGCGTCGCGCAGTGTTATCATGGCGAATCGCGTGGCGATGACGGTGTCCGATACAGAATGCGCTATCAACGGCGTACCCTATACAACGCTGTTGTCGCGACTTCACGCGCGGGCTCAGGCAGGCGCTGGACTGGTGCTCACTCCGCCGGTTGCCGTGGCGTCCGACGCTCGTATTACGCCGTACGATGCGGGCATGTATGACACCAGACATATGCTTTTATGGTCGGAGTTCATACCGAGAATGCGCCACCTGCTTGTACCCCCAGACATCGCGCCACCCCATCCGCCTCTCCGTCGGCGCTTACGAGCGCAACTCGGCATCACGCTCAATCATGCGGGCCGTCGTGGAAGCATGCAGACACGAAGGCGCGGGCTGGATGCGCCACTTCGTGATTCTGGTTGGCCGCTCGTCGCCCCCTCAGCGATACCGTATACGCCAAATGGCGTCACGCCGATAGCGCTCGACCGAGCCGGGATGGAGCGCATCCGCAACGAGTTCGTGCAGGCAGCGCGCATGGCGGCCGAGGCAGGTTTCCATCTCTTGCAGTTGCATGCTGCCCATGGTTACCTTCTCGCAAGTTTTCTCTCGCCGCTGACCAACGTCCGCGATGACGCGTTTGGCGGCAGCCTCGCCAACCGGATGCGCTTCCCGCTTGAGGTCTTTGACGCTGTGCGCGACGTCTGGCCGGAGAGTCGTCCGCTGGCTGTGGCGCTCAACGTCACCGATGGTGTGTCGGGCGGACTCACGGTTGAAGATGGCGTGACAATGGCGCGCGAACTGAAGGATCATGGCTGCGATCTCATTACCGTGATGGCCGGGCAGACCACGCCCGCATCCGTCGCGCCTTACCGCCGTGGCTTCCTGACGCCGCTCGCGGATCGCGTGCGCAACGAGGCTAACATTCCGACGATGGTCGGCGGATACCTGCTGACCTCCAATGAGGCCAACACAACGCTGGCGGCAGGGCGGGCTGACATATGCCTGCTAGAGTATCCCTGGCCTGAGGATGGCATAATACCAGAAACACCGCCTTCAACTGATGAGACTCTCATTCGTTCCGACACGCATTCGACAAGGCGACATGTGAAGCAGGAGGCGCGACATGGCAGATGATTTGATAGCTGGCAAGCGGGCGCTCGTCACAGGCGCTAGCCGTGGCATCGGGCGCGCGACCGCGCTCGCGCTGGCGCAGGCTGGTGTGGATGTTACCCTGGCGGCGCGCGGGACCGACGAGCTGGAGCAGGTGGCGGCGGAGATCGCTCAGCTTGGCCGCAAGGCTGTCGTCATTTCGTGCGATGTGAGCGATGTCACGCAGGTCGAGCGGATGGTGGAGACGGCGCACACGCAACTTGGCGGCATTGACATCCTGGTGAACAACGCTGGCAAAGCGATGAGCGCTAAATTCCTCGGACATCCTGATGAGATATGGCATCAGTTGCTGGCGCTGAACCTGACGGGCGTCTATTACGTCACCAAGGCGGTGGCTCCGGAGATGGTGGCGCAAGAGTGGGGTCGTATCATCACCGTCGCCTCAGTCGCTGGAAAAGTTGGCAGCCGTTATACCGCAGCATATGCTGCCTCCAAGCACGGTGTGTTAGGGCTGATGAAGACCGTCGCAATCGAGCTGGCGACCACCGGTGTCACCGTCAATTCGGTCTGCCCTGGCTATGTTGATACGCCGATGACCGACGGGGCCGTCGCCAATATGATCGCTCGCACTGGTATGAGCGAGGAAGACGCGCGCGCATACCTCGCGAGCACAAATCCACAACGGCGGCTTGTCACCCCCGAAGAAGTGGCGCGGGTCGTGCTTTTTCTTGCTCAGACGACCAGCGGTGGCATCACCGGGCAGGCGATCAATGTCGATGGCGGCGCGGTGATGTGGTAGCCAAAGGCACGTGTGGCTCAACGGAGAGGCTGCTGACGATGGGGTACGATTTTCGTTATGAGGTCGAGGATGGCGTGGCGAAAATCACGCTCGAGAGGCCTGAGAAGCTGAACGCGCTCACGTTCGAGATATACGCTCAGTTGCGCGATCTCTTCGAGGCGCTACGCTATGATGACACCGTCAGAGTCGTTGTGCTGACCGGCGCGGGTGACGCCTTTTCATCCGGCGGTGACGTGCAAGAGATTATCGGCGAGCTACTCAAGCGCGACCTGAAGGGCCATCTCGACTTCACCCGCATGACCGGAGCGGTTGTCCAGCACATGCGGCTACTCGATAAACCGATTCTCGCCGCACTCAATGGCACGACCGCGGGCGCTGGGACAGTGCTGGCGCTGGCGTCTGATCTGCGTATCGCCTCAGAAAAGGCACGCATTGCCTTCCTCTTCACCAGGGTTGGGCTGACAGGCGCCGACATGGGCGCGGGCTATTTATTGCCGCGCATCGTTGGGTTTGGGCGCGCCATGGAACTACTCCTACTGGGTGATACGATTGATGCGGCAACGGCTGAGCGCTATGGGCTGGTCAATCGGGTCGCGCCGCACGACGAAGTGATTTCTGTGACGATGGAGTGGGCGCGTAGGCTGGCGGCTGGGCCGACACAGGCGCTGGCGATGACCAAGCGCATGCTCAACAACGAACTAGGCATGGATCTCGTCGCGGCCATCGAGGCGGAGGCGCAGGCGCAGGCCTTGTTGTTACTAGGCGACGACCACCGCGCCTTCTACGAGGCGTTCATGGCGAAGCACAAACCAACGTTTACAGGACGGTGACGCCAGATGAGCAAGCAGATTATCAATCCGGCGAGTTTGCCCGAGCCGCGCGGCTTCAATCACGGTCTGCTGACGACCGGCGGCAGCCTGCTATTTCTCGCCGGGCAGGACGCCAGCGACGGTGACGGTCAGATTGTCGCGCCGGGCGACATGGAGGCGCAGTGCCGCCAGGTGCTCCACAATCTCCATGCCGTCGTCCACGAGGCAGGCGGTCAGATGGCGGACATCGTCAAGTTGAACGTCTTCGTGACCAATCGCGACGCCTATGTGGCGCAGCTCAAGCCGCTGGGCAGGGTGTTCCGCGAGTATTTTGGCAACTACTATCCCGCGATGGCGCTCTTCGAGGTGGCGGGGCTCTTCCAACCAGAGGCGATGATCGAGATGGAGGGGTTCGCCGTGCTGGGCGCGGAGGAGCAGGTCTGATGGACTTCGAGCTTTCGCCAGAGCAACAGCGGATTCAGTCCCTCGCCCGCGACTTCGCCAACGACGAGGTGGCTCCTCTCGCCCGCACAGCCGACGAGACTGGCGAGTTCCCGATGCATCTCATCGGTCGCATGGCAGATCTTGGCTTCCTCGGCGGCCCCATTGCGCGGGAGTATGGTGGCGACGCGATGGACGCCGTCTCGTTCGCGCTGGTCTGCGAAGAACTGGGGCGCGCCGATTCTTCGGTTCGCGGGTTGCTGACGGTGCATGCGAGCCTCGTCTCAGGTTGCCTGGAACAATGGGGTACGTTGGAGCAAAAGCAACGCTACCTGCCCAGGCTCACCAGTGGTGAGTGGATCGGCTGCTACTGTCTCACCGAGCCAGACGCCGGGTCGGACGCCGCGAACATCCAGACGACGGCCACGGCGGATGGCGACGACTACCTGCTCGATGGCGAGAAGATCTGGATCACCAACGGTAACATGGCGCACCTGGCTATCGTCTTCGCTACTCGTGACCGTGCCGAGCGCCACAAAGGCATCTGCGCCTTCCTGGTCGAGACTGACACGCGCGGGATGCGCCGCGAGGAGATGCCCGGCGTTGAGTTGGGTCATCGCGCATCCGACCACGCCCATATCATGTTCGAGAACTGCCGTGTTCCAGTCAGCTCCATACTCGGCGAGCCAGGCGAAGGCTTTAAGATTGCCATGTCAGCGCTGGATTGCGGGCGGCTCGGCGTCGCGGCGGGCGCGGTGGGCATCGGGCAGGCGTGTCTGGATGCCTGTGTCCAGTGGGCGCGCGAACGGCGACAGTTCGGACGTCGGCTCGGCGACTTCCAGATGGTGCAGGCGACCATCGCCAACATGGCGGCGGATATCGCGGCGGCGCGGCTGCTGGTCTACCATGCCGCGTGGCTCGTAGACGTTGGCCGCCCGGCGACGCAGGCGGTATCCAGCGCCAAGCTGTTCGCGACCGAGTCAGCGGCCAGCGCGGCGTCCGAGGCGGTCTTGCTCTATGGCAATCGCGGCTATTCGAGCGCGTATCCAGTCGAGCGCTACTATCGCGACATCAAGGGTCTGCAGATTTATGAAGGGGCAAGCAACATCCAGCGCATCATCCTCGCGCGAGAATTGATCGGGCGCGAGCAGTAGTAGGCCAGCGGCAATGACGCTTCTGGCAAGAGAGTGGAGGGTTCGGAGATGGCGTATTCCGAATACTGGAATCCGAAGAACGAGACGCTGCCACGTGAGCAGCTTCAGGCGCTCCAACTGGCGAAGTTGCAGCGCATGACGCATTGGGCATATGTTCATAGCCCGTTTCACAAGCAGCGATTCGATGCGGTCGGCTTCCATCCCGATCAGCTCAAGACGCTGGACGATCTGCGACGTATCCCCTTCATGACGCGCGACGAGTGGATGGCGACGCAGGCGGAGCAGCCGCTGTTTGGCGCGCTGCCGACGACCAGTCAGGATAATGCCATCCGCTACCATCTGACCTCTGGAACCAGCGGCAGCGTACCCATCCGTGTGCTGGATAGTATGAAGGACTGGGAGTGGATCGCCGAGATGTGGAGCTATGGCTTCTGGGGCTTCGGCGTTCGCCCAAAAGACGTGGTCTATTTCGCCTTTGGCTACGGCTCATTTATCGGCTTCTGGGGCGCGCACTACTGCTGCGAGAAGCTTGGTTCCCTCGTTATTCCCGGCGGCGCGCAGACCACCGAGGCGCGCGTCAAGCAGATCGTCGAGATGGGCGTTACGACTGTTTGCTCTACGCCAACCTACGCGCTTCGCCTCTGGCAGGAGGCTCAGGAGATGGGTATTGACCTGACCGAGAGCGCCGTGAACAAGGTCATCCTCTCTGGCGAGCCATCTGGCTCTATTCCGGCGGTCAAGCGGCAACTTGAGGAGGCATGGGGCGCGAAGTGCGGCGATACCGCGGGCATGACGGAACTGGGTACAATCATGATCTTCGAGTGTTCGCATCAGCCGGGCGGAACGCATATCATCGAGGACCATTTCATCGAAGAGGTCGTCAATCCCGAGACGGGTGAGCCTGTGCCATACGGCGAACTGGGCGAGCGAGTCGTGACCTCGTTCGGTCGCGGCTTCATTCCCGTGCTGCGCTATCGCACGAAAGACATGGTGCTGAAAGTGCCATATTCCACCTGCGATTGCGGCCGCACTGGCGATATCTACCAGGGGGGCATCCGTGGTCGCTGGGACGACATGAAGCTCATTCGTGGCACCAACGTCTACCCGCGCGCGGTCGAGGCGCTCATTCGCGAGCACGACGCCATTGACGAATTCCAGATCTACATCTGGCGTAACGACATCCGCGACGAGATCACGATCAAAATCGAAATGAAGCCGGGACGTGAGGACGAATGGCCAGCGCTGAGCGAAGAACTGGCCCATGAGCTTTCGTCCGCACATGAAGGGCTGCGGTTCATCATCGAGCTGATGCCGCCTGGTACGTTGCCACGCTTCGAATTGAAGGCGAGACGGCTGAAGGATGACCGGCCCATCGCGGTCTATTAGCCGAATGTATCTCGCTGGCGTATTGAATGGTTGATGTAGATCATAGAGGAGTGAGCATGATGGCTGACATCGATATCCTGGGAACAGCGCTGACGCCGGTGGAGCAGGAGGCGCTTCGCGCGTACGAGATGCTCAAGCAACTTGCCGCGCGCGATGACCTGCCGCCATGCGCCGCGCGTAACGTGCGTAAGGCGCTCGCCTGTCTCTGGCAGGTCACGAATGATCTCGACCTCCAGTTCGAGCAGTTGTACGATCTCGGCGTTTAGCAATCGAAGGTGAAGCGATGAGTGAGTGGCAGGCGCCGCACGGCGACCTGGAGGAGCAGACCATCGCCGACCTCCGGGCTGCTATGACGGGAGATTCTCTGACCTCCCGAGCGTTAGTAGAGGCGTACATCGAGCGGATCGCGGCCCTGAATACAAGCGGGCCAATGCTACGCTCAGTGATTGAGGTAAACCCCGATGCACTGGCAATCGCCGAGGCGCTTGATCGCGAGCGTGCGGCGCATGGTCCACGTGGGCCACTTCACGGCATCCCAATCCTGCTCAAAGATAACATTGATACCGCCGACAGCATGGAGACGACCGCTGGTTCGCTGGCGCTGGTTGGCGTGAGGCGCGCGCACGATGCGCACGTCGCCGCGCGGCTGCGGGAGGCGGGCGCGGTGCTGCTGGGTAAAGCGAACATGAGCGAATGGGCTAACTTCCGCTCGACACACTCCTCAAGCGGATGGAGCGCGCGTGGCGGCCAGGCGCTCAATCCCTATGCGCTCGACCGCACGCCTTGCGGCTCAAGTTCCGGCTCGGCAACCGCTGTCGCGGCCAACCTCTGCGTCGCCTCGGTAGGCACCGAGACTGATGGCTCGATTCTCTGCCCCGCCTCGATCAATGGCGTCGTGGGCATCAAGCCGACCGTTGGACTGACCAGTCGCGCGGGCGTCATCCCAATTTCACACAGCCAGGATACCGTTGGCCCCTTTGCGCGCACCGTCGCCGATGCGGCGATTCTGCTTGGCGTGCTGGAGGACGTCGATCAACGCGACCCGGCGACTCAGGTCAATCCCCGCCAGACATTTCTCAACTACGTTCAGTGTCTCGACGCTGATGCGCTGCGAGGCGCGCGCATAGGCATTCCGCGCGAGATCCACACTGGCTTTAGCGAGAAAACAGACGCTGTCTTTGCCACCGTAGTTGAAACGCTGCAATCGCTCGGCGCGGTGCTAGTCGATCCGGCGAATTTGCCGTCGGCTAAGGAGATGCGGACCTCGGAGGCTGAGTTGACCGTGCTGCTCTACGAGTTCAAAGCTGACCTGAACGCCTATCTCGCGGCGCTTGGACCCGAAGCCCAGGCACATTCCCTCGAAGAATTAATTGCTTTCAATCGGGAGCATGCCGCGCAGGAAATGCCCTATTTCGGGCAGGAACTGTTCGAGATGGCGCAGGCGAAAGGCCCGCTCACGGATGAAGAGTATCTGAAGGCGCGGGCGGAATGCCTACGGCTGGCACGCGATGAGGGTATCGACGGTGTCATGCGCGAGCACAATCTCGACGCGCTCTGTATGCCCACGGGGGAGCCTGCCTGGAAGATCGATCTGATTGACGGCGATCATAGCATGGGCGGCGCCAGCCAACCTGCCGCGCTGGCGGGCTATCCAGCGATCAGCGTCCCTGCGGGCTACACCTTCGGTCTGCCGCTCGGCGTCACCTTCATGGGACTGGCATGGAGCGAGCCGAAGCTCATCGGCTTCGCTTACGCCTTCGAGCAGGCGACGAAGGCCAGGCGCGCGCCGACGTATCCCACGCATGTGCCGTAGCCTAATAGGTCTGCGGGGATCCCCAACAATGCCCATAGCTGAGCAGTACTCTTGACCAGCGGCGCGTTTCTTGTCATACTCGGATACATATGGGTGGTCGTCCGATTGCTGCGGATGCGGCGGACAATGACTGTTCGCCGTGACCACCCACACGCTACCAATCTGCCACTGGCGCCAGAACTGGAGTTACCCCTTGGCTGACCTCATCCGTGAGCTGCGACCACTACCGTCCCTCGGAGACCGCGTTGAGCGCACCCGCACCTTCACCGAAGCTGATGTCGTCGAATACGCCGAGTTGAGCGGCGACCTCAACCCCATTCACCTGGACGACGAATACGCTGCCAAATCGCGCTTCGGTCGGCGTATCGTCCATGGCTTTCTCACCGCGGGCATGATCTCCGCACTTCTTGGCACTGAGCTACCGGGCATCGGCTCCATCTATGCCTCCCAGACATTCAAGTTTCTGGCGCCCGTCTATATTGGCAATACCATCACCGCCAGCGTCGAGGTGATCGAGATTCGCGAGGACAAGCGGCTCGTTACGCTGCGCACCGATTGTGTCAACAGCGACGGCGTTCTTGTGCTGACCGGCGAGGCCGTTATCAAGTGCTGAGCGCTTGCTGCACAACCTGTGCTCTCGCTAATAAGTAAGATTGCCTGCCATAGCCGCTTGCGTCCTGCGCATGCCACGTCGCATACTGCACCTGTCTCGTATGCGCTCTCACCGTGGCACGTGGGCTGCGGTGACATCTCCTGATGAGAGGGAGGCATGGCGTGGCAACACTTGAGGGAGCGGTTGTACTGGTAACAGGCGCTGGCCGTGGCATCGGACGGGCCATCGCTGAGGAACTCGGCGCGGGTGGCGCGCGTGTCGTCGTCAATTATGGCAGCAGTCGCGGCCCGGCGGAAGAGGTGGTGAGGGCAATCACCGACGGCGGATCGAAGGCCGTTGCCGTTCAAGCTGACGTCTCCGACCCTGAGCAGGCGGCGCGGCTCATCGAGCAGACGGTGGCCGAGTTCGGACGCATAGATGCCCTCATTAACAACGCGGGCATCACCATCGATCGCTCGATGAAGAATCTCTCGATTGAGGATTGGAATCGGGTAATTCAGAACAACCTCAACAGCTGTTTCTACACCGTCAAGGCTGCCCTTCCCCATTTCATAGAGCAGCAGAGCGGCACAATTGTCAATATCAGCTCCTTTGTCGGCCACATGGGCAACTTTGGCCAGGCTAACTATAGCGCCGCCAAGGCTGGCATCATCGGCTTTACCAAGACGGCAGCCATCGAGATGGCCAGGTACCACGTGACGGTCAACTGCGTCTGCCCCGGCTTCACCGAGACCGACATGTATACGGTCGTGCCTGAGAAGGTGAAAGAACAGATCGTCAAGCGCATTCCGCTTGGACGTGTCGGCACATCGCGTGAAATCGCTCGCGCTGTCCGTTATCTCATCGTGGATGGCGACTATATTACTGGCCAGACGCTGAACGTCAACGGCGGCATCTTCATGATGTGAGCCGACCAAGCGCAATATAGACAGAAACAGACCGGAGCAGTTGGCTTCGGTCTGCGTGTGTTTCCGCTTCTGATATCGCCGAGTTAGCGGGCCTTCTGAGCTGCCTGGCGTGTCACATCGATCCCCTTCTGGTAGAAGGCGATTGGCGCGGCGAGCAGATCGAGATAGGCGTTGATCGACTCCTGAGCGACCTTCTGGAATGCCGCCCGCTGCTTCTCAGACTGCTCGGCCATTGTCTGGAACAAGCCGCGCGCCGTCTCTTCCTGCGCGCGGAGTTGGGCGACGCCATTCTCGAAGGCCGTCTGCGCGAACTGAATATTGCGCTCCTGAGCCGCCACGACGCCGCTGGCGACCGCCTGGTACGCCTGGCGCGTCGTCTCGGTCCACTCGATCGCGGCCTGATTGACTCCCTTTTCCATGTGATCTCATCCCTTCCGGCGGTGCATCCGCCTCTGGTCTTATCGCGAGCTGTTTGTATCTTCGGGCTGTCCGGTATACAGCCGAAAGAACGTGTTCATCATCGTTCGGTACTGATCGATGCCGCTTGCCCAAAGCTTCAGATACGCCTCGCCAGCTTCAGTGATCGCATACATCCGCCGTGCCGGTCCCTGGCCACTGGTATCCCAGGTGGAGCTGACCATGCCGTCTTTCTCCAACTGGCGTAGCGCGCGGTAGAGCGACCCGGGATTCATCGCGGCGAACCCAAAGGCTGCCATGCGCTCCATCAGGTCGTAGCCGTACGAGCTCCACTCGCGCAGCAACAGCAGGATAACCGCGGTCATCCAGTTGCGTGGCGTTGCGCCCGCGGTCGCCTCAGGCCCGGGGGAATCGCTCTCATGTCCAGTTTCCTGGGATTTGGACTTCCTGGTGCTCATATCTCAGTACCTTGTCTTCTTGCATCTATGTGCATTATACATATAGATGCAGGATGTGTCAAGTGAGGCCAGTGGCTTATGGCTTGTGCGAACGCCACAATCTCAGCAGCATGTAGGGCCAGTGTGTGACCATTCACAGCAGGATGCCGCCTGAATGAGTGAAGGGTCTGCGCGCGTAGCTGTAGACGACCATGGCGCTACACGCATTCGGTGTATATACTGACATGACAGGGTTTCGCTGCAAAGTGCGCATGGCCACGGAGGTCTCACGATGAGTCAGCCCAACGATATTCCCAATCCCTTCGACCCATTTAGTTTCTGGCGGACCACGCAGAATGCGTCGCTGGAAGCATGGTCGAAGGCGATGATCGAGCTCGTCAATACCGAGGCGTATGCCGAGGCCACGGGGCGGATTCTGGATAGCCACCTTGCCTCGTCTGTGCCGATGCGCAAGGTGGTGGAGCAAGCAATGGCGCAGATTCTCGGACAAGTCAACATGCCAACGCGAGCCGAGGTGCTCAGTATCGCCGAGCGCATGACCAACATCGAGATGCGGCTGGACGATCTCGACGCTCGCTTTGACGAGATGCAGCGGATGCTGACGCAGATTGTCATGAATACCGCGCCGGGTCAGGCAGCTCCTGTCGCCATTGAAAAAAAGAGCCCGCCGAAATCGGCACGCGCGTCAGCCGCCACCGCTACAAACAACAGCCGTCCGCGCCGCACGCGCGCCGCCAGCGCCTCAGGTCGTTCCGCAACGGCCACGCGCATCAAGGAGTAATCGTATCCTATGGCGACTCCCACTCCCACCCATCCATCACCCGCAAAGAATGGCGCGAAGCAGAAGCATCGGCGATTGGTTGAGGAACAGCTTCGCACGCTGCAGCGGGTGCTCACCACTCCGTATCCCATCGCCCAGACGCCCAAAGAGACAATCTGGACGCTCAATAAGGCGAAGCTTTATCACTACATTCCCGTGGTTCCACCGGAACAGCGCTATCCTACCCCGTTGCTGCTGGTCTTTGCTCTGATGAATCGTTCGTCTATTCTCGATCTGCGCCCAGGGGCCAGCTTTGTTGAGTATATGGTCGGCAAGGGCTACGAGGTCTACTTGCTCGACTGGGGTACTCCTGGTCTGGAGGATCGCAACCTCAAGTTTGACGACTACGTGCTGGATTACCTGCCGCGCGCCGTGCGCAAGCTGAAGGCATTTAGCGGCTCGGAGGAATTCAGCCTGCTCGGCTGGTGCATCGGTGGGCTGATCACGACTATGTACGCCGCGCTCCGTCCCGACGACGGCCTGCGCAATCTGCTGCTACTCACCGCGCCGCTTGATTTCACCGATAAGAACTGTACTGGCTTCATGCGCTGGGTGGATGAACAGCATCTCGATGTCGAGCGGATACTGGCGACATTTGGTAATATGCCCGGCGAGATGCTGGATTACGGCGCCAAGGTGCTCAAGCCGGTTGATAACTACATCACCAACTATCTCAAGCTATGGGAGAACATCGACGACCCCAAAGTAGTCGATTCGTGGCATGCGATGAATACCTGGGTCACCGATCTGACCCCCATCGCCGGCGCGGCCTACCGGCAACTGATCGTAGATATGTATCGCTACAATCGCCTGATGCAGGGGACAATGACATTGCGCGGCGAGACCGTGCATCTGGAAAACATCACCGCCAGCGTGCTCAATCTCATCGCGACTGAAGACCATATCGTGCCGCCCATGCAGACTGAGGGCGTGATGGCGAAGATCGGTAGCAAAGACAAAGAGCTACTGCGTATCCCTGGTGGCCACATTGGCATGATGGCGGGCAGTGGCGCGATCAAGCGCACCTGGCCGCAGATTGACGCCTGGCTCGCGCCACGCTCTGGCGAGCGCGAGAGCCAATAGCGGGTGGGAGTCTGCCTTGCTCGAAGCTGACTCTATGCCAATGCCCGATCGATGCTGTAACTCGCTAACGCAGCAACGACCGGGTCGTTGGCGCAAGCCTTATAATCTGGGGCCGTGTTTTGAGTTGGTCTGCTACTGGTGTCCACTGCTCGCGCCATTCTGGTGACTTCTCCAGGGCAGCGAGGTGTGCCTCATAGGTAGCTTGATTGTCGAAGCGTGCGAACCAGACAAATACCTGCTCACCCTCGCGTACCGGCAACGCTCGAAAAGTATTCTCGCTCGGCTCAGTCACGAACGAGGAGAGGATCGAAGCGCCCTGCTTAGTCAGGATCGGAACAAGCCCGTGCTCGAACAGGTTCGGGAAGTCGGCATTGGGCGGGGTACTCCAGTAGAGGATGGTCGCCACTACCAGTACGGAGGGCTGCTCCTGAGCGCCTCGCGGGGGCCGTGCCTTAAGATCAAGGCAAAAGCCAGATGTCTGGCGTGCCGGACGTAGCAGCAGCACGTCGTCGGAATCAACCATCGTTGCGTTGGCAGCATCGCGGTGCTCGCGCCAGATCGGCCCATAGTAGAACGCCGCCAATGCGTCGTGGCGAGTCTGCATGTCAGCAAAGCCCCTCAGCCACAAAAAGCGGTTCGGGTCGTCCAGCTCGCGGAATTGCCCGATTACGGTCATCCCAGCCGATTCCTGCGACTCGATAAACTCCTCATCGAAGAGTTGAATCAGCACGTCTCGCTGTCCCGCGCGCAGTGTATACCGTCGCAGTTCTACAATCGGGCTATATCTCGTCAATGTCCGTTCCGCAGCATTTGCTGCGCTATCTCTGTCGTCAGCGTGTGTTCTCTGGTACATGCCTGAATTGACCTCGATTGCTGTGATGGGCCGGGAATCCTTCCCCCCGTTGGCTGCACTAGCATTCCTTTGAGCGCGCAGATCGCCCACTATTTCACGCGGGTGAAATCCATTGTCCAGTTGGTCTCCCAGGTCGCGCCGCCATCCGGCGAAAACGCCTGTTCCCATCGGCACGAGTCTGGCGAATCATGAGTCCAGAGAAAGCGGCTAAATATCCGCTTGCCCTCAAACGGCTCGCAGTCGTAAAACACGCCGAGTCCATCTTTGAACTCGCCGACCATTGGCGCTCCCAATGTCGCGCCGACGCTGTCCGCCCAGTGGATGCTCCACTGCCGCGTCTCTGGATTGAAGAGGCGTACGGTAAAGCCGCGCATCTCACCTGACGCGCGTTGCATTGTGACCTCATCGAAGTTGCCCAGCCCGCCGAGCATCTTCGTGACGACCGAGACGCTCTCGAACTCCTCCCACGATTGCGAGCCTTTCAGCCGCTCGCGGAGCCGCCGCTGGTGGCCCTTCCAGGTACCAATCAGGAAGTCAAAGTCCTCTCGCCCGTCGCGTCTCGTCTCCACACCACTTGTGTCCATCGCCATGGGTGTCTTCCCGTCCGTTTCTGTTTTAGTGCAACTGGCAACGACTCGTTTCATGCATGGAACCGCCGTGAAGTGCGTTTCCGCTTGTCTCAGGATTGCGGCGTTGGCGTGTCGCGGAAGGCGTATTCCGCAGGTGCGAAGAACACTAGAATGGTCAGCGCCTCAATGATCGTGTGAAAGCGGTGAATAACACGTGCTGGCACATAGACCATCGAGCCAGCTTCTACCGGCACATTTTCCGCGCCGACGAGCAGCGTCGCCTTGCCCGATACGATGTAATAAAGCTCGTCTTCGGTATGCGGCTGCTGCCCGTCCTCGTCGCCAACGCCAAGCTCATACACCCCGGCGCTCATCGCTGACACATGTAAGAACTCGTGATAGGGTGTATTGTCCTGTGCGCGGAGGCTCTGAACGTCCGCCAAAGAAAACCGCTCCATTGGTGCTCCCTCATGCATGAGAACGCGGTGGTATTATCCACTGCTCTCAGGGTACAGTCCTTACCGGACACATGTTGTCCGGTTATCGGCGCATCTCGCCAGATGAGGAAATTATGTCGTATTCCACGGCTCGCGTGCTTGCCTTGCTGGAGCTACTGGAGGCGCATGGCCGTATGCGTGGCGAGGAGTTGGCTCACCGGCTGGAGGTGAACGAGCGTACGGTTCGACGCTATGTGCTCACCCTCCGTGATCGCGGCGTTCCCATCGAGATGGAACGCGGCCGCTATGGCGGATATTATCTGCCCGCTGGCTACAAGCGCCCGCTGGCGCTCACCGAGCGAGAGGCGCTCTCGACCGCCTGGGGCTTGCTGCGTGGTGGTCAGCACGAGGTTGACTTCAAGGGAAGTGACTCGCGGCGCGCGCTCGATAAGCTCTCGATGGCTTTGCGACAAAGTACGCGCGATATGCTGCGGAGCCTGGAGCACGTGGTGACGTTCGCGGATACACCTGTCCATGTAGGCGAACCTGTGGATGTAGAGCACCTGAAGTTAGTTCTGTACGCCGTCGCATCGCGTCAACAGGTGCGGATGACGTACCGCTCCTGGCGTGGGGATATGACTGAGCGTATCGTTGACCCATACCACTTGGTCTGCCGGTACGGGCGCTGGTATCTTGTTGGCTACTGCCACCTGCGGACAGATCAGCGTGTGTTTCGCCTCGATCACATTGTCAATGTCATGTTGCTCACCGAAACCTTCACTCCGCCCACTCTCGACGCCCTGGCGGCCGTCGAGAGGTCCATTGGGCAGGTACCCTGGCGGTGGGAATATTGCGTTCAGCTCGATCTCTCGCTGGACGAGGCGGCGCAACGAATATCCCCAGCGACTGCCAGTCTGGAACAAACTGAGCGTGGCGTTATCATGTGCGGCTATGCCGATGACCTTGTGTGGATAGCGCATCTTCTGGCAGGGTTGCGCTGTCGGCTGGTTGTGCTCTCGCCGCCGGAATTGCGTGATGAGTTGCTAGCGCTGGCGGAGCACGTCCGCGGCATTGCCGCTGGATCTTCGTCGAGTGCCAGTTCTAGCAAAAGCGCTGCCAAGCATCGTTAGCGTTGATCAACTGGGACGTTGATGGTCGCCGAGAGACTGCCGGATCAGTTCACATCCGTTCTGTCGATGAATGTTCTGGCAAATTGCACATAGGTGTAGACATCCGCGAAGGTCGTAACCAGGCCAAGTGAGGCGCGTAGCGCTCCGGTCGTCTTGCCGTCAATCACCTGTAAGAAGTGCTCAAAGGTCTGGCTATCCTTGTCTCTAAAGCAGGCTACTAGCTCATCTTTCATGAAACCCAGCGCTACTTCGCGTGCGCCCGGATTGCAGTGACATCCGGCGCGAAGCGAGATGCGCGCATCGTTCGCCATCCGCTCGACGGTAGTGCAGTCGATCAATCCGCCGTCAGGGGCGAGGAAGTTCACCTGAATCGTTGCTCCACGCGAGTGAATATTTGGCGGGCCATAGAGGCGCAACAGCGGCGCGCCATTGCTGTGGCGGAGGCCGATGAGTTGCTCGATAAGCCAACCAGTAAGGCACATTACACGTGTGTGAATCATCTCAATACCAATCGACTCGATAAACTTAAGCCCTGACTCCACAGCTGGGATACTCAGGTAGTTCACAGTGCCATCCTCAAAGCCAGCAGGCCCTGGCGTCAGATAGCGGTCGAATGCTAGCACTGACGAGAAGGTGATTGTGCCGCCCGAGTACCACGGTCGTTGAAGTTTGCGTACGGCCGACGTGCGCGCGAGGAGACAGCCTATACCTGTCGGGTAGCCGAATATTTTGTAGAACGAAATGGAAACAAAGTCAGGATGCCATTGGCTCAGATCAAGGCGGTTGGTGGGGACAAACGATGCCGCATCCAGCAGGACATCCCACCCACTGGCTTGCGCCTGAGCGATCCACTCCAGCGGATGTTGGACCCCAGAGAAATTAGACTGCGCTGGGTAGGCGAACAGATTATTGCCTCCAGGACGACCCATTTCCAGGCCATATTCCAGCGTATTGGAGTCCACACGCAGGTCGCTCGGCACGACAGGGATGTATCGGACAATCGCACCTCTGGAATGTGCGAATTCGCGAATACCGTTGACCGAGTTGTGATTGTCAAATGTCAGCAGGTACGTATCGCCTTCCCCGAACGGATATGACTCGCCGACGAGTCTAAGCGCGCCTGTAGCGTTCGGCGTGAAGATTGCCATGTATTCCTGCGGTGAGGCGTTGAAGTATTTCAGGATAAACTCGCGCGCCTGCTCTACTCGCTGAGTCATTGCCTGCGATGTCAGGTTCTTCGAATGCGGGTTGCCGAACACCCCATCGCTCAGCAGCGCCACGTGTTCGAGTATCTGCGATTGAGCGTAGAGGCCGCCGCCAGTGTAGTCCAGATACACGTGTTCCTGTCGACCGAGGCGCTCATATTCAGTTGCCCGCAATTCGTCCAGGCGATATGTACCTTTGAAGACGGGGTATTCTCGCTCGAACTCTTCAGATGCCGCTCCCACTCCGTCGAGATTCAACTGGATAGTCTTATCGGCAATGGTTAGTGGTCGCATGACTTCCCCCCTTACTGCCATCTTCCCAGGTCTGAATATTGAGTTTGTGCCGCACGAGACATCTTACGCGAGTCGCTTAGTATTGTACAGCGTATTGGCTCGCGCTTCAGAAGACTCGCTCCCGCACAGGTATCATAGCCTATTATCAATGCCTTGGCCATTACAAACAGGCGGCAATTGTGGCAGGCGTCATCAAGGACGAACTCCGGGTAGATGCTACGTTCTTTCGAGGCGTTCGCGCTCAGTTGGAGAAGGCGCTTGGCTTGGTTGACTATCATAGCGCGCTTGCCGAGGGCGCTCGGCGACCCTTCGCTGAAACGGTAGCAGAGGCGTTGGTAGCCACGACTTGAGGCGACTACCTCATTCGCCTGTCATGCTTGTCGCGCTCGCCTGATTCTGGTACGATAGGCAAACTACCGCCGTTTTCCCCGATAGCTGTGATTTCCCGCTACACCAGCGGAGGAGCCTTCTATGACTGTCATCCGCTCGGATCGCCCAGACGTGCAATATCGTGTCACTGTTCGCGATATGCCGAGTGATGAGCGCCCCCGCGAACGATTGCTGAAGTACGGGGCTGTGACGCTGCAAACGGCAGAGCTGCTCGCGATCATTCTGCGGGTGGGTACGCAGGGCGAGAATGTCATTGAGCTTGCGGCGCGTCTTCTGCGCGATCATGGCGGGCTGGGAGGGCTGCTGACGGTAGACGCCGCGTTGCTCAGCGCGGAGCACGGGATGGGCGAGGCGAAGACCTCGCAACTGAAGGCGGCGCTCGAACTGGGCAGGCGGCTGAGTTCGCTGACACCGGGCGGGCGTTCACAGATCACTAGTCCAACAGATGTCGCCAACCTGATGATGTTGGAAATGGGGTATCTCGCACAGGAACAGTTGCGCGTGCTCTGCCTCGATACCAAGAATTACGTCGTGGCCCAGCAGGTTGTCTATCAAGGCACCGTCAACAGCAGTGTGGTGCGCGTGGCGGAGGTCTTCAAGCCCGCCATCAGCCGCACTTGTCCGGCGATTGTCGTCGTCCACAACCATCCGTCGGGGGATCCTGCTCCTTCGCCTGAAGATGTGCGCACTACTGAGCAGTTGCGCAAAGCGGGCGAACTACTGGATATCGAACTGCTCGACCATATCGTCGTGGGCCACAACTGCTTCGTGAGTATGAAGGAGCGCCGACTCGGATTCTGAAGCGAGCCTTTCCAGGAAGTTCGACATTGGGCCGATTTGCAAACCATTCGTGCGCCTGTATCGTACGAGATGCAGACGATATGGGATGGGAAGTGAGACGGAGTAGGCGCGCGTGACACCAAACCAACTTCTTCGGCGAGGGATCGCCTGGGCTAGTGCGGCGGCTCTCGCCGGAGTTGCCTACTCCGCCATGATTGAACCCGGATGGGTTGAAGTCACGCAGGTGTCGCTGGCGCTTCCGCAGATAGCCCCAGAGTTCTGTGGCTATCGTGTCGTACAGTTGAGCGATCTCCACATGGGTGACTGGATGAACGCTGCCCGGCTGGATGACGTTGTTCGTCTCGTCAACACGCAGTCTGCCGACCTCATTGTGTTTACTGGGGACTTCATAACGCGTCGTGCCGTCTCTCACATGCGCGCTCTGGCCAATGGGTTAAGTCAGCTGAAGGCCAGTGATGGGGTAGTGGCTGTGCTGGGTAATCATGACCACTGGTCAGGCGCACAAGCGGTCCGAGATGTGTTGGCTGCCAGCGGCGTATGCGAGCTGGCCAACGACTTCCGCACACTTTACCGTGCTGGCGCGCAACTGCATCTCGCTGGTGTGGATGATATCATCGCGGGACGCGACCGGCTCGATCTGCTCCTTGCCCGACTGCCGGCGGCTGGCGCCGCGATATTGCTAGCCCACGAGCCAGACTTCGCCGACGAGAGCGCTGCCACCGGACGCTTCGCGCTCCAGCTCTCTGGGCATACACATGGTGGACAGATCGTTGCGCCATTGATTGGGCCGCTGTTGCTGCCTGCCCTCGGGCGCCGGTATCCCAGTGGGCATTATCAGGTCGGTAGCATGATCCAGTACACGAACCGCGGTGTTGGCATGGTAAGCCCGTTTGTTCGCATCAATTGTCGCCCCGAAGTTACCGTCTTCGATCTGCATGCGCACGTCGGCTGCTCGTGCGCGCCAGCCAGGTGATGCATCGGCAGCTCATTCGCCACTTTGCAGCGGCTTGCCCCAGACGACTTCCGTCACTATCTGCAATGCGACATTGCCCGTACAGTATTGGCTCACCAGCGCGCGGACTGCGGCGTCAAAGGCTTTTGCTGAGGCGCTACCCATGCGTTCCCGTACAAAGGAAGCTCTCCCGTGGAAAGACTCGATGTATTCTTCGAGTGCTTGCACGAACGGGACTGGCGCGGTCGTTTGTCGGCCAGACGTGCGGAAGAGGTTGCGCGCTTCCAATTCGGCCACCAGGTCGTACGGTTGATAGCCACTTACTGTCGAGTACTTTTGGATGATGGGCAATAATTGATCATCCCAAGGAGTTGGCAACTGGCCGACACTGAGAACCGCGAGCGAGCCATGCGGTGTCAGCGTCGTGGCGAGGCGCGGCATCACAGTCGCCCAGTCCATCCAGTGCAGACTGTCACCAGCGGTTATCAGGCTGTAGGGGGGATTGAGTGGCGCGGTTTCCACCGCGCCTACGATCCATGAGATGGACGGCGAGTCGCCCTGTGGCAGGCGCATGCCCTGCTCGATCATCGCGGGTGAGATGTCAATAGCGTCTACGCGGGTCACTCGATCTACCAGCTTGCGGGCGATAAATCCAGTTCCGCATCCAATATCCAGAACGCGTTTCGGCGCATCTATGGCGAGGCTGGCTAGGATATCGAAGGCGCCATCGGGATATGACGGACGGAACTGGTATGCTTGGGCAACGGCTTTATCTTGAAAGGCAGCGGCCTGTTGCGGACCCAGAAACGCTGGTTTCTTCCTCACTACTCTGCTCCTAATGGTTTATAGTGATCTTGCGCTCGCCATACATACGAGTCTGGGATAGCGCCCGTTCCATAGTTCGATGTGCGTGGCGCGTGGCAAGCGTGCAAACGTCGTCAGGCATGGGTAGGGCTACCAATGCGCAAGACAAATCAGGAACTACTGAGCCGTGTGGATCTTGCGCAGCCGCTGGATGAAGCGCTGCGCGATGTCGCGCGCCACTACGCGTTGGGCAGGATTGAACGTTCGCAACTCATCAGGGAGGGATACGACGACCTGAACGTGCTGCTTGAGTGCGAACGAGGGCGGTATGTCGCCAAATTCTTCAACAAAAGCAAAGTGCCTGCCGTCGTCGAGGATCATGTACGTGTGCAGATGGCGCTGGCGAAACGTCGCCTCCCTGTTCCACACATCCACACAATGAACGGCGCGGGTTTGTTTCGCGTGGCTGGACGCCACCGGGAGACGCTCGTATGTGTCAGCGAGTTTTTTGCGGGCGAGAACTTTGTCGCTGCTCCGCCGCACCGCGATGATATACTCGCCATCACCAGAGTTCTGGCGGGGTTGCACCAACTGCCGCTCGATATTACCCCAGGCTTTGACTCGTGGAGTACTCTCAACCTCCCCGGCGAATTTGCGCGCAAGCAGGCGCTAGTGAGCGATGCGACGCGCGGGCTGGTGGCGCCATTGGCCAATGCGATTGCATGCATGAAGTTCGGTCACGCACGTAAGCGGATTATTCATGGAGATTTGCAGCGTAAGCATGTGCTCAAAGATGGCTGTGGGCGGTATTGCATTCTCGACTTTGGCTGTATGGACTACAGTTATCCTATCGTTGACCTGGGCATTTTTCTGGCGCTATTCTGTCTGGAAAGCAGTACGCCAACATCGGCTCAGCAAACTATCGCCGATGTTCTCAATGTGTACAAGAGCTGCGCACCGCTGCCAACCGAACATATAGCGTTGCTGGGTACGCTGATTCGCGCCACCTGGGCGTCGTATCTGCTCGCGGCTGATTTGCTCGTGCAAGGAGGAGATCGCACTCGACAAACACGCCAGTGGCGCCGCTTTGCGCTGACGAGCCTCCGCGCTTTCGACGGCAGGTTGTAGTCACCAATGGCGCTGTTTCGGGCAGCGTTTTGGTCCGTATGAAATGAAAGAAAAATGTTCGGCGGTAGCACGTCCGATGGTGATGGAGAATATCCCTATTTGCGGCCATTGGAGAGCGACCTATGCGTGATCGTCTGAGATTCCTAACAGTGCTGGTCATATGCCTCCTAGCGTTGAGTGCATGCGCCAACCCGTTCTCTGGCATCCTTGGCGGGTCGAGCGTCGCTACCTCTGTATCCAGCGCACCCTTCAGGCTGAGTGGTTCTTCCTGGGTTCTCTCGCAACTTCACACTGACGGGCAGGTTCAGGCGCTTGTGCCAACGGCGCCCATAACGCTGCAATTTCAGCAGAGCGACAGCACATATATCGGATCGAGCGGCTGTAATTACTACAATGGGGCGTATGTCGTCTCAGATGGCCGCCTGACTCTCAAATTCAAGAGTGTCACGCAAGTCGCCTGCGCCGGACCCATTATGAGCCAGGAGGTCACCTATCTCAATACGCTGCAGCAAGTGCGGAGCTACGAACTCAGCGGCGGTTCCCTTATGTTGAGAGATGGTAGCGACGAGATAGTCTTAGTATTCACTGCAGCCTGACGACCGCACACGAAAACGCCTCCCGTTACTTGCAGGAGGCGTGAATCGAGGTGAGTGGCTCCCGGACGTGGATTCGAACCACGACTGGCTGATCCAGAGTCAGCTGTCCTACCATTAGACGATCCGGGATCATGCCGCGCACACACGCGACACAGCACAGGCATGATACCATACCAGCCAGCGCAAGTTCAAGGGGAAAGACTAAATCGTACGGTTACTTGCTCCCGTTTGCCCGAAGAACGGCGCATCGAGGAGGCCGCTCAAGTCTGGAAAGATGTAATCGGGCTGACAGGCATGTAGGTCGTCCAACGAATGCTCTGGCCCAGTGGCGACGGCGATTGTGCGCAGATGAGATGCGGCGCCGCAGGCGATATCCGCTGGAGTATCGCCGACAACAAAGATCTCATCGAGGACAAATTGGCGCGCCGTGATGTGTTCGGCGCGCGCGATCGCTCGTGGCGGCAGCTCGTCCCGTAGCTCCGCCTCATCGCCGAACGCGCCGAAGGAAAAATAGCTATCCACACCAGCGGCAGCGAGCTTGCGCCAGGCTATTCGCTCAATGTTGCCAGTGACCAGGCCAAGGACAGCCTGATTGCCTCGTAGCCACTCGATCGATGCCACGGCGTGGGGGGTAAGATACGGCCGCAGGTTGTCAGGCACGAGGCGGTCATATGCGTCAGCCGCCGCCGCAAAGAAGGCTGGTAGGCCGTCTGACAAAGCAGCTGTGGTAACACCTGCTTCCAGGAGCATGCGACGTGCAATCGCACTATCGGTCATCCCAGCGGTTTTGCCTAGGTGTCTCGGCTCAACATTCACAGCGAAGACTTGCTCAGCGGCGTTGCAGAGCGCCATGCGGTGAGCAGGCGGCATATCACGTAATAATGTGCCATCTATGTCGAAGAGAAAGAGCATGCGACCCCCTGATGAATCGAGAGAAACCTGACACTGATTCCATCGTATATCATAATATAGTAGGAACCTTGTATAGCCTGCCTCAACCACCACCCATTAACTCTCGCTTCAGTGCGGGGCGAACGACCCGCCTTCATGTGGTGGCTGGCAGGCGCGCGAACCGCGTGATAGCATACACGTACGTGTGTCAGCGGAGATCGCTATTCCCTTTTGCGGCTAGAGCGGCAGAAGAGGGTATTGGCTGCTGAGAAGTCGGCCTCCTCACACGTAGCGAGTGGTCTTCGCTCTCTGGGATGATCTCAGTGGTGTGGATGCGAGGAGCATCCAGAGTTTGGGGGGTGCGCATGAGGCAGGGGAGACATCGCCAGATGCTCGGAGCGACATCTGGTAGCGGCGCCTCGGAGCGACGGATCAATGCGAGCGTCTTTCTCGCGCATCTGACCGCCGCCGATGGCATCTGGCTGAATCAGATACTTCCGGCGCTTCAGCGTGGCGTTCATGCCCGCGCGGACGCTGTGCGTGTGGAAGATGTTGTGCTGCGACATCGCCCTGGGCGGCTCGGTATTGCCGACGCCATGGACGCGACGGCCGAGATTCTTCGTCCCTTCTCGGTTGCTGGCGCGACGCTGGATCATCGCAGCCAGTGGTTTATCGCCGATGAAGACGATGATGATGACGATGCCGACGAATTGCCAGTGGCGCGCCGCCTGGCCGAACTCATCAAGACCACGGATGAGGATCTGTTGGTGAATGCGCGGGTCGTGATCGACGCATCAGTGGAAGACGCTGGAGCCGCTGCTATCTACTGGGCAATTCTAGGCCTTAGCAATGCATGATGCGGGTGTCTCAGGAGTCGGAGCGATGGGGATAATTGCCCGAGTAGCCCGATGGCGCCAGCCTGACAGTGCGATGAAGTAGAGGAGCGCGCCCGTGCGTGTCGTCATCTGGGTGGATATGGAAGGCATCGCTGGCATCGAGAACTGGGATCAGGTTACGTCGGGCAAGCCCCAATATGAAGAGGGCCGACGACTCCTGACGGGCGAGGTCAATGCGGCGGTGCGCGGCGCAAAAGCAGGTGGCGCGGACGATATCATCGTGATCGACTGTCATGGCGCTGGCGGTTCCGATAGCTTCAGAAGTTTGATTCCAGAGCGCCTCGAACGTGGCGCTAGCTACGTGCTAGGTCATGCCTGGTGCCGCTACGTCGAGCCACTCAAAGAGCACTGTGACGCCGCACTGCTCGTCGGCGCGCATGCCATGGCGGGAACGCCTGATGGCGTCATGTGCCACACCGTCAGCAGCGAGGCCTGGTTTAACGCCTGGATCAACGAGACGCTGGTGGGCGAAAGTGGCATTGAAGCGGCAATTTGTGGCGTCTGGGATGTGCCTGTCATTTTCGTCTCTGGCGATGAGGCGACCTGTCGTGAAGTGGCCACATTGCTTGGGCCAAAAGTGGTCACAGCGCCGGTCAAAGTAGGGCTGGGCCGCTATTCAGCGCGCTCGCTTGGCCACGCCGACGCATGCGCGCTGATCGAAGATCGTGTCCGGCAGGCGGTGTCATCCAGTAATTGGCCTGACCCGTGGAAGCCAGCAAGCCCGATGACCTTCACCGTGGAGCTGGCTACACCGGATCGTGTCGCCGATTTCGAAGGGCGGCCGGGTGTCGAAATTGCAGGTGCGCGCAAAGTCATCGCCCGGGGCGAGACGTTCTGGGAACTCTGGGACAACTTCTGGTACCGCCGCTGATTCCGTGAGTGCTACCTCAGTCGCGTGGCGCGAAGAGGCCCGCCTGCGCCAGATGCGCAATGTCGTTGAGCGAAAAGAGCATTCGTCGCTCGCCCTGTGCGCGTATCACTGAGATGGAGGTATTGGCAGTCGGGAAAAAGTAATCGTGCGAGATACCAAGCAGCGTTGCCAGGTAGGCGTTGATCGCTCCGGCGTGACTTACGATGAGCACGCGCTCACCTGGGTGTGACGCGATGATGCGATCCATGGCAGCGGAAAGTCTGGCGCGCAGAAGGGCGGATGGTTCTGTTCCGGGAATGCTCTCCCAACTGCCGGTACTGACTGCGATGGTCGCGATCTCTCGAAGACGTGTCCGCAGCAACGCCGAGACTTCTTCAGGCGTGGCTCCCGATGGGGCATATGACTCCAGCGTCCCTAGCGCGATCTCACGTAGCTCCTCAACCGGCTGAACCTCAAGTTCGTGGGATACTGCTGTTGGTCCGGCGGTCTGGACCGCGCGGGCCATTGGGCTGGTATAGATCGCGGCGAGCGTGATCGCGCGAAGACGATCCGCAAGCGCCTCGGCCTGCCGCCGCCCAAGTGCGCTGAGCGCCTGTGCGTCATACCCACCCTCAATGACCTCATCGGCATCGGGCAGCGCATCGGCATGTCGCACAATGTATAATTCGACACTGCCGTGCCTCAGGCTCATGAACGGATCGGGCTGCTGTGACTCGTCGTGGGTTGGCGTGGCGCTATTCATCTTGTCTCCCAGAATTGGCAACTGCGCGATCAGGCGAACGGTATCTCGCCACGGCAGACCGCCAGCGCCCGATGCGCGAGCGCCGGTACGCCACGGTCGAGTGTCGCGAAAAACGGGTCATCGGTCGTGCCTGCCAGATGGCGGCGATAGCTTCCTTCCAGTAGTATCGCGAGTTTCCAGATGGCTAGGGCGACGTAGAAGGCGACATGCTCCAACTGGCGGCCCGTGCGCTTAGCATAGCGCGCCACCAGCTGCGCGCGAGTGGGGAAGCCTGGCAGCGCGGTAATGCCCCAGGAGCCGTCGTCAAGCTCCGGTCCGGCGTCGCTGGACTCCTGCCAGAAGGAGAGGAGATAGCCAAGGTCGGCCAGAGGGTCACCCAGGGTTGCCATCTCCCAATCGAATATTGCCAGGATACGCGCTGGCGGTTCCGGCGCGTACATCGCATTGTCGATGCGATAGTCGCCATGGACGATGGTCGCTGGCCCGGACTCTGGCAGATGAGTGGTCAGCCACTCGGTCACGGCGTCGAGGTCAGGCAGCGGACGATTACGTGAGGCGTCGAGCTGGCCAGTCCACCGGCGTATTTGCCGCTCCAGGTATCCTTGCGGCTTGCCGAAATCGCCCAACCCGGCAGCCTGCCAGTCAACAGCGTGCAGGTCAGCCAGACGGTCAATCAGCTCAAAACCCAGGTCGGCGCGTGCAGCCTCGTCACTGGTGAATGCTGGAGGAAGTTCCGACCGGATGACGACCCCATGCACGCGCTCCATCAAGTAGAATGGCGCTCCGATGACGCTCGTGTCGGCGCATAGCAGCACCGGGCGTGGAACAGGCACTGGTGTCTTCACGAGGGCCGTCAACACACGGTATTCACGCGCAACGTCGTGTGCGGTGGGCAATAGCGGCCCGCGCGGTGGACGGCGCAGGACCCATTCTTGGTCGCCGCGTGTGATGAAGAATGTCTCATTGGAATGTCCGCCGCGGACGCGCTCCACCATCATCGGTCGTGCCGCGCTCTCTGGGAAAGCCTGGTCGAGGTACGTAGAAAGCGCGGCGGCGTCTACCAATGGCGCATTGGATACCGCCGTGTCGCTGGAGTTGTCAGCTTGCATGTGGCTTCTCAGCTTTCCCCTATACATACAGACTTGGGTTAGCAGTAATCCTGGCAGGGCAGCCCGATTGCCAGAAGGACGTTCTCACTGATACTGTCAGCATTCTATCATCGGCGTGGGTCAGAGGAACAGCGAGAGGATTGTGTTCGTCAGATCTCCCAGTAGCCGGAGCCAACGAAATACGCCTGCCTTCACCCGTTTATCACAGGCTACGGCAGGCGTGCAAGTGGAGTGATTCTTCACTCGAACAGTGGACGCTCGATCAAGCGATATGAGGGATTGCGTAAGGTGCGCTCCGTAATCGGCTTCGCGGGAACCCCACCTACGACTGCGAACGGCTCGACATCTTTGGTCACTACGGCCCCGGCCATGACAACCGCCCCCTGACCGATTGTGACACCTTGCAGTATCATCGCTCGTGTCCCAATCCAGGCATAGTCGTCAATGACGATAGGGCGGTAGTCGCTGGGGAACTCAGGATCATTAATGTCATGGGTTCCGGTAATGAGCGCGACCTCGGCTGAGATACTGACATTACTGCCGATGACGAGGCCGCCTGACGTGTAGATGAGGCATTTCTGATTAATGACCGTTCCGTTTCCAATCGAGACGCGACGGCCGCTCGTGCGGATACCGGTCATCTGTATGTATGGCCCCATCAGGATGGAGACTCCGCGTCCAATATCCCAACCAAGCATACGACGATACCATGCAAGGCGTATCGTGTGACTTGGCACGTACGCGATGATGTAATTCGTGGCATATTTGACGGATGCCGCACTGATGCGGCGAACTGCGGAGGCTCCTCGTCTCACGCTTGCGCGAGCGCTGCTTGCAAGATGAGTCCCCCACGTTGTCACAGTGCTCGCAAGGTTCTGGAGCCAGCGCGGCAGTCTATTGGTATCCACCAACTGCACCCTTCCGCGTTCAATCCGCCAATCCACACTAGATGTGTATCCGCTCCCGCTGAATGCAAGCGCTGTTGATGAACCTCCCTGTCGTCTCGCAACAGGAGCATTGACAGCTGGGGCAACGCTACGCGACTTCCGGCGAGCGATTGCGAGATACAGCGCATCAAGATCTTCGCGCGGAATCGTAGCTAGTGCGGTTGCAACCAACGCATACGTAATGCCCGCAACGGGCAAGACAATCAGGAGCGAGAGTTTGCTTAACATGACTACCACGAGAGCCATCGCGAGGCTGGCTGCGAGCGCTTTCACGCCCGTTGTCAGACTTCGCACCGGGAGCATCTTGCGTGGTAGAACACAGAGCGCAAGCACCATGAGCAATAGTTCCGTGAGCGAGGTCACAATCGCCGCTCCCACGCCGCCTAATCGCGGAATCAGCAGGACGTTGCCGATGACATTGAATACCAGCGCCGCTCCAGCAATCCACGGCAACTGTCTCTCCATTTTCAAACTCATGAGGGCTGTTGTCCAGACTGAGTTGAGATAGAGAATTGCCAGTCCAGGCGCAAGAGCCTGGAGTATCGGCACTGATGGGGTAAACTGGTTGTTGTGGTAGAGATAACCAATGATATTCGGTGCGGCGACGATCATTCCTACCATCACAGGAATCCCCGCAACGAGCAGGAAATTCACCGACTTCTCGATAGCCACTTTCATCTGGCGCTCTGAATTCACCGACAGCTTTGCCATTACCGGATACATCACGGCCACGATGACAATATTTGGCAGGAAGACAAGAGTGTCGAAGAGCCGATATGCCGCGCCATAGGTGCCAACGACCGATGTTGAGGTCATCGCCTGCAAGAACACGGTATCAATACGATAGTAAATGACACCGATGACCCCATAAATAAGAAATGGAATGCTTTGCATCACCAGGTTGCGCATGAGTTGGAAGTCGAGGCGCCAGCGAAAGCCCACCAGACGAAAAAACCAGAACAGTTGCCAGATCGCGCCAGCGCATGCGCCAATCAGCAGCGCGGCTCCCGCGGCAACCACGCCGCCACCCGCGCGCATCCACAAAATGGCGATAATGGCGCCTAGACCTTTTTCAATTACGAGCGCAATCGCCGGGAATATCTGGCGTTGCGCGGCAGTGTGAATCGAACCGAACGTGCTGCCCGTCGAACTGATCAGCAGGACACAGCCCACCAGGATCACGAGAATGCGCTCTTCGCGTGCGAAGCCAAGCACATTCATCACACCAAGAATGGCGGCAAACAAAGTCGCCCACATCGCCAGTTTCAACAAGAGCACATTCGCAGGGTAGCGAAGCGCCTTGGTTGGGTCTTGCGCAACGTCACGGACAATCTGTTGATTGAAGCCAAATTCGATAGGAAAGCCAACGAGCGCGACAAAGCTGATAGCGAAAAATAGCTCGCCGAATCGCTCGTCGCCAAGAAAGCGACCGTATGCCGCAGTCAGCGCGAGGGTTGATATCCAGGTAATTATTTGTCCAACGAATGAGACGCCCGTGTTGCCGAGGACCTTTCGCAAGTTATTCATGCATATGCCTCCTTGGCGTGTGGTTTATGGGCAAATCTGGTGGCGAGGACGGCGAGGTCGCCAAAGGCGGGGAGAGGATCACGCCAGTTCAATACGGAGAAAGTATTGCTACCAAACAGCGAGCGCGCGTAGCCCCAGGGTGTGGTAGTGCCAGCACGCATCTCCTGGACGCCCGCAAGGACGTCTGTTGCGCCACGAATCCAGCGCGTGCCATAGCGTGGCGCAAATTGAGGCGATGTTTGGCCGATCATCTGCTGATATTGGAGATAGGGGAGATCAAGCCCGCAGGAGATACAGAGTGTATGCCAGCCCCAGGGCCGGATATTGATATCGAGCAGTTTGTATACGCCGTCGCGGGGGTCCTGCTTGAATTCGACTTCGACCATTCCCGAGGCGCGCATGTAGCGCAGCAAGCGCTCGGAGGGGTCAATCAACTCCGGCAGATACACCGATTCGACGAAACTGCTGCCCAGGCCGTAATCAATTGGGTATTGGCGGCGGCGACGCGCAGTCATTACCTGTTTGATCTCGCCGTCGAGGCAAAGTGTGGCGACAGAAACCTGGCTGGCGCCACCACCGGGAATCACTTCCTGCACCATGATCTCATCTGGGCTGACCATCCCTGTCGCGATCCGGTACTGTGTGTGGAGTTCTTCGATGTTAGTAGCAGGCAACGCTTTCAAACGTGCTGCATGTTGCATATGGATCGAGATGGCTGGCTTGATGATGACCGGAAAGTGTAGGCCAAGCTGGTCCAGGTCGCTTTCGTGCGCGGGATACCAGGTACCCGGGTAGGCCACTCCTGATTCGCGCGCCATGCGATCGGTGAGCCGCTTGTCGAACGCCCAGCGGACGACATCCCATGGTGGCGTTGTCGGTTGGTAGATCATCGCAAGCGCATCGCGGTGTTCTGCGACAAGCCCTACAGCGTCATCTTGCGCCGCCACGAGCATCCAGTTTTGCAGCTGAAGTTCTCGTCCAATCTGTACCAGGTAGTCGGCAAGCGCTGGGTCTTCTAGTGAACCCTGCCACGAAACCCGACGCGTCACATAGCGTGAGAACCACGCAGAACGCGGCTGACTATCGACGACGATTGCGGGTATGCCATGTCGTCCCAGGCTGCGAATAACACCCAGCGCCTTGAAATCGCTTCCGAGCACCACCACACCGGGTATCTGTCTCATATCTCGCATCGTCGCCTTCTCCCCCACCTCAACACATCCAAGGCTCACTCGACGCGCCCGCCAGCGCCCACTCTCTCAACCGCGGATAGATGTCAGGCTCTCTGACTTGTCAAACTCTGCCTGTGCGGTAGCGCGTGCCAAGCGGCGTGTAATATGGCGCGCCGCGAGGCCCGTTCCAGCGACAAATCGTGTGAGCGGGCCGAAGTTGTGGGCCGCAATCGCGCCGACAAAGAACAGACCAGGCACGCTGGACTGGTAGGACATATCGAGCAATGGCATTGTCCCGGCGCGTTGCACCTGCTCGCGCATCCCTGGATCGATGAATGTGAGACGGTCAAGATCGGGTCGATAGCCTGTTCCCGCAAAGAGATGATCCACGACCCGTGTTGTGCCGTCTGTGAGCGTCAGTTCCAGTTCGTCACCATGCGGACGCGCTTTGGCCACCTCCGCACCGGCCGTAACCGCTACATGTCCTTCGACACGATTTCGCAACCATTTTGCGCCTGCTGGCTTGGTGGCGCGTCGGTCAATCTTCGCGCGCAGCTCCTCGGGATACATGTAGTAGAGGGATGCGAAATGGATGACCCAGGTAAGTCCAGCAGGGCCAATATCGGACGGTGCGTAGAAGACTCGTCGGACCAGGCCACCTTTTTCGTAGAGTATTCGCTGGCTCCAGATGATCGGCCCATGCGCGATCACCTCTACGTGTGAAGCGCCTGCCTCGCTGAGAAACGCCGCTGTCTGGACGGCGCTCTGCCCGCGCCCCAGGATGGCGACCCGTTTGCCGACGAACTTGCTGAACTCTTTATGATCCTGCGTATGTGACGCCAGAGAGGGCGGCAGGTCGTGGGCGAACGCTGGCAGATGGGCAAACGATTGAATACCGGTCGCCACGACAACCGACCCGGCGTGCGCGCTGCAGCCGTCGTCGAGTTCAATCCGAAACTGGTCTCCGTCGCGAGCGAGCGATTGTACAAAAGCTGGATTAACATCTGGAACCGTGTTGCGTTGCACCCAGCGGCCGTATTCGACGAAGTCTGGCAACGGCACGGGCTCCTGGTGTTGATATCCGGTATCAGCAACGTAGCGGTCTAATGTATAGAGCCCGTGGGGATCGGCAATCGACGAAGCTGACCAGACGGATTTCAGAAACATCCCATTAGGCATGCGATCCCAGAAGGCCATAGGCTTGCCAAATACCAGTGTAGGAATGCCCCGATTTCGCAAATGTGCTGCAATTGAAATGCCATACGGACCCGCGCCAATGATTGCGACCGGATACTGTTTCACTTGTGCCTGCTCCATTTCCCACCGCGCGAGCTACCGCGCCTACCTCAACCACCTCATCAAATGCGCGCCCTGGCGTGCAGCAATGTCCCCGACCCCCGTACGCGACCGCTCCACGTTGGCATAGACAGTGCTCACGCTGCCATTGTTGAGGGCATGCAGTCTCCGAATTGCGTATATTCGATAATCAGCGTACTGCGCCTGAGCGGTGATGCCTATATTCATCGTGGTAACGAACTGGTGCAGCTAGAATGTTGTCAGTGCAGATACGTATTCGTTTGGTATTCATGGCTCTGGCAATGTCGCTCAACAAGACAACATGGATACAGACACGGGAGAGCGGATGGTTCGCCATGTTTGTGAGGACGTTCGTGAGGTCTCTGCCAGTTCGGTCTGAGACTATCGGCGGGCCTGTGTCCAATGCTGAGTTATCTTCGTCATCATAAACAACGATTCCAAACAGTCGTTACTGTAGCGTTTGCATGGTGAGATTCCACCTATTGAGCACTTCCTGAGCTTGATCGACCCTGTCTCATGGACAACCCAGGCAATCATCACCAGCTTCGAGCTTCCCTGCCTGCGCCTATGCGTATTCCTTCTACATTTGAGTGTCGTGTGCCAGGCGTGTTTGGATGTACACCCGCATCGCCGCCCATGCACCCCTCAAATACACCCGGCCATACCGAGACATGTGCGCTGAGGGGCTACACTGATCGTGAATGTGACTGCAAATCGCCAGCCCATGCTCCAACGGAGGTACGAGTAGCATGACCAAATTTCTCGAGATTCTCTTCCGCAATAAGATGAGGCTGGCCGCGCTTCTCCTGCTGCCTGTCCTGGTGAGTGGCATCGTCGTTTTCTTTCTGCCGCGATCGTATCAGGCAACTGCCAGACTGTTTGCGCTCACACGATTCACCGTTATTGGCGCGACCGGACCAGAAGCTGACCTGCAATCAACGCCATCGATGACACAGGCGACCGCATTGACCGGATTCCTGCAAACCGAAAGCTTTGATCTTGCGGTCGCCGATGCTACCGATCTCGCAAAGCAGATGAATATCCCATCGTCGGATAAGCAGCGCTTGGATGACGCCCTCTTTGCCGAGATTTCTACTCACGTCTCGGTGACAGGGTCTGACGCCAACCTTTTCGTGATCACTTACTCGAACAAAAATCCTGTGGTGGCGATGCAAGTGGTGAAAGCGGTTGTCAATCAATATGGCGAGCAGGGCGCGTTTTATGCGACCCATGAAGGGCAACAAATAGTAGCTAGCTACAAGGGGCAACTCCAGGTAGCACAGCAGCAGGCGGACATCGCTACGAAGGCAGCATCCGACTATTACCAAAGCCACAATCTCACGGGCGCCACTGCCCCTGGTGATGCTCAATACCAATCGCTTGTTACGCAGGCTGAACAGGCGCGTACAACGTTGCAGAGTGTCCAGACAAACTTCAACACATTCAACCAGCAACTCGCCCAATTGAGCACCGGGGCTCAGGGATTGTTCCACGAAGTTGACGCGCCGACGGTGCCTACGCAGCCAGAGTCACGCGTCAAGTCGCTGCTTGTTGGTGGGGCTGTCGGACTGGTCATCGGATTATTTGCGGCGATTGGTTATTTACTCGTCCTGGTGCGGCTAGACCAGTCGGTGTACTCGTCTACTGATATGCCAGCGATCACGGACTATCCTGTGCTGATTCAGATTCAAAAGCTCCCACGTCGGTCGGCAACATGGATTACCCGCACGGACGGCAAACTGATAACAGGAAAGGGAGCGTAGTTGTGTCCGCGGCTCTGGGTTTGGGTTGTATGCGCCGCAGGACTCTTGAATCACACCGGCTGGCTTAAGGTGGAGGAACAATGACAACCTTTGATTCGCGGAATCAAGCAGTGGGGCAGGATGGCCACGCGAGGGGAGATGTGGTCATCGAGAGTGACAAGATCACTGAAGACGAACGACCTGCGATGCCAACGCGAGCGGTGACATCACGGTTCATCACATCGCTATCCCCTAAGAATGGCTCGCTATCTCCTAAGAGCGCCTCGTCGATTGCGAAAAAGCCGCGGCCACTTTCCGATAGGGAGTCCGGCTCAATCGCCCGCCTTCAGGCCGAGTTTCTCCACGTGAGCTTGCCGCTGTTCTTCTCGGACCAGTATCCCGTGCATTCGATTGGAGTCACAAGCGCGGTTGCTGGCGAAGGTAAGACACTGTCTGCCTTACTGGCCAGCCATGCGCTGGCGACCAGTTCGCGTCGGCCTGTATTGCTGGTCGAGTGTGACTGGGACCGCCCGACGCTGAGCCGCGACCTCCATCTGCCGGCGTCGCCGGGGCTTTCCGAGTGGCTGCGCGGAACGACCGATCGCGCTGATGTCCGCCACCAATTCATGCCGAATCTGACGGTTGTTCCCGCAGGTCTGGGCGGACCAGATGCTATGACCGCTCTTGCAGAGCTTCAGCGGCCTGAGCTGCGCGAGCGATTGGCCGACCCAGACGAGTTGATGATTCTCGATCTGCCATCAGTGCTTGGCTCATATTATGGCGTCCTGGCCGCACGACTGGCCGAGGCGCTGTTCCTGGTCGTGCGCGCAGGCTCGACACCGGCCTCATTCGTCACACGCGCAGCGGAAGAATTGAAGGATCTCCGCGTTGAAGGCATCGTCCTCAACCAGGTTCACACCCGGGTGCCACGCTGGCTGCAAAGTCTGCTCTAGGAGGGACGAGCATGGTCACAACAGCAGGCCTGCTCGCGGCTTTTCTTGTGATAGGCTGCTTCACTCGCAGGTTTTCGGGCCGTACGCGTCTGCTGATGTTGGGCGCCATCGTTGTCGGAATTGTATTGTTAATGCGGGGGCAATAGAGCGCCATGACAGCAACACTCAATCGCCCCGCCGAGACGCTTCCCACATCAGAACCGCCTTCGGCTCCCACCTTTGAGCATACCGTCACCAAAAAGAGTTCCAGAGCATTCATATTTCTTTTTGTGGTGACCCTTCTGCTCACCCCGCTGTTGATTCTCGTCGGGGCCGATCAGGGCTACGGCACGATATTGGCTGCATTGGCCGCGCTGGTCGCGCTGGCGCTTGTGCCTTGGAAGCCAGTTTGGGGGCTGTATCTCGTTGTAATCTGTGCTGTGGTCGTCGAGCAGGAGCCACTTCCCGGGACGCCGATTGGCACAGATCACGTCAATATTTTCTATTGGCCCTCGCATCTGCAGGGACTGCCCGAGCGTCCAATCGGGTTCTTTATTCTGGCGATTCTGCTCGTCCTGGTGATCACTGCGGTACTTTTCCGTCGGCGCGCGCTCTATGGAGGCAGGCTCTTCTATCCATTCCTGTTCTTCTTCGTCTGCCTGGCAATTGGTGTCCTTCACGGTCTCGCGACAGGTGGATCTTTTAAGGTCATCGTACTCGAGATCAGGCCCTGGTGGTACTTCTTCGTCTCATATATTCTCGCCTACAATATCGTGTCTGAAGTGAAGCACGTGCGTAACATCATCTGGCTCACGGTCATCGGCACGGCGATCAAGGGTGTTCAGGGTGTCTTCATCGTCTATACGTATCTTGGCGGCCAGATCGAGGGACACAACGAGATCATGGCGCATGAACAGTCCTTCTTTTTTGTGTTGGTGCTCCTCCTCTTGATCATGATGCTGCTTCACCACTTCCAGCGCGCGCTGTTCTTCGCCATTATCGCCTCATTGCCATGTCTGTTGCTGGCGCTGGTGGCAAACAATCGACGAGCGGACTACGTGGCGCTTCTACTCGGTATCCTGGTCGCATGGACGATGGTTATTCTGGTGAAACCGGCGTCGCGCCGTGCGCTCGTCACGGTCCTTGCGATTTGTTTGTTGTTTGGTGGCGCGTATGTCCTTGCCTTCCAGAAGTCGAGCGGCGCTCTCGGTCAGCCCGCGCGTGCTGTGATCTCGGTCTTCAATCCGAGCGCCTCAGATGAGCGCGATGCCAGCTCGAATGCGTACCGGATTGTCGAGAATTACGATCTCAAATACACCGAGTCGCAAAGCCCTATCCTGGGCCTTGGCTTCGGCAAGCCATTTCAACAGCCAGTGGCGTTGCCGAACGTGCTCGAGCTGGATCCGTACTACCTCTACATACCGCATAACAACGTCCTGTGGGTCTGGATGCGCCTGGGTCCGCTGGGATTCGGCGCTCTGTGGTACCTTTTTGGATCCGCGATTGTGGCGGGCTGCATGATTGTTCGCAGGCTGAGGATTCCTCAACTGCAGTTTTTTGCGATATTCACCCTCGCGATGGTCATGATGGAGGTCATTCTGGCGTACGGCGATTATCAGTTCTTCTTCTATCGCAACATGATCTATGTTGGTGTCGCTCTGGGTGTTTTGATGAAGTTGCCGGCCATCGATCGGAAGGCAATGGGGGAGCCATCGAGCCATGACGACCGCCTGAATGATGCGATCGCGACCGTACATACGAAACCCCGCCCACGCGCACGACTCGATGTTCCGCTATCGCTTCCCGCGCCTATTTCGGCAATGGCTGCGCGTGTGGCAGATGAAACTTTTGGATGGAATTGGACGCATTCATGAAAATTCTTATCGTTGCTCGATCTCTGCCGCAACTCACTTGGGGCGCTGGAATTCGCAATTACCATCTGCTGCGAGCGATGGCGAGCAAGCATGACGTTTCATTGCTCGCACTGGTGGATAAGAACGAGCGAGAGCAGAGCGCTGCGGCCCATTTGGCCCTACACACACGTGCTGTGCGCCAGGTAGATGCGCCACTCTCGGTTTCCAGGCGGCTCGATCAGATACGCGCGCTGGCGCGAGGGCGCTCATTTTACCTGGAGTCACACACGGTACCGGGCGCGCAGGCGGCTCTGGACGAAGAATTGGCGCATAACGCGTATGACGCGGTGATCTTTGAGGGGCTGTTTGTCGCAGGCTATCAGGTGCCATCGCATATCCACATTATTCTGGACGAACACAATATCGAGCACGAATTGCTCAGACGAAGCTATCAGCACGCTAACGGCGTCGCCAGACGCGGCTTCAACTGGCTCGAATACCGCCGTCTGCGACCGCTAGAAATCGCCTGGTGTCGCCGCGCGGATCTCGTGCTGGTAACCAGCGAACGTGAGCAAAGACTGCTGCGCGCGCTGCTTCCCGAGAAGAATGTTCAGGTAGTGCCGAATGGGGTCGACATCGACGCCTTCACCCCTGACGAATCAGTAACCGAAGCGCCTGGGCGAGTCATCTTCACTGCGTCCTTTGATTACCACCCAAACGTGCAGGGCGCGCTCTACTTTGCCGAGCACTGTTGGCCGCTCGTTCGTAGCGCTTTCCCGGCGGCGACATGGCATCTTGTCGGACGCAACCCGCCGCCTGAGATTATCCGCCTGGGTACGCTGCCCGGGGTTACAGTTACAGGAAGCGTACCCACCGTGCAACCGCACCTCGCTACGGCGCAGGTTGCCATCGTGCCGCTGCTGACGGGCGCGGGTACACGGCTGAAGATTTTGGAGGCGCTCTCCTTGCGTCGGGCCATTGTTTCGACAAGTTTGGGCTGCGAGGGAATCAACTGCGTTCCAGGTCGTGATCTTATAGTTGCCGATGAGCCACGCGCTTTTGCCGCGGCAATCGTAGCCCTGCTCAGCGATAGCGCGCGCCGGGCAGGTCTAGGCGCTGCTGGTCGTGCGCTAGTCGAGGAGCAGTATAGTTGGGCGCACTGTGGCCAGCAATTGCTGAAAGCGCTTGACGATGTGGAAGTGAAGGGGTGGCGCCAATGATTGTGTTGCCGATTGCTCGCGGGGCGCTGCTTGCGCTAGAGCTCTTGCTTGCTCTTCCGCTGCTTTATCTGGTAACCCTTGCCGTCGGCGCAACCATCGGCACGATTCGTCGCCCACATGCGCCAGATGGAAAAACGCCGACCAGCCGCTTCGCGATAGTGGTACCCGCGCACGATGAAGAATTGCTTATCGGAACGATGCTCGGCAGTCTGGCGCAGATCGACTATCCCGCGGATGGATATGACGTACACGTCATCGCTGACAACTGCACTGATCGTACCGCCGAGATTGCGCGTGAGGCTGGCGTTCACGTCCATGAGCGCACGGATGCCGATAACCGTGGCAAGGGCTTTGTATTATCGTGGGCATTCAACCTGTTGATGGGCGGCGCCATTCAGTACGACGCCTATGTGGTGCTCGATGCCGACGCCATAGTCGACCGTGGACTGCTCAAAGCGCTGGCGCGCGGGCTGGCGCGCGGGGCAGTGGCGCTGCAATCGCAGAATGCTGTTCTCAACGCCGCCGAATCACCTGTGAGCGCATTGCGCTGGCTGGCGCTCTCGCTGATGAATTACATCCGACCGCTCGGCCGTAATACGCTTGGTGGCTCATCTACCCTAACCGGAAATGGCGTATGTCTTACCCATGAGCTGCTCATGCGCCATCCCTGGCAGGCATTCGGCTTGTCGGAAGATTATCAGTACTACCTATCGATTATCGCCAGCGGTGAGAAGGTGCTCTTCGTGCCAGACGCGGATGTCCGCTCGGTGATGCCAACGACGTCACGTCAGCTTCGGACGCAGGATATCCGGTGGGAGACGCTTAACCCAGATGCGAGCGCATGGCAGCGTCGCATCGGCTGGGGACTTCTTCGCGATGGTATTCGCCAACACAGCTGGGTGCGCATGGACGCGCTTGCCGAGTTGCTGACGCCTCCTCTCTCTGTGCTAGGCGGAGGCTCTGTTGCCTTGCTGATTGCCGCGGTCGTTCTGCAAGCTCCATTACAGATTACTCTGGCAGTGGCGCTGGTAGTCATGTTGGCTGCGTATGTGGCGTCCGCGTTCGTCCTGTTGCGGCCGCCAATCGGGGTGTACCGCGCGCTGATCTATGCGCCCGCGTATGTGGCCAGAAAGCTCTGGATCTACTTTGTGCTGCGCCGTCTGCGCAAGAATACGGCGTCGTGGGTCCGCACGAGCAGAACAGCAGAGATTCCGGCTGATGTAGCGCCGTGACCGCTAAGTCGCATCGGCGGATGTTGGCCGAGTGGGGATGTGAGGCAGGGGGAGAGGATATCGTCATGAATCCAGTTCGAGTATGCGCTATAGCGTATGACTATTATCCATTTGATATCGCGATGCGGCGCATGGCTGCCGCAACAGTGGATGCTGGCTATGAGATGCACGTCATCTGCCTGCGTGACAGCGGCGAGTCGCCGTACGAAGTATGTGAAGGCGTCGCGACGCATCGCGTGCCACTGAGCCGCGGGTTTGGCCGTCCGCTTCCCATCACTATCCTCGGCTGGATGTGGTTCACGCTCCTTGCTGGGTGGGCAGTGACCTGGCAACATCTTCGCCATCCCTATGACGTTATCATCGCCTACAACATGCCTGATTTCCTGGTCTTCTCCGCGGTGATCCCTCGTATTCTAGGCGCAAAAGTGGTATTGGATGTGTTGGACCCCAGCCCGGAGCTTATGGCGGCTAAGTCCAATGGCCGAAAAGGGCGATTGCTTTACCATCTCGCCTCGATCCAGGAACGCATTTCCACAGCCTTCTCGAACCATGTCATTACCGTTGGCTGGCCGTTTGAAGATCGGTTGAAGATGCGTGGCGTGCCGTCTCACAAACTGTCATTGGTGCTCAACAGCGCTGATCCACGGCTCTTTCCCGCGTCGCGCCGTTGCCCTCCACCGTCGTGGGCGCCTGGCTATGATGGGCCATACGTCATCATGTATTACGGCACTATTGCCGAGCGCAATGGGCTCGATACCGCCGTGCGCGCCCTTGCCCTGGCGCTGCCACGAGCGCCACGTCTGCGGCTGGACATCATGGGGCGAGGAGAATTCGTGCCTGAGGTCTTGAAACTTGCGGAGTCGCTTGGTGTCGCCGATCACGTTACATTCACCGATCCCTGCCCCTCGGAGCGCATCGTCGATTTCATTCTGCACGGTGACGCGGGCATCATCCCCTACCGTCTCGATGGCTTCGCCGAGTTGGTCTCGCCGACCAAAGCCTACGAGCAGGCGTGGATGCAGCGCCCCATGATCGCGTCTGATACCGTCGCCATTCGCTCGATGTTCCGGCCTGGCTCGCTGCTGCTCTGTGACGCCAACAGCCCCGAGGCTTTCGCCGATGCGATGGTTGAGCTGAGCGAGAGCCGCGAGTTGCAGCAAACCCTTATCGAGCGTGCAGCGGAGGACTACATGCCATACCGCTGGGAAGAGGTGCGCGCCGAATACCAGGCATTGCTTGCCACGCTGAGCGGCAGAGTGGAGCAGCGGGTTCCCGCTGCCACTGCCCTCTGATTCAGGGCGCATTGTGTGTCAGGAGTATCGTTGATGTCGGATTCTTCATATTTCGTTCACCCAACCGCCGAGGTAGAGCCGGGAGCCGAAGTCGGCGCCGGAACCCGCATCTGGCGTCAGGCTCATGTCCGCGGACACGCAAGCATCGGCGAACAGTGCAACATTGGCAAAGGCGTCTTCGTGGACGCGCACGTGCGCATCGGCTCGCGGGTGAAGATACAGAACCATACGTCTGTCTTTGAGGGGGTCACGCTCGAAGACGGTGTCTTTGTTGGGCCACACGTGTGCTTTACCAATGATCTCTTCCCACGCGCCATCACACCCACTGGTGAACTCAAGACGGCTGACGATTGGGAAGTGACGCCGACATTGGTGCGCTATGGCGCGTCGGTTGGTGGTGGGTCGGTGATCCGATGTGGTGTGACAATCGGCGAGTTTGCATTGATCGGCGCTGGGTCGGTGGTGACACGCGATGTGCCACCACATGCGCTTGTCTTTGGCAACCCAGCGCGCCCACATAGCTATGTCTGTCGATGCGCACGCCCGCTGACGCGTCTCGCACAAGGTGAAGATGGGGGCATGGTCGGTTGGTGTGAGAGCTGCCAGCAAGAGTGCGTGATACCGCAGGTTGACAGCGAATGATCACAGCACGCGTCATGCGTGTTCGCCGAACAGAAATCATTGCATATGCATAAAGGAAAATAGTATGAATCTTGTCGCATTCTCAATCAAAACGAAAGGGGCGCATAACTTCGCCCGCCGCCTTTGGACTGTCTTCGCGCGCTTCGGCTTCTCGGATGCCCGTAGCCGCCGCACACTCCTCTCCATCCTGGCGACGGTCCGCCAGCATGGTGGCAATCCGACATTCTTTATCCCGGCTGTTGTGTTGCGCCGTCACCCCGAATTGATCAACGAAATCGCACTCTGCGGCGCGGAGATCGGCATTCATGGCTATGTACACAACGACTACCGCAGTCTGAGCGATGCCAGCCAGCATCAGCAGACCCAGCAGGCTATGGCGGTATTCGACGATGTCCACTTGCCCTTCCAGGGTTTCCGGAACCCCTACCTTGGCTGGACCGAGGATGCTGTGCGCTCCTTTGCCGCGCTGGGCTTCGGATACGACAGCAATGAAGCGATCGTGCATGATGTCGTCGATCTGACCAAGCTCACCCCGACGATTCGCTCTGGTTGGGTGAAGTCGCTGGCGCTTTTCCAGGCTATCTCGCCCACCGTTTATACGCTCCGCCCGCACTTCGAAGGCGATCTGGCTCGCATCCCGACCAGCATTCCTGATGACGAAATGCTCTATGACCGACTCCGGATCACTGACCAGTCAAAGCTGGGCAATATCTGGTGCGAGGTGATGTCCCGCGTCTATGCGCTCGGCGGGATTTATGTGCTGAACCTTCATCCCGAACGTGGTGTTTTGTGTCGTCCCGCCCTTGCACAGTTACTTTCGTTCTCTCAGCAACAGCCGCTACCGACCTGGGTTGCGACGCTGCATGATGTTGCGACATGGTGGCGCGAGCGAAGGGCCTTCCGTTTCTCGTTTGTTCCGACCGGTGAGGCCAGCTGGAGTGTGACAGCCACATGCAGCGCCAACGCTACTGTTCTCGCACGACACCTTACAGTGGATGGCGCCGCGATGGAGACGTGGATGGGCGAGGAAAGCAGCGTCAAGGGGCGCGAGTTCACGGTACATGCGGCAACCTGCCCCTGTATTGCGCTCTCACCCGAAACGTCCAGCGAGGTTGAAGATTTCTTGAGCGAGCAAGGCTATCCAGTTCTTCGCGCGGACGCCAGCGCGGCGCCGGGCTACTCCCTCTATCTGGATATGCCCGATAGTTTGGGGAAGACGCGCCAGGAGCAAATCGCCCAACGCAGCGCGCTGGTTGCGGAGATTGAGGCGCTCGACAAGCCACTCATGCGCTTCGGCGTCTGGCCAGATGGAGCTCGCACCGCCCTCTCGATTACTGGAGATATTGATTCGATCACGATTCAGGATTTCTTCATGCGGATCGTCGAGGCGCGCCAGCATCCATAGAAGCGTGGCGATCAGCCCGAGAAGTTGCGGGCAAGATTCGATGACGAAAGCGTTCGCAGATCAAGCAGCGTGCAGACTCTGCACGCTGCTTCTTTCTGGTCAGTTGCAGTGGCCGCCCAAACCCAGGTGTGACTGGAGTGTCTTGAACCACAGCGCATTGATTGCCACAGACCCCGCGCCGCTTGGATGCAGCCCATCCGGCCCCAAATAGTCGGGATGCGCGCGTACCAGGGTATAGAGATCGGGGCCGGGAATCAGGTCGTTCGCTGTCGTGACGTCGTCGATCACCTGGTTCAGCCGCTGGACCTCAGCGTCCAGCCCCTCCTGGTGGTGGTACGTCGTGTATGGGATGTGCGCCAGTATTGGCACTGCGCCATGTTGAAGGATTGCCGTCACCACCGTTTGCATGTTACTGCGAAATACCTCTGGCGAGACATCGTTGAGTGCATCGTTTGAACCCCAGCCAAGCAACCAGTAGTGCATGTCAGGCAACATTGACTGCCAGGAGGCGAGCTGCTCCACTGCACCATCAGATGTCTGGCCACCGAAGCCGCCGTCAAGGATAAGCGGATAATGCTTAGGGACGCAGGCCATCATGTCTTCCGCGAACGATGGCATGTTGTCCGCATAACGGTTATAGGCCATGCCAGTAATCGAATCGCCAGAGAAGAAGAAGGTATCAGCGCCCAGGTTCTTCGCGTCGAAAATCTCTACTTCGTCAATGCGCACGAATGGTTGGCTGGGGTGTGGCTGCGCTGAGAGAACCGTCATGCGAATCCAGGACATTCCTGCGAAGTTAATGAGGTGCTCGCGCGTTCGAGCATGATTACCCCGGACGGAAGCCACCGTTTGCCAGGTACCGTCGCTGCCCGTGGTGCTGTTATTCGAGACCTCGATAACGTAGTCTTGCGGCGCCATCGACGTAGGGTCAGTGTAGTCGAACGAGTAGTCGCTGAACCAGGCCAGCACAACACTACTTGCTTTGCTTGGCAACTGGAAGGCGCACGATCCGGGTAACGAATTCGTCGCCAATTGCCAGAAACCCCAATCGCCAAATTTCCCGTCGGTCAGCGTGTCTGTTCCACCCGGTCCAGTGTTATTCGAGGAGCACGTGACGGTTGCGCCTTGCGAGAGCAGCGTTGGCCCAGTTGTCGCTATCGGCGAACCTGGAGCGGGCTTATATTGCTTGATTAATGAGGTGAGCGCGTCGAATTGTGGCTTGGCCAAACCTGTCTTTACGTCGAACATGTCCAGCCGCCCGTATCCACCATAACTTGCCGCCTCGAACTGGCAGGCGAACGCGACGCCGCCTGCGATCATCGACTTGATTGCGGCAACGGTGAATTTCGTGATGAAATCAGCGTTGTTTCCATAGGAAGGAGGGGGATTTCTGGGATCGTAGTTCCATTCGGTAAATCCAATGGGTAGATCTTTGCCCAGGATGCTCTTGGCATATCCACGCACTTTCTGGGCGGTGCTGGCATAGGTGGAGGCGCTAGCGAGGCATGTTGGCTCATCCATATGCCAGCAGGGGTAATAATGGATGCTGATGGCGTCGGGGAGTATACCTGAGGCTTTCACGCCCTGCAAGAAGCGCGGGAGGTAGTTATCGAAACCAGTCGCGTTGATGACGCCCGGCCCAACGAACTTCGCGGCGGAGTTGATATGCCGTAGTAGCGGTATGGTCCTGTTCCAGGCGGACATATATTGATCGAATGACGGGCCATAGTAGTCTGGCTCATTGCCGAACTCGTAGAGCTGGCAGCGATTTCCGAAATAGGAGACCACATGCTCGTTGAAAGTTGTGTTGCTGACATTTGTCAGGACGGCCAGGCACCGAGCCCCGATATTCTCTACTGTTTTGATGCGCAGTTCGAGGGTCGCGTCATTGGCATTGTCTGGAATAAAGGTGCGCACCAGCGTGTATCCAGCATTGCGGAGCGCAAGTTGAATCGACGGCATCGTTTCAAGGTTCTGATCGGACCATTCATAACTGTCGTTCGTGCCGAATAGGAACGAAGAAGCCCCGTCGTTCCAAATTTGGGATCCAGGGATCGCGCCTGGTGGTGGCGTCGGCGCTGTCACTGAAGCAGGAGCCGTGGGGAGCGCTGGGGCGGCCGACGTGGGTGCGGTTGACGAAGGGCTGGATGGCCATGCGAGCCATCCAGCAGCCATCACCAAGAGTAACGCGGTGATTGTGCGTCCAAGCGGTAACCAGCGCCGAGCAAACGTTGCAACGCGGTCCATGCTACCTGCCTATCCAAGATGCTTGTACAGTACGCCTCCCAAGGTTGATGCGATGGGCAAGGGAAGACGCTTCCAGCATGCTGTCAATACCTGATATTTGCGACTCGTCTCAGAGGTCGAGGCCAGACCGGCTACCTCCGGCCAGTAGTAGTAAGGCAGCGGCTCAGCAGTGGCTCCCCATTTGCGCTTGTATTCCATGAGGCCATGATTATCGCGTGCGGTTCGCCCCATATCGAATATTTGGTAACCCTTACTGGTTGCCCATGCGATGGATTCCCACATCAGGAGGTTGTTTGGCGCCAGGTGCAGAGCCTGCTCCTCGGACGCGCCGTAGGCATACCGTACGGTATCGCCAGAGGCGAAGAGAACCATCCCGGCGATGGTTCGACCCTCATGCTCAGCAAAGAGCGCCTGTATCGTGCCATCCGCGCCGAAACGGTCCCAAAGGCCGCGAAAAAAGGCGCGTGGTTGTGCTGGCATGCCGTGTTTGCCCGAGCGCGTGCCGACATGCAAACGGTGGTAGGTGTCCATATCCTCGCGCTGTTGGGCGAAGCGGATGGTAACGCCCAACTTGCGCGACTTCTTCACCTGGCGCTGAACTGGTTTCTCCACCCCCGACCAGATGCTCGATTCACCAGCCGCCAGCGCCAGCCGCCAGCTTACGTAGTTATCGGCAGCAATCAGGTCGTTGCGCCCGTCGAGGAGTTCCGATGCGCCTGTGCGCAACTCGACATAGCGCGCCCGATGCCTTTTCCCAAGCGCAACAACTTGGTCAACCAACTGGTGCGCGGTCTCGCTGTCAGCTGCAACCATTGGGCAGATGTCCGAAAATGGGAGCGAGACGACTCGTCGGCCGGTCAGTGGGCTCGTCAAGGCGCACACTGGCAGATAGCCTCGCATCCCGCCATCGCTCCCACGTACCTCTAGCCGCGTTACGGTGTAACCGTAGATTGACTGGATCAGGTCCAGCCAGCGCTCGTCCGTATAGAACCCGTTGTCGCTCAGAGCGTGAGCAGACAGAGGCTGGCTGATCCCCTGCACAGAAACCTCCAAAACCGTGCCTCCTGCATGCGACTAACCGTACAGCGACTTATGCGATGTGCTGCCGTTCCCGGAGCGATGCCTGGGCAGCGGTAAGCAATCGCACGACTTCAAGCCCGATGCGACCATTGGCGTCAGGCTGCTCGCCAGTGCGAATCGAGCGAGCGAAGTCTTCGCACTCGAGGCGTAGTGGTTCCATCCATTCGATGTGGGGAATCGTGATCGCCCCATGGCGGTACGAGACGATAGGATCAACGCCGCGGTCAGCGCCCTTATTGAAGATCTTGAGCATCTCGGCAGGGTTGGTATCGTCGTAGATCGCCATTCGCTTGTCGCCGATTACTGTCACACGTCGCACTTTGTCCGGATGCAGCCAGCTGACATGGATATGCGCCGTTGTGCCACTGTCATATTCGAGGTTCAAGTGGGCAACGTCGTAGATGGAAGGATGCAGGTGCGCGTGGGCGTGGGCTTCGATCCGTGTCGGCGCTTTGCCCAGCAACGAGAGCAAAATAGAAGCGTCATGCGGAGCGAGATCCCAGATGACATCGATATCGCTGCGGAACAGGCCGAGATTGAGTCGCTCAATTTCGACGCAGTAGATTTCGCCAAGTTCGCCATCCTGAATCAACTGGCGTAGCTCCCTGACGGCTGGGCTGTACTGAAAAGTATGGCCCACCATCAGGATCAGGTTCTGCTGCTCCGCCAGCGTGATAAGCTCTTCCGCCTCGGCGACGCATGCTGTCAGGGGCTTTTCCACGAGCACATGTTTGCCACGAAGCAGCGCTTGCTTCGCCAACTCGAAGTGAGTGGAAACCGGAGTGGCGACGACGACGGCGTCGACATTCGAGTCGAAGACATCTTCAATCCGCTCGGTGACTTTGATCCAAGGGCGTTCGCCTTTCGCCTTTTTCAGCGCAAGCGGGTTCAGATCGGCGACGATCTCCAGCGACGCCTGAGGAAGGGATTCGAGGTTACGGGCAAGCTTTGGACCCCAGTATCCCAGGCCAATCAATCCGAATCGCAATTGCTGCATCATCAATGCACCATCCTCATTCACTCATTCGGCGGTTTCGCCGAGATCATCGCCGCAGTAACGCACGGCGCATCATCAATGGGTCGGTGTTGGCGTCAACACATCAACCAGCGCATCGCACACCTGCTGGATCTGCTCGGCGGTCAGTTCCGCGTACATGGGAAGGGAGAGAATGTGCTCGGCGGCGGCTTCGGTGACTGGGAGTGGACCGGCCTTGAATCCGTACTTCTGGCAGGCTGGCTGAAGATGGAGCGGAATCGGATAGTGGACGCCGGTCAGAATGCCACGCTCGGTAAGCAGATTGCGTACTCGATCGCGGTTTGGCGCCTCGATGACATACACATAAAAGGCATGTTGCGCCCATGGCGCGGTCGCCGGCGTCGAAGCGACAACATCGCGCAGTTTTTCAGTGTAGGCCGCCGCATGTTCGCGTCGCGCCTCATTCCAGCGGTCCAGGTGTGGGAGTTTGATCCGTAGAATCGCCGCCTGTATCTCGTCCATGCGCCAGTTGGCGCCCATGACCTCATGCTCATAGCGGACACGCGAACCGTGATCGCGCACCACGCGCATCCGCTCAGCCAGGTCAGGGTCGTTGGTGACGCAGACGCCAGCCTCGCCATACGCGCCAAGAGTCTTGCTGCAGTACAGGCTGAAGCAGCCTATGTCGCCGAGACCGCCGATGGGGCGTCCCTTATAGATAGCGCCGTGCGCCTGCGAGGCGTCTTCGATGACACGCAGGTCATACTTGCGGGCGATTTCGAGGATCGGATCCATATCAGCAGGATGCCCAAAAAGATGCACTGGCATGATTGCCCGCGTCTTCGGAGTAATAGCTCGCTCGATCTCACGCCAATCCAAGGTGTACGTCTCGGAGTCGATATCGACAAAAACGGGGGTTGCCCCTACCATGGCGATGGCTTCGACCGTGGCGATGAAGGTGTTGGCCACCGTAATGATTTCATCACCTGGGCCAATCTCGCATGCGCGCAGCGCCAACGCGAGCGCATCGGTGCCATTGGAGACACTCACGCTGTCGAGACTTTCGCAATACCGGGCGAACTCACGCTCGAACGCCAACTGCTCCGGACCAAGATAAAGTGACATTCCGTCGAGCACTCGTTCAATGGCTGCGAGCACCTCGGGCTTGATGGTCTGATATTGCGCCTTGAGATCAACTAGTGGAACCGTCATGCGTTGCAACCCCCAATTCACCACATCACATTGTTGCGAGGCGACGTAGACGCATGGAAGGTGGTGGAGTGCCATGCGTCTACGCCGTTCTCCACTAGGCTACCGTATGGCCAAGCGCATGTGGGTACTTGGCGCTGTGCAATTGTGGTAACCCTCACAACCAACCTGTGCAGGAACGCTTACCGCGTCATATGGCTGGTGTTATGCCCTCTACTCGTCTGCCGAATGAGCACACAAATCACCACTCCGTTCATACAGATTCTTCACCACAGGCGTGCAGACTGAGTTGTGTATGAACTGTGATGGGAGCGTGATGTGAGGGTGCGGACAACGGAGGGTTGCTATGGTCGCCCAGGAAGTTTTGGTCAGAGATGACATACGCATTGAGGGACGCTATCTGCGGCTCAAGCGCGCAACGGATGTCGTTCTCACAGTGATCGCGCTGATTCCTCTTAGCGTGGTCATGATCGTGACGGCGATTATCATCCGCCTTGACTCACCTGGCCCGGCGATCTATAGGCAAACACGTTATGGGGTCAACGGCACGAAATTTGCGTTTTACAAGTTCCGGTCGATGTACCAGAACGTCGCCAGTGATGTGCATGAAAAAGCCACTGCTACCTTTATGGATGGAGCAGGCGAGTTGAATCGCGGCGATAAGAACATGCCATATAAGCTGGGTGACGACTCACGAGTTACACGGGTGGGCAGGTTCTTACGCAAAACAAGTATTGACGAACTGCCCCAATTGTGGAATATATTGAAGGGCGATATGTCAATCGTGGGTCCTCGTCCTCCGGTTGAGTACGAGATCAGGCGCTACAGTGCGCGACATTTCCTGCGCCTGGCGGGCAAACCCGGCCTGACAGGTACCTGGCAGGTGTTTGGGCGTGGCCGAGTGACCTTCGAGGAGATGATTGACCAAGATATTAGTTACCTTGAGACGCAGTCTCTGCTCTACGACCTCAAACTGATGGCCTTGACCGTCCCGGTCATGATTACAGGCAGAGGCGGAGCTTGAAAGCTTGATTTTCCTCAGTTGACGGCTTGTCGTATATGTAGTTCATGTCCCTCGTAGATCCGTGAACAAGAGTTCTCCGCTCAGAAGCAACATCCGGCTCTCCACCGCGTATGACCTGGAAGCTGTACCAGATACGCAAACAGGACTAATTTTTGTGAAGTCCGTCGCACACCGTTCCCAGTGTGTGGCTATGTGGGCGCTTGTCCGTTATAACATAGTGGATGAGGAAATGTGCCTGCCCTAGGTTCTTCTCCCAACGTCACTGGTGTCGATACCCTCGGTGAGACACTATGTTGTGCGGTGGGTTCTCGAACGCCCTCAGATGCCAGACGCAACGCCGCTTCCTGGACTCAGCATCAGTTCTTGCGTTCCCGCAGGAGCATTGAGCAGATTTTCCCATTCACCTTCGACATTCCAACGCACCCCGGACAACTCGCTCCATGACGTTGTCCAGGCATGGAAGCCTTCCGAGAACAGGATGTACGTCCATGCAGTATAGCTAGTTAACAAGCGACCGCAGTGGAGGGTGACATGAAGCTGTTGGTGGTGGACAGCGATCGCGACATGGTTGAGATGGTAACAGGCTGGTTACGAACTCGTGGTTACGAGGTTCACCATGCCTTTACCCACGAGCGTGCAAGACAAGTTTGGCTTGACAAGCGACCAGATGTTGTCATTATTGACCCAGAGAATCATGGCAGTGATCCGCTAGCCATGTGTCGTGAGATGCGCGATGCACACGATGCGCTGGTGCTCGTGTTTACCACGACAAATGGTGAGGATGCCGAGTCGGCATACCTGGAGAGTGGCGCGGATAGCTTCCTCGCAAAGCCCTTTCTTCCACGACAATTGCTCGCGCATCTGCGCGCATTGAGTCGTCGCGTCCGTTCGACGCTGGTGCGCAATCCGTCAACAATCATTGACGTTGGTCCGCTTCGCGTGGATACCGTCCGGCATGAGGTCGTGCGTGATGGCAAAGTGGTTCGCCTGACGCCGACAGAAAGCCGATTGTTGCACCTGCTCGCGGCGAATGCCAACGATATCTGTACGCTCGATCAGATCGTGGTGCATGTCTGGGGATTTGGCGAATCTGGTGACAATTATCTGGTGAAGGCGCACATTCGCCATTTGCGCGAAAAGATCGAGCCCGTGCCTGGTAAGCCTCAGTTCATCCTGACATCGCCTGGTGTCGGATACATGCTCAAGCGCCATGTCGTTGAGGTGAGTCCAGCCGCTGAGGAAGCGCAAATTCACGAAGAAAGACAAATTCCAGTGGCAAGCTCTGCGCCTGCCAACCCCGTTCCGTCGCGAGTCATCCCAGGATTTGTGCCGTAGAGACGGCAGACCGCGCATCGCTCGGTGATGATTGTGAACTACCCCATACGCAGGTGAAGTACGTATGGGGTACTGTTTTATCCCTCGCGCACATTTGGGTACGAGCCACAACTCCTCTAGCTTGCTGAGAAAATATCGGTTAATGCTGTTTCATGACATAATTGCTCGGTGACAGGTTTGAGTTGAACAATCCAGGCAAAGGCGCCTGGAGAATTCATGGAATCGTTATGCGCCGCTCATTTGACGCGCCAGAGCTTCAGAACATATAGTATTGCCAAACGGCCATACACTCTCTGGGATAACCTCACACTGGACTTGTTGTCGGCGCATGCCCACCGTCTTGAAAGCGTGTACGGTTTCGGATCACCAACTGCGAAAGCGGCTCGCAGGTGACAACGTCATGTAGCGCAAACAGTGTAGTGCGATGTGGTGATGAGTACGCCACCGAGCAAAATGCCTCTTATCCAACCAGTTCTTGGCAAGGCGCATGCGTGTGATTGTTGCGCATGAAGTAACGTGTATCTTGTTTGGCTATCCAACGTCCGTTGACTGCACATAGCGGTGTGGTCCGGGCTTAAAGGAGGCTGGCAGTGATTCCGGATGACTTCACCTACTTTGCCCCCAACAGTCTGCCCGAAGTGTGGGACCTGTTGCGACAACATGAGGGCGACGCAAAAATTCTGGCAGGCGGCCAGAGCCTGATTCCTCTGATGAAGTTCCGCCTCGCATCCCCCGCGTACCTGATCGACCTCCGCAATGTTCCAGGGTTAAGGGTCCTCCAAGAGCAGGATGGCTCACTGGTCATTGGGGCTATGGTACGAGAATCGCAACTGGAACAATCTCCACTGATCCAGTCACGATATCCGGGTATCTACGAGGCAAGCTCTGTTGTCGCCGATCCGTTGGTGCGCAACTTCGCTACTGTGGGCGGCAACGTAGCGCATGCCGACCCTGCTAATGATCACCCCGCTATGCTTCTTGCGATGGGGGCGCATGTCACTGCTCAGGGTTCACAAGGTACCCGGACAATGTTGCTGGATGATTTTCTGGTAGACACCATGGAGACCGCATTGCGGCCTGATGAGGTGTTAACTGATATTCGCGTCCCCCGGCCTATGCCTCATACCGGGTCAGCATATATCAAACTCGAACGCAAAGTTGGCGATTATGCCATTGCCGCAGTGGGCGCCATGATTACCCTTGATGGCGGTGTGTGTAGTCGCGCAGGCATTGGCCTTACCAATGTCGGTCCGACCGCAATTCGCGCTCGGCAGGCGGAAGCATATCTCGTTGGGAAGCAGCCCGACGAGGCAACCATGCGCGAGGCCGCAAGACTGGCCTCATCCGCGGCTGAACCAGTTACTGACCTACACGGGCCAGCAGGCTATAAGCGCTCCATTTTGCGGACGCTGACCGTGCGGGCATTGCGGCTTGCGGTTCAGCGCGCCCAGGCGGGAGGTGGGCAATGACTCAGCACGTCACGATTACAATCAACGGGCAGCCCTATGCGGCTGATATCGAACCGCGGCTACTGCTTGTCCATTTCATTCGCGAGGTGGCGAACCTCACCGGCACGCATATCGGTTGTGATACCACAAGTTGCGGAGCATGCACTGTGCTGGTCAACGGCACACCGGCTAAGTCATGTACGCTTTTCGCTGTTCAGGCGGACGGCGCCGAGATCAGCACGGTCGAAGGCCTCGAACAAGGCGGCAAACTGCACCCAATTCAAGAAGGGTTTTTCGAGGAACATGGCCTTCAATGTGGCTTTTGCACACCAGGGATGATGATGACCTCCGTTGCTTTCCTCAAAGATAACCCCAACCCCACCGATGAAGAGATTCGCCGTGCGATCTCAGGCAATCTCTGCCGTTGCACTGGCTACGTTAATATCGTCAAATCGATTCAGTATGCCGCCAAGAAGATGCGCGAGGAGCAGGCGGCGCCTACGCAAGCCTCAACGGTGACAGAAGCGGAGGCGGTTCGATGAGTACGGATGCGGCAGCGATTGGCGGCATGGGACACAGTGTCAAGCGCAAAGAGGATGCCCGCTTCTTGCGCGGCAAGGGCCGCTATATCGACGATATCAAGCTTCCTGGCATGGTGTATATGGACATCGTGCGCAGCCCCTATGCGCACGCGACGATTAAAAGCATCGATGCGAGCAAGGCGCTAGCCTTTCCAGGCGTGCTGGCGGTTATTACCGGCAAAGATCTGGATGCGGCGGGACTGGCCTGGATGCCGACGCTGATGAGCGATAAGCAGATGGTGCTTCCGGTGGATCGGGTCGTCTATCAGGCGCAAGAGGTTGCTGCCGTCATCGCAACTGAGCGCTACATCGCCGCCGATGCTGTTGCGCTCGTCGAGGTGGATTACGAGCCACTTCCGCCAGTCATCGACCCGTTCAAGGCGCTCGAACCTGACGCGCCGTTAGTCCGGCCAGATCGCGAGCAGAAGACGAACCACATCTGGCACTGGGAGGCTGGAGACGCAGCGCGCACCGACCAAATATTCCAGAGCGCCGATGTGGTCGTCAAACAGGACCTCTACATTCCCCGCATACACGTCTGTTCGATTGAGACGTGTGGTTGCGTCGCCTCGTTCGACAAAGTCGAGGGCAAGCTGACCGTCTATATGACGACCCAGGCGCCGCATGCCATTCGCACCGTGTACTCGCTGGTGACGGGCATTCCCGAGCACAAGATCCGCATCGTCTCGCCCGATATTGGGGGCGGTTTCGGTGGAAAAGTGCCAGTCTACCCCGGCTACGTCATCGCCAGCGTCGCTTCAATTACCACCGGGCTTCCTGTCAAATGGATCGAGGATCGTTCCGAGAACCTCCAGGCGGATAGCTTCGCTCGCGACTATCACATCACCGCCGAGCTGGCTGCGAAGAGCGATGGCACGATGCAGGCGCTACGCGTCAAGACACTCGCTGATCATGGCGCATTCGACGCTGCCGCGAACCCGTCGAAGTTCCCGGCGGGGTTATACAGCATCATTACCGGGTCGTATACCCTGGATGCGGCCCACGTCGAGGTGGATGGCGTCTATACCAATAAGCCATCAGGTGGTGTCGCCTATCGCTGCTCGTTCCGTGTCACGGAGGCCGTGCATACCATCGAGCGTATGGTAGATACACTGGCGCAGAAGCTCCAGCTTGATCCTGCCGATGTGCGTATGAAGAACTTCATCCCGCCAGACGCCTTTCCGTATAAGTCTGCCACAGGGTGGGAGTACGACAGTGGCAACTATCCGGCGGCGCTACAAAAGGCGATGGATAAGATTGACTATGCGGGGCTGCGCCGGGAGCAGGCGGAGAAGCGCGCGCGTGGCGAGCTGATGGGCATCGGCATCTCGACATTTACCGAAATCGTCGGGGCTGGGCCGTCGCATACCTTCGATATTCTTGGTATCAAGATGTTCGATAGTTGTGAGATTCGCGTCCATCCCACGGGATCGGCCATTGTGCGCATCGGCGTGCAGACGCAGGGGCAGGGCCACGAAACGACTTTCGCCCAGATCGTCGCCGAAGAGCTAGGCCTGCCAGTCGACAATATCACCGTCGAGCATGGCGACACCGACACCGCTCCCTATGGCCTCGGCACGTACGCTAGCCGCAGCACGCCCACGGCGGGCGCTGCAACGGCGGTCGCCTCGCGCAAGATTCGCGAGAAGGCGAGGAAGATCGCCGGGCATCTGCTGGAGGTCAGCCCGGACGATGTCGAGTGGGTGGACTATAAGTTCCAGGTGAAGGGCGTACCGGGGCGCTCGGTGACAATGAAAGATGTCGCCTTCGCCGCATACACGAACTTCCCGCAGGATGTTGAGGCTGGCCTGGAGGCGGTTGATTATTACGATCCGCCCAATCTGACCTTTCCGTTTGGAGCCTATATTTGCGTCGTAGATATTGATCGTGGCACGGGCGCCGTCAAGATTCGCCGCTTTGTCGCTGTGGACGACTGTGGTAACATCATCAACCCGATGATCGTTGATGGGCAGATTCATGGCGGCCTGACGATGGGTATGGCTCCGGCGCTCTTCGAGGCGATCACCTACGATGAGGGTGGCAATATCCAGCAGAGCAACTTCATGGATTACCTGTTGCCGACCGCGATGGAAACGCCTGTCTGGGAGACGGACAAGACGGTGACGCCATCGCCACATCATCCCTTCGGCGCGAAGGGCGTTGGTGAGTCCGCTACGGTAGGAGCGCCGCCCGCTATCGCAAACGCGGTGGTGGATGCGCTGAGCCATCTCGGCGTAACCCATCTGGATATTCCTATCACGCCGTGGAAGGTCTATGAAATCCTCGAAGCGCACGGGGTTGCCGAGGGGTAAGTTCCGTTTCACGCCCATGGAGGCTTAAGCGATGCATTTCGAGGGAAGCGAACAGATCAAAGCATCGAAAGAAGCGATTTTCAGCTTCTTGCTTGATCCCAATAAGGTGGCTGGGTGCGCACCAGGGTTTATTTCGATGGATATCCTGGCGCCAGATCACTTCAAGCCGACACTTGGCGTTGGGGTGGGCGCGGTGAAGGCGAAGTTTACCCTTGACGTTCAACTGCAAAATATCCGCGAGCCGGACCACGGCGAGGTCAAAGCGCATGGTGTGACGGCGGGCAGCGCCGTCGATCTCGTGGCCATTGTTGATCTCGTGCCTGTGACAGAGGCTGAGACAACGATGAACTGGGTATCCGATGTGACCGTTAGCGGAACTATCGCCAGTGTGGGCGCGCGTCTGCTGGAAGGCACTGCGCACAAGCAGATCGCGAAGTTCTTCGCGTGTTTCAAGCAGAAGCTCGAAACACCAGCTCCTGAGGCGGCTGCATCTGAAGCGCCCGCGCCTGAACCCTAGTTGTGAGCGAGGCCACCAAATGCGTGATGATGTCCTGGAAAAAGCCCAACAGTTGCGCGCGGAGCAAGCAATCTTCGCCTTGGCTACCGTCGTCCTGGCGCGGCAGCCGACATCTGGAACCCAGGGCGGACACGCCATCATCTTTCCTGATGGGCGCATGGAAGGATGGGTTGGTGGCCACTGTGCTCGGCCGGCCGTCATTCGCCAAAGCATCGAGGCATTGACGGCTGGCGCGCCTCGGCTTGTCGTCATAAGTCCTGACATAAAAGAGCCAACGTCACTCAATGGAGGAGTCGTCAATGTGCCGATGCTCTGTGCTGGGCAGGGTGAGCTTCAGGTGTTCGTCGAGCCATTTCTACCGCGCACAGCGCTCGTCGTTATTGGCGAATCTGCGGTTGCGCGCGCAATCGCTCGATTTGCCGCGTTACTGGATTTCGAGGTGTGGGCCTGCGATCCGCTCGCTGACATGCAAAACTTTCCCGATGCGGATCGACTGGTGGCGACGCTCGACGCGCTCAGCCCGCAGCTCACTGAGCGCAATATTGTCGTAGTCGCTACGATTGGCGAGTATGATGAAGACGCGGCGCAGGTTGCGCTCGAAAGCTCCGCTAGCTACGTTGGACTGGTGGCCAGCAACAAACGCCTGGCGGCTGTGAAAGCCGATCTGAGTGAGCGCGGTCTCACAGAAGACCAGATTGCCCGGCTCAAGCGACCGGCGGGTCTGAAGAGCTTCGTTATCAAGCCTGAGGAAATCGCCTTCAGCGTTGTAGCGGAACTGATCGAGGCGCGTCACCAGGGTGTAGGAATTCGCATCAATTTCGCAACCCAACCACAGCGCGCCGAGTCGATCGATCCAATTTGCGGAATGACGGTGGATGTGGCAACCGCGCGCTATTCCTCAGTGCGGGACGGCGAGACATACTATTTTTGCTGTGCTGGCTGTAAAGCCACCTTCGACAAGCAGGCGATTTCCTGAATCAACTCCGCGAAGCTCAGGATCCAGCCGTGGGTGTTCGGCTGGTAGTTGATAGGTTGGCCGCACCGCTGTTGGTATCCCCCTCGCCGTAGAGAAAACAACTGGTCCAGTGACCGCCGCCAAGGTCTGTGCGGCTGGGGAAACGCTCTCGACAGATAGGCATCGCGTGCGGGCAGCGCGGATGGAAACGGCAGCCGGATGGCGGGGTAATCAGACTGGGAATCTCGCCGCGCGCAGGCAAGGGCTTCGCCGAGGAGGGGCGGTCTGGATCAGGCGCCGCCGAAATTAGCAGTTGCGTGTAGGGGTGCTTCGGCTCCTGAATGACAGCATCACTTGGGCCGCCTTCAACGCTCTGCCCCGCATACATGACCAGCGTATCCTCTGCGAAGTAGCGGGCGCTGGCGATATCGTGCGTGATAAAGAGGACGGCTAGTTGCTCCTCCTGCTTGAGCCGGAGCAACAGATTAAGCACGCCCAGGCGTATAGAGACATCGAGCATCGAGACGGGTTCATCGGCAAGCAACACCTCTGGGCCAACCGCCAATGCGCGGGCAATTGAGACACGCTGGCGCTGACCGCCGCTCAACTCGTGAGGGTACTTCTCGATGAACTGTTCGGCGGGTGTCAGGCTCACTTTGTTCAGCAACGTCAGGATCTGCGCCGTTTCCTCCGCCTTGGAATGCGCCCGGTCATGAAGCCGCAAGGCGCGCCCAAGATGATGGCAGACCGAATGGACTGGATTGAGCGAGGCGAATGGATCTTGAAAGACCATCTGAACATGATGGCGATACGTATGCAAGGCGGCCCGCTTGGCACTCCCTACTGGCGCGCCACGAAAGCGTATCTCCCCTGATGTCGGCTCATAGAGCCGCGCGAGCATCCTGGCGACCGTCGTCTTGCCGCTGCCACTCTCGCCGACGAGCGCCATGGCATGACCCACGGAGAGCGCCAGCGAGATATCTTCTACCGCATGCACTACTTGAGGCTTCGCGAGTGGGCGAAACTGCCGGACAGGAAAGTGCTTGCGAAGATGGTCAGCCTCTAAGATCGGAGTGGATGCTTGCGTGTTCATGCTGGCGTTCCCCCGAACTCCGGCGTTGCCGACGATAACGCACTGTAGCCCTCTTCCATCTCAGCGGGCGTCGGCGGCGCCATTCCCGTGGCGTGCGCTGGGTCATAGCGGTGGCATGCGACCGATTGCCCAACGTGACCCGCTGGTGACCTCAGCAGATCGGGTACGACAGTGGAGCATGGCGCAAAAGCTAACGGACATCGAGGATGGAACGCGCAGCCAGTCGGGACGTGGCGCAGATCAGGAGGCGAGCCAGCAATGCCGGTCATCATCCGGCGCGCGCCATGCAGAGACGGAAATGAGTGGAGCATGCCGAAGCTATAGGGATGCAATGGCTGGTGATGAAGGTTGCGCGCACTGGTCATCTCGACAACGCGGCCCGCGTACATGATTGCGATGGTATCCGCGATTTCGAGCAGCAGGGAGAGGTCGTGGGTAATGAAGATGATCGAGAGATCAAGCTGTTCGCGCAGTCGCAACAGTTCTGTGAGGATTTCACGCTGTACCACCACATCGAGGGCGGTAGTTGGTTCATCCATGATGATGATCTTCGGCGAGAGCGCCAGAGCGATGGCAATGGTAGCGCGCTGGCGCATCCCACCACTCAACTCATGGGGATAGCTTTTTAGCCGCTCGGCGGCGATGCCAACCATCTCGAACAGCTCGCGCGCCCGCTCGCGCCGTTGGGAGGTCGGCATCTCGGGGCGATGGGTGGCCAATACATCGAGCAGTTGATTGCCTACAGTCATTGTTGGGTTGAGGGCATTCATCGCACTTTGAAAGACTATAGCAAGTTCACTCCAGCGAATGGCCCGCAACTCCGCCGGATTCAGACGCAGAACGTCTATAGGCTCTGCTGTCGTTGAGTTTCCAGAGAAGTTGGACGCTCGCCCATAGTAGTGCGCTTCACCACGAGTAATCTCAGCGGGCGGACGGAGGAGGCGCGTGATCGCATAGGCCATCGTAGACTTGCCGCTACCGCTTTCCCCCGCCAGGCCGAGAATCTCACCGCGGCGCAATTGCAGGCTTACATCGCTCACCGCGTGAATCTCGCCGCTCTCGCTCAGATAATCCACACATAGATGACTCACATCGAGAATTGTCGCTTGTGCATTCGCATTCGCATTCGCATTCAAGTTCATGCTTTTGTCACCGCCTTTCCCCGTCGAACGCGGCGCTTGAGCTGTCGCAGGCGTGGATCGGCCACTTCGTCGATGCCAAAGTTTAACAATGCCAGTCCCGCTCCCAGTAGTGCGATGCAAAGCCCCGGTGGGGCAAACCACCACCATGCGGCCTGAAAGAGTGCGCTGCCGGTCTGTGCGTCGTAGAGCATCGTTCCCCAGCTGATGGTCTGGTTTTCACCAAAGCCGAGAAATTCCAGAGCGGCAACTGCCAGAAGCACCTGAATAGTGGTAGTAATGAAGCTGGCGGCCACGATAGCAATCTCATTGGGAAGGATTTCGAGGAAGATGATGCGCCACGTTTTCTCGCCTACTGCACGCGACGCCGTGATGAACTCGCGATTGCGCATCGAAAGTGTCTGCGCGCGCAGCACCCGCGCCCCCCACGGCCAGTTTGTCAGCGCGACGACGATGGCAATTGTGATCGAGGAACGGTTGAAGTATTCGACAGCGACCACCGCGAGCGGAAAAGCCGGGACAACCAGAAAGACGTTGGTAATGACAGAGAGGGCGTCATCCACGACACCGCCGAGGTAGCCGCTGACCAGGCCAACGGCTATCGAGATGACCATGACCATCAATCCCGTGATGATGGCCCACATCACAGAACTGCGCGTTCCGACGATCAACTGTACGAAGACATCCTGGCCACCCTGGTTGGTTCCCAGCCAATGCGCCGATGACGGAGGCTGCACCAGATCTCTGGTGTAGGCAAATGGGTTCTGGCGGATGACGATCGGCCCTATCACCGCGACCAATATGAAGATCGCGACAATGATGCTGCCCGCTGTCACTTTGCGGTTGATCGTCACCACACTCCAGAAGCGGCGAAGTATAGAGCGGACACCCGCGAATAACTTTGTCGACGCACCCGATGGTCGCGGCGGCATGGCTGATAGTCCGCCCGCTTTGTCGGCTGCTGTCTTAGATACTGGTGGTAGCGGCGTCTGCTTCATGCTCATGCGCTCCTCTCCTGGCGCACGCGCGGGTCGAGTACGGAATAGAGCACGTCAACCACCAGATTCATCATTACGGTTGCTACAATAATGAGCAGGAGAATGCCGTCCGCCAGGAAGTAGTCCTGGCCCTGGATTGCCTGGAAGAGCGCGTAGCCTATTCCAGGGTATGAGAAGACAATCTCAACCAGGAGCGCCCCGCCGACCACCGTTCCCAATGCGATAGCGAAGCCAGTCACACTGGGCAGGATCGCGTTGCGCGCGGCATATGCGAACATGATTCGTCGCTGCCGCAGCCCCTTCGCCTGAGCCATCAGCACGTAATCTTCTGAGAGCGTCGTCACCATCGAGTTGCGCATGGTCAGCATCCAGCCCGCAACGGTTGAGATGATCAGGGTAAGCGCCGGAAGAATGGCGTGGTATGCCGCGCTTAAGAAAAAATCGAGATTCCAGCCTGGTGTCAGCGAGAGGTCATAGCCATCGGAGAAAGGGAACCAGCCAACGGTGAAGGCAAAATAGACAGCCATCAATGCGAGCCAGGGATACAGAATCGAGTAGAAGAAGGTCATTACCGACGAGAGCAGGGTATCCGCCGCTGTGCCACGCTTCCAGGCGACAAAGATGCCAAGCAGCGTGCCTAGTGTGAAGCTCAATATGACACTGACTGAGAGAAGGACGAAGGTGAACTTGATGTCTTGCCCAATGATTTCGGTGACGTTATGCGGGTAGAAGGTGGTTGAAACGCCGAGGTTGCCGTGTATAAGGTTGTTGAGATACGAGATGTACTGTACCCAGAGTGGATCGGTCGTGTTCACCCCGAACTCGATTTCTAGCGCCTTGAGTGTCGCGGGATTGACCGCGCCATGTTGCGAGAGCCGGTCATAGACGATCTCTGCGGGATTCCCAGGCGCCAGGCGAGGCAAGAAGAAGTTGATGGTCACCGCAGCCCAAACTGCTAGCAGATAGATGCCAATGCGACGTATCACGTGGCGCACTATGCGACTCCTTCTGCGCGTGGCTGCCTTTGGGCTGATAGCAGGTGGATGGTCAAATTGGCCATCCACCCGTGGATTGCTGGCGAGGAGATGAACTCTCGAGACCTCATCCCCGGCGCCGAATTAAGAAAGACCTGACTTCTACGCTGGCGTCAAGTGCAGGATGACCTGCTCGTTATCGCCAGCGGCGAGCTGATAGGCAGAGCCAATCGCGTAGGGATTCTCTGGCGTTGGCCAGCCGGTCCAGTTGACGGTCGTATATTCAAAGAACTGGATGGCGTCGAGCACAGGGATAACCGGGAGCTGCTCGGCCATGATCTTCGTCAGCCCCTGGATTGCCTGGACTTGCGTGGCAGAGTCTGAGGTCGAGGCGTACTGCTTGAGCAGTTGATCCGTCGCAGGATCGTTCCAGCCAGCCCAGTTTGTCGCGCCTGTGCCGTTGATGTGCGAGCTATTGAGCAGTGGCTCCAGGTAGTAGTAGGGTGTCGGGCCAAAGAAGCCACCGGTCATGGTCAGGTCGAAGTTGTGTGAGGCGCGATCAGAGCGGAAGTCGTCGTCCGATACCTTGTTCAGTGTCAGGCCAATGCCCGCCGCCTGGAGATTCTGCTGAGCGATTTGCAGGTCCTGCACATAGTCAGAGTAGTCGCCCGGAACCGTGACCTTGAAGTTGAGCTTGTTGCCCTTGGCATCGGCATAAATGCCGTCGGAGCCTTTCTTGAAGCCAGCGCCCTCAAGAATCTGGTCAGCCTGGGCAGCATTGGCCGCTGGGAACTCGGGCAGCTTTCCGTTGTATTGCGCGTCCAGGTATTTCTCCTGGCCGGGCATCAGCCCTGTGGGGCTGGCGAGCTGCTCAAGGCCTGCCTCACCGGCGGTGGACATCTGCTGGCGGTCGAGCGCGACGCTGATGGCCTGGCGTACCGGGAGTTGCGCGAGCAAGGGATTCTTGAGGTTCGGCACGATCTGCACCGGCACAACCGGCACCATGTAGACGTGGTTGTGCTCTGGATCTTTGGCGACAAACGCCGTCTGCAGCGCAGCATTGAAGATGCCAGTCCAGTCTGCCTGGTGGCTCGCCATCTTGAGCAGGGCGGTGTCGTTGCTATTGACGACCGGATAATCCAGCTCGTCTACCTTCACCTTATCAGCCTGCCAGAAGGTCGGATTCTTGACGTACTTAATGACCTGGGCGTCGAAGCTCTTGAGCTTCATGGGTCCGGTGCCGACGGGATTCGAATTGACATATTTTGTCGGGTCGCCTACGCTGGACCACAGATGCTCCGGTACGATGTACGTTTGCTCGATGAACGGGAGCAGGGTTGGCGCGGCATCGGTAAACTTCATGACTACCGTGTTGGCGTCTGGCGCCGTCACACTGGAGAAGTGCTGCCATAGCCCAGAGGAATCGGCTGCGGGGTATTGCTTGAGCAAATTGAACGTGAACGCGACGTCATTCGCGCTGAAGGTCTTGTTGTCAGACCACTTGACGCCCTGACGAATCGTAAAGGTCAGTGTCATATTGTCGGCGCTATACTGATGACCAGTTGAGAGCATCGGTGTTTCCTGGCCAGTAACGCCATTCACATAGGCCAGGTTCTCATACACCAGGCCATCGACGCCACAGTTCACGTTCGGGCTGAAGGGACTCATGTTCTGAGTAAAGGAGCCACCAACGGAGCAAATAGCTGTCAGTTTGCGTGTGCCGGAATTACCCTGTGTGGTACCACAGGCGACCAGCACGATGGACAACATTGCGAGAAACGTAAAGGCCAGCGACGTCGCTTTGCCTTTCGCCCAGCGAGAGCCTGGGGGGAAAGTGCCAGGAGTCATTCCGATCCTCCTCAGGAGTCATGTGGCGCCGCGTTGCCACGCAGGTTCCGCGACACAGACGGACCTTTTGCGCAAGGAAGTGCGATAAAGAGACCCAACCTCGAAGTACGCGCGGTGCATACGATGCGTGGGAACGGTCTGCTGGCCGAGACGCTTACAGCGACGTATCTGGATGACCAGTGCCAGCGTGCTGGTGGTGCGGACTCAGCCCTCCTCTCTGGCGATAGTGGCTCTAATCGACAGTCTTATTGACAGGCGGAAGTCGAATTGACACGACCGGGCCGCGTTGGAAGTCACTATAAAGGAGTCTTGGATATTTGTCAAGATGTCTAGTGGTCTATACCATATCTGGTATCATGTTCGTATCAAACGCTACGGCCGGTCTACCTTTTGCGTACCAGCTACGGTTGCTGAGGGCCGAATTTGCCATGGAGGGATACTGATGACATCGCCGACAACATCCTGGCTCGCGCGCGAAATAGCCAGTCAGCCCGTAATGATCGAGGAACTGCTGGCGCGAGAGACTCCGCATGTTGCTGAGATCGTGGCGCGCCTGCCATCGTTCTCATACATCGTGATCGCCGCCCGTGGCTCGTCCGATCACGCGGCGACCTACGCGGTATACGCTTGGGCGGCGCTGGCTGGCTGGCCGGTCGCGTTGGCCGCTCCCTCACTCTACACGCTCTACGGGACGCCGCCACGGTTGGAGGGCGCGCTGGTCGTAGGGATCTCACAGTCAGGTCAGTCACCAGATATCGTTGCGGTCCTGGACGAAGCCCAGCGCCAGGGATGCCCGACGCTTGCCATTACCAATGACCGATACTCTCCATTGGGGAACGCTGCCGACGAAGTTGTTGAGTTGGGAGTAGGCATCGAGCAAAGTGTCGCTGCGACCAAAACCTATCTTGCGCAGTTGGCGGTAATTGCCAGCTTCGCGGCGACCTGGAGTGGTAAGCCCGAAAGGCAGGCCGAACTATGTGCCATGCCTGCCGCTCTGGATGCGACGCTCCAGGGAACAGGCGACATGGCCGCGCGCATTCAGCGCTATCGTGATGTGGCAGGGTTCACCGTTATCGGTCGCGGTTTTAACTACGCAACCGCGTTTGAATTGGCGCTCAAGTTGAAAGAACTGACCTCTATCCAGGCGATAGCCTATTCCTCCGCCGATTTTCGGCACGGCCCAGTGGCGACCATCAGCAAAGGGTCGCCTGTCATTCTCGTCATGCCCGGCGGCGCCGCGTATGCGGACATGTACGAGTTGGCGCTCGGGTTGCGTCAGCGCGAGGCAGACCTGCTGGTAATCTCGGATGTGCCTGAGGGATTAGCGCTCGCTACGACGCCACTTCCGCTGGCGGCGGCTACGTCTGAGTGGCTTAGCCCGCTGACGACGATATTGCCGGGGCAAAGGCTCGCACTGCAACTGACACTAGCGCGCGGCCTGAATCCTGATGCGCCACGTGGTCTTCAGAAGGTGACGCGGACACTCTAGCGACTCGATACGTTGCGATTAGAGGCCAGCGAGTCGGGCGTGCCAGGCATCGGTGGCATAGGCGAGCGTGCCACGGCAGAATGTCGCTTGGAGCGTCAGATCGGGAGAGAACAGGAGCACATCGGCATCATAGTTAGGATGTAGGCGCCCCTTGCGGTCGTCCACATGAATGGAGCGCGCTGGATTGAGCGTCAGCATGCCTACCGCCTCGGAGAGTGAGACTGGCATCATGCGCAGGGTGTTGCGTAACGCCTGATCCATCGTAAGTACACTGCCGGTGATCGTGCCGTCTGCCAGTCGGGCTGCGCCGCGCTCAACATGGGCGGGTTGCCCGGCAAACTCAAATGTAGCGCCTTCTTTCCCTGCGCCCGCCTGGGCGTCAGTGATGACAATCGTACGGTCGGCGCCGAGCGTTTTGTTGACAACGGTGACCATGGCGGGATGGACATGCACGCCGTCCACAATGAGCTCACCTGTCACCTGCGGCGAAAGCGCAACAGCGCCGAGCGGCCCTGGCTCGCGGTGCAGGAGCGGACGCATAGCGTTGCAGCAGTGAGTTATGTGACTGATGCCTAGTTCGATGGCTTCGAGCGTCTGTTCAAAGGTAGCGTCAGTGTGGCCAATGCTGACGGTGACGCCAGCCTCGACTAATCGCCGGATGACCGGCGCCGCGCCAGGCAGCTCAGGCGCGAGGGTAATCATCCGCAAGTTGCCAGCGGATAACTCGATCAGCGCGTTAGTTTCGTCCAGATCGGGCAGTCGCAGCCACGATGCGAGGTGTGCGCCGCGTCGCGCCAGGTTGATATAAGGGCCTTCGAGGTAGATGCCAACTGGCTCCGCGCCAGTGCCATCCCGCTCGCACGCCACGACCGCCGCCTCGAGTTGGGGAATTGGCAGAGCATCGGGTACCCCTACTACAGCAACCAGAAAGGATGTAAGGCCGGTGCTCGGCGCCCAGTGCGCGAACGCGTCAATTTCGGCAGGGTCGCTGGTGTGCAGATTAAAGCCGCCGCCGCCGTGCGTGTGGATATCCAGGAAGCCAGGCGTGAGGATCATGCCGTCGGCATCGAACGTCGGCATATCGGAATCCGCGTCGCGCGTGTCTTCCGTAAGCGCTTCGAGTTTGCCGTCGTCGATGATCACTGCGCCGGACGCCCGGTCCGTTGAAACATCCACCAGTCGTGCGCCGCGCAACATAAACCGCATCAGCCTGCCCTCCGTTGAACTGGTTTTTAGGTGCGAGTCTGTGTGCCATCTGTTCTCACGATAAGCCAGACGTCCCCCGACGGACGGTCGTTGGCCCGCTGAACTTGACAAGGTTGAGAACCTATGCGACCATTGCGAGAGTAATGTGGTCTATACAACATGTCAAGTATACCATGCAACTACGTTGTACCATACCGAGCCGTTCAAGGCAAGAGACCACATATGCCTTCTTTCTCTGCATGCTGCTGTGATACAGTGTCTCACAGGGATTTACGCCATCAAGGGAGAAATCAATGGTTCTGGATATCATTCACAGAAACAGCCCTATCCCAATCTATTACCAACTCAAAGAAATCCTGCTCAAGAAGATTCGTATCGGCGAGTGGGCTCCGGGCGCGCTTATTCCCTCGGAGCGCGAGTTGTGTGAGACTTATGGCATTAGCAGAATGACCGCCCGCCAGGCTATTTCTGATCTTGTGAACGAAGGTGTGTGCTACCGTGAGCAGGGCCGGGGTACGTTCGTCAGCCCGCGCAAGATTCAGCAACAGCTTCAACATCTTTCTGGGTTTACCGATGATATCCGCGCGCGTGGGCAGCTCCCTGGCACCAAGGTGCTCGTCTCGGCGATGCGGCCAGCGAATGAAACGACCGCGGATCGCCTCCACGTGGCGGTGGGAAGTCCCGTCTTCTGTCTGGAACGGTTGCGTCTTGCCGATGACCAGCCGCTGGCTGTCGAGCGGACTCACATTGTCTTCAAAGGCTGTGAACTGCTTGTCGACGAAGACTTCGAGCACAATTCGCTTTATCGAACGCTCGCCACGAAGTTTGGTGTGCCGCTGGTCGAGGCCGATCAGGAGTTGGAAGCCGGTCTGGCCAGCGCCGAAGACGCCCAATTGCTCCAGATCGCCATCGGGTCGGCGGTGCTCTATACCCGTCGGACAACGTATACGGAGCGGAACCAGCCCATTGAGTACGCGCGTTCGGTGTATTGCGGCAATAAGTATATCTTCTACACTCACCTCAGACGCGAGCAACTGCTCGGCTAGCCGGTGTCCTATGTGCACTGCTATAGGCGCCCGACGGATACGATATATCGTGAACATGTATCGAGACGAGGCGAGGAGTGCAGCCCGATGGCAACGAGCGACCATCTCAATCAGCCTGAAAGCACACTGCAAGGGCTAGTGACCGAACATCCTAACGCGGCGAGCGTCGAGATTGACCAGATGACACCACTACAGATTGTGCGCATCATGAACGCGGAAGACGCTGGTGTAGCCGCGGCAGTTGCGAAAGAGTTGCCGTCGATTGCGGCGGCAGTTGAGGCTATCACCGCGCGACTGTTGAATGGTGGTCGGCTTATTTACCTCGGCGCGGGAACATCCGGGCGATTGGGAGCCCTGGATGCCATCGAATGTCCGCCGACGTTCGGCATCTCGCCCGACCGCATCGTTGGTTGCATCGCGGGTGGCTCATTTGCGCTCTCGCAAGCCGTCGAAGATCTGGAAGACAGCGCGGAGGCCGGTAGCGCCGATATCGCGCTCCTTAATGGAGGCAGCGCCGATGTGCTGGTCGGCATCACGGCAAGTGGACGCACACCCTATGTGCTGGGCGCGGTGGCCAGCGCACGCGCGCGAGGAATGCTGGTCATCGGCCTGGCATGCAACGCCAAAACGCCGCTGCATGATGTGGTAGACATCATGATCGCGCCTGATGTTGGGCCAGAGATCATCGCGGGATCGACCCGTCTGAAGGCTGGTACCGCCCAGAAGATGGCGCTCAATATGCTCAGCACGGCGACAATGGTGCGGTTAGGGAAGACCTTTGGCAATCTGATGGTGGATGTGCGTGCCACCAACGAGAAGCTGCGCCAACGGGCGCTCAGCATTCTCGCACAGGCGACTGGACTGTCGCGCGCTCGATGCGAGGAAGAACTCGCGGCGGCCAATAGTGAACTGAAAACCGCCATCCTCTCGGTTCGCGCCAACCTGACTCCTGTTGCTGCCAGGGAGCGACTTGCTCGGCACGATGGCATCTTGCGCGCGGCGCTGGAGGATGCGCAGTGAGTGAAGCCGAGACGAAACCGCTATTCCTCGGCGTCGATGGTGGTGGTAGTAAGACGCTGGCTGTGATTGTCGATGAGGGGGGATACGAGCGGGGGCGCGGCGTTGCGGGATCCAGCAATCACGAAGTCGTCGGAATGGAACGGGCGGTAGACGCGATCCATGAAGCTGTAGGGAAAGCTACAGCCATTGCCCGGGCTGATCTTCCGTTGACGGCCGCATGGATCGGCCTGGCAGGGATCGATCATCTGCGCGATATTGAGTTGCTTGCGCCAGCGGTTAGCTCCTTTGCCGCAACCGTTCGGATGACCAACGACGCTGAGTTGGCGCTCAGCGCGTTACCGCACCAGGTCGGCGTGGCGGTTATCTCAGGCACGGGATCGATTGCGCTTGGTCGTGGCGCGCAGGGAGCATTAGCACGCGCAGGCGGATGGGGACATGTCCTCGGTGACGAAGGCAGCGGTTTCGGCATTGGGCGCGAGGCATTGCAGTGTGCGGTGCGCGCCGCCGATGGGCGTGGCCGTCCGACTGCATTACTTGATACTATATTGGGATACTGGCAGCTCCCAGCGCCCGAAACGCTTCTTGAGCGCGTCTATCCGACTTTTGACAAGACGGCTATTGCCGCGCTCGCGCCGTTGGTATTGGCGCTTGCCCGCGCTGGTGATCCTGTGTCATGTAGGATCGAGGCGCGCGCCGCATATGAACTGGCTCTTGCCGTCATCGCAGTTGCGCACAGACTCGGCTTTGCCGCTGGGCCGCTTCCGGTGGCGTTTGGTGGAGGGGTATTGATCCATGAGGAGCGGCTTCGAGCGCTAATAACTCATCGCATTGCGCGCACATGGAGCGTCGATCCAATTTTAGTGGAGGAACCAGCGTCGAGCGCCGCCCGTGCTCTAAGAGATTGGAGTCCTGGATCGTGAGTGATGTGCTGAGTCAGATGAGCATCGGTGAGCAGATTGGCCAGTTGCTTATGGTCGGGTTTCCGGGCAAGGAACCGACGCCAGAGGTACTCGAACTGATCCAGGCAGGCCATGTAGGCGGCATTATTCTGTTCTCGCGCAATCTTGGAAGCCCGCGCCAGATACTCCAACTCACGAGCACATTGCAGGAAGCAGCGCAGGAAGCCGGACAGCCATATCCGCTCCTGATTGCCACTGATCAGGAAAACGGCATTGTGCGCCGTACCGGAGCGGCCACAACCTCATTCCCTGGCAACATGGCGCTTGGCGCGATCAATTCTCCGGCGGCCACAGAGGTGGTCGCACGTGCCACCGGCCAGGATTTGCGGGCGCTGGGCATTACGATGAACCTTGCGCCTGATGTGGATATCTCTAATAACCCCGCCAATCCAGTCATTGGAGTTCGATCATTTGGCAGCGATCCCGAACTGGTGGCTCGCCTGGGGACAAACGCGGTCATGGGTTATCGGGCAGCAGGTGTGGTCGCGACGCTCAAACACTTCCCTGGCCATGGCGACACCGACACCGATTCACATCTGGCGCTCCCCATCGTCCCGTTCGATATTGAGCGGCTGGAGGCGGTCGAGTTGAAGCCATTCCGGCGGGCAATTGATGCCGTCGCCGAGAGCCTCGCGGTTATGACTGCCCATGTCGCGGTGCCTGCTATCACCGGCTCAAGTACCCTCCCGGCGACGCTTGCGCCAGAAGTCATCAATGGCCTGTTGCGGAACCAAATCGGCTTCGAAGGCGTCGTGATTACCGATTGTTTAGAGATGCGGGCCATTAGCTCCGGAGTGGGCATCGCCGAGGGCGCCGTACGAGCGCTACAGGCGGGCGCTGATATTGTCTTGGTCTCGCATCGCTATGATCGCCAGATGACTGGACTTACCGCCATACGCGTGGCGGCTTCGCAGGGTGACTTGTCCGCCAGCGTGATACGGGCAGCGGCTGAGCGCGTCGTGCATCTCAAGGAGCGCCTGCCTGGCTGGGATGGCCTGCCCTCACCCGATTCGGCTCCGACTATGGTAAACGCGGCGCACCAGCGCCTTGCCGACGATCTCTATGGGCAAAGTATCACCATTATCCGGGACGAAGCGGGCCTGCTCCCACTCAATCTACAGGCGAGTACCCATATGCTCGTCGTGTTGCCGCCGGAGTCGCAGGTCAGTCAGGCGGCAGATCAGGGATTTATCCCGGCCCATTTCGTTGAGGCGCTCAAGCGGCAACTTCATGACGTTTCTGGTGGCTCAGGCGTTGATGTCGAGGCCTTCAATCTTCCCGAACGCCCTTCCGCAGAGGATCTGGCAATGCTCCAGCAGCGGGCGCAAGAGGCGGACGTGATACTCGTGCCGACCTGTAATGCGCACCTGCCGCGAAATCATGCGACTGTTCAGGTAGTCACGCAGGCGCTGCTTCAGACTGGCCGCCCGCTTGTTGGTATTGCCGTCTGCGGCCCATATGATGCCGCGGCGCTCCCAGAGATAACCACCTGGCTAGCCACCTATGATTTCACACTGCCCGCGTTGAATGCAGCCGCCCGTGTGCTGGTGGGAGGAGCGCCTGCGCACGGCACGCTCCCTGTAACGCTCTGACTCATCGCCAACGAAAGCGGCCCCACTACGTGTGTTGTGGGGCCGCTTCACTTCTCGTTCTGTGAGGGGCAGGTTGGGTAGGAATCGAACCTGTTACCTGCGGTTTTGGCGGTCTGAGTACGTAGTCTGAATCAGACTACATCCAGACGGATGTCTCTTGAATTCAGAGTGTTACGGTTATACCTATCCCAATCAGTCTCACGCCACCTTCTCCACGGAATCATGGCTGAATTTGCTAAGCCCTGCACGTCGGCGCAGGGCTCGCAGCGGCGAGGGAGCCCACCAGTTATAGTGGCCCAATATCCGCATTATCGCTGGCACGATCAGCACACGAACGATGGTGGCATCAATGGCAACCGCAATTGCCAGGCCAATCCCAATCGACTTGATGAGGACGACCTCGGCGAGACCAAAGGCGAGGAAGACCGCCACCATGATGGCCGCGGCCCCGGTGATCAATCGGCCGCTACGCTCCAGCCCCTCCGCAATCGCATGCCGGTTATCTCCCGTCCGTAGATATTCCTCCTGGATCCGGCTGATGAGCAGCACCTCGTAGTCCATCGACATCCCGAAGACGATTGCGAACAGGATCACCGGAACACTTGGGTCGATCGACTGGGCGGTGAAGCCGAGCTGTTGGCTCAAGTGTCCGTCCTGGAAGATCCAGACCAGGGCGCCGAATGATGCGGCAATCGAGAGCAGGTTCAACACCACGGCTTTCAGCGGCAGCACCAGCGAGCCGGTGAGCAGGAAGAGCACCAGATAGGTGACCAGGACCACGAAGCCGAACGCCAGCGGCGTCGTATGGATAATGTAGTCGATTATGTCCACGTCGAAAGCTGTGTCTCCGGACACGAGGAGTTGACCGCCGTTCCCAATTGGCTCGGCGCGGATCGCACGCAAGATCGACCGTGCGCTATCGCTCGACGCAGGCTGGTTACTGACGACATTGAGCAGCACGATATGTGCGCCGACCTCTGGCGAATCAACGCGGAGCACGCCTGGGATCGTCGCCATGCGTCGGCTCAGATCGGCCTGATCCAGGACGCGCTGGGCAGTCGTGGGACTCCCCTGAGCGTAGTTCACGACCACGTCAAAGTTCGTCTGGTCCTGCCCGGGAAAACTCTTGACCAGAGTGTCGAATCCCTGGCGCGACTCAAGCCTTGGCGGAAGCTGGTCGATACTCGCATTGGCGAGGCGCAGGTGAAGGAACGGGGTTCCGGCGAGCACCAGGAGGCCCAGGGCTGGCACGAGCACGACAATCGGGCGGCGCATGACCCAGGTGGCCATCTGGTGCCAGGCGCCACGCCCAGACTTCGGCCGCCGACCTACGATCGGAAGTGACAGACGGTTGACGTTCGGACCCAGGATGGCAAGGAGTGCGGGCAGGAAAGTAAGGCCATAGAACACGGCGACTGCCACCACAATCGCGCCTGCGGCGCCTAACGATGCCAGGAAGGTTCCCTGGTAGAAGAGCATGGCCGATAATCCGACTGCAACCGCCAGCCCGGAGAACGTGATAGCTCGTCCAGCTGTGGCCATCGTCGTGGCAAGGGCATCGGGACGGCTTTTCCGCGCAGCCAGTTCGTCCCGGAAGCGAGTGACGATGAAGAGCGAATAGTCGATGGCGACTGCCAGCCCAATCAACGTTACGATGTTCAGGGCGTATTGTGAGACATCAGTGACGCGGCTGAGCAGGAATGTTCCGGCCAGGCCGCCTGCGATGGTGACGATGCCGATCCCAAGCGGGAGGCCCGCGGCCACCACCGTCCCGAAAATGATGAGCAGCAAGATCAACGTCAGCGGCAACGTGACGGTCTCAGCCCGGCTCAGGTCACTCTCAAGCGTAGCGCTGAAGTCGCGGTTGATTGGCACACCTCCTGTGCCAACTACGCTCAGGCCGCTGGGATGGATAGCCGCCCGCAGCGCTGTGTAGTCGGCGCGTGCCTGGTCGCCGTCACTTTTGATATCGACGCGGACGAGCGCCTTGTGGCCATCTTTTGAGATGAGTGCGCGTGCGGTCGCCGCATCGACGGTATACGGCGAGATGATGTCTGTCACGCGCGAATCCTGCTGGATCGGTTTGAGCGCGTTCTCGAGATCTGTTCGGAATGCCGGGTCGGTGACGAGCCGGCTCGGGCTGCTGAAGATCAGCAGGAAGTTGGATCCACCCTTTGTATCCGTGCTCAATTGATTGTTGATCAGTGTGGACGCACGTTCCGACTCGAGCGTGCCGCCGGGGGAGTTACCGGTACCCAGCGCGCCGCCGCCCATCAAACTATAGATGGATACACCGAGCAGGATAATGGACACAACCAGAGTAGCCCAGCGCCACCTATAGACGAAACGACCCCATCGTGCAAACATGTTTCTCTCCTTTGCCTGCGCTCTTTTTGCTACAGCCCTATTCCGCTGTGGGTTACAGCCGTGGGGACTGTGAACCAAATCCTAACAGCCAACTGTGTCGCCAATATGCCAAAACCAATGCGGTTGTATCGCGAAAGTGTGTTCAGGCTACCAGTGTTCATAGACCAATCGTGGAGAACATTAGGAGCAAGCGTCACAGTGGCATGGTGGTCGTGGCGCGATAGGAGACTGTCGGACTCACGTGGTGGATGAGTCATTGAATGTGGTAGTTCGACATGTGTGTCTTGAGAGAATCATTGTGGCCATATGAGACGTGCCAAGAGGTTGGAGCCAGAATTATGGAGCCAGAATTATGGAACTAGAATTATGGTCACACCGATTGACACAACGAAAGCGACTCCGGCACTTTGTGCCGGAGTCGCTTTCGTTTCAAGGTTCTAAGGGGCAGGTGGGACAGGAATCGAACCTGCAACCTGCGGCTTTGGAGAAATCGGTTCCCTTGACTTCCCTTGTTTTCGGTGTTCTCACCGAGCAGACGTTAGGGAGACACAAGGTGATGTTGCTCGCAGACGCTATCGACGACTATTTGTTTGAGAGCCGGAAGCTCTCCCCGACCACGTATCGCTGGTATGCGCAGAAACTGCGCGTGTTCCAGCAGTGGTGCGACGGCACTGGCGCCCCAGACTCTACTGACATCGGCCAACTGACCACGCGGGACGTGCGGCGCTTCTTAGATGCGCTCGCTGAGACGCACAATCCCCGACGAGGCTCAACGCTCACTCCGCAGACGCAGCATGGCTACACCCAGGTCATCAAACAGTTCCTCCGCTGGTGCGGACGCGAAGGGTATTGTAACCCCAATCTCTACGACCGTATCAAGCTGCCGAAGGTCGAACAGCCGGTGTTCCAGACACTCACCAAGGAGCATATCACTGCCCTGTTTGACGCTTGCCAGCACGAAGTGCATCCAACGCTCGTGGCGCGCGATAGAGCCTTGCTCGCCACACTGCTCTCAACTGGCATCCGCGCCGCCGAGGCGTGCAGCCTGACACTTGAGAGCCTGCGCCTGGAGAATCCGGACGACCCACATCTCGTCGTGCGTGGGAAGGGCAAGAAATGGCGCGAAGTAGGTTTGGCCTACACTGCGGTGCGCTTCCTACGCCGCTATCTGCGGGTGCGGACTGCCCACGCCACGGTCACGGCGCTCTTTACCAATCAGAAAGGCAATGCCCTGACGCCGAGCGGGGTCAACCAGTTGCTCTATCGCCTCCGCGATTGGGCGGGCATTGAGGACGTGCCAGTGTCGGCGCGCCAAACCCGGCGAGCGTTTGCTGTACACTTTATGCGCCAGGGAGGGGCGGATGTCTTTCGGCTGAAAGAATTGATGGGCCACAGTGATATCCAGACGACGATGATTTACCTGCGAGACTTCCAGCAGAAGGATGCCCGGCGTGGGGTGAATCCGTTGGACACGATGCTGTAGTGGTACGGGCAACAAGGCGAGTGCTCGGCCAGTAAGGAACTTGCACCACGCTCCCTTGACAGGGAGTGTACCCTTCCTTATGCTTGCTTCGGTACCTCTACGTTGCTGGGCAGACAAGTGACGGCGCGGAGCCGACTGAACCTAGAGCGATGGAGAGAGATAGAGGACAATGACTGCTCAAGCGACAGCACCCTCAGGCCATCGAGGTGCGTGGCGTCGGGGTGCGCTTCTTGGCTTCCTCAGCGGTGGGTTACTTGTCCTCCCGGACCTCCTCTGGAATTATTTTCAGCTCTGGCTCGTGGTGCAAGACCCAGCGGCCACGCTACTAGCCATAGCTTTCTTCACGGGTCCGCTGGTTCTCTTCGGCTCTGCAGGTTATCTGGCGGTCAAGCAATCGCATCAAATCAACATTGGGTTGGCTGGTTTATGGGCCGGGCTGTATGCAGGCGTCTGCAGCGCGCTTATCAGCGCCCCGGTGGAGTGGCTGTTGGCATATGGATATAATCCCAATGCTTTCGTGGTTGACGGATACGTGAATGACCGCGCGGTATTTACTGTTGTCGCCTGCGGATGCGGATGGGGGTTCTTCCTCATTGTAGCAAGTATCGCAGGTGCCATTGGTGGGGCCATCGCAAAGCGGCGGTTTGTGCCTTTTTAATTAGCATGATGGTCGTCCATCGGATGTCTTACGTGCTCTATTATCCTTGCCATTGGCGGCACTTTACTCCGAAACCGCATTAGCTCTGGGTTTGTGGGCAATGTTTCCTGTGTCATCCAATGTATTTGGCACTCCGATATCCCAGGTCTGCCTGAGGTGGCACAGCCAAGGTTAGGCATGGAGAGAGCCAAGGTTCTGGCACGAAAATGGCCAGTCATGTGAGACTGGCCAGTCGGTGAAACACTGAATTCATGCGGAGTTGATAAAGGGCAGGTGGGACAGGAATCGAACCTGCAACCTGCGGTTTTGGAGACCGCTGCTCTGCCAATTGAGCTACCCACCTATGGGATTTGGTGGCAATCGTATAATGATTGCCGCCACTCCAGAATACCCCAATCGTCCAGGAGAGTCAAGTTGAATGGGCCGCGGCGCGTTACTCGTCGTCTGGTGTGTCTGCTGGCGTATTCGGCCCAACAATCACTGGTTCGAGCGAGGTACGCTCGCCGTTCGTAGTATCAACAAGCGTAATCTTATTCGTAATGGTCGCCGTCTTTTGAAGCATACCGCCAACGCTGCAATAGCGAGTCGCCGACAGCTCGACAGCTCGGCGCACCGAGGTGGCAGACAGCGTGGAGCCGGTGAAGACGTGCTCGATCTCTATGCTGACGAAGACTTTGGGATGGGTGTCGGTGCGAACGCCATGACCGCTTATCTCGTAGTTCGTCACTTCCTGGCGCATCTTGCGCAACATGGAGACAACGTCCATGCCGGTGCAGCCGAGGAGCGCGATGAGTGGTATTTCCATGGGGCTGAAACCAGCATTCTCGCCACCATCATTCAGACCAGTGTCCATCGTCAGTTCGTGACCAGAACCCGAACGCGCTGTAAACTTCATGCCGCCCGCGAACTGCGCGCTCGCAAATTTCTCACTCGCCATGATCTCCGCTCCTGGCCTTATTCGCCTGCTTGGTATAGCTGTTGCATCGCACACTTCCATTGTAGCGCGTGAATAGCTCGATGCGCCTGGCCCCAGATTGGGCCATGGTAAAATGATATTACGTGTAAGTAGGGCTTCATTACCTGAAAGTAGAAGAGCGGGCATTATCTATGGCAGACCTACGGAATGCGCCAATTGGCGTCTTCGATTCGGGTGTTGGTGGACTAACCATCTTGAAAGAACTGTTGCGCGAACTACCTGACGAACGATTTGTCTATTATGGTGACACCGGTAATTGCCCTTATGGCGTTCGCCCCATGTCGGAGATTCAGGAGCTATCGCGAAACGCTGTCCGTTTCCTCCTCGATCGTGGCGCTAAGGTCATTGTTGTCGCCTGCAATACCGCATCGGTGTCCGCACTCGCCAATCTTCGCGAGACGTTTGCGGTTCCATTTGTTGGTGTGGTGCCTGCGATCAAGCCAGCAGCCGCTCTCACCCATTCCGGCCATGTGGGTATCGCCGCCACTGAAGCCTCGGCGCATGGTGACTACCTTCGCCAGTTGATCGCTGACCACGCCAATGGTGTTACGGTCCATGCAGTTGGTTGTCCACGGCTTGTCTTGCTGGCAGAGAAGGGCATTCTCGACGGTCCAGAGGCGGAGGCGGCAATTCGCGGCTATGTTGATCCCATGCTGACTGACGGTATTGATGTGCTAGTACTTGGTTGCACGCACTTCCCTGCGATGCGCGAGACTTTTGTGCGCGTGGTTGGCCCAGAGGTCGCGGTGATAGACTCTGGCGCTGCGGTCGCGCGCCAGACACGACGTGTGCTCGCTGAGCGCGAATGGCTTCGTGGCGAAGGTAACGTTGCGACCGACTCTCGAGCGCTTACAGCCGCCGACCGCCTGTGGTGCAGCGGTGATATCGGTCAGTTCGCCCGTGTTGCTGAGGCAATTCTCGGAATGCCCGTAGACGCTCGCGGCGCTCCTGAAATGATTTCACCATCGTCGCAAGCTTAACAACAGTGTTCCTCGCTCTCTACGCATCGCTGTGTGACGCAATACCGTACAGTTCGCCTTGTCTATCCAGGAGTGCTCGGCTATACTGGCCGCATCCGCGCTCTTGAGCACGGGACTGTGATGGATGACAGGGGAAGAGGAATGCACAGATCCAATCGGCATCGCCTGATTGCACTCTCGCGCGCTGCTCTGCTAATGACACTGGCCCTGGCGGGCCTCGCGACAGTGGCTACGCTTCAATCATCGCACGTACGAGCCGCCGGGCTTGACCCAGTCATTCACTGGGATAGCAACATGATCTATCCCGGCCAGAATAGTGGGTACCCCTGGGGACCAGTCGGCGAACTCGCTACAGTACATGGCGATAAATTCACAGGATCGTCTGTGCTTGGTCAGGCAATCAAGCTGGCGCTGATTCAGGGTGATGTGAATAACCCGCCGGGCGGTGGCTCGTCGTATGAGTTCTGCAAGCTGGCAGGGCCAAAGATTGCAATAGGGCAGGCGAACGTCGATGGCGCGGGCAAATTTGACTACAATTTCACCTGGCCAGCAGCCGCTGGATCCGGTATGTACAGCATCTGCGCCTACAATACGCTCGACGGACTACCAGCTGGCAATATCGACGATGGGCCGTTCACTGTGCTTTCCGGCGCCCCAAGCGTCGCCGTCTCACGGTCGTCGGTTGGGCAGGGCGAGTCGATTACAGTGACCGGAAAGAATTGGACCCCGCCGCAGGATGTGAACGTGTATATCGCGGCGTGCGTCGATTGTGATGGTCCAATTGTCATTGCTGGTACGGCGCATTCCAGCGGACTTCACGCCGGGACATTCACGATCGATTTCACCATCCCTAGTGGAGCTACGCCGGGCAATTATGTAGCCGGAGCGAATGCCCATGGTGGTGTGCTCGATGTCGGACCGGCTGGCGGCAAGCATGTTGCGATAACCGCCGCAGTTCCGACAGCAACCACACAACCCTCGCCGACGGCGGCGCAGACGACCGTCGCCGCTGGCGCAGGCGGAGAGAATAGCAGCGGCGACAATACAAGTGTTCTCGGCGTCTCGCCACTTGTACTAATCCTTCTCGTCGCGGGCATTGGCCTGTTACTGCTGATTCTCATCACTCTTCTCGTCGTCATGCGTACGCGGCGAGGTGGCAAAAAGCCCCCAGCAAGCGCACCGGGCAGTCCGAATCCGGGCTGGGGCGGGCCTTATCCGAGTTATGGCGCGGATGCGCCACCACCTGCTGGTGGGACGGTTCAGCAGAATTGGCGCACATTGCCGCCTGGTTGGGGCGATCAGACGCCGCCAACGGTCTCGCCGGGCATGCCGCAAGGTGACGACTCGCCGACGCGCGCGAACTTTTCGCAGATTCCGAATCCCGCGTATCCGCCCGCGCCGCCGCCCAACTATCCAACGCCGGGTGGCGAGACACCGACGCAGCCTGGTACGTACAATTTTGATCCTCCGGACCAATACGACTCGTACAGAAGCTAGCGTTCTTCATCCGCATCATCCGGGGTGGTCAGCAATACCTTGTGTGGCTGCCACCCCGCGTCGTCTCGGCGCAAAATACCAAGAAAACGCCCATCCGCTGAGTAGGCTCTCAAAAGCGGTTGCCCATTTCTCGGCGTATCCGCAGATACAGGTAATGTCTGACCAAAGCGCATGCGAGTTTCGTTTTCGGCGCTGAGAAGCGCAACCTGCCAGTCAAGCAGCGCTTCATCGGCGGCAAAACAGTGATCGCGCCATGTGTTCTCGCTAAATGCCTGGGCGAGCGCGTCCAGCGTGATGCTGGAACCCAATGTAAAGGGTCCGCTTCGAGTTCGTACCAACGCCGCCAGATGAGCTCCAGGACCAAGCCGCTCGCCAAAGTCGAAGGCGAGGGAGCGGATGTATGTGCCTTTGCTGCATTCGACATCGAGCACCAGGGTAGGCGATGTCCAATCGACAATGTCCAATGCGTCGATACGAATTGGCCTGGGCGGCACGTCTAGCGTTTGGCCCGCGCGCGCCAGCGCATAGAGGCGTTGCCCATCGTGTTTGATCGCGGAATAGAGCGGTGGCCGTTGAAGCTGGTTGCCCAGGAACTCAGGAAGCGCGGCGGCAATCTCGCCTCTTGTGATCGAGACCGCGGACTCCCGCACGATCTGGCCCTCAGTGTCGTATGAGTCAGTCACGACACCAAAACGAATAGTCGCACGGTAGGCTTTGCCGCTCTCGCTGAGATATTCGGCTAGCCGAGTCGCCTGTCCCAGAAGAATAGGGAGCACGCCACTGGCCGCTGGGTCGAGCGTACCAGCATGTCCGACTCGCTTCTGGCCAGCCAGTCTGCGCACTCGCGCAACGACATCATGCGAGGTAATGCCGACAGGTTTGTCGATATTGAAGATGCCATCTATCGCCACGCTTGATCTGATCCTTTGATGTGTGTTATGTGCGCCACTGAGGAGACGTCTTTCAGCATGAATTACTGGTCTTCCGCCATTGTTACGGACTCTGCTTGCACGGCGCGAATACTCGCAGATATGATAGCATGGGAGAAGAGCGTGTCGAGCAGGTGCGCACCTTCAGCCAGAGGAGTTCAATTTCGTGCTTCGCTTCGAGCTTGGAGACCCACAGGCGCCGCGCGGACATGCGTTGCTCTATGCTCGTGTGTCTGGCAGTGACCGGATCGTCGCGACCTATTGCGTGGTACTCCCGATCTCATTCTCGATAGGGAAATACCTGCCGCCGATGTTTGCGGGCCAGTTACCTGTGGACGCGCTGAATGAAGGGGTATCAGCCGTCAGCGCGATGCCGATCCCACCAATGTTCGAAGATGTCGAGTCGTTCGAAGTTGTGCGCCAGCTTGCCGAAAAGCGCGCCGATGACCTTTGCGACATGGGAACATTGGTAGTCTCAGATGACAATGCGCGCCTCCAGTTTGCCGCTGAAGGGAGCGCGGAATATGGTGAGCTGTATGGCGCGTATCAGTCGCGCTGGCCCGCAGTTGCGTCCTCGTCGCATGATATCCCGCTCGATGAGCTGGATGTAAGTGATGTGCTTGCGTCGATGCTGCCTGAGCGCGATCGCCTCGGTGAACTTGCCAAATTGATCAGCCAGGCGCGTTATGCGCTGGAGTTAGGCGACCATCATGCGCTTGACAAAGTTGCGGCGGATATGCGACGGCTTGCCCGCCCACTGCCGGATAAGTATCGCGCCGAGCAGTTGATCGAGGCTGCGCTACGCCCCGATGCTGTCGGCCCAAAGCTGGCAGGACTCTATCTTCAGCGCGCCTATAAGATTCTTGACGAAGATTACATGAGCATCCCACCGATTGACGCCGAAATTCGGGCTGTTGGCGATGGCGCGCCACATGGAGACGCGGACGACGACACCCCGTCTGGCGCTTCGGACGCACCGTCTGACGATCCAGAGGTGGAATAGTTTTTCGTACGCAAAAAGGAGCGAAGCAACGGCTATGGCGACGACGATCTATGCAGATACGACTCCCCTGCTTGAGGCTATCGCTGCCTCCGACACCGACCGCATCATCCGGGAGACGACTGCTCTTTTGGGCGCGCAGAAAGTACCCGCCGCGAAAATCGCCGGGCGGGTTGGCCTGGCAGCGCTTTGGGGAAACGCGGATCCGCATGCGCTCACCGTGCTGGCCACAGTAGGTCGCGTCTCGACGTGGATGCGGACGATTCCGGCGGGGCCAGAGCCGGGCGACGATGTTCGCCGCCAGCTTGCGCCTGCCTATCCATTGGCGCAGTCGTTTCTCGCGGTCGCGGACGCGGTGCGCAACGGGCTGCCAGAGCCGCATCCGAGTCTCCCCGAGCCGATCCTGCCTGGCGAGTTGAAAAACGGGCAGACTGTCTACGGTGCGATACAGGACGCCTATGGTCGCCGCGACCTCAACACAATTCGCGCATTGCTGATGGGCTATCATGCTACTGGCGCCGATTATCGTTCGTTCCAGACGGCCATCTATGGCGCGCTGGCTCACCGGTACCCCGAGGGCGGCCATCCGTTGATATTTGCGCTCAGTGGCTGCCATATTCTGGATATGGCGGAGTGGGGCGATCACGAGCCGCCTATGATCTACTGGTATCCGCCGCTGATGCTCGAAAGCGTGCCTGATGCGCCTGCCTCTCAGGCTGCCAGCGATTATGCCACGCAGGCGGAGCATGATCTTTCCTGGCTACGCACGCGGCTGTCTATTCCGAAGGAGGAGCCAGCAGGGGTTGCGTTCCAGCAGGCGCTGCTGGCTGGTGATGGCGCCGCGGCATGTGATGCCGTGCTGAGCGCGCTGCGGAGTGGCGCAACGCCGCGCGGTGTCGCTTCGGGCATGTCACTTGCGGTGGCCGCCCACATCAATGCGGTACCTCAAGGTGATAGCGCTCAATTGATGCGAGTGGGCCATGTGTTGGAGTATGTCCATTCGGTGCAGCTTGCTATGCGGCATACCCAGGAGACGCTAGTTTTCCCCTTGCTCTATACCGCAGCCTGCGCGGTCAATAGCCTTGGCCCCGTTGGCGCGCAGGTCGTGCAGGGCGCTGGAGCAGCTGGCGCGCTTGTCGCTGGTGGTCTGATTCCTGGCGTCGTGCTACGCTCATTGGAGCAGCAGGTTACCAGTGGCGAGATTGGAGGCGCGCTTGCGACTGCCCGGCGTTACATCCAAATGGGCCATCCGCCCAGCGGCCTGGCGGGTATCCTTGCGACGGTCGCTGCCCAACGCGATGTTACTGGCGACGAGTCCGCTCAGCACGCGCTTCCCTTGGTGACGGCGGCCTGCGAAGCGTATCTCATGCTTCCAGGCGCAATTGCCGAGAAGGGCCAGAACGCGTTGCTCACGGCAGCCATTCGCCTGGCAACCGAGGCGCGCGGGGGAACAACCCTCGCCAGCCGTGTCAGCACAGTCATCGAGGAAGCGATATAATCTCTCTGGCGGCTATGCGCAAGAGATACGAATACTAGTGTATGAGCCGTACGATGACGTGCGGCTCATTTTGCGTATGATGACCAGTCTGATTCTGAACAAGGAGCATGTGGTGCGGTTAGTAGTAGTGCGTCACGGAGCAACGGCCAATAATCTGGCGGCGCAATTTACTGGGCAATCGGATGTACCGTTAAGCGCTCTCGGTGAACGGCAAGCGCTGGCGCTGGCGACCTCGCTAGCCGACGAGCGTTTCGATGCGTTGATATCGTCTGACTTGCAGCGCGCCCGTGCCACACTGGCGCCCTTGGCTGAGTTGCTAGAGCAGCCTGTACAGCTAGATACCGCACTTCGCGAGATCGGTGTTGGCATATGGGAGGGCCAGTCTGGGGCGGCGGTGCGAGCGCTGTATCCAGGCGCCATTGAACGCTGGGAAGCATCGGAGTCATATGCCCCGGAGGGCGGTGAGACGGTGGCGGCGTTTCGTGAGCGTATTGTCGAAGCGTTCGAGCGTACTCGACGCAAGTTCCCGGATGGATCAGTTCTCTGGATGACCCATGGTGGCGTGCTGGGCGTGCTCCTCTGCCATGTGCTGGGTACAGATATCCAGCGACGCTGGCAGTTCCGGCGCGATAATACGGCGATCTTTGAGTTCGATATTGGCGCTGACTACTGTATCATCATGCGTGCGAATGACACCGCGCACCTGCGCCATCTGAAGGTTGGCGCTGAAGTGGCGCAGATATTGTGAAAGGGTAGATGGGAGTGTCTGCAATTGGCGACTTCCTATAGTCAACGACTACAGATGACGGAAATTGAGGCCTATGAAACGTCTGATGCGCCTGCTCAGGCGGCGTGAACTTCCTGCATCTATCCCAGGCCGCATGACAATCGCTACGTCGTGGTGGACACCGGGTGATATGCCCGCGCGCGCGGGCTGTCGTGTACGTCCCCTGATCGATGGGCGTGAGGCAATGCATGCCATGTGCATCGCGTTTCTGCGCGCCGAGCGGTATATCCTGCTGGCGGGATGGGACATTCAGGCGAACCTGCTGATGGTACGCGGTGAGGATGCCCGCGCGGGTGAGGACGGCTCGCCGGAACAGGAGCATTTGATCGAGCAGCTCCAGGGGATAGGCCTAAGCGAAGACGCAATTGCGTTGTGGGTGAGCGGCCAGCTCCGAGTAGTGGATGTGCTGGGTTTCGCGGCGCAACGTGGTGTGCATGTGGGTGTTTTGCTCTGGGACGCCTACCATCTGGGTAGCCATCTGACCAATGATCCCGAAACGGAACGCAAGGAACTATCGGCGGTAGGTGTAGACTGTTTGCTCGACGACAGCAGCCGCGCGATCACACATCTCACGCAGGCGCTCCATCAGAAATGCGCCGTCGTGGATGGCCGGACCGCCTTCCTGGGCGGTGTTGATTTGACGGCGCAATATACCGGCGACTATGATCGCTGGGATACCCACCATCATCCTGCCACGTCCCCTGAGCGTTTGGCTGAGTGGTCAGTTCCTGCGCACCCCTGGCATGATGTGCATACGATCATCGAAGGGCCATCGGTGGCGGACGTGCAGCACAATATTGTGCAACGCTGGCGAGAGGTGGCGGCCCGCCATCACCACGACGACTGGCCAGCCCATCTCTCAGCGACGACGCATGCTCCATTGAGTGGCGGTGTGATGGTCCAGGTGACCCGCACCATCCCACCACATACCTATCGCTTCGCGTCCGATGGCATCACAACGATCCGAGATATGTACGTGCGTGCTATCGGCCTGGCTCGTTCATTTATCTACTTCGAGAATCAATATCTGTGGCCCGAGGTCTTTCTCGGGTTAGACTCATTGCGCTGGGGCGAACGCAGTCCCGAGGCGATGGCGATACTGGAAGCGATGGGCGCGGCGTTGGATCGAGGAGTCGCGCTGACGATTGTTCTGCCCGATCACCCCAACTGCGGACGTCGTTTTTCCGATGGCGGTATTGCCTGGCTCATGAAACGCAGCCCAGCAGCGGTTGCCGCGGGCCGCCTGTCCGTCTTCACATTGGGCGCTCATGAGCGCGATTCTGCTGGCCATTTCGCCTACCGTCCAGTGTATGTACATGCCAAAGTGGCCGTCATCGATGACCAGTGGTGGACCGCAGGCTCGGCCAACTTGAACAGCCGCGGTTTGCATTCTGACGCGGAGATAAATATCTCTGTGCTGGATGCAGTCACGGCCCATGACTTGCGGCTACGATTATGGAGTGAGCACTTGCAGCCAACAGCAGAGGAGCGTCGCAACCTCGAAAATCCAGAAGAGGGTCTGAAGGCGATGCGAGCATCGGCCCAGGCGAATCTGGAGCGCGTGCGTCGGGGCGAGCCGCTTGTCGGCCATATGCTGCCCTATGTCGCTGCCGAGAATGCCGAGCAGCTTGGCCTGCCATTCTCGTCCGAACATGGCTGGCTCGACAATCTTGAAGGTGGAGCTGGCGCGTTGCCGAGGCATTACGCCAACCGATACCTGTGACGCATTATTGATACATAGCGTCGACTGATCGTGGCACATTGATGGTATCGCTAATCGCATCCTTGCCACTATCATTCTCGGCAGGCGTGGAGATGCTTGGAAGGAGTCTTTTGGGTGGAGCAATCCGGTATCGCGCGCCAGCTGGCCGATGACCTGTGGCTCGTCGATACGCAATTTCAGGGCGAACGCCAGATTATCGCTTCCTATTTGATTGTCGGCGAAGGCATGCTGGCGCTGGTGGACGTTGGGGCGGCGGCGACTCTTGGCCCATTGCTGGCTGGTGTGCGAGCGGCAGGCTTTGATCCGGCGGACATTACGCACCTTTTGCTGACGCATGTCCATCTCGATCACGCTGGAGCGACGGGTGCGCTTGTCCGGAAATTGCCACGTGCGCGGGCCTACGTTCACCGGATTGGCGCGCCACATCTCATCGATCCATCGCGTCTGATGCGTAGCGCCACGCGCATCTATGGCGACCGAATGGAGCGGCTCTGGGGTACTATGGAGCCAGTGCCTGAAGATCGCCTCGAAATCGTTGCCGACGGGGATGAGATTCGTGTTGGCGCTAGAACGTTGCAGGCGCTTTACACGCCCGGCCACGCCATCCACCATATTGCGCTCTATGATGAGGCGCATGGTATCGCGTTTCCAGGTGATGTCGCTGGGGTCAGTATCGAGGGCATTGACTTCGTACGGCCGCCAACCCCGCCGCCCGATCTCTCACTCGAAGACTGGGACGCGAGCATTACTCGGCTTGAGGCGCTCAGACTCCACCGTCTCTACTTGCCGCATTTTGGTGAGGTAGACACGCCAGCGCGGCATTTTGCCGTTCTGCGCCGCAGACTGCACGAGTGGGGCGAGATCGCGCTTGCGGGTATGCGTGCGAGGAAGGATGATGCAGCAATCGCAGCCGATTTCGCTCGCGCCGCCGATCCTGTTATTGCCGAACATGCGCATAGAGGTACAGCGGAGGCTGATGCGGTGCGACGCTACGAGCTGGCCACGAACTACCTGATGAGCGCGCAGGGTTACATCCGCTATTATCAGAAGCAGCATCCTGAATCGCTTCGCTGAGCGTGATGTCCAACCAGCCGAAAGAGTATGTTGTTTGCCAAGTGAGAGGTCGCGACGCATGGGCAGCAGTCCTGACAAAGCGAGAGCCGAGTATGTTGATCCACTGGATCAGGGCAATCTCGATGCGCTCATTGCGGGACGACATGGCGCTCCATTTGATGTGCTTGGCTCGCATGTCGTAATGGTTGGGAAAAACAGGCTGTGGGTCGTACGGGTCTTTCGCCCTTACGCCGATGCCGTTTCAGTCATCCCCGAGACTTTGGTCGCGCGCGACGATGGAGACTCTTCTCATTGGCCAGATTTGCTGCCAATGACACTGCGGCACGATGCGGGGTTGTTTAGCCTCGTGCAGCCGCTTGCTAACCTGGAACAGCCCCCAGCCTATCGCCTTAGGATCCACTTCACCAGCGGCGTGACGCTGGAGACCAGCGATCCCTATTCGCTGCTGCCAGTTCTCTCAGAATACGATCTTTATCTGCTTGGCGAAGGCACCGACCTGAAGCTCTACGATAAACTCGGCGCGCATCCGTGCGTTCATCAAGGTGTGGAAGGTGTACTGTTCGCGGTTTGGGCGCCATCGGCGCGCCGTGTGAGTGTTGTTGGCAGCTTCAATGGGTGGGATGATCGGGTCTCGCCTATGCGCATGCGTCCAAATGGGGTCTGGGAACTGTTCTGGCCGGGACTATCGATTGGTGAGTATTACAAGTACGCAATTCTTTCCTGGGTGAAAGACTATCGAGCGCTCAAGACCGACCCTGTTGGGTTCTCTTGTGAGGAGCGTCCTGGCACGGCGTCGATTGTCGTCGATCTCGAATCGTATCAATGGAACGACGAGGCGTGGATAGAGCAGCAGGCTCGCCGCAATGGCCTGGACCAGCCGATCTCTGTCTATGAGGTACACCCTGGCTCGTGGCGCGCGCCCTCGGACGGCGAACGGGTGACATATCGCGATCTGGCGCACCAGCTCGTGCCATATGTGCGCGATATGGGTTATACCCACATTGAGCTGATGGGTATCGCCGAGTATCCCTATGACGGCTCTTGGGGCTACCAGGTGACCGGCTACTATGCGCCCACCAGCCGTTATGGCACACCGCAGGAATTCATGTACTTTGTGGACTACTGTCATCGGCATGATATTGGCGTGTTCCTCGACTGGGTACCGGCGCACTTTCCACGCGACGAGCATGGCTTGAGCTTCTTCGATGGTACGCATCTCTACGAGCATGCCGACCCCCGCCAGGGCGCGCATCCCGACTGGGGGACGCTGGTGTTCAACTATGGACGGAATGAAGTGCGCAATTTCTTTGTCGCCAATGCGCTCTACTGGTGCGACAAGTATCATGTGGACGGTCTGCGGGTGGATGCGGTTGCTTCGATGCTCTATCTCGACTACTCACGTAAGGCGGGCGAATGGGTTGCCAACCGCTATGGTGGTCGAGAGAACCTCGAAGCAATTGAGTTTCTGCGCGCCTGCAATGCCACGGTCGCAGAGCAATATCCCCATGTGCTGATGATCGCCGAAGAATCTACCGCGTGGTCTGGCGTGACTCATCCGGTCACCCAGGGTGGGCTGGGTTTCTCGCTGAAATGGAACATGGGCTGGATGCACGACACGCTGGAGTATATGAAGCTCGAGCCGATTCATCGTCGCTTCCATCATGGCGAGTTGACCTTTTCGATGGTCTACGCGTACTCAGAAAAGTTTATCCTGCCGTTCTCGCATGACGAAGTTGTCCACGTCAAAGGTTCGATGCTGAACAAGATGGCGGGCGATGTCTGGCAGAAATTCGCGAATCTGCGCGCGCTCTATGCCTACATGTACGGGCATCCAGGGAAGAAATTGCTGTTCATGGGCGGCGAGTTTGGCCAGTGGGCGGAGTGGAACTTCGCCGGATTTCTCGATTGGTATCTGCTGGACGAACATTCGCAGGATGGGCCGCTGCATCTTCAGCTTCAGCGCCTGGTGCGGGATTTGAATGCCTTGATGCGCGAGCATCCCTGCTTGTATGAGCACGATTTCACACCCGATGGCTTCCGCTGGATCGACTTCGCCGACGCCAGCAGCAGTGTCATTTCATTCCTTCGTACCCGTGCAGAAGGGCGCGAGCCCCTGCTGTTCGTCTGCAACTTCACGCCGGTGGTGCGCCATAACTACCGGATCGGCGTTCCCGCAGCAGCGAGCTATGATTCCATCCTTAACACCGATGATGCGCAGTATGGCGGTAGCGGCGTCGGCCAGACAAGCGTGGTCTGCGAGGGTCAGCCAATGCATGGCTACGAGCAGTCTATAGTGCTGACTCTGCCGCCGCTATCGACACTGGTGTTGTTGCCTGTTCGCTAATTCAGGCAGGCGTCGGTATGGCCAACATCATTCCTATAGTCATGAACTACGCATAAGAGACGCATTTCCAGCAATCGAAAGAAGGAGCGCACCGTGACTGCAATTCATCAACCTCTAGCTACGCCACAGGCCAATGAGGCTGACATTGAACATTCGCCCGTGGTAGGAGCCATGCCTGACACACGTAGCGTCGATTTCTATGAGGCTGCGCCGTACCTCCGCTTACTATTACGCAAACATCTGGATCCGCACGAACTGGAGGCAGCTGAGCCGCTCCTGCTCCATCTTGGTGGCCGTGTTGGCAATCAGCTCGAAGATCTGGCTGCGGAGGCCGACCGCGAATCGCCGCCACTGATGACGCGAGACAAACGGGGCGAGCAGATCAACGATGTGTCGCCATCACGCGCCTATCGAGACCTGGAGCGCATTCTCTACGGCGAGTTTGGCATGGCGGCGATGGCCATACGGCCAGGCGTCATTGAGGATGACCGCGCCAGTTCACTCATCCTCAATGACGCCTTCATCTTCCTGGCGGGCCAGGCCGAGTCAGGCTTATTCTGCCCGCTCAGCATGACACGAGCAATGGCGCGCACGCTACGCATGTTTGCGCCAGAGGAGGTCCTGCAAGAGTATCTGCCGGGACTGCTCTCGACCGACATGGTGACGCTCCAAACGGGGGCCATGTTCATGACTGAGAAACAGGCAGGATCTGATCTGGGGATGGTAGCGACGACAGCCAGACCCTCGGAAGACCAGATAGGCTGGTGGGAACTGGATGGTGAGAAGTGGTTCTGCAGCAACGTTGGCGCCGATCTGATACTGACACTGGCTCGACCCGAAGGCGCGGGGCCTGGCACGCGCGGACTTGGCCTCTTCCTCGTGCCAAAATATCTGCCCGATGGGACACGCAATCAGTATCGCATTGAGCGCGTGAAGGACAAACTGGGCATGCGCTCGTTTGCCAGTGGTGAGGTGACATTCGCGGGAACCCGTGCGTTGATGATTGGCGGGCCGGGTCAGGGTTGGCTCCAGATGACCGAGATGCTCAATATCACGCGCCTTGGATGCGCGCTCGCCGCCTCGGCGCTGGCGCAACGCTCGCTCGTAGAGGCGCTCACCCACGCGCGAGGGCGCATCGCCTTTGGGAACCCGCTCGCCGATCTTCCGCTCATGCGCGAGCAGCTTCTTGATATGGCAATGGATACAGAGGCGCTCATCGCGCTCACATTTGAGGCGTCGGCCCAACTTGGCCGCGCCGATGCTGGCGACAAGGAGGCGCGCGTACTGGCGCGCGTGCTGATGCCACTGGCCAAATACCATGCATCAGATGAGGCGCGTAGGCTCGTGGCAGAGGGCATGGAGGTGCGCGGCGGCAACAGCTACATTGAGGACTGGCCGAACGCGCGAATCATGCGCGATGTGCAGGTGCAGTCGATCTGGGAGGGAACAGGCAATATCTCGGCGCTCGATGTGGGGCGCGCGCTGTTACGTGAGAACGCTGGCGCTACGCTGCTGGCAAATCTCACCCGGCGTCTGGCGGCGCAGAGCGATCATGCTGTGTCGCGGGCTGCTGTCCAAGCTCAGCGGGCGCTCGATAGTCTCTCGGCGGCGATCACCAAGTGGTCGGCCCTTGAGCAAGCGCAGCGCGATGTTCGCATGCGCCGCTTAACCCGCCAGCTTGCCCATGTAGTAACGGCGGCACTGCTGATTGAAGATGCGGGCATTCAGGCATCCAAAGATGGGGGTTATCGCTGCCTGTTCATGGCAGCGCGGTACCTGCGGCGCTACATTTATCCTCCACGCGATGGACTGGCAATGGAGGAAAACTATACGCCGCTCGAAGCGTTCAACGCGCTGATTGACTGGACGCCATCGCTGCCTGCCTCGGTCGCGGAGCTATTGCTTGCATCAGCGGAATTGGAAGGCGAATAGTTGAGCGTTGACGTTGGAATAGATGTAGGTCGCCATCATACTGCATCCATTCCTGCCAAAGTGGTCAATCCTCCGGCAACAAGATAGCGTGTCTGACCGCGCAGAATCATCTCACCAGTGGCGGCATTTAACAGCGTCTGATCGGAGCGTAACCGTCGCGAACCATCGGGGTGAACGGAGGTCACGACTCGCACGCGGTCGCCGGGACGCGCCTGGCGCAAGTATTCTAGCGTCAGGTAGCGCGGGCGCACCGTAGCGGCTGGCTGGTCGGCGGCGCGCAGGGTTGCGTGGAACCCCTCATAGAGCCAGTCGCCATAGACGCAGTTGTTGATGTGCTGGTGGACATCGGCCTCGTATTCCCTGGCAACAATAGTCTGCTCGTCGTGCCAAATCACTTGCTCAGATGGGCTGGCGCGCAAGGCGGGCAGACGGGTGGCGCGTTGGGCCGAACTAAACAGAGTAGCCATACTATCTGGCACGCGCAGCGGTTGTCCAGTATGCCGCTGAACGTATGCCCAGCGGGCGCGGGCGCGCGCAATCATCCGACCGCTGGCCGGATGCCACATCGCGTATTCGCGAAATGCCTGCACTCGCCGGAATTCGGCGACCCATGTCGCCATCCGTACCTCACAGTCCATCGGCGGGAGCCACCCCAGCATCAGTGACATTTCACGCACGAGCCACGCGCTTCCCTGCTCCTCATACCATGTGTTGGTGTATCCGTGGAAGCCAGACGCACGTGTGGCGAGATATTCAAGGTAGCGCAGGATGGCGCCTGGTTGAGGATAGCCAACGCGCGTGACTTCATAGCTGCGAATGGTAAGCGACTCGATATAGGCGTCAGGTGGGGCGAAATGATCAGCCGTATGCACAATTGTCTCCATCAACTAGCGACCGAGTGGTGAGCGCGAGCGTGCGCGTGAATCGAAGTTATCCGTCGGCTGCTGTGGCCTCCGTGCTGCCGCCTTGTTTAGCCTCCAGGTAGCGAGCCAGGATAAAGACGACATCAGACATGCGGTTGAGATAACGGATGGTTTCACCGTTCGTGATGACACCATCATGGAGCAGGCGCACAGTCATGCGTTCCGCGCGACGGACGATGGTGCGCGCCAGGTCGAGCGCCGCTCCATCGAGAGAGTCGCCAGGAATCACGAATTTGTTGGGAATCTCGACAGCCGCTTTGAGCTGCTCTTCCGTCTCTTCGAGCCACCGTATGTGGTCAGCTGTGATCGCCATGCCAATGGCCGCCTGATTCTCGGGCAAAGTAGCCAGTTCTGCCATCAGCACATAGAGATCGCGTTGCATATGCAGGATCACTTCACGCGCAGTCTCGTCATGCGTGGTTGCACGAGCCAGCCCCAGCGCCGACGTCGCCTCGTCGATTGTACCGAAAGTGTCGGGTCGTGGATCGTACTTCGGCACGCGCTGGTTGCCCAGCAGGCCGGTATAGCCGGTGTCACCTGTGCCTGTAGTTACCTTTGCCATTGGATGTCTATCCTAATCTGTTTGGAATATGTCTCATGTATTGAAGTATAGCGCATTGCCTGGAATAGACCGAATCAGTTTATTCGCAGTGAGGCTTACCTGAGCAGTGAGCGTATATCAATTTATCGGTGACCCAATGACCTGTTCAGGCCTGTCGGTTTGACAATGTTGAGTAAAGGCGTACAATGCGCCCGATGAGTCCATCGTTGAACCCGGGTAGATGAGCAAGGACGCGGCATCACTAGCACAGAGGGGGTAGGGATGGCGGCGCCAATTCTGGCGGTCGATGACAGCGCGCCGATTCGCGAGATGATCGTGTCGGTGCTTGCGCCACGTGGCTATCATGTTTTGACCGCACGCGATGGACGCGAGGCGCTCGACACGCTGCGCCTGGTAGCGGAACCGCACGTCATCCTGCTCGATGTCGTGATGCCGGGCCTTGATGGGCCAACGGTTATCCGTGAGATAGAGGAGGACGAAGCCTTACGGAGCGTAGGACATCGGGTGATCCTGATGTCATCGCAGTTGCGACTCTCTGCACGCGATATTCCTGCGAGCGCGGGGCAATTGCCCAAACCATTTACCCGCCAGCAGCTCGTCGAGATCATCGCTCAATTTGGCGGCTAGTCTTAGACACAATTTGTAGGATATCAGGATCTCCTCGCTCCTCATCAAGATACATCTATTTCATCGCTATCCTCGCCAGCCGTTTCGACTCCTGTGTCATCACGATCCGGATCAATCGTAGCGAGTGCAGGCACTTGCATAGTCTGCGCTCGTCTGGCGCTATCGCGCAGGTGCGCCGCATGCAAAACGCCGATGACGATGATCTGTTGAGGCTCGGCCAATGCGAGAAACTCAGGGGTCGCCTGAACCTCGCTCAGCATATGGACCCATGACTCCTCGATGTCGAATAAGGGGTCATCTGGCGTTGCGTAGCCAGCGGCGATAAATAACTCGCTGACAGGATGCCCCATCCCTCGCGCGAGCCGCACCAGCACAGATGCCGAAGGGGTCGCGTCGCTGTTCAACCAGAGCGAAATCTGCTGTTTGCGAACGCCCATCCGTTGGGCGAATTGGTTAGGGAGTAGGGGAGGGCGCTGCCCCCACATATACTCAACAAGAAGTCGGGCAAACGGACTGTAGTCAGCAAGTGGCCGCCATTTTGCCATTTCGCATTTACTCCACCATTAGAGGACGATTACCCACGTCAATCAATCATAGCAAGATGACGCGGATTTATGCAATATATCACAGACTTTTGTCTAGGATAGAGAGCCTGTTGCTCATTTCACTTTCATATCCAACTTGGAGAATCAATCGCGAATATGTGGACAATAGTTGCGACATCATCCAGTTTCGCTACAACGTCCACCTTCTCATACGGTAGCCGAACCATTGAAGTCATCATGGTAATGAAGTCGTAGATGCGGACTATAGTCGGAGCGATACAACGTTGTTCTAAGGGTTGATGCTGGCGAATAGTACAACTAAGAGGCATTAGTTGAAGTTAAATGTTCTGACCACTCACCACCTGGCGGCGAGTGACACAATGTCAAATTTGTCACGATGACAGGACTAACAGTGGGCTTGCTCTATTTTGTCATTGCTTGTGTGGCGATTGCTGGTTGTTGCTGATAGTCTGAATCCTAGACCAAGGTCAACTAATGTGACAAAATAT
>DASUHD010000122.1:0-13864 GCA_036273675.1 Ktedonobacterales bacterium | reverse complement strand
GTTCGATGACTGCCGCGTGTTGCACGGGCGCGGCCGTCGCGGAACGCTCACCAGGCAACTCGCCAAAGTAGAGCCGGTTCAGAAGCATGGCGCGCACAGTATCTTTCGTGAAGAGGTTGCTGCCATGGGTTCCACGTGTGCGATATCCAGCAGCGTTGAGCGCCTGGGCAATGTTTCGATCACTGTGTCCATCCGCGCTCATTTCAAAGGCCATTCGCAGCCCAGTGAGCGTCGAAGGATCAGCGACAGGGACACCAGTGTCGCCTTTCACATCTCAAATGGTATACAACCATTATAGAGTCCTTGGGCCTTGCGCTCCGCTTTCCCCTTCCGCGTCTTCTGAGCAAGATTATCCGAATAATATTGGGCGAGCGTGGCGAACATGCCCATGAACATACGTCCCTCAGGCTCCGTGTAATCCACATCCTGAGCGACAGCGACGAATTTGACATTGTGGCGGGCCAGGAGCTCAAGACCTTCAAAGGTCGCCCGAATGTTGCGAGCGAAACGATCTAACTTATGGACGACAACCACATCCAGGAGGCCAGCCTCTGCGTCTTCCATCATCCGTTTGAATGCAGGACGTTTGCTGACAGTATCTCCGCGTGCCGACTTGCCTTCATCGACGTATACCTCGGCAATCGTCCAACCACGTGCGCAGATCGACCGCTGTGACGATAGGAAGCCCAGTGGCTCGGCAGGCTGCCCGCACAATATTACGCGCAGCACAATAGCTCAATGCGTGAGCATGTGAGCCATGAGAGCGGATAATTGGTCCAGATAATGATCCGAGCGCAACTCCCATAGAGGCCGCAAGGTTTCGTACCTCTGAGGCCGCTGGCTCGGCAAGTGGAAGGACCACCTCAGTCGCATTGCGCCATACGCGTATTGCGAGACCTACCTTGCCGGGAGGCGCCACGGCTAACATCACCTGATCCCAGTCCAGATGTGTGATTTCTTCCGCTCGAAGGATTGAGATTTGGGCGAATCATCTAACAGGAAAGACAGAGGCAAGCCTGGAGAAAGCATGGTTCTTGCCGAAGCTCATGAGCAATCCGGATGCGACCGTGTGCGACGCCGAAGGAAAATTCAACATCGCGTGCGCAACCATCGATGAATTGATATGCATGCAACAGTTCCGGGAACTCATGCGCAGCCATACCAAAGTTCGGCGTGTACAGGGGTGGTTAGGATACTTCTGGTGGGAGTTCTATCAGGACGTCAAAGCTCGCGTTAGTGTGCGGCTTTGCAAAGCCTGTGGTCAGATGATCCGCAAAGGTCATTCCGACCGGCAGTACTGTACAAGTGCTGAGAATCCCTCGTGCTTCCAAGAGCGGAATGGAGCGGCTCAAAGGCATACACGGGCAAAGCGCAAGGCACAGACACCAAGTGTTCGACGGGTGTCAAAGGCGCAATTGGCTGTCAACACTGTCGTATTGCCAGTCGGATGATGTCCTTCGGACATACGCCACTTGAGACATAGCTGCACTGGGTGGTGACGCTTTGGGCATACGCCTTTGGCAAAACTGCAGATCACGGCTTAGTAGTACACTCGCGACTCAACAGCTTCTCCCAGGACAAGTCCCCCTGTAACAAGCGCGCAAGTGAGCAGGAAGAAGAAGAACTCCTCCAGCGGCAACACGCCGCCGAGCAGCAATCCAAGCGATAAATGAGGGGAAATCGTCCAGATGCCCTCATGGATTGCCAAGGCGTCCGCCGTGCTGAGATAGAGTACCGCGGGAACGAACGCGATCAGAATCAGTCTTCTACGCCGCCACAAAAGGTCACCGCCCAGACACAGTTGGAGCAGCAATGGTGGTAGCGCCCAAACAAATTCCCAGCCTAGGTACGTCCCTGGGCGCCATCCCCACAGCAGGATGACGAACCCCACAAGCCATAGGATGGCGCTCGCTGTAACCGCGATCCAACGGATGGTAGAAGCCTCAGCGAGTCGAACCCTCGTCATTAGGACTATCTGCTTATCTACCCGAGTAGCCTTATCCACCTTCCGCAGGTTGCTGTCCTCACCAGTGGATGTAAGCTCCTGCGCTGCCACCGCAGCCCCTAAGGGACTCGAGGGGACGCGCGGTATGAGCCACAAGATCCAAAGTCCGATGAGGATGGTTTGTAGCGGGAAAAAGAGCAGTTCTTCTAGCGGTATTCGGCCGAGCGTCACGCCGCTGACGAGCGCTGGGTCGTACCACCATACGCCCTGCACGATCAGGTGATTATCCCAGGGGGCGGTATAGACTATGGCAACAACGATCAGCACTGCCAGCACCACCCATGGCGTCCATCCCTGCCGTTGCGCCGTCAGCCGTTCATGGGTAGGTTTCTTTAGCTGATCGCGCAGCACCAGCCAGGCCAGGCCCGCAATCGGCATGCACAGGCATAGGAGCAGGAATTGCCCATACGTTATTTTCATGACAGCCATGTCCATCGTTGCGCTCATGTGGATGCCTCGATCTCCTTCACCACGGCCTCTTGCGCCAGCTCCTGAGCTATATCTTTTCGCACCATGCCTCTCTTTGCATGCGGATCGCCAATCAGGTTCTCAGCGATAATGGCCGACGACAATACTCCTGGCAACCCGGCGCCAGGGTGGGTTCCCGCGCCGACGAAATAGAGGTTGTCGAAGTCCTCAGAGCGGTTATGCGGTCGAAACCAGGCGGACTGGGTCAATGTTGGCTCAAAGGAGAAAGCTGCCCCCAGAAAGCTGTTAAGCTCGCCTGCGAAATGGCGTGGGTCAATCGAATGCTCGGCGATAATATTGCTCGTGAGGTCGGGCAGATAGCGCTCTTCAAGAAAGTGAAGAATCGCATCGCGGTACGGTTTCGCGGCTACGTTCCAATCGATGTCTGATCCCAGATGTGGGACTGGAGATAGCACATAGAACGCCTCACATCCCTCGGGAGCGACGGAGGAGTCGGTGCGGCTGGGCATGTGGAGATAAAGCGAGAAGTCGTCAGCCAACACCTTCTTCTCAAAGATGTCGTCGAGCAAGCCGCGATAGCGCCTGCCCAGCAGGATATTATGGTGCGCCAGGCCTGTGTCCGTATAGCGCCGACGCGTGCCGAAATAGAGCACAAAGAGCGACATGCCATACTTCATTCGCTCGAATCGACGGTTCGTGTTCCGCCTTCGGAACCGCTCAGGAATGAGGTTGCGATAGGTAAACGCCACATCTGCGTTCGAGACGATACTATCCGCGGGAATGACATTTCCGTCCGCCAAACGCAGGCCTGCGACTCGGCGTTTTTCTGCCAGAATCTCCACCACGGGGCTGCTGAGATGGATCGTGCCGCCCAGTTCGAGCAAGAGTCGACCCATACCCTCCACAATCGCCCCAGTTCCTCCCAGCGCGTAGTGGACGCCCCATTGGCGCTCCAGGTAGTGAATCATCGCGTAGATCGACGGCGCGTCAAACGGATTGCCACCGATGAGAAGCGGATGAAAGGAGAAGACCTGGCGTAGGAATTCATCGTCAATGTACTGTGAGACATAACGATAGACGCTCTTGTACGACTGCATCCTGATGAGATCAGGCGCAACCTTCACCATATCGGTCCAGCGCAGGAATGGCTTGTCTGCCAGCTCGACGAATCCCTTCTGAAAAATGCCCCGCGTCGTCGCCAGAAACCGCTGATACCCTCCACGATCCGCTGGATTCCACCGTGCAATCTGATCCAGGATGAACGCCTCGTCGCCGTTGTAGTCAAACGACCGCCCCTCGGCGTCGAAAATGCGATAGAACGGATCGCACGGCACGAACGTCACGTAGTCCTCTCGCCGCCTCCCCGCCGCGGCCCAGAGATCGTCAAACATAAAGGGAGCAGTAATGACGGTTGGTCCGCCATCAAAGGTGAAGCCATTGGCGGTGTAGACGTAGGCGCGCCCTCCAAGTTTGTCGCGCTGCTCGAACAGATCAACCGTATGCCCGCGCGCGGCCAGCCGTATCGCAGCGCTCAGCCCACCGAATCCGCTACCAATGACGGAAATTCTTGCCATCTGGCGCCCCTGCTCCTATGTCTTTAGCTGTATCATCGCTGGTCATCTCTGCAACCTGCGGATCATCGCCAGCCCATTTGTCGCGTCGCCCACCACACCCCCGGCAGTCGTCGCGCCTTCCCCCACGGCCCAACATGCGCGCGACGATGAAACACGTCATAGTCGTGCGCTTCGATATCGCCAAGAATTGCCCGATAAAGGTTCGCGGCGGCCGCAATCGCAAAACGCCCCCCGGCATCGAGCAGCGCGATTCCCTTCTCGGCCTCGGCGTAGAGCGCGCGTGTACGCGCAATCTGAAACTGCATAAACGCCCGCCAATGATCATTCACCGCCCCGCGCTCGACATCAGCTTCGGTCAACCCAAATTGCGTCAGCTCCTCAAGCGGCAGATACAGCCTCCCAGCCTGCCAGTCTACTCCAACGTCGCGCAGGATGTTCGTCAGCTGCAGCGCGATCCCCAGCTTGACCGCATATGGCAGCGCGTCTTCGCTCTGAAAATCCACGATGTGCATCACCATCAGCCCGACCGTCGAGGCCACGCCATAGCAGTATTCCGCCAGCTCACCAAAGGTTCGATAACGCTGCTGCCGCAGATCCCGTGCGATGCCTTCGATCAACTGCGCCTCATAGCCATGGGGAATTCGGTAACGCGCCTTCGTATCCGCCCAGGCCAGTGGAATCGGATCATAAGCGTTTGGAGGCCTTTCTACGCGCGCCTTCCAGTCATCAAGCAGACGCCAAGCATCGTCGCGCAACGCCAGTTGGTCAATGATGTCGTCGGTCGCCCGACAAAAGGCATAGAGCGCGTGAACCGCCTGGCGCTTCCCGCCTGGCAAGAGACGCGCCGCCAGATAGAAGGTGCGACTATTCGCCCTGGTGAGTTGCGCGCAATACGTGTACGCCTCCTCAAAGACTCGTTCCTCAACCGAAGCGATCGGACTCGTCTCCAGGCTCGATGCCGACGTCTTGAACGCCTCATGTGCCATCGTTAGCACGGCGTACTCCCAAGCTTCGACCTGCGCTTCCATGGCTCTACTCCGGTCTACCGCGCTTTCCCGCGAATGCTACGGAATGCTGTGATGTGTCCTCGACAAGGTTCGAGCGTCAAAGGGTATAGTACGGCAAAGAAATCGATTTGTCTAGATATTTTTGTAAATACATGGACAATTCGACCTTTCCCCTGTACACTATGCGTAGAGCTGTGAGTGAGATAGAGGCAGGCAAAGTGGATAGTTCGCAACCAATGATGTCGCCCGAAGAACGGCCCATGTTCAGCATTGGCGCTGTGACGCGCATGACTGGCATTCCGGAGACGACACTCCGTGTCTGGGAACGCCGCTACCACTTCCCACAGACTGGCCGCACTTCTGGGGGTCATCGCCTCTATTCGCAAGATGAGGTCCTCCATCTCCAGTGGGTGAAGCTGCGCCTGGACGAGGGAATGCGCGTCGGCCACGCTATTCGCGCCCTCCAACATACCCATCGAGCCGCGGCGACGGCGGCGGCGCTTCACGAGCCAATTTCCGTCGCTGAACCGGCGCATCCTCTTTTGGCGACCATAAGTGCTCGTCTGCTCGACTCCTTGCAGTCCTACGATAGCGCCCAGGCAGCCGCAATCCTCAGCGACGCGCTCGCGAATCACACACTTGAACATGTCGTGCTCGACGTTGTCGGACCAGTGATGGATGCAATCGGCGACCGCTGGTGTAGCGGCGAAACAACCGTGGCGATGGAGCACTTTGCCACCAATTTTCTCCGTCAGCAGCTTTTGGGCTGGCTGAGCGATAGCCCCGCGCCGTTTGCAGTCAACCCTATAGCGCTTGCGTGCGCTCCCGAGGAATTGCATGAAGGAAGCCTCCTGATGCTTGGGACGCTGCTACGCCGCCGCTTCTGGCCGATAGCCTACCTCGGCCAGGCGTTGCCGCTTTCAGATCTTGCTCCATTGGTCGCCCGCCTCAATCCCGCGCTCATCGTCTTCGCGGCCATGAGTGAAACCACCGCGCTTGCTCTGGCTGACTGGCCCCACTGGCTGACACAGCCTCCGGAAGGGCAGCCGCCTATTATCGGCTACGGTGGGCGGGCGTTCACCCAAAACCCGGAACTGGCCACTCGCGTTCCCGGCGCCTTCCTGGGCGCCACAATTGCTGAGGGTTGCCAGCGACTGCACCGCGTGATGCTCAACCTGAACGCACTCCAGCCGTAACCAGCGTCTAGCAGCAGAATGAAGGAACGCCCATGCTTTTCTTCTGGTTGGTGTTCACTTACCTTCTGGGGGCTATTCCCTGGTCAGTCTGGCTCAGCAAGCGATTCTTTTCCGCCGACCCGCGCGATCAGCCCGATCGGAACCCCGGCGCAGCGAACGCCTTCCGTGTTGGTGGCTGGCGCCTCGGTGTCGTGGTGCTGCTGCTCGACTTCGCCAAAGCGTTCCTGCCAGTCGCCGCATGCCGACTTGTGGGATTCTCCGGTGACCAGCTCTTCTGGCTGTCCCTCATGCCAACCCTCGGCCACAGCTTTTCCATCTTTCTGCGCTTCCATGGCGGCCGGGGCATCGTGGCTATGTTCGGCGTCTGGGCAGCGCTCACTCTCTATCAGGCCTCGCTCGTTATGGGCCTCACGGCCATCGTCGCAACCCTGTTCACCAAGAATGACGAGGCTCGCTCTCTATCTATCCCGCTCGCACTCATCGCTTATCTGCTAGTGGCGTCCTACCCTGCCTGGATGATCGTGCTGGCGGCGGCGCAGCTTGCCGTTCTGGCTGCCAAAATCGGCGCCTTTGTGTTCCAGCGACAGACGCACAAACGGATCGGGGCCGTCTGATGTTTTCCTCTATCGAGTCTCGCTTGCGCTCCCACGAAACACAGTTCACACGTCTCTGGCGCCTTGTCTCCCATCTCGTGGCTCTCTCGCTCCTAGCGCGCATGAGCTTTCGCCTGATCGCCAATCTCCGCTTTCTGCAAGCCGCGCGCCGTATTCCTTCACTGCCTGCACGCCCTCTCCCACATGTCAGTGTCCTAGTTCCCGCCCGCAACGAAGCGGCTACGATTGCCGCATGCGTTACCTCTCTTCTGTCCCAGACCTATCCCAAAATGGACGTGCTTGTCCTCGATGATGGCTCCACAGACGGGACGAGCCAGCAACTCGACGCCCTCAGCCGCCAGTATCCGCAGCTCACGGTCATCTATACCACCAACGATCCCCCTTCCGGCTGGAACGGCAAAAGCTACGCATGCCATCGCCTTGCCCAGCGCGCAACCGGCGAGTGGCTGCTCTTCACCGATGCAGATACCATCCACGCACCTACTAGCGTCGAAAGGGGCGTCATCCAGGCTTGTGCTCTCGATGCGGATCTGCTCAGCGCGTTTCCCTCCCAACGCGTCGAGACCTGGAGCGAGCGTTTCCTCGTCTCCTTCGTCATGAATTTTCTTCCACTGACCACGGTCAACCTCGCTGCTATGTGGCGTGGGCGCAGTAGACATCTGTTGGCGAACGGGCAGTACCTGCTGGCGCGCGCCAAAATCTATGACGCGTTGGGAGGCCATGCCTCCGTTGCACATGCGCTCGTTGATGATTTCGCGCTGGCGCATCGTTTCAGTGTCGGTGGCTACACCGTCGCTCTGGTGGATGGGGCCTCGATGCTCGAATGCCGCATGTACCGCTCATTCCGCGAGGTGTGGGAAGGCTTCTCGAAGAACCTCCTCATTGCGCTCGCATCATCCCCCGCATTCTTATCGCCTGCAGCATCTTCCACGTCACGCGTTTGTAACGTCATGGCCAACCTGCTCCGCGCCCCACTCTTCGCCTTGGGCTACGCCTGCGTGTACGTGCTGCCATTCGTTCGGCTGCTCCGTTATGAGCAACGATCAATGGCCATTATTGAAGCCTGCTGGCTACTTCTGCTGCGCAGCGTAGTCGCTCGGCAACTTAAGCGCCCACCAGATGAAATCGTGACCACACCGCTCGCGGCCTGGGGCGTGATGGCCATATGTCTGGGCGCGCTCTTCCGCCGCTGGCGCGGGCGGCGGATCGCCTGGAAGGGGCGGCTCTACTAAGCCGTGAGCAATTGCTTTCACTAGCGTGTTTTCTAGCGAGCCGTTGGCGCGGAGTGTCCATCCTCATCCTAGTTCTGCATGACGGAGACGCGCCTCAACTAGCACGCCTGGGTTTGGTTCAAGGGTAGCTCGCATCCGAGGGCGCACGTCGCCGCCGACATAGCGAAACGCAAAGCGCTGTAGTAGACGCACCAGGACAATTTTCGCTTCCACCTGCGCAAAGGCTGCGCCGATGCAATTGCGCGGCCCTGCCCCAAATGGTAGGAACGTGTACGCTGGGCGATGGTCAGCCTTCGCGGGCGCGAAGCGATCTGGGTCAAACATCGTAGGAGCAGGCCAGTATTTCTCGTCACGATGCGTTAGGTAAATAGAGTACAGCACGCGCGTTCCAGCGGGGATCAGGTAATCGCGAAAAGCAACGTCAGCAGCAGCGATCCGCGAGCCGAGGTGAATCGGCGGATAGAGACGGAGTGATTCCTTGATGACTCGCTCGAGATATGGTAGCTGGCGCAGATGCGCTTCTGTGGGAGGTTCCGCGCCGACAACCAGATCAACCTCCGCCTGGGTGTGCGCCAGGATGTCTGGATGAGTCGCTAAAAGGTAGAGCGTCCAGGCGAGTAGCGCTGTGCTTGTGTCATGTCCCGCGATGAAGAGGGTTAACAGCTGGTCGCGAATCAGTTCGTCGCGCATCCCGGAGGCGATCAGCCGACTCAGAAGGTCAGTTGTTGCGGGCCCCTGAGCACGCCGCTGTTCAATGATCTGCGATACATATACCTCCAAGTGTCGCACTGCGCGGCGATACCCCGGTCGCGGCATCCCGGGCCAGAGCAGCCAGGGTCCGGGAGAGATATAGTGGATGGTGCGCAAAATGTCATGCCAAAGTATGTTGAGGTCCGGCCTGATATCCACTCCAAAGAACACTTCTGTCACGATGAACAGTGCAATGCGGCGCGCCTCGGCAAACATATCAACGCGAGCGCCTTCGTGCCACTGGTTGGTAACGCGATCCGTGCTCTGCCACATGGTTTCGATGAATCCACCAAACAGGGTGCGATGCAGCGCTGGGGTCATCATCTCGCGCAACTCGTCATGGAATGCGCCATCGACAACGAGCAGCCCTCGCCTGAGCAGACGTGTCACTGGATCGCCCTCAGAGCGCCACAAGAAGTGTTCGCGTTCCTCATTCAGCAAAAGCCGATTAGCATCTGGGCCGACCAGCATGATACTGCGAAACCCGGGTAGCGGCAGTGCAAACACATCGCCGAGTGTCTCGTGTAAGGCTTTCAGCGCCTCCAGGATGTTGCCTTCATTGGTTAGGGAATGCATCGCTCGGCGAGCGGCGGTAAAGTGGGGCTCCGGTATCGGAGAAATCTCGGAAGGAACGATCATATGGCCACAGGTTCCTCGCTGATATCTAGAAGGAGCATTCCTAACGTCAACGGCTATTATACGAGCGCTACTTCCGCCACAACAATATCACTGAATTGCACCCGTGCACCTCCGCACAGATATTTGCTCAGAAGGATAGTGTCCAATGAGGTGTGGGAAATAGCAGCCGGTCGACGAGATCGGCCATCAGGTGATTCTCATCGGGTAGTAAGTGAAAGCCCAAGTAAGGAGGATCAACCAATGGCCGATGGAACTAGCATGGCGCTTGAGGAGTTGTTGCGCAAGGCGCAATTGAGCAATGATGTCGATTTCCTGCGAGAGGGGATACAAGCGTTGGCACAGGCCCTCATGGAAGCCGAAGTTGCGCAGCATGTTGGCGCGGGACGCTATGAACGGTCGGCGGAGCGAACGAGCGAGCGCAACGGTCACCGGGAGCGTCGATGGGACACGTGGGTCGGCAGCATCCAATTACGAGTGCCGCGGGTGCGCGACGGCAGCTATTTTCCGGCGCTGCTGGAACCACGCCGGCGGGCAGAGCGCGCCTTAGTGGCGGTGGTGCAAGAGGCGTACGTCCAGGGCGTCTCGACGCGGCGAGTGGACGAATTGGTCCAGGCGCTCGGCTTGAATGGAATCAGCAAGAGTCAGGAGTCGCTGATCTGCCAGGAACTCGATACGGAGGTTGAGGGCTTTCGCAGCCGCCCACTGGGCGAGGAAGCGTATCCCTACCTCTGGTTGGATGCTACATACATCAAAGCACGGATGAACGGACGGGTGTCAGGGCAAGCAGTGGTAATCGCAGTTGGTCTGAACGCGGCGACCGGACAGCGCGAAGTCCTGGGCCTCGATGTGGGTCCGAGCGAGGATGGCGCCTTCTGGTTGACCTTCCTCCGTGGGTTGGTGGCACGCGGGCTCGGCGGAGTCCGCCTGGTGGTGATTGACGCGCACGAAGGGCTGAAAACCGCGATTGGCGACGTATTGCATGGGGCGAGTTGGCAGCGGTGTCGTGTCCACTTTGTCCGTAACGCTCTGGCGCTCGTGCCCAAATCAGCACAGCAACTCGTGGTGGCCACTATCCGCACCGTCTTTGCCCAGCCAGAGGCGGAGATGGCGCGGGAGACGTGGCGGCAGGTGGCGGAGGGGTTTCGCCTGCGCTTTCCAAAGCTGGCCGTGCTGCTGGATGAGGCGGAAGCGGATGTGCTGGCCTATTTGGTATGTCCGGCTGAGCATTGGCGCCAGAGTTGGAGCAACAATCCGCTCGAGCGGTTGAATCGAGAGGTGAAGCGGCGCACCGATGTCGTTGGTATCTTCCCCAATGAGGCAGCGATTGTGCGCCTAGTTGGGATGATTCTCGCCGAGCAACATGACGAGTGGCAGGTAGGGCGACGCTACTTCAGCGCCGAGTCGCTGGGCACGTTGGCTCCAGGAACTCCAACAACCGTTGAGGCAGCACATACGGTGACGCTGGCGGCTAGCTAGCCGCCAGCGTCATCCATGGAATGTGGCGATGGGAATCACCCAAAACCCACACGACCCTGGACATATACCCCTGAATACCCCTGAAGAGTGCCGTGTACCCGCATTCACAAGTCAATGTAACATCCATGAGACGTGCAGCATCCAGCCGCCAAAGAATCAACGGTCTGCGGATTATGCCAATCATGACGACAAAAAGCGAGGTCGAGGGCAAGCGAGTACTTGCGCCGTACCGTCGTACCGTTGCACTTGGACATGAGAATTCAGCGGTTTGAGGGGGTAAAGGCAGTGTCCTGACGCGTGTGTCGAAGGGTCACGAAGACAGGGCCACACTTCAGCGCTATGGGTCGAACCTGGTGAATCGAGACCCAGGCGTTCTCCATGGCACACGATCTGCACCACCGTCTCCTGTCTTGGTCATCAAGGAAGTGTGAATTGTGAATGCAGCAGGAAAGGCACGTATAAAATGGTTCGTACCCAACCACCTGAACGGATGCAAGATAGCTCTCACGGTGTCAATACGCCGCAGGGAGCCACGTTGCGATCACATCGCGCCAGGCTGTTCGCAATACTACTTTGGGCAACCGGCTTTATCATCCTCGTTGTCCTTTCAGTTCTAGCGCATAGCAATGCTCATTTCCCGGGCGATGCCGCGATTTCGAGACTGCTACATCCCTTGCGCCACTCTATCCTCACACCCGTCATTGAGTTTCCAAGCAATGCGAATCAGCCGACGCTGGGTGCGATCCTGGTAGCTGTCATCGTGGCGACTCTGGCCGTATTGCGCCATTTTCGCGCGGCTATCGCGGTCGCCGTGGGTACACTGGTTGCAGACCTCATCAACGCGCTCATAAACGGACTTGTTGCTCGTCCGCGCCCCAATAATGTGCATGTGCCGACGATCAGTGGCTTAGGCGCGCATAGTTTTCCCTCTGGTCATGTCGAACATGTTACGGTGCTTTTCGGTTTCCTATGCTATCTGACAGTGCTTGCCGCCCATGCGCGCCCAGACCGCCGGGCATGGTTACTGCTCGTTCAAATCGTCTGTGTCTACTTCATAGCGCTTATAGGCGTCGGAAGGATTGTCGAAGGAGATCACCAGCCGAGCGATGTGCTGGCGGGCTACCTCGTCGCCGTGCTGCTGCTTCCCTTGGTGTGTCTATTCTATCGCTGGTTAGGCGTGATGTGGCGACGACACCAACGCCGCAAAGAGGTCCAGTTGGTCACGTCGCAATAGTCACCATGTGATGTGTCCAGTTCGCTACACGCACTCGAATCAGGAATGACCCACGCGACGATAGCGGGCCGAGGCGACCGAATAGATGCCATAAGCAATAAGCCCGATGGCGACCAGAGCCAAGAGTGGCTGCCCGAACGGCTGTCGCTCCATCTGGCGCAGCGCGCCGCCGAGACCCTGCGCATCCCCAGGATTGTGGCGCTGAGCGGCAATCACGAGAAAGAGGCTAATCTCCGTGAAGACCACACCGAGGGCGGCATATCCCACACGTCCCAGTGTCACTATCACTTCCTTGCCCTTCGGTCCGAGTTCCTTCGCTTGGATAAGGCTCTCGAAATCGACTTTCCATGCGCGGTAGAACAGAATGCCCGCAACCGCAAGAGCGACCACGCCAGCTAGTATGACAAGGCCGACACCGAGCGGTTTCGCGAGCAATTGCGCCGTGAAGTCGCGTGTCGCCGTGTCAGAGTTCTTCCCGGCACTGCCGCCGGTAGCGAGCTTGAACGCGCCGAATGCCAGTATCGAATAGGTGACACCGACCACGCAGTAGCCAATGCGCGCGACGATCCCCTTGGCCGAGGTACCCTTGCCATCAACATCCAGAATGCCCTGGCAGAGGCACCACAATGCGTAGCCAACCAGGCCGATGCTCACTACGAACAGCAAGAATTGGCCGAAGGGGCGTTCAACGATCGTCAGCAATGCGCCCTGCTGATCAGTAGGTGTCGCACCGATGCCAAGTGCGGCACTGAGCGCCAACCCACCCACGATGAGGTAAATCACTCCCTTTGCCGCATAGCCGGCCCGCGCCAGCGGCGTGAACCACGGGCTAGTGGCTGCTGATTTCGCGTTCGACCCTGCCTCGTGGGCAACACGAGACACCTGAGTTGCGGCGTCTTCGGTCTTAGCATTGACCGTCTTTTCATGAGTCCTACCCATATCGTTCCCATCCTTTGGTGTTAGGTTAGCCATGCGCGCTCAACCCACACGCTCCTGATGAGTATTGGGATGTGAGCGCTTCTGGCCACACGGCCGTTTTCCGTGGCTTTCCACCTTGCTGGCGATTGACAACGTAACCGCCATACCTGGTTAGCAGATCAAGTACGAGTGCTACTTGTCATATGCATGACATATACCAGCGCATGGAACCAGCAAATTTCCTGGTGTCTTGAAGCCAGTCGCCAGGTATCAAAAACAATGAGGCGACGAAAATAAGGTACGCTGTACAGCATCTGGCATGAGGCTTGCGTTTCTCATCGTCTGGTGTAAGGAGGCTGTTTCAGCTCATCCGTCAATGGGGAGCGGTATACGACTACGGCAAGCGGAATACTAGAGGAGTATATGAAGCACGTGCAGCACGATGAGTCGCCCCAGACTTCGGGCAGGACCAATATTCATCACGATGCGTACAATCATCATTCAGGCGATGAAGGAACCGCCAGCGACGTTACCGCCAACGCCAAACAGCACGTCGAACGGGCGCTCGATACAGGCGCGGGGGCGCTTCATCACGTACAGGCAGACGTTGCGCAGGAGCGTGAGCCACGTTGGCGCGTGGTGCTTCGCGGGCGATACATGCTGGCGGCCTATGTCCTGGCGCTGCTTGCTCTGGCGGGGCTTGCGGTCGCGGCGCATGCTCACGCGGTATTACCCGGCGATTTGCCGCTTACCAGGGAACTGCAAGAGAGCCAGTCGCCCATTGTCTTCT
>DASUHD010000121.1:0-52690 GCA_036273675.1 Ktedonobacterales bacterium | reverse complement strand
TGCTGGGCGCGCTCAACGATGTCGCCGCCGAGGCGGGCGGGCGCATCTACTTCGCCAAAGACAGCACGCTCGCCCCCGCGCAAACCCAGCGCATGTACGGAGACGCGCTCGAACGATTCCACGCACTCAAGCGAGAGTATGACCCGCAGGGGCTGCTCACCACCGACCTCTACCAGCGCGCCATCGCCCCGCTATTCGGCGAGTGACGACGAAAGCGGGTGGATTATTCCTTTGGCTTGGCCAGCCCTTCGATGACCTCGACATTGGGCAGCTTCAACATCTCATGCGGATCGAGCAGAAGCTTACTCGAACGGTTACCGCCGCCCATCACCACTTCCTTAGGGCGCATGACGGCGCTATCGACATAGACGGGGATATCGGTGATGCCAATCGCGGTGACGCCGCCAATCAGCATGCCGGTCCGCTCCACGGTGGTGTCCCCATTGGCGAAAGACGCCTTCTTCACGCCCAACAGCTCGCAGACCTTCTGATTCACGTCTAGCCGGGTCGTGGCAAGCACGACGCAGACGGCATATCGCGTTGGCTCAACTTTCCGCGACGCCACCAGAATCGTGTTCGCCGCCTGATCGAGCGCGACGTGGTAATGCTCGCAGAAGGCGGCGGTATCGGCAAGTTCCGGCAAGCATTCAAGGACTGTGTATGCGATCTCGTAGTGAGCGAGGGCGTTTTCAACAACGGGCAAGAGTATCGTTTCGGACAAGGCGCTTCTCCAATCAACTGCGGCGGGACGGACGCTGCCAGCATCGTCGCCGGGTACTACGGACGATGATATCACCCGCCCGCTGGCGCATCGTCCACCGTTGCCGTGATGATGCGCAGCGCGTTGGCGAGATCGTCGCCGGAGGGCGCGCGCTCAGGATCGGCCAGCCACTGTACCACCACGCCCGACATCAGCGCCTGGTAGAGCGAGCCGACCATCCACGCCGTATGCTCATCCCCGACGGGGTCGATGCCCTGAAATAGCTCCGCCAGCCCCAGCCGTCCCTGCTGAAGCGCGTCGGCCAGGAACGCGCGGACCTCTGGCGCCCGCTCGATCTGCGCGGCGACCTCAAGCGTCGCCACCCACAGCGCCCGCTCTGTTTCCAGCGATTCGATCACGCGGGTCCAGATCGCCGCGAATCGCTCTAGCGGCTCCATCATGGCGTAGCGGTCAGCATCGTCGGCCAGGTCGCGCCCGAGCTGCTGGCCCCAGTCGTCGATGGACTGAATCATCGCCGCGTTGAGCAGCGCCTCGACTGACCCAAAGTGGTAGCCGATGGCCGCCAGACTCACGCCCGAGGCTGCCGCGATGTCGCGCGCGGTGGTGCGCGCATAGCCCTTTTCATACAGACAACGCTGCGCACCAGCAAGCAGGTCTTCACGATTGCCCATATAGCAGTCATCCCCCGTGAAAGAGCATCTCCATCTAAACAAAATTGTACAAATGTCTGAGACACTTGTCAAACCGCATCATTTTGTTGTACAAACGTGTAAGACAAATGTGTCACACGTTTGTACAAGACCGCAGTGAGTTTCAACGAGCAGCAAGGGAAGTGACTACATGGAGAACCGCAATATCCTCATTTCCGGCGCGAGCGTCGCCGGGCCAGCGTTGGCCTATTGGCTGCGCCGCTATGGTTTTAACGTCACCATCGTTGAGCGAGCGCCCGTGCCCCGCAGCGGCGGCCAGGCGATTGACCTGCGCGGAACCGCCCGCGTCGTGGTCGAGCGTATGGGCGTCCTGGATGATATCAAACGGGCGCATACTGGCACGCACGGCATGTCGGTGGTCAACAGCGCGGGCAAACGGCTGGTGAACATGGGTTCCGACACGATGAACGGCTCGGGTGGCCTGATTGCCGAGATCGAGATTCTGCGCGGCGATCTGGTGCATATCTTCTACGAGGCGACACGCAGCGACGTCGAATATCTCTTCGACGACTCCATCACCAGCATCACACAGGATGACGCTGGCGCGCACGTGACGTTCGAGCGTAGTGCGCCGCGCACCTTCGATCTCGTTATCGGCGCCGATGGCCTTCACTCCAACGTGCGCAGGCTGGTCTTCGGCGAGGAGGCGCGCTTCGCCCGAGACATGGGCTGCTACGTCGCCATCTTCAGCGCCCCCAATGCCTACCGTCTCGATGGCTGGGAACTGTTCTACCGGATGCCTGGCGCCCGGCGCACGCCCGGCAAGAGCGTTGGCCTCTATCCGGTGCGCAACAATACCGAAGTGCGCGCCATGTTCTACTTCGCCCTCCCGCATAGGCACGTTGACCGCCATGATAGCGCGCGGCAGAAGCAGCTTCTGGCGGAGACATTCGCCGGAGAAGGCTGGGAAATTCCCCGGCTGCTCGATGCGATGTGGAGCGCGCCGGAGTTCTACTTTGACCAGATTGCCCAGGTGCGCATGGAGCGCTGGTCGAGCGGACGGGTGGCGCTGCTGGGCGACGCCGCCTACTGTCCCTCGCCGATGTCAGGCATGGGGACGAGTCTGGCGCTGGTGGGCGCGTATGCGCTGGCCGGGGAGCTGGCAACCGCTGGCGGCGACTATACCGCCGCATTTGCGCGATACCAGCGCGAGCTAGCCGAGGCGGTCAGGCAGGCGCAGAAGTTCGCCGATGGCGCGCATGGCTTCCTGCTGCCGAAGTCGCGCGCGCAGGCATGGGTGGTCAATCAGATCATGGGCATGATGGAACACTGGCCGCTCAAGGGGCTGATGTCCAGTGGCGTCGAGAAATCGGCAAACGCCGTGAAACTGAAGGAGTATCCAGTACCCGCAAGCACCGTCTCCGCACCGCGACGATAGTATCCACTCGTCTGGAGCGCTCGATCGGCAACACAATGCCGACAGCCTTCGCGGGATGTCGGCATATAACGTGTCTATCTACCTACCAAAATCAACGCCTACTCGGTCTTGCCCGCCTCCTGCGCGTCTCGCTCGCGCCGACGCGCGCGCAGACCGCCCATCCGGCCAATCCGCTCGTAGTGCTCGACGCCGAGCGTATCACGGGTTGTCTGGCCTCCCAGCCGCCCTATATTCGCGTAGAATTCTGGGCCGCGCTTCTCGCGGACGGTGCGCCCGCCCTTCGAGCCAATTCTGGCGAAGAACTCCGGCCCGTACTTCTCGCGGACGGCCATGCCGCCACGGCGCGCGTTCTCCGAGCCAGCGCGTGGTCCGCGGCGTCGTTTCGGTTGCTCGGGTTCCGTCTCCGCGGCGACCTCAACAGCTTGCTTTCGTCGTGCCATGGATATGCCCCCCTCTCGTCGGCAAGGGTGAGCGGCGGCTCACAGTATCGTCGTTGCCATACGTGGCGAGACGCCACCGCACAGCCGAAAAGGCGGTTAGAGCCGTCCACGCTCTCTTGCTCGAAGTAATCGTACCAGACAAGTGGCGATAGCACACGTACCAAAATGCGTAGCAAACCCTGGAAGTTCTGATGAATTCGGCTTGCGGTAAGTGTTGCTAGCTTGCCACGTAGAATGTGATACGGCATCATATTAGCAGCACGCTTCGTTGCTTGCGCAGTATGATAGGAGTCACAATTTCGCGCTGAAATGGCTATCTGGCGCGTCGAGCGGATACAATGACCTAGAGATTGGAGATGTCCCACGACGATCCGGCGGAAGATGGAGAGCGCTACTGCCACAAAAGTGTTGTTGAGTTGCGGGGCCGCGACGCGAGTGATACACTGGCGCACGGCCTGACCTGTAATGTCCGCAGCCGGGATTCTGAGACGTCGCAACTATTGCCGGTAAGAAAACAAAGATAAACCCAACGCACGAGCACTGGCCGCCTTTCGCACGATGATGGTCACGCAGGCGCTGCCCTATTGAATCGAGGAGTATCGTGACAACTTGTCCGCGTTGTGGCCAGCCGCTGCAAGCCCCCGTCCCAGCCTGTCCGCGTTGCGGGCAGCGATTCGCGCCCCCACCTCAGCAGTATCAGTCCAACGGCTACGATGGAACAGCCGCCGCCTGGGGCTATCAGGCACAGGTACAAGCGCAGCCGCAGGCGCCACGGCAACAGCCGCCAGCGCCGGGCGCGGGCATGTATGGGCAGCCAGCCGCGCGACCGGGCTTCTCGGTCCAGGACCTTGTGAGTGAGGAGGCATTGCCCGACTGGCTCCGGCAGGCCTCGGCGGAGTCAGCGCAGCCCACCCAGCGTCAGCCGATTCCCGGATCTCCTGGGTCTCCCGCCTCTGCCTACGCTCCACAGCAGCCCTATCCGTCGGCGTATCCCCCGGCCAATCAGCCGCCCGCGCAGGGCTACGGCGGATACAGTGGGAATGGTTATGGCAACGGCAATGGCAATGGATACGGCAACGGTTATTCCGGTTACCCGCCCGCTTCGGCTGAGGAACCGCCCGTGCAACGACCCGACGCCAGCGCATTCCCCTCGCTTGAGAGCGCCGGGAGCTATCAGGCGCCGCTCGTCGGCGGTGGCGGCATGCCCGCCAGTTCGCTGCTCGATCCCAATGCGCTGCCAACCTGGCTTGGCGGCCAGCAGGGACAGGCCGCTCCCGACGGCATGCGTGGCGGCGAGGGTATGCGGGCGCAATCGCTGGTAGATGAGGCCGCGCTGCCGGGATGGATGCGCAATGAGCCAGCGTCTCCCGCACAGGCGCCGGCTGCAGCGCCGGCGCCTCCCGCCGCGCCGGGCTGGGGCGGCTATCCCGCTCCCTCCGTTTCTCCCGCCGGATCCGCCATCCCGCCCGCTGGATACGCGGGGATGCAGATGCCCATGCAGCAGCCGATGCAACAAATGCAATCGCCAGCGGCGCCCGCTTCGCCTGTGCCGATGAACGGCCAGCCGGGATTCTCCGCCAACCAGCTTATCGACCCGGGCGCACTCCCCGAATGGATGCGGAATCAAGGGCAGGCGGGCGCGCCACAGCCGGGCGGTATGCCACAATCTCCGGGCGCTGCTGCTCCCGCGCAGCCGGGGTGGTCGGCCTCCGATCTGATCGATCCCTCGATGCTGCCGGGATTTGTGCGTGGCAATGAAGCGCCCATGCCAGCGCCAATGTCGGACAATAACCTGGCGCGCGAGCGCACCAGCCGCGTACCGGCGCCTCCCGTCGCGAACCCAGCGGAAAGCCGTGACTTTGGCGCGTCGCGGGCCGGAACCGCCCATCGTGGCGCGGCATCGCACAAACATCAGGCGGCGCGACCGCTGGGCGAGAATGAGAAGCCGGGGTGGCTGCGTGAAGAGTCTCAGGGGGGATATGGTCAGGACGACTCCGCGGCCTATCCATCCGCGCGCCAGGGCAGAGCCGACAACGGCCGGAACGGGAACGGCTATAACGGCTACGATGGTGGCTATGACGGCTACAATGACCCGAATGCCTACGAAGACTATGGCGACTATGGCGACTATGGCGGTCAGAACGGTCAGAACGGCCGGAATGGCTATCGCGGACAACCCGGACAACCCGGCCAGCGCGGGCGGATGCCCGAGGGCCAGACAGGGCGGTCACGGGCCGCGCGCGATGTCCGCGACGGCTACGGCTATGAGACATCGCGCCGAGGCCGACAACAGCCGACCCGCCAGCAACCGGCGCCGCCGCCGAAGAAGCGCAAGGGCGGTTTCTTCGGATTCTTCAAACGCGGCTAGGCGACAAGGAGGCGAGCGTGTTGGGCGCCACGAGTAATGCGGCGCAGTCGTCGGATGTTGGGCGCGGCCGTCAGCCGGGCGCCGCGCGTTCGCTACTGCTTATTGACTGCGGTTCGGCCTTTACCAAGGCGGCGCTGGTGGGCCTGGTAGAGAGTCGCTACCGGATGCTGGCCAGCGTTAGCGTTCCCACGACGCTCGCCGCGCCCCAGGCCGATATCATGCTTGGCGTGCGCAACGCCATGAGCGAGATCGAGCGGATCACCGGGCGCATACTGATGCGCGCGGGCCAGCCGATTCAGCCTGAGGATGAGGATGGCGCCGGGGTAGACCTCGCTGTGCTGGTATCGAGCGCCGGGGGACCGATGCGCCTGATGACGCTTGGGCCGGGACGCGAATCGCTGGCGATGCTCTTGCAACGCGCGCTCAGTGGCCTGTTCATCCAGCTCGAGACGCAACAACTGCCGCCACCCGATGCGCCGCTCTCCGAGAGCGATCTGCACCGCCTCGCCGTGAATCTCCGCGCGATCCAGCCGCATGCGGCGCTGATCGTCGGATCGCCGACGCAGCTGCCCGGCAACGCGATTGCCAATACCGCGCAGTCGGTCGTCCGGGCTATCGATCTGCTCCAGCCGATCGCGATGGATGTCTCGTACCCACGCCCGCCGGGCTTCCCGGTCATTTTTACCGGAGCGCCAGTCGACGCGCAGGTCGTCGCCACGACACTGCAAGGGCGCACGAACGCCCAGATCGTCGAGGCGCTCTCACCCTCGACATTGTCGCCGCTGACGCGGGCCGTGAGCGCACTCTACGAGAGTTGCGTGCTGCGCGAAGCGCCCGGATACGCGGCGTTGCGCCGCATGGTGGCGACACCCCCGCTGGCCACGGTGACCTCGCTGGGTGGCGTGGCGCGTTTCCTGGCGCATCATTTCCAGATGAACGTTGTCGCGGTGGATATTGGGGCGAACTCGACCGAACTGGCCGGAGCCACCGCCAAGGGCGAGTTTCTGCCCGCGATGCATCCGACGGCGGGCGTTGGCGCGGGCAGCGGGCAGTTGACACGGGCTGTGGGCGCCGACAGCATCCTCCGCTGGATCGCCGCGCCAATTGATGAAGATGACCTGCGCGAATATGTCCTGACCCACATGCTGCGGCCGCGTCTGCTGCCGGCGACACCGCTGGCGCTCGAAATCCAGTATGCGCTGGCCCGCGAAGCTATCCGGCTGGCGATGCACGCGCCCGGCACCCGAATGGCGGGCCTGCATCCCATGGACATCGTGCTCGGCACAGGAGGTGTGCTGGCGCATGTCGCCCACCCCGCCGACGCCGCGCTGGTCCTGCTGGATGGCCTTCAGCCACGGGGCATCACCTCATTGGTGCTCGATAGCGCGCAGGTCGCTGGCATGCTCGGCAGCCTGGCGATGGTCTCGCCCGATATCGCGGCGGCGCTTTCCAGCACCGACGCCGTGCCGCTGCTGCTCGGCTCCGCCATCTCCATCCAGGGCGACGCGCCTGACGGCCAGCTGGCGCTGCGCATCGTAATGGAATTCCTGGATGGCCGACAGGAGGAGGCGGAGATTGCCAGCGGCACGCTCGTGCGGCTGCCGGTGGCTCCTGGCGACCGCGTGCTGCTCTCGCTCTATCCCGCGCCGAATGTGGATATTGGCCTGGGGCCGGGGCAGCACGCGCGGTCGAGCGAGCCAGTCGAGGGAGGCGTTCTCGGCTTAATCGTCGACGCGCGCGGGCGTCCGCTCCTCCTACCGTCCGACCCTGAGACGCGCGTGCAACAGTTGCGCGCCTGGCGGAAGGCGCTTCGTGGGGAGAATGATCTGTGAGCAATGTCGCCCTGGATTACCCGCTTGGCCGCCCAATCGCGCCATCCATCACGGTGCGCCGCCGCAGGCCGCTCCCTCCGGGCGCGGTGGTGCGTGTGCAGACAGGGGATGGTGTCAGCGCGCTGCAACCCATCGCCGAGGTCGCCACACCGAACGGGCGCGTGCCAGTGCTGGCGGGCATCGATGGCCGCATTATCGCGGTGACGCCGGGCAAGGGAATCATCATCGAGGGCGTGGCGACACTGCTGCAGGGACTGATTGGCCTGGGCGAGAGCGCCGCCGGGCCGCTGGCGTTCCTACCCCAGGGCGAGTCGCCGGCGGTGGCGCTGATCCCGCGCGGAGCCATCCTCGTCTATCCGCAGCGAGCGCCGCTGACCCTGCTGCAACGGGCCGCAACCCATGGCGCGATGGGCGTGATCGCGGCGAGCGCCTCCGCGCTGGAACTGGAGGCGTTTGCCCGCGCCGACATCAGCGCCTTCCTTGAGCAGCGGATCCCGCTGGCGGTGCCGGGGCCGCTGGTCGTCATCCTGACTGAAGGGCTGGGAGACGCCGCGATGCAGATGGAGATGCAGACGCTGCTGCGCCGCCGCGAGGGCGAGATGGCGCTCGTCAACGGCACCTCACATCCGCGCCAAAATGTGCGGCCAGAGGTGCTGCTCTCGCGCCCCGATCTGGCGGCGGGCGAGTATGTGCCGCCTCCAGTGCTGCTGCGGCCGGGGGCCATCGTGCGGGTCGCTGCTGGCGCGCGCCGTGGGATGCGGGGAATGATTCGCCATGTCCCGGCGCATATGGCGGTGGATACTTCCGGGCTGCGCACGCGCTGCGCCACCGTCGAACTGGACACCGGCGAGCGTGTGAGCCTGCCGCTGCACCTGCTAGACATCATCGGCTAGTTATCCGCGAAAAGGACCGCTGTGGAGACGCTGACCTATCTGCGAGCGGAGACGCTCGCGCCAGCGCGTGTGGTCGAGGCCTTCAACCGCTCGTTTGAAGGCTATTTTGTGCCGATGACCCACACCACGGACTCGCTGCGCTCGCTCATCGAGGTGAATGACGTTGCGCTGGCCCACTCCTTCGTCGCGGTGGATGAGCAGGGGCGGCCCGGCGGTGTGGCGATGCTGGCGATACGAGGGTCGCGCGGCTGGATCGCCGGGATGGGGCTGGCGCCACAGTGGCGCGGGCGCGGTCAGGCGGCCCCGCTAATGGAGGCGGCGCTTGCCGAAGCGCGGACGCTTGGCCTGGCCTCGGTCGAGCTGGAGGTGCTGGCGCAGAACACACCCGCACGGCGGCTCTACACCCGTCTTGGCTTCGCGGAGGCGCGGTCGCTGGCGGTCTTCACCGGTCCGCTAGCCGATGGCGCAACGCTAGCCGAAGATCTGCCTTTGGTAGAAGATATCACCGTCGAGCAGGCGCTGGCCGACTTCACCGCGCTCCATCAGACGCCGCCGCCCTGGCAGCGCGACCGCCCCTCACTCATGCACATGGCGTCATCACTACGCGCCTCCGCCCTGGTGGATGGAGGCGGCATACGGGCAACCCTGATCCATATGCCATCTGGCCTCGGCTTCAGCATCATGGATTTCGGCTCCCGCGCCGACACTCTCGAGGCGCGGCGGGATGACGCGCTGGCCCTGATTCGCGCGCTGATGGCCCCGACGCCAGGCGCTCCGGTCCGGGCGATCAACGTGGTGCCGGGCGATCCGCTCGGTGACGCGCTTGTGGCGCTAGGCTGCCCAACACCCCATACCCAGTGGGAGATGCGCCTACCGCTGGCGTGAATCGGTTCGAGATTCAAGGCACCCTGTGTGAGCTTGCGTGCGGAATTGTCAGGCCAATAACCTCGCCAGCCTCGTTACGGCGCACGATGACGTCATCATCGGTCATATCACTATCGGATGCGACATTGGGAGTATCTGGCTCGGTGAAGTGAATGGCAAGCGTGTCAGCCTCGGGGTCGTAATGACTCCAGAGGCTGTGCTCTGGCGCCACTTTGAGGGCAGGAATCAAGGCAAGATAAAGACTTACATCAAGAACAACAGCGTTTGCTTGCTGTTGCCCAGCCATGCGCCGATAATGGTTGTTGAAGACAACACCACCAATCATAGCAAGGCTAAATAGAATAAGCGCCAGCCAGGGACTGCTGACGCTGCCTAGTAACCATGGCTGGCTAAGTAGAAAAAGAAAGATTGCGCTCCCGACCATACCATATAGGCCACCGAGATAGGAAGCGAATACAAGCGGACGCTGGGGCGCTCCTGCCAACAGGGCGACACCAAGCATAATCGCCCCAATGACGCCGATCACTATCGCCTCAATATAAGCGCGCTCGATGGCATTGTTGACGCCGATTTCGTAGGCAATAAATCCGACGCCAAGAAAGAGTGGCCCAATTGTGATCACCGAGACAAGTGGAATCATCCGCTTAGTCGTCTTGGGCATAGCCACGTTCCGCAAAGACAGTTCTCCTGCGCGCTGGAAACCAACTCAACGTGTATGTTGCGCCATTATACGCCTGGCTTGACCGCGCGGGCAATCAGGAAGTCCGCGCTCCAACTGATGAGATGGCCATCGCTCTCCGTCACCGCGAAGTATGCGCGCGCCTCAGGTGAGGCGGCCAGAATGTCGGCCTCAAGTTTGGCGCGCTCATCGGCTGGCATCCGCATGCGCGCGGTCCAGGAGGCAAAGTCGTACGTCTTGCGCTGCGTCTCCTCGTCGGTGATTTCCAGGCCAGCGTACGTGAGAAACGTCCGCCACTCGCTCACGGTGTAGTTGCGGACATGGCTGGGGTCGCGCCGCTTTTCCCAGCGATTGCCCAGCGCGTCCAGCGTCACGTCTTCCGGCGCGACGTTATCGATTACCACCAGCCGCCCGCCGGGACGCAGCACCCGCGCCATTTCGCCAACCGCTGCGGTGACGCTGGCGTAGTGGTGCGGCGCGATGCGCACCGTCACCAGGTCGAAGCCGGCATCTAGGAAGGGCAGGCTCTCGGCGTCGGCGATGACATAGCTGGCGTTGGTGACGCCGCTGGCCGTCAGGAAGTCGCGGGCGGCGGCCAGCATGCGCGGGGTCAGGTCGCTGGCCGTCATATGGGCGACGTGCGGGGCGAGGGCCAGCGCGGTATGGCCGCCGCCAGTCGAGATGTCGAGCGCCTGGTCGCTGAGGATAGGGGCGGCCAGCTCTACCAGCCGATTGAGGTCAGCGCCGCCCGCATGGCCTGGGCTGGCGACGTACGCCTCCGCCGACTCGCCAAACATCTCGCGCACCCGCGCCTTGATCGCCTCGCTCTCAGCGCCATCAGGCTCAACAGCATCCGCCAGTGGTCTCAGGCATTCGATGCGGTTGCCAAAGGGATCGGCGGTGTAGAAGCGCTCGTAGCCGGGGAGCAGATCGTCGGGGATGATCGGCGCGCCCGCCGCCTCCAGTCGCGCCCGTACCGCCGCCAGGTCGCGCACGAGCAGGCCGGGATGTCCCTTGCGCTGTGGGTGAAAACCCTCCTCGACGCCCAAGTGTATCTCTTGCCTGCCACAACGGAACCAGACGCCGCCACGCGCCGCCAGCGCCGGTGGCTTCGGCAATTCCTCCAGCCCCAGCACGCCGCCATAGAATGCCCGCGCCTGCTCCTCCATGCCCCGCGGCATCGCCAGTTGCATATGATCCAGCGCGAGGATCATGGTATTTTCGGCCACGCTAATCGCTTCGTTCGTATCTGCCATGCCTGATATCGCTTTCTAATAGATGCCTTACAGTGCCTACGAGCAATCTAGGCTGCTTCACATTGGCGCAAATCTCTTGTCTGGGTCGAGAGGGCCCTGTCCAGTAAAAAACCAATCTGCCAGGATGAACAGCCGCCAATACGCCTTGTCGTAGTACTCCGGCTCGCGGGCAATCGTATCGTGCCATGCCGGATGGCTTGTGTGACCTTTGGGAAAATCAGACAGATACCAGAAACCCTCGGCAAGCCAGCGAGGAACAGACTGTTGGTAATAGTCTGCCAAAAGCGTCTCCAATTGTGTCTCCGACAATGGCAGTGTCTCTGGCGGTCGAAAAGTTCTGTCGTATGCCTTGCAGCACTCCAGCATAGCTGTCGTCAGGCGAGTAAACGCTGCCTTATCCCAGATCATCTCTGTTCGCAGCTGCAACAGAAACGAGCCTTCTTCGGCGGAGAATTCGCGTTGGAGAACCCCGTACCACTCATCCGGCATATGTCATTCCCCCAAGCTGTCCCTACCATCTATGTTCCAGCGTACCTGACGATGCGCTATAATGCCAGCCATCGCAAGTGATAGCTGCTATTGGATTTTCCAATAGAACACGGCCGAAACGGTACTCATATGACGCTCGATCAGTTGGAGACGTTCGTCTATATCGCCCGCACGCGCAGCTTCTCGCGGGCCGCCGTCGTGCTGGGGCTGGCGCAGCCGACGCTGAGCGGGCGCATCAGCGCGCTCGAAGGCGAACTGGGGTCGCAATTGTTCGCGCGCCACGGCCACACGCTGGAGTTGAGCGAGACCGGGCGGGCGCTGCTGCCCTATGCCGAACGGATGCTGGCGCTGCGGACGGAGGGCGTCGCCGAGGTGCAGCGGCTCGCGCTGGGTGGGCTGGGACGCCTCACCCTGGGCGCGAATCTGAGCGCCAGCCAGTATCTCGTCCCCCGGCTGATCGAGCTATTTCACCGCCAGCATCCTGACGTGCCGATTCGCGTCCGCACGGCCACCAGTCCCGCGCTGATGGAAAGCCTGCTGGATGGCGTCATTCAGCTTGCCATCTGCTCGCAGGCGCAGCTCGAGCCGCGCGCTCAGGTGCTCTGGAGCTATAGCGATCCGCTGCTGCTGGTCGCCAGCCGCGATCACCCGCTGGCGCGCGCGGGCGAGTGCTCGCGTGCCGACCTCGCCCACCACACCATCCTCTCGACACAGGCCGGACCAACACGCCTGGGGCTGCGCCACGTCCTGCCACCCGACGGCGCGACGCCGATTGCCATCGAGGCGAACGCGGGCGAGGTGATGACGCAACTGCTGCGCCGGGGGCTGGGTGTCACCGTCTTGCCCGCCGTCGCCGTCTGGGATGAGCTAGAGCGTGGCGAGCTGGTCAGCATCCGCGTGCGCGACGCCACGTTGCCGCCCTATGATGTGGCGCTGGTGCAGTGGAGCGGACGGACGCTCTCCCCAGCGGCGACGGCCTTCGCCGAGATGGTGCATGGCGTACGCGTGCCGGAGGCGCTGGGCGTCGGTATGTGAGGTGTGTCACTCTCCACAATAGGCTGCTTTGCTGGCCAGTTGCGCGCACTATCATATATAATGACGCCACTATGCGGCACGACATGGGCGGACGCAGGCTCGAGAAGGGAAGACCAACGTGGTAGATGCAAACGGCGCGGCGCGACGGGCTGAGCGTGGCATTGGCGCAAGTGATGAGACAGCCGACGAGCTGCACGAGGCGGGCAAGCGCGAAGTCGAGATGTATATCCGCACCTACCAGACGCTCCTGCGTAGCTCCGGCGAGGTCGGCCTCAAGGCGCTCGTCCAGGCGCACTACAACATCGACTCCGTGCTGCATCCACAGGCGCGCTCCAGCGATCCCGATATGTCCGCGTTCATCTACACCGTGCTGCGCCTGCCAATGGCGATTCTGCAGTGCTCGCGCGTGCTGCTCGGCCAGTCAGACGAGGTCTTTGCCCAGCATAATTTCCAGGTGGCGCAGTGGCAGGCCGTCAGCGCCTCCGCCCGCCGCCGCCAGTGGTTCTTCGACGGCAAGAATACGCTCGCCGTCTATATCGCCAGCGTCAGCGACACTGACGATATCGTGCCGACGCTGGTCGCCCTGCAGATCGAATGGAACAAGTTCCACTGGCTGCTCAGCGCCGACGCTACCACCATGCAGTTGCTCGAAAGCCGCGTAGACCGCGCCTCCCCCGTCTATGCTGAGATCAGCAAGGTCGTGCGCGAGCGGCTGCACGTCAGCGTCGAGGACTGGCGCCGGCTCGAAGTCATCTGGGGCGACAATCTCTGGACCAATCTGCTCGCCATCGGCAAAGAGCGCAAGAACTTCACGCTGCGTATGCTTGGCGGCTCGCACGTCGGCTTCGTCCGCGCGACACGCCGCTGGTGGTCGCCAATCGCCAAGCTGATGGATGATGTGCGCATGGGGCGGCGTCCCGTCTACTTCATCTCCAGTAACACCCACAGCGTCGCCAACCTGCTCTCAGGCGTCGTGCGTCGCCGCGAGGATGAGCTATCGCGCTTCGCCGTGACGGGCGCCGATAGCTTCATCGCGGAAGAGTTCAAGAAGCTGAAGGAAAACCGCTCGTCGGGCAACTGGCAAAACTACCTCTATTACGTGGCGCGCGAGTATCAGCGCACCGCCGCAGGCCAGGGATTCACTCGCAGCAAACCAGTGGAGGAGCAGGAGCGCGGCATCTGGTACCTTGGCGCGAAGCACGGCCTGGAGATCGATGTGCAGGTGATCGACCTGGCGAAGGTGCGCGGCGACGACCTCGATCCGCGCGTCCGTGTCGCGGGCAGCGAGCGGATGATGGATAGCCGCGGCGTCATCATCAACATCGATTACCCGCTGGGGATGGCGGCTTATCGGGTGCTGCGCGAGGTGCTGGAAAATCTGGTGCAGGTCAAGGGCATCTACATTCTCGGCAAGGCGGCGACACTCAACGGCAGCATCGGCGACGTGATGATCTCGAATGTGGTGCTGGACGAACACAGCCAAAACACCTACTGGCTGGATAACTGCTTCAGCGCCGCCGATGTCAGTCAGCACCTCGTCTTTGGCGCGGTGCTCGATAACCAGAAGGCGGTCTCCAGCAAAGGGACCTTCCTGCAGAATCGCGCCTACCTGGACTTTTACTATCGCGCCAACTATAGCGTGGTGGAGATGGAGGCAGGCCCATACCTCGACGCGGTCTACGAGAGTCTCTATATGACCCGCTACCCGACGAACGACAACATCAACTTCGCCAAGCTGCCGTTCGACCTGGGCATCATCCACTACGCCTCGGATACACCCTACACGCGCGGCAAGAACCTCGGCGCGGGCAGCCTCTCCTACTATGGCATGGACTCAACTTACGCCGCCAGCATCGCAATGGTGCGGCGCATCCTGGAGAACGAGGTCGGCAGCAACAGCCAGCGCGGTGGTGAGGCGGTGGCGCGCGCCGAGGCGCTGCGTGTCCGTCGCGGGGCCGCGCCGTCTGGCTCGACGCGATAGCTTCTATACTGGCTCGATGGTGCAGGTGAGGGTGAAGCGCTCCAACCGCTCGCGGTAGTATTCCGCTGGCTCGCGCGGGCAGATAATCACGTCGGCGCAGCCGGTGGTGTGCGCCTCGAACATGATCGCGGTGGCGGCCTCGATGGAGAGCGAGGGGACGGTGCGCACCAGCGCAAGCACCACCTCATCCATGGAGTGAATATCATCATTGTGGAGCATGACGCGATAGCGTGGCAGCAGCCGCAGCAGTTCGCGCACTTCCTCGTCGGTGCGCGGCGCGGCGCTCATCGAATAGTGGGCCTGAATGAATTGTTTTTTGCCATTGGCTCGAAAGAATGCGGGCATATGCGCCCCCTCGCTCTGGTCACGTCACTGGCCATATCCAAGACATAACACACCTCTCGTAGTTCAGAAACGTTCGAGTGGACACCTGCGCCACATACATGCCCCAGTGATACAACGCGGTGGGCATGACATACTTCAGCACACGTCAGGAAGCGGCGGCAGCGGGCCACTCGTCGGGCGTGAGGGGGCGCAGATAGCGCGGCGGGACGCTCGCGGTGAGCCAGACGCCGTTCTCGCTGCGATAGAACTGGTAGCCGTCGCCAGCCATCGCGGCGGCCTCCACGCGGAAAACAACAGGCTCGCCATGCCGTCTGCCGACGTTCACCGCCGTCGCGATATCATCAGTGAGATGCACATGCTGGCGGCGCATCTTGCGCAATCCATCGCGCAGAATCACGGCAACAGTAGCCTTGCTTGTGCCGTGATAGAGCGTCTCAGGCGGCGAAAGTGGGGTAAGCTGGAGATCAACGAGGACGCTATGCCCCTGGCTGGCGCGGATGCGCGCGCCCGTCGCGTCGAAGGCGAAGCGCTGTTTGTTGTTGCGCGCGACGATCTCCTCCAACTCCGCCCGCGAGATGGTCACGTCGTGACGTTTCATCGCCGCCAACAGCGCATCCACAGCGACCCAGCCGCCCGGTTCGAGCGTCAGCCCCAGCGCCTCCGGCTGGTGGCGCAGGTGGCGCGAGAGATATTTGCTCAGCTTGACTAGCCGCTTCTCATCCATCGACGACGCGCTCCTCTTCATCTCCATGTCCATAGCCGCATCCCGTCCATTGAACGACACTGAGCGGTCGCTGAGCAAACATTGCGACATCTGGCGGAGCATGGGAGATCCCTCATGAGCAAATCTCAAGGCGGCGTTCATGCTATCTTCAGACACAAGGGCTACTCTCCCTCCAGTCGGGCTGGTTGAGCGGCCACTGATGGCAAGTCACTTGCGAGGACACATCCATTGTCTATTCGACGCGCGTGTGGCAATAACGCCAGGAAGCGCTATGCTACACCGCTACGTACCAAGGAGGTACTCTCATGCTGACACTCGTTCATCGCACACGCCGCGAGGACCGCATTGCGACGGAGGACTGCGTCGCGCTCGCCGATGGCAGCATCTATATCGTGCCGCGCGCCAATCTTGCCGCCGCGAAGGGACTGCTGGCTGCCGAGAAGGCGGCACGCCGCCGGGCGGACGCCAGACGCTCGCAGGCACTGGGCAGAATCAGACCGGCAGCCTCATAGTGTCCAGGGGAACTTTCGGGTAGCTTCTTTGGGTAGTTTTCAGGTAGTGCCAGGCCGCACAGGCCTGTTCGGTGGGATGGTGGCGCTACCGTCGCAGGCAGCGGCCATCGTCCCACATTTTGGGTGATACACTAAGGCGGACGACTCAGCGTAATCGAAGGTTATGCCGCCAGGAGAAACGTAGATGAAGGTGCTGCTCACCGAAGACGAGCTTAGCCTCGCGCGCACGTATCAGCGCCATCTCGAACGCGGCGGTCATCGCGTCGAGGTGTTCACCAGCGCCGAAGCGGTCTACGAACGCCTTGCGGCAGCGCCGGACGAGTTCGATATCCTGGTGCTGGATGTGCTGCTGCCTGGCATGAGCGGCATCGAGCTGACCCGGAAGCTGCGACACGAGGGCTATGACATCCCGATTCTGATGCTGACGGCGCTGGGCCAGAACGCTGATGTGGTTGCCGGGCTGGACGCCGGAGCCGATGATTACCTAACCAAGCCGTTTCCGGTGGATGTCTTGCTGGCGCGGCTGCGCGCGCTGGGTCGGCGTCCGCGCGCCTTCGATCCTGTCGCCAACGCCACGCAGATACGCGCGGGCGATCTGGTTATTGATGAATTGCAGCATATGGTCTATCGGGGCGGGGAACAATTCACGCTGACTCCACGTGAGTTTACGCTGCTGCTCTATCTGGCGCGCAACGCCAACCGCGTGCTGACCCGCGACCAGCTGATGCTGCATGTCTGGCCGGACGGCACCGAGGCCGCCAGCAACGTGCTGGACACCTATATTCACCACTTGCGTGACAAGCTCGAAATTCCTGGGAGCGCGCCGATGATGCCCACGATACAGACAATTCGAGGCGTTGGCTATTCACTGCGCCTGCCCGATGGCGAGCGCGCGGCGGGCTTGCCACCGCCACTCACAAATGGTTGGTCATGAGCACGCAGACAACACCGACAACACCATCGTCTCCTCCGGCGAGAAAAGCGCCGGGAACACTACCGCCACCGACCGTTCCACGAAGATCAACCTGGGTGGCGAGCCTGAGGCGCTGGGTGAACGGCCCCGCCGATCCGCCGGGAGCGCCGTTTGCCGCCGCGCGCCGACGGCTCATATTCACCAGCGTCGCGGTCGTCGCCACCGTCCTGGCAGTGCTGACTATCGCCATCTTCCTCTTCAACCAGCGAGCGACACAGGAGCAGACGGTCGAGTTGCTGCAAAACTACGCCATGACTGGCTCGGCGGCGGTGCGCGACAACGATGGCCTCCCACCTGGGGGCGATGGCGACGGACCCCTGGTGCCGTATTCTCCTAGCAGCGCTGACACGTTCGTCGTAGTGCTGGACGCGCAGGGGAACACAGTTTCCGATCCTGATCAGATCGAACACCTGGGCGTCCCGATAGCGGCGGCGGCCCAGCCCGTGCTGAGCGGCCAGCAGAGCGAGGCGACGCCCACCGTCAACGCTCATGGGCATACCTACCAGCTCTATGTCTCCAGGGTAGAGCGGGACGGCCAGCTTGTCGGCGCGGTCGTCGCGGGTACCTCACTCGAACGGCAGCAGCACCAGGAAGATGAGCTGCTGCGCACATTAGCTATCATCTACGGCTTTGCCCTCTTACTGACCTTCCTCTCGACGGTATTTCTGACCGAACGCGCGCTACGCCCGGCGCGGCTGGCATTCATTCGCCAGCGCCAGTTTGCCACGGCGGCCTCGCACGAACTCAAGACGCCACTGGCGGTAATTCGTTCCGAGGCGGAACTGGCGAGCGGGCTGATTGGCGATGGGCTGGCCGCGCTGCGTGGGTCGTCGCAGACCAACGAGAATACGGCGGAGCAGGTCAGTGGGCCACTGGAAGAGGCGCTGCGCGAGACCCAGGCGGCCACCGCCGAGGTGGACTATATGGCGCGCATGGTGCAGGGAATGCTGACGCTCGCGCGCGACACCTCGGACGCCCACGCGCACCCCTGGAGCGACATTGATCTGCGGACGCTGTTGAATGATGTGGCCACGCGCATGCGTCCGCTCGCCGAGCATGAAGAGCTGAACCTCGACGCGTCCGCCGCGACGCAACCGCGAGACGGTGAGCCAGCGGTGGTCCTGGCGCGGGGCGACGCCGATATGTTGCGCCAGTTATTCTTCGGGCTGCTGGAGAACGCGATGCGTTACACGCCGACCGGCGGGAATATCCGCGTGGCGATGCGCCTGGAGAAGCGCGCTCACCTGCTCGGCGATCACCGGCGCCATGCCTATATCAGCGTCAGCGATACGGGTGTGGGCATCGCGCCGGAACATCTGCCGCACATCTTCGAGCCGTTCTATCGCGTCGTCTCGGCGGCGCGCCCGCTCCACGAGAACGGAACGCAACATGGCACTGGGCTGGGACTGGCGCTGGCGCAGTGGATCGTCCATGCGCATGGCGGCGCTATCTCGGTCGAGAGCACGCCCGGCGCCGGGACGACGTTCACCGTCGCGCTCCCGCTGGCGAGCGGGGCGTGAGTCAACACGCAACATACCGTCAGCTATGGGCAACAAGCCATGCCAGAATGCTAGCCAGCGCCTCGGGGTCCAGGTAGGCGTCGGGCGCGTTGTAGCGCGGCAATGCTTCGGGCTGCGCCAACTCGGCCCGTGGTCGCGGCTCATGCTTGAGCACGTGGTTCGCGTTCTCGGGGAAGAAAAACGTCACGTTCGCATGACCCGCGGCGGCGCGCTGGAGCGGCTCGCCATCGTCCCGCCAATCTACCTGGATATCCTTCTTCCCAATGATAACCAGCACTGGGACATCCACCTGGGCCAGCAGGGGCGCGGCATCGGCCATCCAGAGTTCGCGGGCAAAGGGCAGATTGGCCGGGGTTTCAAGGCTCCGCAGCAGCATCTGGACGCCCTGCGGCAGCGCGGGGTCGGGCGCCATCGGCTCTCCCGCCATAAAACGCGCGATGGCCTCGTCGTAGAGCGCCAGCAGCGCATCGCCGTTCGGGATGGCCACCGCCTGCGCCGCCAGTTGAGCGCGCGCCACCACGCCGACAGGCCGCCCAGGCGGGCCAATCAGCACAAGCCCCGTCAGAGGAATCGCGGGGTGCTGTAGCTGATAGCGCAGCGCGTGGAGAGTCCCCTCGCTATTGGCGAGCGCGAAGATGCGGTCATCACGGACGTATGGCTGACTGGCCAGGGCGCCGACGGCGCTGGCAAGCTCGTCGAGGTGGCTTTGCATGCTCATCTTGCCAATGAGCGCCTGCATATTCTCGCGGGCGCGCGGACCCGAAGCGCGCTTGTCGTAGCGCAGGGAGGCGATTCCAGCGCCCGCCAGCGCCTCCGCGAGCAGACGGGCGCTGCCATTGGGTCCAGGAAGCAGCGGCGAATTCCAGTTGCGGTCGGTGGGGCCGCTGCCCGCCACCATCACCACCGCGGGGAATGGACCGGGGCCAGATGGCCTGACCACCGTGCCGTCTATAGTTGTCGCGTCCAGCGGCCAACTGATCTCTACACTCTCCTCGGGTGACGCTTGCTCTGCCATTGCGCACACCTCTCAATGCTCGCTGTAGTTCCGCTCGCCCGCGCTGATAGCGACTGGCAGCGTATTCTCGGCGGGCGGGATCGGGCAGTTATAGTAGGGGCTATAGGCGCAGTAGGGGTTATACGCCAGGTTGAAATCGATAGTGGCCGTGTGCGAGTCGTCGGCGTGGTGTTCCAGCTCGATCTCCAGGTAGCGCCCGGCGCCATAGGTCTCGTGGCCGGAGGTGGCGTCGCGGAAGGGGACGAACAGCTCATGCGTATGGCTCACATCGGGATCGGTGAACCCGACAAGGCGCTGTTCCTCGCCGCCGATGGTGAAGCGTAGCTCGGCGTAGCGCAACTGCGGACGAATATCGCCTGTAGATGTGGCCATCTCGATCACATCGGAATGCTCGAATGGCGTGACCTCGGCGGCAACCCGATACGCCGGATCGGGCGGATAGTAGCTCAGCCCGCCGAAGTTGTCCCCACGCTCCTCGCGGGGAATCGGCGACTGCTGGGCGGTGGCGAAGAAGCGGTCTTTCTCCTGGCGAAATGCGTTCACATCGTCCACATACTCGTTCTCTAGTGGCTCATGCTGGTCGGTCATGGTGGTCCTCCCTGTCGTCTGCGCGCCCGTTGCGGGTGTTCTACACAGATGGTAGGGCGAGCCGTCCAGAGACAATCGCGCACCTGCCTCGGCCTTGAACGGCCGGAGTAAGTCGGCGAGGGCGTAAACGCCACCTAGATCGCGGAACTATCGGTCTCAACTTGGGATGGCCATTTATGGCCTCTTTTCTCGATTACTCCGGCCATTTATGGCCGAGAGAGGACCGCCAGCGCAATCTGACCTGCCACCGCCTACACCGCCAGACATTCCCGCGCGCGGGTGACCAGCGCTGGCGAGGCCTCCGCACTGCCCGCCATCCAGACACGGCGGATGCCCAGCAGCCGGAGGTAGGTCAGCGTCAGCACCGGCTGGAAGCCAGCGGCGGCGAATCCGCGAATCGAGGGCGTGTTGTCGAGTGATGCGCCAATCCAGATGCGGCGAGCGCCACTACGGCAGAGCGTCGTCGCGATGTGGTCGAGCAAGGCGCAATAGAGGTGTTGGCCGCGATAGGGTGGCAGCGTCGCGCAGTCCCAGATGTAGGCTTCATCCGGCGCCATACGAAACGAGCGCTCCAGTTCGCCGATGCTCTCGACGCCATGCGAGACCCAGCCGTAGCCGGCGATAGAGCCATCCACCAGCGCGACGAAGCAACGCCGCCCAGCGTCGAAACGTCGTTGCGCCTCGGTCGCCGTGGCAAGTCCCATCGCGCTGGCGAGCGCCTCAGTGTCACAGGAGCGAGCCTCTCTCAATACTGCTTCTCGCCCAGGGACGACCGGCGCGACATCCTTCCCGCCGCACTCACGCACCCAGAGCGTGCCGCGCTCGAAGGCCCACAAGTGGAGATCGCGCATGGCTCAGACTCCTCCTCGCGCAGCCGATACGCATGTATTCAAGTGCTAGAGAGACTCATGGCACTGCGAAAGCTCTTCGATGGCCTGGGCGAGATGGTTATCGTTCACGTTGTAATCCCCCGCCGCGACCCGGATGCGATGGGCGTGCAGCAGCACATCGGCAACGGTGCAGCCCGTCGGCGCGACGAACTTGTAGCAGGCAAGCTCCAGTCGTTGGCCGTTAGGATCGCGGAAGTAGATCGAGTCCATGAAGCCACGGTCAATCGGGCCGGTGTTCTCGATGCCAAGCTCGTTGAGCCGCTCTACCACCTGCGTATAGACTGCATGCGAGACGGTGAGCGCCATGTGGTGCAGGTTGCCGATGTCTTCGGGGTTGGGCGTGGTGTCGTTCTCGCGCGTCGGGCGGACGAAATAGGTCAGCAGACGACCGTCGCCAGCATCGAAATACAGGTGCTCTTCGTTCGGCACGTCCAAATTGGGTTGGTCGAGGACCAGTCGCATGCCGAGCACACCCTGATAGAAGCCGATGATCGCGTCGCGGTTCGAGCCGACGAAGGTGAGGTGATGCACGCCCTGCACCTGTATCTTAGCCATGGGAATTGTCTCCTGTTGCCCGGGCCATCTCCCTCATCCCTGCCCGTTGGGCCACTGGCGCTACGCGTGCTCGTCGCACGCTCCGAGGCTCGTATCCTCGCCTCGCGCGCCAGCCCCCTAAAAGGGAGGAGAGCCAGAGTCGCCGGTTGAGTGTTTTGTTAGGCAGCATCTGGCTTCTGGTCTCCCCTCTCCTCGCAGAGGAGGGGTCCCTGCGCCTTAAATCCTGAAGAAGAGCGTGCGCGCCTTGGCGATCACCTGCGGGTCGCCGGTCGCCGCACCGCCCTCGATACGCCCGAAGGTCGTCAGCACAAACTCAGACTCATCCTCATAGCGAATCGTGGCTGGCAGATGTGAGACGTCATCGGCTGGCTCATAGGTAAACTGGCCGTCCTTGACGTGGACGCGCCATGTGCCGCCCCAGTCGCCATCCACAACGACGCCATACTCGATATCCACGTCCTTCGCCGAATCCTGGTCCACCGTTGACATCATCAGAATGAACATATACGGAACGAGCACGCCAGCGGTGCGCTGGTCCAGCTTGCCGTTTTTGTCGCCCAGCCCCCAGCGCATATCCCAGCTATGCACGCCGTAGTCCATGATCTGGAAGGCGGGATAGAAGAAGGTTGGCAGTGGCCCCATGAAGACGTGGGTGACGTTGAAGCCGCCCCACTCGTCGGCGGTGAGGCCATCGAAGATGGTCATCAGCTTGTCGGACTCCGCCTTCAGGCGAGAAATGGCCTGGTCGCGGGGCAGATCGCGGAAGGTGAGCGCGACCCGGTCAAGCTCCTGCGCCATCACCAGCAGGCCAAGCGATTCGGCTGGCTCGCCGCGATGCGCCATATCCCAGCGGGTGAGGTAGCCCTCAGTGACATCGATCATATGGCCGACGAGGTCGCGCACCTCCCAGTGACCGCTGCGTGTGGGCGACTCCCAGTTCTTAGGATCATCGATGATCGAGTAGAACTTGCCCCGCTCGGTACGCACTACGTCGAGAACGGTGTCTTTGGCGCTGTAGTCCATCGGATTGATTGCCATGGATAGCCTCTCCTCTTGCTGAACAGGACGCCGATCGAGGTCGCAATCGTCATGACACACTACACGTTCAGCCTACACGTACAGTAACCAGCCACATCACCACGCTTCCCGCAACAACGCTTCGATCTCGGCGACATCGCCGATGGGTCGTGAATCATTCTGAACCGTGCGACTGGCGAAGGCTAACCGCGCCAGATCGGGAAGTTGCCGTTGCTCGATGCCCAGCTCGCGCAGATGGGAGGGGAGATGCATCACGGCCACCCAGTCCGCCACGTGCCGCGCCGCCGCCTCGGCCAGCGCCTCATCGCTTTGCCCCGTCGCAATGACGCCCATCGCTACCGCCGCCTCGGCCAGTTGCGGCGCGATTTTCTGCGCGTGAAAGCGCATGACGTGTGGGAGCATGACGCTGTTGGCATCGCCATGCGCGACTCCGGTCGTCCCGCCGATGATGTGACAGATGCCGTGGTGCAGCCCCATCGCTACGTGGGCCAGCGCCGTCCCCGCCAGAAATGCGCCGCCAAGCATCTCGTCGCGCGCCGCCACATCGTCGCCGTGAGCATAGCAGCGGAGCAGCGCGTGGGAGATGGCGCGCAGACCGCCATATGCCGCCGCCGAGGCAAGCGGATTGCGAGCGATGGAATAAAGCGCCTCGACGCAATGGGCGACGGCGTTGATGCCGGTACCAGCCGTCATGTGCGGGGGCAGATCGAGCGTCAGCAGCGGATCATAGACGACGAGCCGGGGCGTGACGCTCGCGTCTGTGCGGGTCACCTTGCGCGTGCCGCCGTCCTCCCGCTCGGTGACGCCGAAGACGGGCGTCATCTCCGACCCGGCGTAAGTGGTGGGGATGGCGATCACCGCGACGCGCGGGGTAGCTGATTGTAGCGCCGCGCTGACGGCTTTGGCGGTGCCAATGGCGCTACCGCCGCCGAGGCCAAGCACGGCGTCCACCTGGTACTGGTCGGCCAGCGCGACGGCATCGGCCACCTGGAGCGCGGGGACGTGCGGCTGCACATCCTCGAACGTGATCGCCAGCCGCTCACCCAGCGCGGCCTCAATGGGCGCGAGGTGTCCGCGAGCGCGGAAGCTGGGGGTGGTGCAGAGCATGACGCGCCGCCATCCGGCCTGGGTCACCGCGTCGCCAAGCTGGGCGACGGAGCCAGCGCCGAAGATGATGGTCTGTGCGTGATTGGTCAGTTGAAAAGCACTCATCCCAATGGTCCGTGAGCCGCTAGCGAATCTCGCGCTACGGGAACGAGCTACGTCACTGCGCTCTATGAGAGTTTACGTATAAAGTAACGCACAGTTTACGAGTAAAGTGACATATGGAGATTGGAAGACGGTTAACGCGGCTGCGCCATCCCTAACTGACACTCACGGTATATCACAGCGGCGCGTTGTGCTGGTCAACTCCGGCCACTGGACAGATTCACCCTTGCATCATGATATATTATCTGACTGTAGTCAGATAATCGAATACGAGGCAGAGAGGAGGTCTCCTGATGAGCAGCGCAGTGGTAGAGCAGGTCCGCAGCTTCAACCGAACCGTGACCGAGCGTGTCGGCGCGTTGAACGATCATTTCCTGGGCCGCGATCTCTCGCTTGGCGAGGCGCGGCTGCTCTGGGAGATTGGAAGTAATGTCAGCGAGAGAGAGGCAGGGACCGAGATTCGCGCCCTGCGTGCCCGGCTAGAACTCGATTCCGCCTATGTCAGCCGCCTGCTGCGCACCTTGGAGCGCCATGGACTGGTGGCAGTCGAGCCGAGCCAGGATGACCGCCGCGTGCGCCGCGCGCGACTCACCCCGGCTGGGCAGGAGGAGCGCGCCGAGCTCGATAGCCGCGCCGAAGGGTTCGCCCGCGCCCTGCTGGAGCCGCTGAGCGCGAGCCAGCAGACCCGGCTTGCGGCGGCCATGGCCGAGGTCGAGCGCCTGCTGCTGGCCTCGACGGTGCGGATCGCCATCACCGATCCCGCGAGCGCGGAAGCCGGGTGGTGCCTGGAACACTACTTCGCCGAGCTGAACCGGCGCTTCGAGGCTGGCTTCGATCCCACCCGTGGCATCTCAGCGCATGCGCACGAGATGACGCCCCCGGCTGGCCTGTTCCTCGTCGCCAGTCTGCGCCAGAAGCCAGTGGGGTGTGGCGGCCTGAAGTTCCACGCGGATGCCCCGGCCGAACTGAAGCGCATGTGGGTCGCTCCAGAGGTCCGTGGCCTTGGGGTAGGACGTCGCCTCCTCCATGAGTTGGAGCGCCACGCCCGCGAGGCCGGGGTCACCGTCCTGCGGCTGGAGACGAACGGGACACTCGCGGAGGCCATCGCGCTCTACCGCCAGTCGGGCTATCAGGAGGTGGAGGCCTTCAACGCCGAGCCGTACGCCCACCACTGGTTCGAGAAGGGGCTCTGATCGTCGCTATTTGCCCAGCATCACCTCAGTTGACTTGATGATGACGGTCACCTTATCCCCGATCTGGAGATTGAGGCGCTCCGCCGAGTTGCGGGTGATCACTGAGACAAGCTCTTCGCCGCCGGCAAGTTGAACGGCGACCTCGCCCATGACCACGCCGAGCTTGACGCCGGTCACGGTTCCTGATAACTGGTTACGCGCGCTCAGTTCCATTGTCTGTTTCTCCTCCTTGTAACGTAGCGTACCCGCCCATCTGAGGCGAGCCAGGCTGCCTCACGCACGCTAGCGTATGCATGCCGCGGGCCAACGCGGGTCGGGGCGTCTGTCCGCGCGGTTGGCGGGTAGCGCATCGTAAAACGGTGACATAATGCTCTTATGAGTCTCGTCTGAGACAAATGCACACTTCAACACAGGAGCAATACAAATGAGCGATGCGAATACGATGGAGACAACTGAATCGAAGAGTGAGGCGCGCAGGCTAGAGAAGGCGACGTTTGGCGCGGGCTGCTTCTGGGGCGTCGAGGTGACCTTCAGGAACACACCCGGCGTAGTGGACGCCATCGTGGGCTACGAAGGCGGCACGCTCGCCGACCCAACCTATCGCGATGTCTGCTCGCATACGACCGGACATGCCGAGGTGGTCGAGGTGACATATGACCCGGCGGAGGTCTCGTACGACACGCTGCTCAATGTCTTCTGGGGCGAGCACGACCCGACCCAGCTCAACCGCCAGGGGCCAGACATCGGCGACCAGTATCGCTCGGTGATCTTCTTCCACACGCCCGAGCAGGAGGCCGAGGCGCGCGCCTCCAAAGAGCGCCTGGAAGCCAGCGGCGTATATCGCCGCCCCATCGTGACGGTGATCGAGCCAGCGCAGACGTTCTACCGTGCCGAGGAGTATCACCAGCGCTACCTGGAGAAGCGCGGCCTGGCGACCTGCCGGATTTAGGATGTCGCCTGGGCCGAACCCACAAGTGGCGCCGCGACTTTAGAGGCCGACCGGAGATCAACCCACATGCGCACGCGGGTCGCAACTGTGTGGCCGAGTACCGCGCCGCATGCGCCCGTCAGGCAGGCGAAGGGAAGCGTCGCCAGCGAAGTGGCCGGAACGCTCTGGCCCGCGGCGCCCATGAGCGCGATGCCGCCATACAGGACGATGGCCGCGACTATCCCTGAAAAACCGGCGACTATCAGGTCCGCGTACGGGCGAAGCGTTGTCTCGCGCCCGGCAGAAATAGCCCCAGCGATGCGCGGCCCAAACGCCACCGCGAGGTCAATGACGACGCCCACCGGAATGACATACCAATCCACGACGGGGTGCGCCTGATGCACAGCGAGGAAAAGCGCACTAAAGCCAAAGCGCCAGAGCGCAAAGGTCAGGGCGAGCGCGGTCGCGGCGCCGATGGGCAGCGGCCACAGGTCGGCGCGTCGGCCGGTCTCCCGCGTGCGGCGTCCTAGCACGGTCGCGCCGAAGGTCAACGCATAGGTGAGGGCGAGCGCGAAATAGACAAGATAGACCCAACTAGGGATGCCGCCTGTCACCAGCTGAGCGGCGTGCGGTCCAGCCAGCGCCCAGAGCGCAGGCTCGACATACCACGGTGGCCGCCCGGTCCGGTTAATCGAAGCCAACGCCACCGCGCCGTATTCCTGCTGGTTCAGCGCAAAGTGGGTCGTCAGGATATTGCGGAAGCTGATGGCGAAGACAATCGCCCAGGCGCCCAGGCTGCGCGCGGCGGGTGAGGCGAGCAGCGCTACGATGACGGCGACATTGTAGACATCAGACGGGAAGTTGAGCATGAGGTGCGTCGGCGACCAGGTGGTGATGTCTACGCCGAAGAGCTGGTGCCAGAGAAAGTCGAACGGCATATCAGCGATGCCAATAGCCAGCGCCACGGCCGCCACGATCAGCGCCTTGCGCTCCAACCCAACCACCCGCTCTCGCTCGCGTACGAGCGCCCACAAAAGCAGCCCGGCCATGAGGCATGTGCCAGAGAAGGAGGTGAGGTGGGGTGGGGAGATTTCGTCGAAGACATGTCCGAAATGCCACGATACATCCAGGGTTGAGCCTATTTCCGTAAGTGCCATTCCGACCAGCCAGAGGACATAATATCTGCGTGGCATCAGGAACCTCCATCGTCCGCGCGTCTCGATGCTACGCTGGCATGACCGACTCGAAGCAATTGTCGCAAGGCTTGCCATCGGCGCTCACGCCCGTGTCGCTAGAATTGCTGAGCATCGAGTATAACGTATCGCCCGCCACATGGCAAATCACAAGTACCTCACACTCCGCGGCGGTTGGCGCCGCTCACCCCGCTCGCTCGCCCTCGACCACCGCCACATAGCCGCTGCCGGAAACGTAGTCCGCGCTCTGGTGGCGAAGAAGACCATCACGCCGTCAGATGTGCTATACTGCGCGCGTAGTTGATCGCGACCGCACGATGCATCTTTACTTCCTCGTTGATGCATTTCGTCTTGATGGTCTCTATCTGATCGAGATTTTTCCCTCCTCAGCATAGAACTCCACTGAGTCTGCATACGCCGCATGGATTGACTTGTTGTGGAGTTTGGAGCCGACGCCTTGAGTGGGTCGGCGCGGATAGCTCTGCGGATCGTCGCGGAGACGCACATCGATATGCCTGAAGGAGGGGCCACATGGCCACCCGAATTTACGTGGGCAACCTGCCCTACACGATTGGTAATGAACAACTCGCTCAAATTTTTAGCGCCTATGGCGAAGTCAGCGAGGCAACGGTTGTCATGGACCGCGACAGCGGCCAGAGCAAGGGCTTTGGCTTCGTTCAGATGACTGATGATGCAGCGGCGCGGAGCTCCATTGCGACGCTCAATGGGACAACTCTCGACAACCGAATGATTCGAGTGAGCGAGGCGCAGCCGCGTCAGGAGCGACCCGCAGGTGGTGGGCGAGGCGGCCGTCGCGATTCCTATGGCGGTAGCTCTAGCGACTATGACGGGCGTCAGGATCGCTATGGCCATAGCCGCTCGCGCGACTGGTAGCTGATGTGCGCCGGACGCGCCTCAGTTGCAGGACTCTGACACTGGCCAGGGCGTACATACCCTGGCCAGCTTCTCTCCATGAGTGGGTACCTGTGTCATATGCCGTTGCACAGCTATAAACGCAGCACAGAAAAGCCAGGGCCGACATGGCATCCAGTGAGATGACGGTGTTTGAGCAATTTCTCAAGGGCCAGGCCAGAGCCAGGCAACAGGAAGACGCTCCATATCTGGTAACGCTGCAATTCGTTGAAGGGGTCGGTTCGCCAGCCTCGCAGCGATGGCAGCTACTTGCGTATGACATGTTTGGAATCCTCGTAAAGGACTCCAGAGACACCTACTACTTTCCATGGCATGCGATTTTGTATGTCTCCTAGCCCTGGAGCCTGGGACGCCCAGCGGCGTAGTGGCATCCGCCTATCAGAATCTTCCCGGATTCCTCCGCTGATGATCAGTCGAACGCTTGCACACGCCTGCCGCGCGGACACTCATGATTCCGCCAACATGATCTTGCCAGATGTGGATGGGAGGCGACGATGGTAACACGTCCAGATGATGGGCGCTGCCATGTCAAGAGTTGCGATCTGGTGGCCACCTCGCACTGTATGCGCTGCGATCAACCCTGCTGCTCCGCCCATATTCGCCAGGTCACGATCACGCTGCGCGACGAAAAACGCCCGCCCGGAATGAGCGCGATAGATCGGCTGCCCATACGCACCGAGACCTACGCCTTGTGTCCGCGTTGCAGCACAAAACCAGTTCCACCACTGAGGACTTTGCCTACCCTTTAGCAACCTGTCCTGACGTATGCGGTGGGAATGACCCGCCATAAGGGCAGCAGGCGCACCCTCTATCAGCGGCGCGACGCCTGGAAACCAGTCTGGGGGCAGAGCAGAGTGGAAGGACTTTGATCGCTGGTTTGTCCATACAACAAACGGCGTGTGGTTGCACAGCGCATTCGCACGCGTAAGCAGGCGCTGAAGAAGGAAAGCCATCACATGGATGCACATGAGTTTCTCGACCAGATGGTGACGGCAAGCCGCGCCCGAAGCGAGGCCATGGACGATATCATCCGCCAGTATCGCGCGGGCGCCTTGCAGCCAGGAGAGGTCGAAGCGCTCATCACTGGCTCGGTATTCGACGCGCAAGAAGCTATCGTCCAGCGCGATGCATTGCGACAGATGTGGCAGACGGTGAGTGCGGAACTACGGCGGATGTTGCGAGACCCACGCATTGTTCCCTTTGCCGAGGCGCGCATGCAACTGGAGGCGACGCTCCATGCAATGGATATCCTGCTCAAGCGGATCGAGGTTGGTTTCGACGAGGCTGACTAGCGGCCAGCGGCCAGCGACCCAGGCCGTCATCGAGAGCACTTTGGAGGCGACTGATGAAAGATTGGAAAGCGGAACTCGACGCATATTTCCAGCGTCGCGAACAACATGAAGCGCAACAACAGCCCGATCACGATCACGCTCAGGCAGCTGAAGAAACAATCGCCATAGAGGAGTTCATGGCCACAGTTGTCGTACCGGCGTTCGAGGAGTTCGGAGGCATTTTGAAGGAACATAGGTATCACATACGGTTACGCCTGGGTGACTCAAACATGCGCATTGTCGCTGAATACGCGGGCAGGGAAGAATTCGACTATACCCTTTGGGTAGGTGGGAACGGACTCTCCGCCGAGTTGCGGGCTGGCGGGCGACATACGCCCGATAGCTTTCAAAATGCCAAGGGCAATAGCGCTATGGCCGACACGACGCAAGAGGATATTGCCCAGCAGCTAGCGGATAGGTTTGTTGCGCTCGCCACTCCCGCATTCACATGATCACTGTGACTATCTCTATCGCATACGCAATGCTACACGCCATGCAACCAAGATAGCAGGAGAATACCATGTCAGACACGCCACAGGCTCAACTTATCGAAACCATCGAAACCGCTGAAACATCCGAAACCGTCGAATCACTGCGCCTACGCATACAGACCTTAGAAAGCGAGAACGCCGCCCTGCGCCCGATAGTGCTCCGAGTGGCCGAGGCTCGCATGTGCCGGGATATGGCCACCATGATCGAGTCCTGCCCATACTGCACGCTCAAACGCGGAGGAGAGTATGGATATAGTGGCAAGCATGATGAACTATGTATCGTGACTCAAGCCCGAACGCTTGGCTTTTGAGTGACGAGACTTCTCTCAGGTGTTTCCATGCTTCTACGATGCGTCACTCAAAAGGATGTCAGGCTATGTTCAATCTAGCGGGTGGCGCACGCTCTGGGGTCAGATTATCGGCGCTCATCTATCAGTGGGTGCAATGCCGCATCCGAATACACCAGAAATCCTCATGTATTCTGGTGCTCACTACCATTGGCTATGACTCGGGAATGCCTCAAACAGACGCTATAGGCTATTTCGAGAAAGGTGTCGATTTCTTCGTGGTGGCATCGAACCATGGGAGCGATCAGCATTCCAGTTGGTATCTCAACCTGCGCGTGCATCCAAAGGTATATGTACAGATTGAAGAGGTTCGGCGGGAAATGGTCGCCGTCACGGCCACTCCCTCGGAACGTGAGCGGCTCTGGGCGCTTCTAGCAGCAGAAGACAGGCGATATGGCCACTACCAGTTCCAGCGCAACACCGCCCGCCAGATTCCCATCGTTCTGCTCTATCCTGTGTCTGGTCAGTCGGCATAACGCCCACTATAGATGCGCAAAGACGTCACGAACTTATACAATGCCCCTTGCGCTGTAACGCGCGAAACATCCCGGGAGGATTAGCGCTCTCACCATTGTTCCCCCCAAACACGGGAGACCCACCACACCAGCACTAGGAGATCGCGTGGTATCTAACCCGGCGTACGCGCCGAGGCATCCTGTCTACAGGGCCGTTTACAAGATTGTTGTCCTCCTCGTCGTGCTCATACCTTTACTAGCCACGGTTCTCGCCATTGGGCTGCTCTGGCAACGGGCGGTTCACCTGTCGGATCTGATTTTACTTGCGGTGATGTATGCGCTCGTTGCGTTTGGCGTCACCGTCGGCTATCACCGGATGTTGACCCATCGCAGCTTCCGCGCGCATCCAGCAGTCAAGGCGCTACTGCTGATTCTCGGCTCGATGGCATTCGAGGGTCCAGCGCTTGAGTGGGCGGCAACCCACACCAAACATCATGCGCGCGCCGACCGCGAAGGAGACCCGCATAGCCCCGTCGAGGGCTTCTTCCATGCCCATCTTGGCTGGATCTTCCGCGATGGTGACGCTGACCCAAAGGTGTACTGCCGTCATCTGCTGAATGACCGTATCGTGACCTTCGTCAGCAAGACATTCCTGCTCTGGGCGGCGTTGTCGCTGGCGATCCCGTTTGCCATCGGCTGGCTCGTGGGTGGATGGCCACTCGCTTTGACTGGGCTGCTTTGGGGTGGCCTGGTGCGCATGTTCCTAACGCATCACGTCACCTGGAGCGTCAACTCGGTCTGCCACACGTTTGGCAAGCGAGAATTCGAGACGACGGACCGCAGCCGCAATGAGTGGGTCGTCGGCCTGCTGGCGTTTGGCGAGGGCTGGCACAACAATCACCACGCCTTCCCGCGTTCGGCATTCCACGGACTCCACTGGTGGCAGTTCGACTTCTCTGGCTACCTCATCTGGACGCTGGAGCGCCTCCACCTGGCACGCGAGGTCTATCGCGTGCCACCGCCCCTTCTGCTGCGCCGGTCCGTGAAGGCTGTGCAAGAAGCGGCAGTTTCCGCGCCGCAATTAGCCGCGCAGGAGGGCGAAGCGCTGGTGGATCGTGTCGGCTAAACCGAGCCAAAAGGCATGTATGGGAGCGAGTCCAATGCCCATTTGGTATTGTGGCGCGCTCATCTGCCTTCACTCCGCGCGCTCACCTTTAGTCTGCCTCGGCCACCGCCACATAGCCGCTGCCGGGGACGTAGTCCGCACTTTGGTGGCGGAAATAGGTGTTGTAGAGGGACGCATAGGAGCCGCCGCGCCGGAGTAGCTCGTCGTGCGTGCCTTCCTCCATGATGCGCCCGCGGTCCACCACCAGGATGCGATCGGCATCGCGGATCGTCGAGAGCCGGTGCGCGATGACTATCGCCGTCCGATGCTCCAGCACCGTCTCCAGCCCCTCCTGAATCTGCGCCTCCGTCAGCGGATCCACACTCGCCGTCGCCTCATCCAGCACCAGGATGGCGGGATTCTGCAACAGCACCCGCGCCAGCGCGACCAACTGCCGCTGGCCCATCGAGAGGCCGCGTCCCATCTCACCCACTGGCGTCTCCAACCCTTCCGAGAGGCCGTCGAGCCAGTCACCTCCGCCGATCTGCTGGGCGACCGCCGCCACCTCGTCGTCCGTCGCTTCCGGGCGGGCATAGCGGATATTCTCGGCCACCGTGCCATCGAAGAGGAACGGCGTCTGCGGCACGATGCCCAGGTGTCGCCGGTAGTCGCGCAGGTCGAAGCTGCGGATGTCGCGCCCGTCGATCAGCAGATCGCCGCCCTGGAACTCGTAGAAGCGCGCCACCAGCCGCGCCAGGCTCGACTTGCCCGCGCCGGTATGCCCGACCACCGCGACCGTCTGCCCGGCGGGAATCGTCAGGTTCAGCCCCGGCAGGACCGTATGTTCGGCGTTGTAGCCAAAGTAGAAGTCGCGGAACTCGATCCGCCCTTCGAGCGACGGCACGGGCTGTGCATCGGTCTGCTCCACGCGCGGCTCGGCGTCGATCAGCGCGAAGACGCGCTCGCTGGCCGATAGCCCCTGCTGGAACTGGCTCCAGAACGAGGCGATACTGGTCAGCGGGAACCAGAAGATCGCGATGCTCTGCACGAAGAGATACCACGTCCCCGCCGAGACATCCCCATGCAGCACGTTCAGCCCGCCGAACCAGATGATGACGACGGTCCCCAGCCCCGCGATGGTGTTGAGGATGGGAAAGACGCCATTGAAGACGAAGCCGGTGCGCCAGTTGACCTGATACGCCTGCCGGTTGACCTCGCCAAACTCGCCGTAGATCGTCTGCTCCTGGCGGAAGTTCTTGGCGATGGCGATGCCGCTGATCGTCTCCTGAATCGTGTTGTTGACGCGCGCCCGCGCCCGCTGCGAGTTGCGCACGGTCGTCCGCGCGATGCGGCGGAAGGCCAGCGCCACCGCGACGATGAACGGCGTGATGCCCAGCGCCAGCAACGCCAGCACGGGATTGATGATGAAGAGCACGACGGCGATCAGGACGACCAGCAGCGCCTGGCTCAAGAGGTTTAGCACCAGCGTCACCACGGTCGAGAAGTCCTCGGTATCGGAGGTGACGCGGCTGACGATTTTGCCCGACGGGTTCTCGTCGTAGAACGACATATCGCGCGCCAGCACGGCGGAGAAGGCGTCCAGCCGCAGTTGCAGCACGACATCGCCGACGGCCTTCGCGGTATACCACTGGCGCACGAAGCTGAAGCACCACGAGAGGATGCCCGCGATCAGGATCGCCGCCATCAGCCCGGCAATCGTCGCGGTGGTGTGCGACTGCGTCAGGATGTCCACGCCATGCGCCAGCAAGAGCGGCAAGACGGTATCAGCCAGCGACCCCAGCACGATCATCGCCGTCACCAGCAGCATCATCCGCGCGCGCGGGCGGAAGTACCGCGCGATGCGCGCGATCAGCTTGCGGTCGGAATATGTCCGGTCGTAGGCGTCGGCATCCAGCCCATCCATCAAGAAGCCCATAGTGTGATTCTCCGTGCGGTGTGTGTATTAACCTGGCTGGCGACTGAAGCCGCCAGCACCCTCCGAGCCAGGGTATATTCACGCCGTCGCCACGGGCAGCGCGCGATCATAGCGGGCGAAGATACGGCGGTAGAGGTCGCAGCGGCCCAGCAGCTCCTCATGCGTGCCGCTATCCACCAGCTCGCCTTTGCGCAGCACCAGAATGCGGTCGGCCCAGCGAATCTGTGAGAGCCGGTGCGTAATCAGCAGCGTCGTCCGCCCTTCGAGCAGCCGCCGGATCGCCTTCTGAATCTCATCCTCGGTCGCGCTGTCAATTGCGCTGGTCGAGTCGTCGAGCATCAGGATGCGCGGATCGGTCAGCAGGGCGCGCGCAATTGCCAGCCGCTGGCGCTGGCCGCCGGAGAGCGTCACGCCACGCTCGCCAATCACCGTCTCGTAGCCCTCAGGCAGCGCGCGCACGAAGCCATCGGCCTGGGCGTCCCGCGCGGCGCGCTCGATCTCGGCGCGGTCGACTCGCTGGCCCATGCTGAAGCCGATATTCTCGGCGATGCTGCGCGAGAAGAGAAAGACATCCTGCTCGATGGAGGATATCTGCGAGCGCAGGGAATCCAGATTCCATTCGCGCACGTCCACCCCGTCGATCAAAATGCGCCCGCTCGTCACGTCGTAGGTGCGGTTGACCAGGCGCGTCAGCGTGCTCTTGCCGGAGCCGGTCTGGCCCACGATAGCAATCGTCTCGCCGGGGGCCGCGCGGAACGAGATATCGCGCAGAATCGGCGTCTCGCCATAGCTGAAGCTGACGTGGTCGAAGACAATCTCGCCGCGCACCTCGCCGCGATGGCCTGCCTCGTTCTCGTCCAGTTCGGTCTCCTCGCGCATCAGCGCCAGAATGCGGTTGGCCCCCGCAATGCCCAACTGGACGAGCGAGAAGGTGAAGATCGAGAGGTAGGCTGGCCCGCGCAGCATGCCCATCAGCCCCAGGTAGGCGACCAGCCCGCCGAGCGTCAACTGGCCGTGCGTCAGCAGGAAGACGCCATGCAGGAAGGCGAGCACCAGCGCGAAGACCAGAATCAGCGGTGGCAGATACCATGCCTGAATCTGCCCCTCGCGGGTGAAGTAGTCGCGATAGCCGCCCGCATTGCGGCCAAACTTGGCGCGCTCCTGCGGCTCCTGCGCGGTGGACTTGACGACCTCGATGCCGGTGATCGTCTCCTCCAGCCCGGCGTTCATTGTGCCGAACTGCTGCCGCATCGCGTTCGAGACGGGATTGAGCCGCCGGGTGTAGTCGCGGATGGCGAAGAAGAAGCCGACGGTGAAGAGCAGCGGCGCCAGCAGCAGTTGTGGCGAGAGAAACGCGATGAAGATCATCGGGACAACGAGGTTGAGCAGCGAGTCGAAGATCAGGTCGATGCCCGGATTGATCATCGGGTTGAGCTGGCGCACATCGTTGGTGGCGCGCGCCATGATATCGCCGACCTGCTGGCGATTGTGGAAGGTCTGGCTCTTGCCGAGTAGGCTCAGATACAGTTCATCGCGCGAGTCGCGCTCCAGCCGCTGCGCCAGAATCTCGGAGCTGAAGCGGGCCGCCATGTCGAAGACGCCGCCCACCAGCACGCACGCGAGGATCGCCAGCGCCACCAGCCCCAGCTGCGACTGATCGGGATGCGGCTGCAAGACAACATTAAAGGCAGTACCCGTCAACCGTGGGACTGCCGCGAGCATGACAATCGAGACGGTCATCGAGGCCACCGCACCGAGCAGAAATCGCTTGTAGCGCAGCACGTGGGAGATGACCCAGCGCACCGCCCCGGCGCGATTGTAGACGTACTCATCGGCGACGGTAAACTCTCGGCTGGCCACAGGCGCTCCTCCTGATGTGGTGGTATGGGTGGTGTGTTGTGATTAGGTGGTGGTTGGAAGCAGTTGGCTTTACTCGATAACAACCTTGTTCTTTGTGGGACACCAGCATATGGTAGTCGAATGAAAATTTGGTTGCAAGGGGGATATCTGCGCGAGAAAAGCACGAGGCGCCATGAAGTGTCAAAACATGGCTTCCTATGCCTGGAGAGAGGATCTACCTCTACCACGGCGGGGTATTGTGGCCTCAATTGTGTGTACACCCTTGCATGGCGCCGCGAAGTGTGATGTATGACAGGTGGTGCGCTAGAAACAGCGCACCCTTGCCTCAGATGCGGATGTTTGCTATATCCGCGGAAAGGAGAGCGACGTGGATGAACTGGTGAATCAGGTGGTACAGAAGACCGGCATCAGCCAGGACCAAGCCAATCAGGCGGTCCAGACAGTGATCGGTTACCTGAAGAACAAACTCCCGGGACCGGTTGCCTCGCAGCTCGATAATGTCTTAGGCGGGCAGGGGCAGAGCAGCTCTGGCGGCGTTATGGGCCAGGCTGGGCAGGCCATCGGGGGAATGTTCGGCGGTGGAGGCGACAACCCCAACCCCACCTCCTGATCGCTGATTATTTGAGCGGTCGTGGTTGCGGCTAGAGATATAAGACCCACTACGACCACGAACGATGAAGACAGACCCTCCCCATCCTGGAGAGGGTCTCTTGCTATTCTGCTCTCAGTTCTCACCCTTCAGCCGAATAGACGCTCAGGAGCGCCACCGCCGCCTCGACCAGGTTAGCCAGCGGCGCCACCGCGATCCATTCCTCGGCCGTATGCTCGTCCATCGCGCCGGTGGAGACGGTGAAGACGCGCGTGTGCGCCCGCAAGGCGCTGGCATCGCTGCCGATGAACGTGGTCATCGTGCGCGGGGTGATGCCGAGCGCCGTCTGCGTCCGCAGCCAGGCGCGCAGCAGCGGCTCATCTTCGTCCACGGTATAGCCGTCGCAGTGGGGATCGAAGGTGACGGTCGCCGCGCCGCCAAGCGATCGCGCCGCCTCGGTAAATGCCGCCTCGATCTCCGCCAGCAGCTGCGCGCGGTCCACCCCTTCAAGCAGCGTGCGCGCCTCGCCGAGCGCCCGTAGCTCGCGTGGAACGGCATTGCGGGCAGTACCCGCCTCGATGCGGCCGATGGAGACGCGGCTGCTATCGCCATCCAGCACGCCGACGGGATACGCCGCCCGGTGGAACATCTCGATGGCGCTGGCCGTTCCCTCCAGGCGCTTGCCCGGATGGCCGCCGCTGCCACGCAGCAGCACGTCGAAGGCGATATAGGTAGCGGCATGGGTGACGACAACGCCTGCCTCGCCCGCGTTGTCGAAGACGATGCCTTCGCGCGCGCCCCAGGGCATAGGATCGAACGCCTTCGCGCCGGTCAGTCCAACCTCCTCGCCGACGGTGAAGAGCAGCAGCAGCGGCGGATGATCGAGGCGGCGCGCGTGTAGCTCATTCAGCGCATGCAGGATAATGGCGATGCCCGCGCTGTCGTCCGCGCCCAGGTTGGTCGCGCCGTCGCTCCGCAGGATGCCGTCGGCCAGGATGGGTCGGTGCGCCAGCCCCGGCGGCACACGGTCCATATGGGCATTGAGCAGCAGCGGTGGCTCGGCGTCGCGGGCGAGCGGCTGCGCGGGGACACGCGCGATCAGGTTGCCCGCGTCGTCAGTGATGGGCATCAAGCCGTGCGCCTCCAGCTTCCCGGCGAGCCACGCGCGGACGGCGTCCTCCTGGCCTGAGACGCTGGGAATACCTGCGAGCGCGATGAGCGTCTCCGTCAACTGCGCCTCCAGCGTCGCCGGGAGGGTGGGCTTCTTCGACGTCGTGGCGCTTCGCCCGCCTGATTTTATGTTGCTGCGTGCCATAGCCGGTCTCTCCGCTATTCTCATCCTCAGCCCGCGCAGGTGGTTTTAACCGCCAGCCACTCCAAAACGCCAAACGCCGGATACTTACCCTGATGGAGAAAGTATCCGGCGCTGATGTGCCATTCCGCTATGCGTCCGAAGAGTCGGCAGAGTCGGCGGGATCGAACCCGACGCCATTGTGCAGCAACGAGCGTAACGCGTCAGCACGCCCGCGCAGCCAGGCGGGATGCCGTCCGCCGATGGGTTTGCCGCTCCGCACGGCGCTATAAACGCGCATCGCCTGCATCAGCGCGAGCACGATCTGGCGCTCCGTCGGATGCCATCCCTGCTGACGCGCCCATTCAAGCTCGCGCAGCGTCCGGGTGTAGCCCGCCTGATACGCCTCACGGTAGATGCTGCGATCAGCCGGGTCAGCGGGCAAGAGATCGGCGGGCAGGTTCAGAAAGTCTTGCTCCATCGCCGCCTCCAAACATCAGCGAACGGCCTGGCGGATTAGTGGCCGCAGCCGCAGGAGCGCGCATCGCCCGTATCGCCTGCCGTGCGGAAGCTATGGCCGCAGCCGCAGGTAGAGACGGCGTTCGGGTTGTTCACCGTGAAGCCAGCGCCCATCAGGCTGTCAACGTAATCGACGACGCTGCCAGAGACATAGGCGGCGCTCATCTCGTCGAGCAGCATCTTCACGCCCTCAACCTCGAGCACTTCGTCGCCTTCCTGGAACTCATCCAGCGTCATGCCGTATTGCATACCCGAACAGCCGCCGCCCGCGACGAACAGGCGGAGTCCCAGGTCGGGGTTGCCCTCAGCCTCAAGCAGCTCGCGCACTTTCACTGCCGCGTCAGGCGTCAGCGTTACCAGGGCGGTTGTGGTTTCAGACATATCAGCCATCGAAGCTCGCTCCTTTTCGCCGCGCGCCGACCGCGTGGCGTCTCGCGCGTCCGTTCGAGTGTGATTTTACCGTGGTGCATCCTCATGCCAGTCTCGGCATCGGACATTACACAGTATACAATACTTCATTCTGTACAGTATTGCTGTTCGGTATTGTACTCTGCGCCGCAATAGCCGTCAATAGCGCCTCAGAATGGTTCAGTGCGCGTTATGCTGGGCGACGAGTTGCAGCCAGATGCGTGGCACCTCGGTGAGATTCAGCTCAGTCATCGCCTCGGCGGCGGCGTATTCGAGCGCGTCAGCGCCGATGGGAATCGGCACGCCGGGCAGCGCGCCCTCGATGAAGAGCCAGTAGCGGCCAATATCCTGCCATGCGCGCAGCGGCATCAGCGCTGTCTCCTCGGCGCGATCCACCACGTGCAGCCCGTTGGCCTCGAACGCCTGGGTATACTCGTCGGGGGTGAGCCACTGCATCGCCGTGGCCTTCTCGCTGCGTGCGGTGCGGACGCCGGGATGATTCTTGCGCAGCCAGCCAAGCGCGCGGCGGGTCCAAAGATGATAGAAACGCTCGCTGCCGGGGGCATAGGCGCCCTGATAAAACGAGCTGTTGCAGGCAAAGAAGCCATTGGGCGCGAGCGCGCTGGCGACCTTCGCCGCCACCTCGCGCTTATCTGGTACCAGGTGAATGGCATTGCAGAAGAAGACCGCGTCGGCGTTGGGCGCGACCGTCACCAGGTTATCGGCGTCACCCTGCACAAACGTCGCGCCGCGTGAGGCGAGGCGGTCGGTGGCAATCTCGATGGCCTCCGGTGAAGGCTCGACGCCGATGACCGTGCCAGGGCGTCCCAGGCGCTCCAGTTCGTCCAGAATCAGCTCGGTGACCGCGCCCGTTCCCGACGCCAGCTCGACGACACGCACGGGCTCGCCTTTGGGATGTGCGGCGTCAAGTCGCGAAATCGCCCGGTGGACGAGCGATTGGTTGATATCATGGTAGAACTGGTGGCGGGCAAAGGGGTCAAAGGTGTAGCTGCTGGCGAGCACTGGTGTCTCCGTCACTGAGGGCCTCCGTAGTCTGTTTCGCAGGGCATTTGGTCGCTATAGAACTGATGAAGTTTCGCGCTGAGATAGCGCCTGATTTTCGCGTAAGACAGAATCTCTATTCCCGTTGGAGCGCATTCGTATGATGGATGTTTCACCGATATCGCGGCATCGTGTCGGCGCATGTTGGCGCAGTATACGCCGAGTCTCTCTGACGCGCACTGCGGGTAGGAGTGTCGGGGCGCGGAGCATCATTGATCTCGCTGGTAGCGTGTCGCCGCCAGGCCGTATAATTTGCTGTGATGGCGCGCTCGCGTGGCGCTCATCGTGGCGGAGAGATGGAGAGGGCGAAAGGTCCGATGCAGGCTGAGGCGCAGAGACAAAGCGCAACATCGGGAGTAGTGCGCAAGGCGCGCATTTTCCTCGATGCCATCAAGTTCGAGCACACGATCTTCGCGTTGCCGTTCGCCTATCTGGGCATGGTGCTGGCGTCGCGCGCGAATCACGGCTGGCCCGGCCTCGACAAGCTCATCTGGATCACGCTGGCGATGGCGGGCGCGCGGACCCTCGCCATGACGCTGAACCGCCTGATCGACGCGAAAACGGACGCGCTCAACCCACGCACAGCCAACCGCGCCCTGCCGAAAAAGCTGTTGCGGCCCGGCGAGATGGTAGTGATCTCGATTATCGCCGCCGCCGTGCTGGCGTTCTCAGCATGGCAGCTCAACCCGCTCTGCTTCAAGCTCGCGCCCGTCGCGTTGCTTTTTGTGGTCGGCTATTCCTACACCAAGCGCTTCACCTGGCTCTGCCATCTCGCCCTCGGCCTGACCGACGGCATCGCGCCTGTGGGTGGCTGGCTGGCGGTCAGCCCGACGATCAGCGTGGCGAATCTGCTGCCGCCTGCGCTCCTGGGGCTTGCCGTGACATTCTGGGTGGGCGGCTTCGATCTGATCTATGCCTGCCAGGATATCGAATTCGACCGCGCCCACGGCCTCCACTCGATTCCGGCGCGGTTTGGTCCGGTACGGGCCTTGCAAATCTCGGAGATGGCGCACGGCGCATCGGTGGGGCTGGTGGCGGCGGTGGGCGGCATTCTGCACCTGGCGTGGCCGGTCTGGATCGCCGTGGGGCTTGCGGCATGGCTGCTGATCTGGGAGCACCGCCTGGTGAAGCCGGATGACTTCTCGCAGCTCGATGTCGCCTTCTTTAACATGAACGGCTATATCGCCGTCTCGGTGTTCGTATTCACGCTGCTGGCGGTGGTGATTGGCTAATAGCTTAACACCAGCACTCGCCTGCCAGGAAACTACGACATCGCGTGCCTCTCGTGCGTATATGCTACAGTGGCAGGAGCGTCTAGAGAGACATACCGTGCCACAAAGCAAGAGACCTAACGCGGAAGATACCGCGCCGTCCATTCCCTGGAACCGCGATGGCGCACAGATACGGAGCAAATGATGGAGCAACAGCAACAGGCGAGCGCCCAGTCGTCGCAGATTGAGCGCGGCGATACGCTGCTGAAACAGGGCGACACGCGCGAGGCGGCGGAGGTATTTGCCGGGGTCGTGCGCGAGGAGCCGAATAATCCCGCTGGCCATCTGGGGCTGGCCGAGGCCAGTCTGGCGCTGGGCGACTTCGCGACGATGCAACAGGCCTGCGCGCAGGTGCAGCAGCTTGCGCCACAAAGCTCCGAAGCGGCGGTGGCGCGTGCGTTGCTGGCGGCGCTGGACCAGCGGTTCGATATCGCGCTGCAAGAGGTCGAGCACTCGATTGAGCTGGACCCCACCCGTGGCTACGCCCACGCGTTGCGCGCCTATGTGCTGCGGCGGCTGGGACAGCGCTACGATGGCGCGCTGGCGGAGGCTCGCGCCGGGCGCACCTGGGGTACGCGCGATCTGGACCACCTGTTCGCGCAGGTTCCCAAACCCGCCGCCACATTGCCATCCGTCGCCGCTGGGGCGGATTTCGCGCCACAGATACCGACGACGCCCGGTCCGCGCACGTGGGATCAGCGTTCGGCCCGCGAGCGCCAGGTGGTGCGCGCCCGCTTTGCCGTCCGTGGCGTACCGGTTGTGACCTATACGCTGATGGCCATCAACGTCGGTATCTTCATATTGGGGATATTCCCTGGCGGCAGCGCGCTGTACAATTTTGGGGTCGCGCAGGGGAACCTGATACTCAGTGACCCCGTCCAGGCTTACCGGCTGCTGACCTCCATGTTCCTGCATGCCAATCTGCTGCACATTGCGACGAACATGCTCTCGCTGTTCTTCATTGGTGTGGCCGTCGAGCAGTTATTTGGCAGGGGACGGTATACCTTCATTTACTTCGCGTCGGGCATTATCGCCGGACTTACGCAGATGATTCTCATACCAGGGGGGGCATTCCTCGGCGCGTCGGGCGCGATTGCTGGCATCTTTGGCGCGTTCGGCGCGGTGATATTGCTTCGTCGGCGAACGCTTGGACCCGCCGGAAATGCGCTCATTGGGCAATGGCTGTTCTGGCTGGCGATCAATGCCTTCATCTCGATCAGCAATCCAGGAATTGCCGGCTGGGCGCACCTGGGCGGGCTGGTGGCTGGCTTCATCATCGGCGCGATCATGACGACGATGGATGGCAGGCGGCGCGTCCGCGCGGGGTATTGAATCCTTCATATATCGTCCGCCAAGCATGTGTCCGGCGCTATTTGACGGGCGTTGGAGGCGCTTGCAGCTTCGCGGTATAAATGCCACGGCTAAAGCGGCATGATGTACTTTTCTTTTTCGTCCGAACATCCCAGGCGGATTGGGCGTACAAAGGGAATTAGCTGCGGCCTTCAGGCCGCGAATGGCCCCCAGCACACGGTTCGGGGTTCATTCGTAAAGTTCAGCATGCCGCGACGCTGGATTACCGCTTACCGCCCCGCTTCATGTTTGGCTTTCTGCCACTGCGCTGGGCGCGCGCTTTTCCTTCGATCCGCTCCAAGAGCAGCGGATGGGGCGCGGGCGGCTGGTCGCTCCACTGATAGGCGGCGAGCAGCGCGTCTCGCACAGCCTCCGCCTCCGCCCGCGAGCGCGCGTGAATCTCGACGAGCGGGGCGCCCCGCGCAACCTGGTCGCCGACCTTTGCCCGCAGCAGCAGCCCCACCGCCGGGTCTATCGCATCGCCCTTGCGCCGACGGCCCGCGCCGAGCAGCCCGGCAACCTTACCGACCTGTTCAGCGTGTATCGCCGTGAGGTAGCCGCTGTGCGGCGAGGTGACCTGCTCAACCCAGGCCGCCTGTGGCAGCTTCGCGGGTTCCATAATGACATTGGCGTCGCCGCCCTGCGCCGCGACCACCTCCGCCAGCTTCGCCAGCGCCCGGCCGTCCGCAATGGCCTCTTGCGCGCGCTGGCGGCCCTCAGCCTCATCCTTAGTGATCCCCGCTATCGCCAGCAGCGTCGCCGCCTCGTGCAGCGCCAACTCGGTGACATCGGCTGGCCCATTGCCCCGGAGCGTCTCGATAGCCTCGGTCAATTCGAGCGCATTGCCGACGGCGTTCCCCAGCGGCTCCTCCATCGCCGTGAGCAGCGCGACGGTGTGGATGCCCGCCGCCGCGCCAGCATCCACCATCAGACGCGCCAGCTCCCGCGCGTCCTCGACGGTCTTCATAAACGCGCCCGCGCCGACTTTCACGTCCAGCAGCAGGTGCGACGGGCCAACCGCCAGCTTCTTGCTCATGATGCTCGCGGCGATCAGCGGAATACTATCGACGGTTGCCGTCACATCACGCAGCGCGTAGAGCTTGCCATCCGCCGGGGCCAGCTCCGCCGACTGCGCCGCCAGCGCCAGCCCATGCGCGCGCAGCACATCCAGCGCTTCCTGGCGCGAGAGGTCGGTGCGCATCCCTGGAATGGCTTCGAGCTTATCAACCGTGCCTCCGGTATGCCCAAGCCCGCGGCCAGTCATCTTGGCGACCGGCAATCCGCAGGCAGCCACCAGCGGCGCGGCCACCAGCGTCAGCTTATCGCCGACGCCGCCAGTGCTGTGTTTATCGACGACGGGGTTGAGTTGCTCGCGGACGGCCAGACGCTCGCCCGAATCGGCCATCGCCAGCGTCAGCGCGCTCGTCTCGTCCGCCGTCATGCCGCGCCAGACGACCGCCATCAGCCACGCCGCCATCTGATAGTCTGGCACGTCGTCCCGCGTATACGCCGCGATGAGAGCGGCTAGTTCGCTGGCGGAAAGCGTCTCGCCGTCGCGCTTGCGGCGGATCAGTTCGACGACGTTGAGTTCGTTCGTGGGGTGTTCTGGCGGCATGGCGCGCTAGCCCTCGTTGGGGTCGCGGGTCAGGCCACAGCGGCGGCACCGCTGCATCGTCCCGCGTGGCAACTCGTCAACGCTGCCATCACTGCGCAAGACCACCGCGCCGACATCATGCCACTTGTGTCCCTTCTGCGCGCATTTCTTTGCGCCCATCGCGTCCAGCCCGTCGTTGGCCAGCATCGCGGCGAGCTTTCCCCAGACCGGCAGATCGCGTACTCCCATGGTGTTTCTCTCTCCCATCAGCGCGGCGTCGTATCTGGACACCGCTACAAAAGCTTCCAGTCGGCGCGAACTGCCTGCATTGTCTTACTCGTGGACGGTCTCGCGCAGCCAGGGGGTACTTTCTGGCAGGCCAGCGTGGAGCGCGGCGATGAATTCGGCGAAGTGGGGGATGTCGTCGCCATAGACGACCCACGAGCGGTGGAGTCCGCGCTCGCCAACTCGCTTGAAGACGGCGATGCTGACGGGTTTGCCGCTGGGAAAGACCTCTTCCCTGATCTTGGCGACATTGGCCCAGGGAATCGTCACTGGTTCGCCGCCACGGTCGCTGCGACTGATGCCCTCGTCGTCCAGGCGAATCGTGAACGGCGCGGGCGCGATGACCCGCAGATAGCCGATAAAGCCGCCGATAAAGACGATGCCGATCAACGTGCTTACCAGCATCGTCGCGCCCTCGCTCTTCGCGATGAAGAAGAAGAGCGCGCTGGCAAGAAAAACGCCGATACCCGTCAGCCAGCGCTTGCGCACGCTCACACCGGGACTGACCCACTCATGCATGCTCTGCTGGTCGTGAGAAGGCGCGACGGCTGAATTCATCGGGTCGGCGTTGATCTTGTCCATAACTTTATGATGCCCCGTACGTAGTAGATATGCAAGGTGTTATATGCATGGCGTGAGCGTGACGCGCCCATACTATCAGGGATTATACCCGTGGTGACGCGGCGCTTGAAAGATTGTAGAACATTGTGGTATTATGTATAGCTGGTATCGGAAATGTAGTGGGGTGAATGGGTTATTGACAACGCCCAAAAAGGGGCGTATGAATAGCGAAGTCACTACGCACAACTATGGTTTTCGGGTGAGTCGGCTTCGTTCGGCTCGTCCAAGAGGGTATCTGGATCACGCAGGCGTCTGAAAGGCGCGAGAAATCTGTCGAGTTCGTCCGTATCGTCCATGCTGTTTTATGTGGCGGTGACCGAGACTGATGGCTGATGGCGTGCGTCCTGGTACCCTTTGTGCGTCTATTGCAGGTATCGCGTGTTTCGCATGATGATTGCGTTGATTGCGATGATGATTGCGCCCAATGGTGAGCGCAATGATGCTGTAGCAGAATGCCACTGTGTATGGTATTCCCAAGGAGGATATGGCTGTGGGGCTTTTAGAGCGGCTGGTTCCCCAGAGGAAAGCTGCCAAGGTTATCGAGGGGCTGCACCTTATGGAGAATCATCCAGGCGCGAATGAGAGCACGCCAAGGCCAGATATGATGCCCCTGCCCAATGAGCGGGACCCGCAATGTCCGAAAAATGTGTTGGTGGTTGTGACCGGCTCCGAGCAGGATCGTGAGTTAATCACGCTGGCCTGCACCATCGCGAAAATGAAGAAGAGCCAGGTCTACGCGGTCTTTGGCATCGAGGTGCCGCGCACCCTGCCAGTAGACGCCGAGATGCCCAAAGAGAGCGATCAGGGCAACGCCGCGCTGGATGCCGCCGTGGCAGTGGCTGGGCAGTTGAACTTTCCCATCGAGCCGGAGATTATCCAGTCGCGGTCGCTGGGACAGAGTTTTGTGGACGAGAGCGATGTCCACGAGTGCTCGCTTATCATCCTCGGTCTGCCCTACCGCTTCGCGCGCACCGGGCAATTGTGTCTGGATGAGACCGCCCAGTTCGTGCTGAAGAACGCACCGCACCGTGTCTGGATGGTCCGTGGCGAGCCATCGGAGCGCCCAGATCGTTCAGAGCGTATTCAGTAGCCGGTAGCCGCTGGCTAACCTATTCGTTGAGGCCGTGCAGCTCATGCTTGGGATCACGCAGCATGAGCGAACGCACGGCCTCTTTGACGTCTCTCTGCTCGAAGAGTACGCGCGCGATCTGCTCGGTAATCGGTAGCTCGACATGAAGCGCCCCCGCGAGTTCGAGCGCGGCGCGGGTCGTCGTGACGCCCTCCGCCACGGTCTTGCGCTCTGCGAGCACCTCGTCTAGCGGACGCCCTTTGGCTAGTTCCAGGCCGAGCGTGCGATTGCGACTCAACGGACTGGAACACGTGGCGATCAGGTCGCCCAGCCCCGCCAGCCCCGCCAGCGTCAGCGGGTTCGCGCCAGCCGCCAGCGCCAGCCGGGAGATTTCGGCCAGCGCCCGCGTCATGAAGGCCGCCTTGGCGTTCTCGCCGTAGCCCAGGCCGTCGCTGATGCCGACGCCGAGTGCGATGATATTCTTGAGCGCGCCCCCCAGTTCAACGCCGGGCAGGTCGTCGCTTGTGTAGACGCGGAACATCCCCGCCGTGAGCAGCTTACGCGCCCGCTCCGCCGCCTTCGGAGATCCAGAGGCCACGACCGCCGCGGCTGGCAGCCCGCGCGCGATCTCCATCGCCAGGTTTGGCCCGCTCAGCGCGGCGATGGCAACCGCATCGGGCAGTTCTTCCTTTAGTACCTGCGACATGCGCAGCCGCGTGCCAAGCTCCAGCCCTTTGCTGGCGCAGGCGACGATAGCGCCTGGGGCGAGATGAGGCGCCGCCATCTTTGCCTGCTCGCGCAGACGTTGCGAGGGGGTGACGATCAGCACAAGCTCCCGGTCGCGAATAGCCTCGGCCAGGTCGGCGGTGACATGCAGGTTTGGCGGAAAGCGCATCCCAGGCAGATACTCCTGATTGACGCGCTCGCGCTCCATGACCTCGGCGCGCTCAGGATGATGCTCCCAGAGCAGCACGGTCTCCGCGGCGGATATGTCACCCGCCGCTCGTTGTAGCCGCTCGTCGGCGAGCAGGCGCGCCAGTGTCGTCCCCCATGCGCCCGTGCCGAGAATTGTCACCCCTGCCATTCGTCCGCTCCTTTGCTTTGCGCAATTCAGCGGATATGCCGCCCGGTCTACAGTGACCGCCTGGCGCGCCATGTGACACCCCGCTATCTCAGATTACGCACACTCCGCGCGTTTTGTCCCATCACGCCAGAAAACTCGAATGATGCCCTTCGAGATGAGACGGTGGCGCGGCGCCGGGTGGCGTGCTATGCTGTGGCTGCATCTGTCCCTGGTCTATGAAGGATTGCGCGTGTTCGAGCAGACAACAGATCATACCGAGTATTTCGAGTTCGAGGCGTTGCGCGAGTATCCACAGGTCGCACATGGGGTCTTTACGCGGCGACGCGGCTTTAGCAGCAGCCCCTATGCGGGCCTGAATGGCGCCGTCGCTACTGGAGACAACGCGCAGGCGGTCCTGCGTAACCGCCGCGCCGTCGCGGAGGCCGTCGGGCTGCCACTTATTTGGGCGAGGCCGGTCCATGGGACCGACGTGGTCTTTGTGGATCGCGCGTTCGCCGAAGGCGCGCCGGGCGATGCCGCGAGCACGAAGCGGCTGCATGAGCGATTGCGCGTGATCGCCGCCGACGCGATGGTGACGGATGTGCCGGGCCTGGCGCTCTGCTGGGCGTTTGGCGACTGCGCGCCCGTGCTGCTCTATGATCCACGTCACGAGGCGGTTGGGCTCGTGCATTCTGGCTGGCGCGGCGCGGCTGGCGGAATCACTCTGCGCGCGATTGCCGCGATGCGGGCGCGCTATGACACGCACCCAGAGGACTTGATCGTCGGTGTTGGGCCAGCGATTGGCGCGTGCTGCTATCAGGTTGATGACAATGTCATCGCGGCGTTTCAGGCCGACCCACTGGTCTGGGAGACGGCTATTCTGGAAGAGCGCCTGCTCGAAGGCGAGACGCAGCCGCGCCGCTTTCTCGACGTGCGCCGCTCGACCTACAATCAGGCGCTGGCAGCCGGGGTTCGCCCGGAGCACATCGAAGATTCGGATATCTGCACGGGCTGCCGCACCGACCTGTTTTACTCGCATCGCTGCGAGCCGTGGCCCAGTGGGCGGTTCATGGTCGCCATCGGTCTGCGCCCTGATGTTCACTAGACCGGGTCACTGATGGAGGCGAATCGCGTGGTTTCATCACAGCAGCGGGAAGATCAGTCACTTTCATCGCACGACGATGAGCACCTGGCCCGGCGCATCGCCGCCATTCGCGCGCGGGTTGCCGCCGCCGCCCGACGCGCTGGCCGCGCGCCAGAAAGTGTCAGCATCGTCGCGGTCTCGAAGACCATGCCCGCGCAAGCGGTGATAGACACGGCGGCGCACGGCCTGAGCTTCTTCGGCGAGAACCGCGTGCAGGAGGCGCGCGAGAAGATAGCCGCCGTTGCCGCCGCCGGGCTAACCACCATCCGCTGGGAGCTGATTGGACACTTGCAAACGAACAAGGCCGCGCGTGCGGTAGAATTGTTTGCACGAGTGCAGAGTGTGGATAGCGTGCGGCTGGCCGAGGCGCTGTCGCTACGCGCGCACCAGACCGGCCGCGTGCTACCAGTGCTGCTGGAGGTCAACGTCGCGGGCGAGGCGAGCAAGTCTGGCATCGCGCCGAACGATCTCGTTAGCGTGGCGCGGGCCATCGCCGCGCTGCCGAATCTGCATGTGGAGGGGCTGATGACCGTCGCGCCGCTGGTGGATGATCCAGAGGCGGTACGGCCAGTCTTCCGCCAGATGCGCGCGCTTCGCGAGGCGCTCCGGGCAGAGGTTCCGATCGGGCCAGATGGTGGGTGGCCAGAGCTTTCGATGGGCATGACCGACGATTTCGAGGTCGCCATCGAAGAGGGCGCGACACTGGTGCGGATCGGGCGCGCGATCTTTGGCGAGCGCCCACCCCTCGGCGCGCCCCCTGCAACGACGCAGGCATGACAGGCGGGTTGGGATGAAAGCGAGGCGTCAGGTGGATACCGGAGACATGCTCTTTGGGCGGCGCACCCGGCAGAATCATGCGCTGGAACATGCGACGGTCACGCTGCTCTCGCGGACGCTGCCCGAGCTCAATGCCAGCGCGCGCTCGAACGCGCATGGGTTCATCATCTTCGCCGATATCCCGCTGGGCGACGTGCGCAGCGCCAGCGATGAGGCGCTGCGGCGGCTCCAGGCAGGGGAATCAGAGTTGGCGATCCATCCCAACTGCGGCACCAATCTGGCCGTCGGGCTGTCGGTGGTGATGGTCGGCTCGCTCCTGGCGCTGACGGCGCTCCGTCCGCGCACGCGCGTCGCCACGGTGGCGGCTGGCTCGGTGGCGGGCTTCGCGGTGGCGCGGCCAGTTGGCACGCTGATGCAGCGCTACGTCACAACATTGCCCGATGTGCATGATGTCCGCATCCGGTCGGTGCGTCGCCGCCGATTCTTTGGCCGATGGGTGATCGAAGTGCAGACGGAGATGGCATCACAAGCTGACTGAGGGCTGGCGCGGCTGTAGTGGCCAAAGGAGAGCGTATATGTACGGCCTGGGGTTAATTCAGATCCTTCCGGGATCAATTCATCTGCTGGTCGCGATCGTGTTCGACATCCTCATCCTGGGCATGTTCGTCTGGATGCTGCTCTCGTGGTTCCAGATGATGATGCCGATCTCGCCAGGCAATCCGTTTGTGCGCTTTGTCAATTCGCTGGTCGAGCCTCTTGTTGACCCTATACGGAAACGCATTCCCTCAACCTCTATGGGCATGCTCAATATCGGCTACACCGTCGCGTTTATCTTCGCGTGGTGGTCGATTGGGGTATTAGCGACGCTGATTCTTCAGGCGCTGCCCCGTGGCTGGTAAGCCGCATGTCCGCAAAGAGGGCGCATCTCCTCAGGGCATTCGTGAGGATGCGTCGCGCCTGATCGTGGCTGTGCGAGTCACGCCGCGCGCGCGCCGCAATGCCCTCACCCTCGAAGGCGAGACCCTGCGCGCCTGGCTGACGGCTCCCCCAGTAGACGGCGCGGCCAACGTTGCCCTGCTGGCGCTGCTGGCCGAGCGGCTGGCGCTGCCCAAACGCGCGGTAACGCTGCTGCGCGGCGAGTCCTCGCGCGAGAAGGTCGTCGCCATCGAGGGCATCAGCGCCGAGGAGTTCAGGAAGCGCCTCACCACCATTTCGTGAATATCGACCCAGACGCGCCTGGTAATCACAAACTCCGCCATCATCCCGCAACACGCAATGTCCCGCATTTGGCTTGACAAGCTGGACATGTCGTGCTACGTTTCTCGCACGTACGGCAAAAATCGCACATTGGCATCGGCGCAAGTGAGGGCTGAAAACGAGAAGGAGCGGGCGGGTATATGTCAATTTATATGCCAATTCGCGTGGTGATGTTTGATATTGGCGGCATTCTCGAGGTGATCCCCGAGGGGGGAGACCCAGCGACGCGGTACCCGGCGCTCGATGTGGAGTGGGAGGCGCGCCTGGGCCTGCCGCCCGGTCACCTGACGCGGTGCTTCGAGACGGTCGCGGCGGACGGCGCGTTCGGGCGCTGCACCTATGAGGAGTGGAGCGAACGATTCCAGACCTCTACGGGCCTGAGCCAGGCCGATTTCGACGCGTATATGGTCGCGTTCTGGGACATCTACATGGGCAACCCGAACGAGGAATTGATCGCCTACTTCCGCGCGCTACGCCCGCGCTACCGCACCGCGATCTTGACAAATAGCTTCCTTGGCGCGCGCGAACAGGAAGAACAGCGCTACGGATTCACCTCGATGGTAGAGCTGGCCATCTACTCGCATGAGGAGGGAGTTCGCAAGCCCGACCCGCGCATCTACGGCATCGCCAGCGAGCGCCTTGGTGTTCCTCCCGCTGAAATTGTCTTTCTCGACGACCTCCCGGAGAATATTGACGCCGCCCGCGCCTTCGGCATGCAGGCCATCCTCTTCACCAGCACACCCCAGGCGATTGCCGATATCGAGGCGCTGTTGCAGGGGTAGGGACGGCCATTTATTTGTCCAGCGTGAAGCGGCGGGGCAGCAGGTCGTCCAGGTGGAGCGTTTCCTCGACCCCCTCCACATAATAGTCGGCGTCGGACGCAAGCTCGGCAAGCCACTGGCGACACGCGCCACATGGCATGCATTCGCCTGGCCGCGCATCCAGCCCCACGACCGCGACCGCCGTGACCTTCGGCGGCTGGCCCGCCGCGCCAAGCTGACAGGCCGCCGCCAGCGCCGCCCGTTCGGCGCAGAGTGTCAGCCCATACGAGGCGTTTTCGACATTGGCGCCGGACACGATGCGCCGTCCCTCCGCCGTCTCGACCGCGACCGCCGCGCCCACGCGGAAGTGCGAATACGGCGTCCAGGCGTGTGTGGCAGCCTCGCGGGCCGCCACCAGCAACTCCGCGCGTTCTGGCGCATGATGAACCGTTCCGGTCATTTCTTCGCTCTCCCATCGTCTGACAATCGCTGCCACAGCGAACTCTCAGCCCAGTATACCTCGCAACCAGCGGGCATGATGCGCATGTCTGCGTTACCTCCCCTAGGCCATATCTACACCATATCTGCACCTTACCACTACGCAATGCCTACAATCGCGGACGACGATGTGACCAGTGATACAACCGGTCGATGCATCGGCATCGGCCACACTGTTGAATCCAGATAGGAGCCAGGAAAGCCCCTGCGCTCCGAAAGGAGAACGCGGAGATGCGTAGATCTCTGTCGCGCTGGCTGCTGACATCCGCGGGCGTTGTAGCGGCTATCCTCTGCGCCGCATCCCTGGGGGGCGGCGCCGCGTCAGCTCATGGTCAAACGGTGTTGTGCGTCAATCCGCATGGCAATGGCTGCTATCAGTCTATCCAGGACGCGGTCGATCACGCGCCGTCGGGCGCGCGCATCAATGTCGCGGCGGGAACGTATAGCGAGCAGGTGACGATCGCGAAGTCGCTGACTCTTCACGGCGCAGGCAGCAACTCAGTCATCGACGCGACCGGGCAGAGTCATGGCTTCCTGGTGGATGGTATAGGCGCGCGGGGAACGGTGATTACTGGGTTCACGGTGGAGAACGCTACCTTGGAAGGCATCCTGATTCGCAACACGAAACAGGTGACGGTGAGTAGGAATGTGGTGAGCCACAACGACAGTGGACGGCAGCCAGATGGCACATGTCCCGGCGCGCTGCCCTTCGATCAGGATGATTGCGGCGAAGCGATACATCTCCTTGGCGTTTCCTGGTCAGCGGTCTCGCGCAATGTGGTCGCGAACAACGTCGGCGGTATCTTGCTCACCGACGAGACTGGCCCGACACATGACAACCTGATCACTCGCAATGTTGTCCGCGACAACAAACTGGATTGCGGCATTACGTTGCCCTCGCACCCATCTGGCTTCGACGCCAATGGCGTACCGCTGCCGGGCAACGGCGTCTACAACAACACGGTGTCGTACAACGTCTCGACGGGCAACGGCGGCGCGGGCGTCGGCATTTTCACTCCCACTCCGGGAACGAAGGCGTTCAACAACCTCGTCCTCGGCAATGTGCTGACCAATAACGGACTGCCCGGCGTCGCGCTGCACAGCCATGCGTTTGGGCAGGACCTGAACGGGAATCGGATCATCGGGAACTTCGTCAGCGGGAATGCCGCCGACGGCGATGCCGGGACCAGCGGCCCAACCGGCATCATCATCTTCAGCGACGCGAATGGCAACGCGGCGCCCATCACAGGCATGACGATCAAGGACAACACCGTCACCAATGAGGCCATCGATGTCTGGATTGGCTCGACCGCGATGAACCTG
>DASUHD010000120.1:0-7923 GCA_036273675.1 Ktedonobacterales bacterium | reverse complement strand
CTTCTTCCTGCTGGACGGCCTGCCATCACCCTGGTTCGCGCCAGGCATCGCCTATGGCGGCGCAATCGACACCGGGCTATTCCTGGCCTTCGCGAGTGTAATTCTCGTGGTCGGGCAACTGGTTCAGCGCAAGCAGCGCGTGTGACCTCACCCTCTATCCCCTCTCCCATTAGGGGAGGGGGGCCAGAGAGGCAGCGATGTTGTGATAGGCAAAATATCTGGCTAGACCAGAACACCCAACGATGTCTTCGTGCACAGGGTTCACATTTCGGCAGCGGGAGCGTTTGGGTCGCGAAGACGCATGAGCGCATCTCGTTCATTCACAAACCAAACCCGAAATACGGGTGCAACAATCAGCAGCAAGGATAGCGTAAAGATCAAGAACACCCAGACCGGATGTTGCGCCATGCTGGAAAAATGTACACTGCTGGCCAAAATCAGTGCAACTACAAGTCCGCCAACTGCGAACATGCACGTTACATAAGTCAAACCGCCAAACACGCGTCGTTTCAGTGTACCGTAGCGTGTCCGAAAATCTGCTGCGCTGATATGTCCCTGTTCCTGGGCGATCATTTCATAATAGGGTAAGCGGACTCCTGTCCAGTACCATCGCACAAGGAACCCGCCGAATACAGAGTAGACACAACCGAGTCCTAAGAGGATGACTAATATGAAAGCGACGGGATCCACCAGCAATGTCTGAATCATCGTTTACTTTTGCCCTATCAGTTGGTCGGCGTCAGGCAGACAGAGAAAACCCTCCCCATTATAGGGGAGGGTAGATACAAACTGGCGGTGAAAATTGGCGTCCTAATGGCCGTACCGCTACACCAGTATCCCCATCGGGTTTTCCAGCAGGCGCTTGATCTCCTGGAGGTAGCGCGCGGCAATCGCGCCATCGAGCGCGCGGTGGTCCACCGAGAGAGTCACTTTCATGATGTCGCGCACGACTACCTGACCCTCGCGCACGACCGGCGTGGGCACAATCGCCCCGACCGCCAGAATCGCCGACTCCGGTGGGTTGATGACGGCGGTGAACTCCTCGACACCGTACATGCCCAAGTTGCTCACCGTGAACGTGCCGCCGCTGAACTCGTCTGGCGTTAACTTGCCCGCGCGCGCCGCATCCGAGAGCCGCCGCGACTCACGCGCGATATCGAGCACGCCGCGCTTATCGGCGTCGCGAATCACCGGCACAATTAGCCCGGTCTCCAGCGCCACCGCGATGCCCACGTTGATACGCGACTTGAAGAGCAGTTGGTCGCCGTCGAACGAGACGTTGACCTCGGGCATGCTTTCGAGCGCCAGCGCCACCGCCTTCACGATCAGATCGTTATAGCTGACCTTGACTGGATTCGGCAGCCCGGCGGCATACTCGTTGATGGCGCCGCGCACCTCGCCCAGCTTGTTAGTCTCGATGGCGACCGTCACGTAGAAGTGTGGCGCTGTCTGCATGCTCTGCTGCAACCGCCGCGCAATCGTCTTGCGGATGTTCGAGAGCGGCTGCGCGCGCACCTCTTCGCCGGGCGTCGCGGCTGGCACAACTGGCTGAGCCGGAGTTGGAGCCGGTGCAGCGGGCGCGGGTTGCGCCTGGGGCGCAGCAGGGGTTGCCGTGGCCTCCTGCGGGCTGGCGAGATATGCCCGCACATCATCACGCACGATACGACCGCCGGGGCCAGTTCCCGCGATATGCGAGATGTCGAGGTTGTGCTCGGCGGCGATGTGGCGCGCCAGCGGGCTGATGAAGGTACGCCCGCCGTTCTGGTCAGCGTGTCCCGCGCCCGTCGTCTCCGGCGCGGTTGGCTCAGCAACCGCAGTTCCCGCTGCGCTGGTAGGCGTCGCGGTCGCGGCTGTGCCGTTCGCCTGCGACTGTTTGCTGGCGGCCTTCGCGGGTTTGGCTGCCGTCTTAGTGGCTTCGTCGGGCAGTGGCTCGTCGGCCTTGCCAATCAGCGCGATGGGCTGGCCAATCGGAATGCTCTCGCCTTCCTGCGCGATGATCTTGCGCAAGATGCCTGCCGCGAACGCCTCAGCCTCGATGTTGACCTTGTCCGTCTCGATCTCCGCCAGCGCGTCGCCCTTCTGCACGGTGTCGCCCTCGTGCTTGATCCAGCGGAGGATTTTGCCTTCCTCCATCGTGTCACCCATCTTGGGCATCACCACGGTCTGCATATCGGCGGTCCCTTCTACCTACCGCGCGCCCGCTGGCTGCGGCACGATGGCCTTGACGGCGGCGATCACTTCGTTACGGGCGGGAATCGCAAGCTGTTCGAGCGATTTACTGTACGGCATCGGCACATCCCTGCCATGCACGTGGCCAACCGGCGCGTCCAGCCAGTCGAAGCCGTGCTCATAGATCAGCGCGCTGATTCCCTGGCCAGTGCCGAAATACTTCCAGCCCTCTTCGGCGACCACGACACGATTGGTCTTGCGCAGCGAGTCGAGTACGAGGTCCAGGTCAATCGGGCGGATCGAACGCAGGTCAATGACCTCCGTCTCGATACCCTCCTTCGCCAGCTCATCCGCCGCCTGCATGCAGATATGCGTCATGCGTGAGAACGTCACCAGCGTCACATCGCTGCCCTCGCGGCGCACAATGCCACGATTGAGCGGCACGGTGTACTCCTCGCCCTCGTCGGGTACCTCACCCTTGAGGTTATAGAGCAATTCGTGCTCGATAAAGAGGACCGGGTCGTCGTCGCGGATGGCCGACTTGAGCATGCCCTTCGCATCATAGGGCGTCGAAGGTATCACTACCTTGAGGCCGGGGATGTGCGCGTACATGCTTTCGAGCATCTGCGAGTGCTGCGCGCCTCGCTGCGCGCCGCCGCCAGCGGTCATGCGGATGACCATCGGGATGCTGGGCTGGCCGCCGAACATATAGCGGAACTTGGCCGCGCTGTTGATGATGAGGTCGCTGGCCAGCAGGCTGAAATTGATCGTCATCAGCTCGGCGACGGGCCGCAGACCACCCAGCGCGGAGCCAATGGCCGTGCCGATGATGATCTCCTCGGCCAGCGGCGTATCTCTGACGCGCTTCTCACCGAACTCCTCGAAAAGTCCTTTGGTGACGGCATAGGTGCCGCCATATCCGGCGATATCCTCGCCCAGAATGTAGACGCGCTCGTCTCGCGCCATCTCCTCGCGCAGCGCCTCGCGGAGCGCGTCACGGAAGGTAATCGTTCGCATCGTATCTATCTCTTCCATCGAATGTATCGGATTCATATCGTGGTGATCGACTGCCATTAGTCGCGCGGGGTGCTGGGCTTGTTGCGCCAGGCGATTGCGCCTGTGCCATCGGCGAGCACGTCCTCAAACAGCTCGTCGGCCTCCGGGACAGGGCTTTCCTCCGCGAAGCGCGCAATCTCCTCCACCTCGGCGTCTACCTGCTCGTTGGTGGCGTTGATCTCGTCGTCAGTGATGAGACCATGCTCCTTGAGCTTCTCCTCGAAGAGCGTGATGGGATCGCGTGTGGAGCGCCAGCGGGCCTCCTCGTCGCGGGTGCGGTAGTAGGCGGGATCGGTCATCGAATGGCCGCGGAAGCGATAGGTGACGGATTCGACCAGCGTTGGCCCTCCGCCATTACGCGCCCGTTCCGCCGCGCGCAGCATCGTCTCGCGTACCGCCAGCACGTCCATACCATCAACGTGCTCATAGGCGACGCCATGAGCCGCGGCGCGTGGCTCCAGCGAGGCGACGGCCCAGGCCTTGGTGACGGCCATGCCCATCGAGTACTGGTTGTTCTCACAGTAATAGACGACCGGCAGCTTCCAGAGGCTCGCCAGGTTCAGCGACTCGTGGAACGCGCCTTCGTCCACCGCGCCATCGCCAAACATGACGGTGACGATATCCGAGGTGTTCTGATACTGGCAGGCGAAGCCGATGCCCGTGCCGATGGCAAGCTGCGCGCCGACGATGGCCTGCCCACCGATCAGGCGATGCTCGCCGCTATAGATGTGCATCGAGCCGCCACGGCCCTTGCTGGTTCCGGTGGCCTTGCCAAACAGCTCGGCCATCACTATCTTCGGGTCAACGCCTTTGAGAATAGCGTGGCCATGTTCGCGGTAACTGCTGGTAACGTAATCGCCCGGACGCAACGCGCTGAGCGCACCAACGCCGCTGGCCTCCTGCCCGATATACAGGTGCAGGAAGCCGCCAATCTTGCCAAGGGTGTATTCCTCGGCGGCCTTCTCCTCGAAACGCCGGACGAGCACCATCTGGTAGTGCATGTGGAGCAACTGCTCCTGATCCAGTCCGGCCAGCGCGATGTTCCCTATGGCCATCTATCCCTGTCTCCTCCCTGCCCGGTGGGGCAGGATGCGCGCCCGAGATGGACGCGGGTCTGTGCGGCGTTCGCCACCGCATTATTGCGAAGCGCGTGCATGCGCCTCAGTTGCTGCTGTAAAGTGGAAAATGTAATGATTGCGTGATGATGCTATCTTCGCTCAGTTCGTCCTTCTGGCGCCGCTTGCGAAACATGGCAGGCGTGACAGGCGTGACAGGCAGCGCCGCGGACGGTATGATGTCGTTAGACCGCGCGCCGCGAAAGGCGTGCTGTAGCGCTCCTGGAGAGGAAACCGTCGGCATATGACCTATGTGATCTGTCAGCCCTGCATCGGCGTGAAGGACGCATCCTGCGTGGATGTCTGTCCCGTAGATTGCATTCACGCCCGCGAGGAAGACGAGCAATATTTCATCGATCCGGACGAATGTATCGACTGCGGCGCCTGCGTGCCTGCCTGCCCGGTGGACGCCATCTTCGAGGAGGGCGCGGTACCGCCGGAGTGGCGCGACTTCACGCGCATCAATGCCGAGTACTTCGAGAAACAGCGCTGAGCGTAGCCGTACCCATGCGGGGAAGCCACCCCGACACATGAGCTTGCCAGCAGGCGCCATGCGCGCCCATTGAGGCGCATATGTTCATACGCTCAGGCACACGAAGAAAGCCCAACCTCCGCAGAAGTCGGGCCTCGTTGCTCGGCTTTTGACGTACCACGCGAACGCCTCCAGCAATAATGCCAGGTTCGCGTCGCCAGCGGCGCTATCCGCCGCCGAATCGCGTTGTTCAGGTGCGATCAGCCGTCCAGCGCAGCGGGTGCGCCGCGGACGTGCTATTTCGCCGGGACAGCAGCCCCCAGCGCGGATACCAGACAGAAGGCAATGGCGAGGCCAATGGTAAAGCGGAAAAGCAGCCTGTCAATACCACGTCGCGTCTTGAAGACGGTACCAGTGCCGCCAAAGACACTTCCCAGCCCCGCGCCGCGCGCCTGGAGCAGAATCGAGACAATCAGGGCGACGCCCAAAATGATCTGTACAATCTGAATAACAGCTAGATATGGTGTGAAAAAACCCACGCGCCGCTCCCGCTTCTCGATGTCAATCGCCTGGTCTGGTCTGTCACTGTCACATGCATCCTACTTGACGAGCGTCCCGCGACTACACGTGGTCACGCGAGACACTATCTATGCTATTTTAGCATCCCCCGCCAAAACCCCGCAACTGGCTACACCCATTCGTGCTTAAGCCTCTGATGCGCCCCAAGCGTGCGGAGTCATTTCCCCAACGGGGAAAAGGAAGCAATGGTTATCTATGGACAAGGCCGCGAACCGTGCTATACTTGCTCTCAACCACTCGGCTGAAGATCAGATTTTCCGTGTGAATAACCGGGTCTGATGTGCGGTGGAGAAAGAGCGGGGAACTGTATGACGCTGCGCGATGCCGTGAGCAAGAGTCGAAGTTACGCCGCTCGCCAGTCAGGGGTCGAGGTACATCCTATGGGATCAATCTGGGCCGCCCAGGGATAATTGTATCATCTCCCAGGTTTTTCTCTGGAGATCGTTGAAGGCGATGCTGCCCGTATTATCAACGAACGTTCAGGGCGTACGTACGATCCCAACGGATGGGAACCTGTCTATTGACCTCTCCCCGTTGATGATGCCGAAGTGGCGAGACGACCAATCATGGTCTTTTTTGCTGTGCTCCGGCCATTGATGGCCGAGGGCGTTCCTCGCATAACATTCAGCCCACAGCTGCTTCGCGCACGGCCAGCCCGTGCGCCAAATGGCGGGCAATGCCTGGCCCCTCGTAGATGAAGCTGGTGTAGAGCTGGAGCAGCGATGCGCCCGCATCGAGCAGCCGTTGCGCATCGTCCACCGTGAAGACGCCGCCGCAGCCGATGATCGGCAGCCGTCCCTCCGTCCGCTTCGCCAGCAGACGTACCACCTCGACGGCGCGCGCGTGCAGTGGACGCCCGCTCAGCCCGCCCACCTCATCGCGCAGAGTCGCGGGGACTGTGGCGCTCAGCCCATCGCGGCTGATGGTGGTGTTTACGGCGATTAGTCCGCTGGCTCCGCGTGCCAGGCAGACCTCCACCAGCTCATCCAGCGCCGCCTCGTCCAGATCGGGCGCTACCTTCACCAGCAGCGGCTTGGCGCGCGTATCTTCACCCTCGCCTTCCGCCTGCGCCCGTTCGCGCAGCCGCGCCTGCAACGCCGATAGCAGCGCATCCAGCCGGTCGCGTTCCTGCAGGGCGCGCAACCCCGGCGTATTGGGCGAGCTGACGTTGACGGCAAAATAGTCAGCCCAGGGATAGAGCCGGTCGAGCGAGGCGAGATAATCGGCTACGGCGTCTTCCAGCGGCGTCGCCTTCGATTTGCCCAGGCTGATGCCCAGCGGCACTGTCGCCTCGGGCTGCCGGGCGAGTCGTCTGGCGATGGCGTCGGCGCCGTCGTTGTTGAAGCCCATGCGATTGATGAGCGCCTGATCACTGGGCAGCCGGAAGAGGCGCGGACGCGGATTGCCGGGCTGCGCGTGCTGGGTGATGGTGCCGATCTCGACGAAGCCGAAGCCGAGCGCAGCCAGCGCGGGGACGGCGCGTGCGTTTTTGTCGAAGCCCGCCGCCAGCCCAATGGGATGAGGGAAGCGCAGGCCAAAGACCTCGCGGGGGCGGCCCAGATCGCCGGGCCACGCCAGCGCCGCGAAGCGGGCCAGTCCGCGTGTCAGCCGGGGCGACCCGGAGACGCGCGCCAGCATCCCCAGCACGCGCTCGTGGATGGCCTCGGCGTCGCGCCCGGCGACGTTGAAGAGGGCCGGACGCAGCAGGTGGCGATAAATCATTACGCGCTATGCCTGGTTCGCGGACTGATAGGCGCGCACCCGCTCGTAGGTAGCCTCGTCAATCGCGCCGGACGCGCGCCAATAGTCCAGCAGTTGGCCGAGCGTGAGGGCGGCGTGCAGCGTATAGCCAGCGGCGGCAAGCTGCACTCGCGCGCCCTGCTCGCGGTCGATCAGCACGGCGACATCGCGCACCTTCAGGCCGTTGTCTTCGAGCACGCGAATCGCTTCGAGCTTGCTATCGGCGTGCGTCACCAGATCGTCGATGACTAGCACTGTTTCGCCCAACGAGAAGTCGCCGTTGATCGTCCCCGCGATGCCGTGTGTCTTGGCCTCGCGCGGGGTAATCATCGGCACGCGCGTCTGGTGCATCAAGATGGCGACCAGCGGCGTGGCGGCCAGCGGGATATCGGCGTAGCGAGTGAATTCTAGCCCCCTGGCGGCAATCATCTCGGCCAGGACCGACACAGCGGTGTCGATGGCGTCGGGCCACGACCTCAGCACGCGCAGGTCCACATATATCGGCGAGAGCGGCGCATCTGGCTCGCGCTCGTGCAGCTTCAGGCGAAACGCGCCGAACTTCACCGCGCCGCACGCCAGCAGCGCATCGGCAAACGCCCGCTGGGTCGCGGTCATCTCATCGGTCATCGGACCCTCTCCTCAATCTGACGCGGGCGGTTTTAACCGCCAGCCGCCAACCCCTCACCGCCTCCGCAACTCCTCTATCTCGTCGCGCAGGCGCTGGGCCTCGCGCCGGGCGGCCTCGGCGAAGTCCGCGCCGCTGGAGGCGAAGATGACGCTGCGGGAGGCGCT
>DASUHD010000119.1:0-13687 GCA_036273675.1 Ktedonobacterales bacterium | reverse complement strand
TCTTGAAAACGTACTCCCGCTTATGCCAGCGCAGGCTTCCCTGGTCGGCGGCCTGAAGGTTACGCAGCCAGTCGGTGTTCGGGCCATAGGTCAGGACGATGACAAATCCGTCTTTCATCCGCCAGACCATGATCGGAATCTCATACTGCTTCCCGCTGCGTCGGCCGACGTGGCGCAGCAGCGCGAATGGGCCGCGGGACGAATGGGCGGCGTAGCGCAGCACCGGGTTGACGACGTGTTTGACGAAGGTGCGCAGGCGTCTGTTACTTTTTGGCATTTTGGTTTCCTCCAAATTTCTCTCTATGGAGTCAACGCGCGCATGATGATTTCGACGACGACATCGGCGCGCTCGATCGGTATGGGTTGCGCTTCTTCCGCGCCAACCACCAGATTCACAAGCGCGAACGTCAGCAACCCGCCGAGCAAGGTATGCGCTACCACTTCCAGGTCAACGTCGGCGATCAATCGCTGCTCCCGCGCCGATTGCAGCAGCCCCATGATGAGCGAGAGGCCACGCTGCGTGACGGTTGTAAAGAAGAGCGCGCCAAGCTGTGGGAAGCGTGGCGACTCGGCGATCACCATTCGCACCAGCGGCAGATAGCCCGGCTGGTTCATCATGGTCAGGATCTCGCGGGCCAGCGCGGTTAACGCTTGGCGGAGCGACTGGAGATCGTGCGGGGCGGGTAGCGCCGTGAGACGCTCGGAAAAGCCCGGCTGCTCCATCGTCAAGTGACTGAGGACATCGGCAAAGAGCGCTTCTTTGCTGGCGTAATGGCGATAGAGCGTCTCCTTCGAGGCGATACCTGCCTCCGCCAGAATGGCGTCCACACTGGTCGCCAGATAGCCCTGCCGCAGAAACAGCCGGTGAGCGGCTGTCCGAAGCCGCTCGCGTGTCTGCTGTGCGCGGCTATTTGCTCGATCTTCCATTGCCTTATCTCCATGATACATACCGTACCGTACGGTACGATTATAGCGTGGAGCATTGAGGCGAGTCAACCTGAGAAGGCGACTGAGGTCGGGAAAGTAGGGCTGCTTGTAGCTGCGTCACAGATCCTCGGAAACACCCTCGCTTGATCGGCGCGTCGTTATTACTGAATGGGATCGTCGTTGCTACTGATATGGAATAATCATCTGTTCAAGATGACAGGAGAAGGCGTTGGCCAATGTGTCCTTACGATCAATCCGGTGCTTCATGATCCTGGCCGCACTAACCAGTATCACAGCGCTTGCGGGCTGCGGCGCGCAATCCACTGCCCAGAATATGCCCGGCGCGACTCCCTCTCCCGCTGCCTCAGCGACGCCCTCAGCGACCCCGCTGCCCACGGTGGATCCCACCCCGCTGGCGCAGAAGTGTGGCAATGGATTTCCGACAATGTCGGCGACCGTTGTCGGTGGTCTGGCTGTAGCACAACAGACCATCTTCGGCAACCTTGCGTATCCTGCAAAGAAGCTGCCGGATGATCTGCCCCTGAAGCCCTACCAGGTGCAATTGCCTAACGGACAGCCTGATCCTGCATTGGTTCCCGTCAATCCAAGCCTGTACAAAGGGGGTGGGTATGTCATTGTGATCTGCAACATCTCCTCTGTGCCGCACACCGTCAAGCGAATTGATGCGCGCATCGCGGCCGTCACACCTATCTCCGTCGCGCCAAACGTGGCGCCATCCTGCCAGGGTCCCTACGCACGGCAATACGGTTCGATTGGAGGCGGCTGCGGCGGCGCGGACTACGAAAACGAGTACATGCTCGCGGCCTTCTCCCCATCGGCGGGGGTGGGCGCGACCGTCACAGCGACGCAGACCGATTCAAATACCTGCCAGTACAGCACAGGGTGCGTCACGAACTATGGCCCGCTGCCGGTGACGTTGCGGGCTGGCCAGGGGATGACCATCGAGATTGGCATGGCGAGTCTCTCCAACGCCACTCCCGCCTTCACCACGCCCGGCTACTACACCTTCTCCTTCGGTGTGGGTGTGGATGGAGCAGCGCCAGTCTTCGCCGCCACCTCGCCCCAGGCGCTGCTCACCCCTTCCGCGCGCGAGTGGACCGGCGACGCTTGTGAATCCTCGTCCATGCAGGCGCAGATTCCGCCCGCCACCACGCCGCCGAGCTACTACCTCTGCCCCGCGTCGTAAAAATACTCTACTCTGCCGTTCCCTTCAGCGATAATGAAGGGTTCTGGCGCCCTCTACCCTGGCCAGGGTAGAGGGTTAGACGCGGTTTTAGCTGTCCGTCTCCTCCTCTGCTATAACCTGTCACCATCACCAACATAGCCATTCTGGGTAGCAGCACACATAGCGTAATGAACCCGCTACATTTCTTGTCTAACGCCTCTCCGCCCATTCGGATTTCACGCTCGCTTGTCGCGAAACTCAGCCGCTGTTGGGCATACTCCCCTGTACGAGGTGGATGCGATTGGGAAGCAGGAGGGGCGCCGTGGCAGACCAGCACGACCGCGTACGCGAGCCATCTGCCGGAGCGAGGCCGGATAGTCAGTGGGCAGCGTGGGAGACGAGATGGGACGCGGATACATCAGCCGCGAGACGGCGTATACGGGCAACGCATACGCCGGGCGCCGCATCCGCGCGCTCCAGTGGCTCTAGTGGTTCGCGCCCGAGTGACCTCATCCCACGGGTGCGCCCCAACGAGCAAAGGCCGGTCAGCCAGCCACGACGCTCCACCGCGCCGGGGCTTGCCAACATCCCCCGCCTCACGCGTGACACCGAGACGCCCATCAGCAGGCCACGTCAGACGAATGGCGGCCTGCGGGCTGCGTCGGCGGCGCCCGAAGCGCCCTATTCGCCCACGAAGCAGCCTGGCACGCCCGCGCCATGGATGGATACAACACCAACATCCGACACGATCATCATCCCCGCGCTGGCCGATGATGACCCAACTAGCTCAGGCATATCAGACATATCAGCCGTTTACGGCGAGCCGAATCGCAGACGGCGCAGGATCACCGCGCGGCCAGTGCGCCCGGAAGATACCACGCTGGTGAACCGCCAGACGATGATCTTGAACGCGCTAGAAGCCGTGATCGAGGATGCGCGTGTCGCCGCCGATCAGGCGCCCACTGTCTACCTGCCGACCGATATGGCGGTTGTAGACGCCGACCCAACGTCACGCCTGCCCGTTACCGTCGTACCTGCGGGCGCGCTGGCCCCCACGCCGACCTGGCTCCAGCCGCGACGGCGCGGACAGCGCAGCCTGGTCGCGGGTTTCGTCGTCTGTCTGATGACGCTGGCCCTTGTGGTTGGCGTGCTCGTAGAGGCCAATCCGCTCGCCTCGGCATCGCTCCCCTTTGGGCTGCTGGGCGCGCAGACCGCCAGCAACAACGCGACCGGCGACCCGAGCGGGCCGTGGGATACGCAGGCGGGCGCGGTGCTTGGTCTCGGCGGCGGCGCGGGCCCGGGGGTCAAGGCGCCGGGAAGCGCCGGGCTGCCCGCGAAATCGTCTGGCGGCGCGCCGTCTGGCAGTTCATCGCCCTCCTCGAATTCTGGTATATCGCCCGCGCCAGTGCGTCCCTGGCCGCCGCGATGGGCCTATATGTACGTCCCTGGCCATCCATCCTTCAAGGTGAATCGCCCAGCGAATGGCTACTACTGGTGGGCGTTTGGCCAATGCACCTGGTGGGCGCAGTACAAGCGGCAGGATGAGAACCTGCGCCGCATGGGCAACGCGCGCTACTGGGCGGCGGGCGCGGCGTCGCGCGGCTATCGGGTCGGGCGTTCGCCACGCGCCGGAGCGACAGTCGTCTTCCAGCCGGGCGTCGAGGGCGCGGGTGGCGCGGGCCACGTCGCCCACGTCGAGAAGGTCTATCCCGGTGGCTGGTTCCTCGTCTCCGAGATGAACTTCTATTGGAACGGTGGCGGATGGGGGCGGGTGAGCTACCGCTTCGCCTATGCCCGCTCGGGCGTCAGCTTCATCTATTGATATTGAAGAAGCCTGCTGACGCCAGTTGTCTACGACATCCATGCCACAGGCTAAAGCCCGTTGACCCTTGTCCTATTGGGTCATCAACAACTGACCTGTTTGAGCGTCTTTGCCGCGTCATCGAGATGTGTACCGCCTTGGTCGAGCAGTTGAGCGCCGGCCTGGACATCTTCGGTACTTCCGGTGTCGATACCACGCATAACGACTTCCGCTGCGTCATGGTAATCGGTGAGCGCCAGGCGCAACAGCGCGTCGGTCTGCGTGAGGCAGGGCGGCGCAGGGTGTTGGTCTAAAACCGTCTGGAAGCTGACCACTTCATCGTGTACGGTCTGCACATCACTGCGGCAGGCAGCAATATCTCCGGCATCGCAGTCTGTCGCGACCTGCTCGAAGGCCATGCTGAGGCTGGCTACCTTTGGTGCGATGGCGGCTATGTAGGCTGGTGCAGTCGCATTTGGGTTGGGTGTGGGCTGCGGCGTAGCCGTTGGTTGGGGCGTTGGCACACTCGTGGGCGCTTGTGTCGCCGGAGCTTGCGTCGGACTCGCCGGGCTGGTTGTTGTGGGCTGAGTAGGCGCTAGTGTGGCAGCAAGCGTGATTATCAGGGTGAGGGCTATACCCCAGTACAGCAACCCGACAACGACAATCAACGCTCCTTGCCATACTTTTAGCCGCTTCTCGTGTGGCGGCAGTGGCGGCGGTGGCGGTGGTGTGAACGTTGGAGTCGAGGGCGTTGGTGGACGAACGGTGGTAGACATACGGGCCTGAGACTAGGGCGATGAACAGCCAGTGCGCATCTCTATGTCGTCTCCTTACTATATCGCACCGGGATACTTCGTCCACAAGGACGCTAGCATATCCTTATCACAGGACTGTCTCCATGTGTCGGGGCATGATCTCAGCTCAGTCACAAAAGCCTGAGGCCACAAACGGGGAGACGCTGCCATGATGGGTTCCGAACAATCTGTTAATGCTTGGCTAAATACGTAGCTACGCATTGGCAGACAGTCTTATTAGAGCCTAAACAAGTGGCTCCTGATACAGTATTAATTAATCCTGCCCGTTCGGTATTACGCTGCTCCATGAGCTAATACATTCGATCCAGGATTAGCTGTGGCGCTTCAGGTCACGGCATGTCTTTCCTCACGATAGCGGGCCGATGTGGAAGAAACAGCCCCTGCTGGACAAACGGTGCGCCACCCGGCTAGAATGTGGAACGGCAACCCAACGGCCCATTGCGCAACGACGTGCGTGAGCCGATGCCCGTTGTTGCCCGGAAGGTAGCCGATCAGCATGAGCGCAGATACCTCTTCGACCGATGCCGCGACGCCGCGGCTCAAACGCACCCCGCTCTACGACGAGCATCGCGCGCTGGGAGCGCGTCTCGTCGAGTTCAGCGGCTGGGAGATGCCCGTTCAGTATAGCGGCATCCTGGAAGAACACCGCGCCGTCCGCGAGCGAGCGGGCATTTTCGATGTCTCACATATGGGCGAGTTTCGCATTGAGGGTTCGGGGGCGCTCGATTTCTTACAGGGACTCGTCCCCAACAATGTCGCCCGGCTGACCGACGGCCAGGCGCTCTATACGCAAATCTGCAACGAGCAGGGCGGCACGCTGGACGACCTCACGATCTACCGCTTCGGCGAAGAGCGCTACATGGCCGTGGTCAACGCGGATACGACCGAGAAGGACTGGGCCTGGTTCACACAGCAGGCCGCTGGACGCGATGATGTCACGCTGACCAATATCTCCGACGAGACAGGGCTGCTCGCGCTGCAAGGGCCGCGCGCCCGCGACATCCTGAGCACGCTCACCGATACCGACCTCGACGCCATCGCGTACTATCACTTTGCCGAAGGGGCCATCGCGGGCATCTCCTGTCTGATCTTGCGCACCGGCTATACTGGTGAGGATGGCTTCGAGCTGTGCTGCGCCAGTAGCGATGTTGTGGCGCTATGGCGGGCGTTGCTGGCGGCGGGCGCCTCGGCGGGGCTGCTCCCGGCTGGGCTGGGCGCGCGCGATACGCTCCGGCTGGAGGCCGGTTTCTGCCTCTACGGCCACGAGCTAACCGAGCGGATCACGCCGCTGGAGGCTGGCCTCGGCTGGTCGGTCAAGCTGGAGAAGGGCCACGATTTCATTGGGCGCGAGGCGCTGCTGGCGCAGAAGGAGCAGGGGCTGACGCGCAAGCGTGTGGGCATCGAGCTACGCGGCGGGGGCGTTCCGCGCGCAGGATACCCCATTCTGCGCGAGGGCGCGGCCATCGGCGAGTTGACTAGCGGCACCGTCGGTCCCACTGTTGGCAAGGCGATTGGCATGGGCTATGTCCCGCCGGAGCACGCCGCCCCTGGCACGGAGATCGCCATCGAGATTCGCGGTAAGGCGGTTCCAGCGGTCATCGTCGCGCTTCCGTTCTATAAGCGCGCGAAGTAATCTCTCACGCATTGTGATTTGAGCGGGCGTGCAGGCGCCGGAGGAGCAGAAGCAAGATGGCCAAGACGGATCAGCCAGACGATCTCAAATACGCTGAAACGCACGAGTGGGTGCGCGTCGAAGGTGACGAGGCGACCATTGGCATCTCGGACTACGCCCAGGATGAGCTGGGCGATGTCGTCTATCTCGACCTTCCCTGGGACGACGCAGGCAGCCGGGACTTCAAGGCGGGCGAGCACTTCGGCGATATCGAGTCGGTCAAGGCGACCTCGGAGCTATTCATCCCGGTGAGCGGCGCGCTGGTGGGCGTCAACAGCGCCCTCCAGGCCACGCCAGAGCTGGTGAATAGCGAGCCATACGGCGGTGGCTGGATGCTGCGCGTGCGGCTCTCCGATCCCGCCGAGCTAGATAAACTGATGGACGCCGCCGCCTACACCGAGTTCCTCAAGACGGCAGGGCATTAGGCCGGGCAGGCGGGCGGTTAAAACCGCGCCTGAAGGGCCTGCGGCCACCAAGTCCGCCTACGCGGACTCCCCGAACCGTGCTCCAACGGGATACCCGGTGGCACGCGGATCGGTGAAACCTGCCCAGGCGGGTTTTGTGGCGGAACGCAGCGAGGCCATGTCGGCGCGACTTCAGTCGCCAGCCCCCTCTTTGCCCGTTGGTCAGGCCAGTATAGCGCCAGAGTATATAATGCTACTCAGGAGATCTATGCAGACCTCCTGAGAGACATCATTGCGTCCCGGCGATGCTGGCCGAAGCCGACCATCGCGGGCTGGCGAGGAATTGAATACGACATGAGCTATGTGCCAAACACCTCCGCCGAGCAGCAGGAGATGCTGCGCGCGGTTGGAGCCTCCTCCATCGAGGATCTGCTTACGCCTATCCCTGAGGCGGTGCGCCTCAAACGTCCGCTGGCGCTTCCCACGTCGCTGGCCGAGCCTGATCTGCGGCGGCTGATGCTGGGCATGGCCGAGCAGAACGCTGATCTCGACCACTACATCTCGTTCCTCGGCGCGGGTACCTATGACCACTTCGTGCCGAGCCTCGTCCCCGCGCTGGTCAAGCGAAGCGAGTTCTTGACCTCGTATACGCCCTATCAGCCAGAGGTCAGCCAGGGGATGCTCCAGGCGATCTACGAGTACCAGACGATGGTCTGCCAGATCACCAACATGGACGTCGCCAACGCCTCGCTCTATGACGGCTCGACAGCGGTGGTGGAGGGCGCGCTGATGGCGGTTGGCCCGTCGGGGCGCGGCGAAGTGCTTGTCTCGCGGGCGCTCGATCCGCAGTATCGCGCCACGCTCCAGACCTACGCCACCGCGCGTGGCTTCACGATGCGTGAGATTGGTCTGGACGACGGCATCACCTCGGTGGCCGAGCTTGAGGCGGCGATGACATCCGAGACGAAAGCGGTCATCATCCAGCAGCCGAACTTCCTCGGCGCGCTCGAAGATGTGCGTGGCATCGAGAAGGTGACGCACGCGGGCAAGGCGGCGTTTATCGTCGCCATCACTGAGCCAGCCTCGCTTGGCGTACTGGCCGCGCCGGGAGAGTACGGCGCCGATATCGTCGCGGCGGAGGGGCTGAGCCTGGGCAACCCGATGGGTTATGGCGGCCCGGCGCTCGGTCTCTTCGCCGCGCGCAACGAGTATCTGCGCAAGCTGCCGGGGCGGCTGGCGGGCAAGACGCTCGACTCGCGCGGGCAGGACGCCTTTGTGTTGACGCTCCAGACGCGCGAGCAGCAGATTCGCCGCGAGCGCGCCACCTCGAATATCTGTACCAATCAATCGCTGCTGGCAGTCGCCGCGACCATCTACCTCGCCGCGCTGGGCAAGCAGGGCTTCCGTGAGCTTGGCGAGCAGTGCTTGCAACGCGCCCACTATGCCCAGGAGCGCATCTGCGCGCTGCCGGGCTTCGAGCCGCTCTTTACCAGACCCTTCTTCGACGAGTTCGCGGTGCGCTGCCCGATACCCGTGGAGCAACTCAACGCGGGGCTGCGCGACGAGGGCATCAGCGGCGGCCTCGACCTGAGCAGCGACTATCCCGAGTTGGGCAACGCGGCGCTCTTCTGTGTGACGGAGACCCGCACGCGCGAGGACATCGCGGCGCTGGTGGCGGCGATGGAAGAAGTGGCGGGTGAGAACCGATGAGCACTGAGAAACTGATTTTCGAGATGGGCGCGCCCGGACGCCGTGCCGCGCTGTTGCCCGCGATGGATGTGCCGACGAAGCCGCTGGATCAACTGGTTCCGCAAGATATGCTGCGGGCCGAGCCAGCGCCACTGCCGGAGGTGAGCGAGATCGAGGTGGTGCGCCACTTCACCCATCTCTCGCAGCGCAACTTTGGCGTGGATACCGGCTTCTATCCGCTGGGGTCGTGTACGATGAAGTACAACCCCAAGGTGAACGAAGAGATGGCGGGCCTGCCCGGCTTCGCGCGGATTCATCCGCTGGAGCACGAGAGCATGACCCAGGGCGCAATCCAGTTGCTCTACGAATTGGAAGGCTATTTGGCCGAGATCGCCGGGATGGAGCGGGTCACGTTGCAGCCAGCGGCGGGCGCGCACGGCGAGATCACCGGCCTGATGATTATCAAGGCGTACCATGTCCATCGGGGCGAGGCGCACCGCGATATCGTGCTCATCCCCGATGGCGCGCATGGCACCAACCCGGCGAGCGCGACCCTGGCCGACTACCGCACCATCGAACTGAAGTCGGATGGGCGCGGCGGCGTGGATGTGGAGCATCTCAAGCAGGTGCTGGCGTCGCACGAGGGCAAGATCGCCGCGCTGATGATGACCAACCCCAATACTCTCGGCGTCTTCGATGAAAATATCGTCGAGATCGCTAAGCTCGTGCATGAGGTGGGCGGCCAGCTCTACTACGACGGCGCGAACGCCAACGCGATTCTGGGCATCACGCGGCCCGGCGATATGGGCTTCGACGTCGTCCACCTGAATCTGCATAAGACCGCCAGTACGCCGCATGGTGGTGGCGGGCCGGGCGCTGGCCCCATCGGCGTCGCCAAGCATCTCTTGCCGTTCCTGCCGGGTCCGCTCCCCGCGAAGGGCCGCCAGGGCTACTTCTGGGAGGACGCTGGCCCGCTCTCGATTGGCCGGGTGCGAGCCCATGCGGGCAACTTCCTGGTGCTGGTGCGTGCCTACACCTACATCCGCAGCAACGGGCCGGACGGGCTGCGCCATGTCAGCAACAGCGCAGTGCTCAACGCCAACTATGTCATGCGGGCGTTACAGGAATATTATGACCTGCCATTCGACCGCACCTGCATGCATGAGTTCGTCTTCTCGGCCAACCGCCAGAAGGCGCTGGGCGTGCGGGCGCTGGATATCTCCAAGCGACTGCTGGACTTCGGCATCCACCCGCCAACCAACTACTTCCCGCTGATCGTGCCGGAGGCGTTGATGATCGAGCCAACCGAGACGGAGACGAAGGAGACGCTCGACGAGTTCATCGCCATCATGCGCCAGATCGCCGAGGAGGCAAAGCATCAGCCCGAACTGGTGCTTGAGGCGCCCCACATCACCGTCGTCGGGCGGCTGGATGAGGCGCTGGCAGCGCGCAAGCCCAACCTGCGCTGGCAGGCCGAAGACGGACCTTCGGCGGCGAAGGCATAACTATCCCCCATACGTGCGCTTATCTTTGCCCCGACTTCAGCGATGGCGTCGGGGCGCATGTATAATGGCAGATAGATATGGCTCTCATTCATCAGGAGTGGGATACAATGCAGGCGGATATCCATTTTGCGAAGGGTGAGCGCTTTGAGCAGGCGCAAGCAAAGCTGGCGCCTGCTACCGATTGGGAGCTTGCCATCGAGGGCTGCTACTATGCCGCCTTTCAATTCATCCTGGCTGGAACCTCGTGGCGAGGTGTGCGCCACTCTGATAACCACCCTCATGCAGAGGCTGTGAAGCTGCTGACACAGACAGGCGCTCCTTCGGAGGTTCTCACAGCCTGGAGTGCGCTAGAAACGGTGCGCGCAGGTCGTGTCTACGGCAAGCAATCTGATAATGGGGAAACGGAACGGTCACGCGAGCGCGTGAAACAGATTAAAGATTGGGCATTGCTGGGCCGTCCCTAATGTCAAGGCGGTTACGGTGAACCACGGGAGCAAATTAGACTCTTCCCGAAAGGCGGAACGGCCATGAGCAAAGCAGCGGGCAGGCAGAAGCTCTACGGGCGGGAATATCCGCTGCTCCTCAGCCAGTTGAAGCATCTGGTCGCCCTGGCGCGTGTGCATGACCCCAACGTAGCCTTCATCGCGCTGTTCGGCTCGACGGCCAGGATGGAACCGGAACGCTACAGCGATGCCGATCTCCTGATTCTGGCTCACGATCAGGCGCAATTCTATGCGGCGCAGCCAACACTTGGAGCCTCGCTGCTCTGGAGAGCATATCAGGCAGAGGCAGCGAACAGTGGAGATAGCGAGCGCCTGGGCAGGTGGCCCGTGACGGCCGTCGTCTCTGATGTCACGGCGTCCGATCTTGACCAGGACTTCCTGAACAACGTCGCTCGTGACGGCGTCGAACTGTATCGCCAGCCAGGTTACACCCCGCCGCCAATGCTCGCCCACCTGACATCCTGGGATAAATGGCGACGCCAACTCGTACGCAAGCTGGCAATCAGCGGCGTGAATTAATGGCATGCTTCCATAAGATTCCACCCCGGCCTCAGCGATGGAGTCGGGACAACGTGTTGCATTCTATCAGCATCTTCACGGCGCGATGGCGACGTTCGAGTTCACCACGCCTGGGAATGGACGGCTCCAGATGAGCGCGCCGGTTTGGGCGTCAAGCGCGTAGAGATGGTTGTCGTCGCTGCCCGGGTAGAAGACGCCGTGGGCAAGCGTTGGTTTCGTGCCGAGTATCTCGCCGGTCGTAATCCTCCGCGAAAATTCTGCGGCCAGTTCTGCGAGTCATGCTGCGGATGCTGCGTGGCAATTGTCTCCGTACTCAGGCAGACTGAAGATAGCTGATGATGTCGTTCGCGCTGGGAAGGGAGTACCGCTATGACATCGCCACTATCCGCAAGATCATCGTTGCCATCACACATGTCATCCGTCCCCGATCCTTCGACCGATCGGCCCACCGTCTGGGCGGCGCCATCCGCCGCTGATACAGATCGGACCAGTGGGCGCAACGTCCTGGCGCTGGTCTCGCTGCTCGCCAGCCTGGTCTTTCCGCTGGCGGTCGCCATCAATCTGCTGGGCGCGGTAGCCGTAGCCAACCATTACATCCCGGAGAGGGCGATGATGGTCGTCGTCACGGTTGGTGGCGGGTTGGGTACGTTGGGTATTCCGGCGATGCTCACGGCAATCGCGACGGGGCATGTCGCGCTGGTAATCGCCAAACGCTTCTCGCGCCGTGCCGCGCGCCGCTGGATGGCCATCGTCGGGCTGATCGTAGGCTACATGAGCCTGCTTGCCGTTGTCGGCGTAATGGCGCTCTTCATCATCGCCGGAATGAACGGGTTCTGATAGCTCATCTTTTCTTTGAAATCAGGGATCCTCTGGCGTTTTCTGTCATCGTGTTGGTGTGCGCAAATGGGCGACACAACGACGAGAGCCGGGGATGGGTACTCCCTGGCTCTCACCTTCTCTACCCAGTCTATGTGGCGATTTCGTACTTGTCTCTATACTTCGTGGCAAGCTCTGTCAACTGCGCCAGCGGCTCGATCAGATAAGTCTGGTCACAATTCATCGCAAACTGGAGTAGAGTGTTATATCCGTGGACTTCTTCATACGTTCCCTCAATAGCCAAATGTCCATGGGACTCGAATGCAATCGTGAACTGCAATTCACCGTCGGTCGATTGAAATGTTGCGTTCCCAGCCAGATCATTGTAAGCCTTTAGCAGATCAGTGTAGAACTGCAAGATATCCCCCACAGAGAACTGTAGCGGACCGCGAGTGTGGTAGACGCGACATTGAATTTCTACCTTACCCTGAATCTGGATGTCATAGCCGCCGTGGAGGCTCGTCTGATCGGGGGGGTCTATAAAGATCTCTTCGGGCCAGACGTGAATGAAGTCGACGCCTACCCTGATCTCGAATCCTTCCATCGCACTCTCCCGAACTGCGCGTCTGGCCGCTCATTCCCCAAACACCAGCACGCCGCGCCCGGTGGTTCCCGCCCGGAGCGCGTCGAGCGCCTCGTTGACCGAATCGAGTGGGTAGCGTTGCGATACCAGCTCGTCCAGCTTGAGGTGGCCACTGCGGTAGAGGCTCAGCGCGCGTGGCACGTCAACTCGCGGGATCGAGGAGCCGAAGATGCAGCCCTTGAGCGTCTTCTCGCTCAGGAAGTCGGCCCGGAGCGGAACGGTCGCGTTCTGCGGCGTCAGCCCCACCGCGACGGCGGTCCCGCCCGGCGCCAGACACTCCCATGCCTGCGCAACGGTTTCGGGCCTGCCGACCACCTCGAAGCTGTAGTCCGCGCCGCCGCCGGTCATCTGGCGTATCACCTTCGCCGTATTGCTGTTCGCCGGGTCGCTGGCATCCACCGTATCGGTCGCGCCGAACTGGCGGGCCATCTCGAGCGCCGCCGGACGCATATCCACAGCGATGATGCGCGCCGCGCCAACCAGCGCCGCCCCCTGGATGACGTTGAGGCCGACGCCGCCCGCGCCGATGACGGCGACGACGCTCCCCGGCTCCACGCGCGCCGTGCGGGTGACCGCGCCGAGACCCGTCAGCACGCCACAGCCGATCAGCGAGGCGACCTCCAGGGGAATATCGGCGGCTATCGGGATGACGCCCTCCTCGCGCACCAGCACATGTTCGGCGAACGCGCCCGCATCGAGTAATTGGTGGATGCTCTCACCCTCGGTGTCATGCAAACGCCGCCGTACCGCGCCAGTGACGCGCTCGACGCCCTGGCGGTTGTTACAGAGCGCGGACCGTCCGGTGGCGCAGTAGCGACAGCGACCGCAGCTAGGAATCCAGGTGAGCACGATATGATCGCCGGGCGCGACGCTCGTCACCTGCGGGCCAACGTGTTCGACGACGCCCGCGCCCTCGTGGCCAAGCACAGCGGGCAGCGACTCCTTGAAGACGGGGCTGGTCATGTGCAGGTCGGAGTGGCAGACGCCACACGCCGCCAGCCGCACGACCACCTCACCCGGCTCCGGGTCGTCCAGCGCAATCTCTTCCACACTCAGCGGCGAATCATAGTTGCGCAGCACCGCCGCGCGCGTCTGTATCGGCATGAGTACGCTCTCCCTTGAGGAATGTTGCTGAACTGCTAACCACCTACTTCAGCCACGGGGTCAGTATCAGGTTATCAAGTTGAGCTTCAACTTCAGCAAGTTC
>DASUHD010000118.1:0-41597 GCA_036273675.1 Ktedonobacterales bacterium | reverse complement strand
CATCAACTACATCTATGAGTCCGAGGGCTTCTGGGATAAGGTGATGGAGTACGCGCACGGCTTCTGCCCACCGAACAAGGCGGCCAAAGCGGTTGGCCGCCTGAAGCGGTCGGTGCAGTCAGGCTCGGAGGTCGCCTTCTCCGAGGCGCTGGCCATCGAGCGCGAGCTACAGCAACTCTGCTTCCAGAGCGATGACGCGAAAGAGGGCATCGCCGCCTACCAGGAGAAGCGCAAGCCCACCTTCAAGGCGCGCAACTGACCACTGGTTGTAGACCACACCAGGAGGGGCGGTACTCCGCGAGGTTCTCGTGGAGTACCGCCCTGATTGTTAGTGTGCATGATTCGGATAGTTACTGCGAGGCGCGAACATCGCGTCTGGCGGGAAGCGCGCCGATATCCCAGCCGAGCAACGCAAGCGCCCGGAGGCTCACAAGCGCCGCGCGACCTGCATAGTTACCGACCGCCATGCCGATGAACGCATCGTTGAGCGCAGCCGCGCTCACATCCAGTTTGAGCGTGTCGGCGGCGATACGCAGTAAAATTCGCGCGACGACAAGCCCCAGCAGCACAAGCGCGTATTTCCAGCCGCCGCGCTGCATGACGAGGCTTGTTGCGCCATCCCGCCAGATCGTGACGACGGTGGCGCTGGCCAGGCCGGTACCCACGCCGAAAAGCGCCCCGCCAATAACCATCACGATATCGGCCACACTGCCCGCATGTCCAAGATAGCCATAGCTGAGATAGGCGGCGCCGATGAATGGCAACAGCAGGTCGCGCCACGCCACCTGGCGGGTGACAAACTGGTGGTAGATCATGTAGCCGAACATGAGCAGAGCGATAAGCGCGGTCTGTAGCGAAGTCAAGGGTATATCCTCTCGCTGGTGTCACTTTGCCTCGATGGGCGAAGCGGCGATGATGGCTTTCACGGTATTGGCGAGGCGCCGACCCGGCCAGACCCAGTTCCAGCGACCCAACAATGTGGCAATCGCCGGAACGAGCAGCGGACGCACAACGAAGGAATCTACCAGAATGCCGAAGAGAATGGCGAAGCCCGTCTCGGCAATTTCGAGCACGGGGTTAGTCATCATGCGGGCAAAACTGGCCGCCATCACAAGCCCGCAGGAGGAGACGACGCCTCCGGTAAGCGCGACTGCCGCCGCGACGCCTTTACGATGGCCAAGCTGCCCCACTTCTTCGCGTATCCGCGCCATCGTCAGGATGTTGAAGTCTTCGCCGAGCGCGACCAGGAACACGAAGGCAAGGACTGGCACAAGGTAGAACAAGGGTTGACCAAGCATCTCGTGAAAAATCAGATTCGTCACACCGATAGCTGTACCCGCTGAGAGCGCAATGGTGCCGATCAGGTACAGCGGCGCGGTCAGGCTGCGCACGAGCAACGCCAGGATGACATAAATCGCAACGCAGACCAGCGCGATGATGAGCCGAAAGTCGGCGCCCAGTTGTAGCGACTGATCGCGCACGGATGCCGCCTCGCCGCCGATGAGCACCTTCGCGCCAGCCAGCGGCGTGTCCTGGTTCGCGTGCGCGGCGGCCGCATAGACGGCGTCTATCGTTTGCTGGGCGTCTTGCGAGTCGGGATCGATGTCGAGGTCGAGTGTCAGGTAGACGGCGCTACCATCGGTCGCGAAGAACTGCCCTTGCTGCGCTGGCGCTACTGATTGCGTCGGGGCGAGAACACGAGAGATGTGTGGCACGATCGCAAGCGTTGTGTCAAGGGCGCTGATCGCGCTGGTGTAGGTCTCGGAGCGCAGGTCATGGCCCGGCGCGCTGACGAACACATTGACACTGGCGACATCGTCGAAGTGGCGTTGATAGGTGTGGAACGCCTGGATGGACGGCGCATTCGATGGAATCGAGCGCAAAACGTCGAACGATGGCACAGCGATCAGCGCGGAGATGGCCAGCGGCGCCAGCACGAGCAGCGTCAGCCCGGCGACGACCACCGGGCGCCGTGTTACGAGCCTGCCAGCGGCGGCCCATATCCCACGTTGGGGTACGCCTTGCTCGCCGAGTGCGCCTGGGCGCGGAGCCGCTGGCCAGAAGAGCGCGGGGCCGCACAGCGCCATGAGCGCGGGGAGCAGAGTCAACCCGGCGAGCAGCAGGCAGCCAACAGCGACGGCGACGGCGGGGCCAGTGGCTCGCAACAGGCTGAGCTGGGCAAATCCCATGATCGCCGTCGCAGCGATGACCGTGGCGGCGCTCGATGAGATGGCCTCGCCCACCCTGCTTACCGCGCGGCCCAGCGCACTGTGACGCCCCGCCTTGCCCGCGTCGGTTCCGCGTTGTATCTCCTCTCGATATCGCGAGAGCATGAAGACACCATAGTTGGTGCCAGCGCCCAGCAGGACAAAGGCGACGTATTCGAGGCTGAAGGTGGCGACCGGAAAGCCAAACACCTGCCCAAGCCAGGCAATCATCGGTATCGAGAGCGCGAAGGCGAAGCCAGTGCTGACAAGCGGCACGACGACGGCCAGTGGCGAGCGGTATACAAAGCCGAGTACCGCTAAAATAATGAGCACGCCAAAGAGAACTCCTGCGCCCGACGAGCCGAAGATCAGCTCCACAAAGTCGCGGTTGAATGCCGACGAGCCATCTAGCCCGACGGTGACGCCAGCGGGCGGGCGCAGCTGCGACAAATAGGTGTCTATCGTGTCAACCGATGGCTGGAGGGTCGTGGCGTTGGTGGTATCCCAGGTGACGGCGATGCGCAATGCCTGGCCGTCTGGACTCTCGAAAGTCTTTGCGGGAACCTGTGGGCCGGGGCCAGTCACACTCACCAGATGCGCCGGGCGCGTTTCAGGCGCGGTCAGCCAGGCTTCGATCCGCTCGGCGAGCGTGATATCAGCGGCGGAGACGCCGTGCGTATCCGCCAGCACAAGCGCATCGTTCTCGCCCGCGCTCTGGCGCTGGCCCTCCGCGAACTTTGTACGATAGAGATGATCCGCCTGAACGCTCGGCGCGGAACCAGGCAGCGCCTGAATGTTCTGCGCCTCGGCGACCGCCTGAAGCGATGGCCCGAAGTGGAACGCCGCCACGACCAGAACGATCCACGCGGCGAGAATGACAAGCGGGAACCGGGCGACGAAACGCCCCCATTTATCGAGCAGAAACTCCACCAGAGTACTCCTTCTCAAGGTTCGCAGACGCCCAAACCGGGGCAGTACACCTGCGTCGCTGAGAAGTGTAGGCGGGAAGCCATGCGACCCGCGTCGCCCCGCGGGTGGAGTGACGGACGATTTGTTGCGGGAAAGATCTACATCGCAGGGTGGAGAAGAAGACGAGGGTGGTCAGGCGAGGCCACGCTGGCGGGCAAGCACGATAGCATGTGCGCGGTCACGAGCGCCGAGTTTGGTCAGCAGGTGGTGGACATGTGTTTTCACGGTGGCTTCGCTCACAAAGAGTTTGGCGGCGATATTGGCGTTGGTGTATCCCTCGGCGATCAGCCGTAGCACCTCATATTCGCGGTCGGTCAGGCCAGTGTCATCGAGCGAACCGTCTGTGGCCTTCCCATGCCCGCCAGACTGCCCCGCGAACTGCTCTGGTATCCGCATGCCAGCGAGCAATTGCGCCGCGCTCTGCGTCTGTAGCAACATCTGGCCCCGCGCGACGGCACGGATGGCGGCGCGCAGCTCCTCGGCGCTGCAATCTTTGAGCAAATATCCAGCCGCCCCCGCTCGCATCCCTTCGATGACAAGGTCGGGGGTATCGAAGGTCGTCAGCAAGAGCACGCGCGTCTGAGGCGAGACCTGGCGTACCGATTCAGTAGCCGCGATGCCGTTCAGCTGTGGCATACGGATGTCCATCAGCAGAACATCAGGCTGTTCCGCCGCGGCGAGCGCTGTTGCCGCCTCGCCATTCTCCGCCTCGCCAACCAGCGTCATACCAGGCGTCGCCTCGATGATGATGCGCAGCCCCTCGCGCAGCAACCGCTGGTCATCTGCCAGGGCGACGCGAATCCTTTCCGTATTCATGTCTGTGCTCATGCGATTTGGTTCCCGGCTTTCTGATGCGTATCAACCGCTGACGCCTCCGGCTGACCCACGAGAAGAGGTAGCGTCAGGCAGATAGCGAATCCGCCGCTATCTGGCCGTGGCCCAACCTCGACCGACCCGCCAAGCGCTTCGGCCCGTTCGCGCATCCCACGCAAGCCGTTACCAGTTCCCTCACCTGCTGTCGTCGATGTCACGCCAACGCCGTCATTACGCACCGAAAGCCGCACGATGGCGCTCTCCCACACGATATCCGCCTCGGCCTCTGTTGCCTTGCCGTGGCGATAGGCGTTGGTGAGCGCCTCCAGCAAGGCGAAGCGCAATGCCTCGATATGCTGGGCGGAGAGATGAACAGGATTGCCAGACTCATGCAGTGTGCAGCGCATTCCTGTGCGCTCGGCGAAGCGCTCCGCCATCACGCGCAGACTGGCGGCAATATGTGTCGCGCCGTCATCCTCTGGTATGGCCTCGCGTAACAGCCCAACGATTTGCCGACTCTCCACCTGGCTCTCGCGCAAGACCTCCGCCATCTGGTCCAGCAGCGCCGCCGCCCGCTCTGGGTTATCGCGAACGAGTTGTCGTAGCGCCTGCGTCTGCACCGAGAGCACAGTCAGTGAATGGGCGAGCACATCGTGAACATCGCGGGCAATGCGTGCGCGCTCGCGTGCCGCCGCAAGCTCTGCCGTTCGCCCCATCTCATCGCGCAGTTGCTCCTGCGCCTGTTCGAGCCGATTGATGAGCAAGTGGCGGCTGCGCTGCGACAGCGACGCGGCAAACGCGAAGCCGATAATCAACCCCTGGCTGACAATATTCATGCCATTGACGCCGCCATTGCCACGCAGCAGATCGACCAGCCCTTCACTGGCGAGGATAATGACGGCGCAGAGCGTGGAGATCAGAAGACTCAAGCGCAATGGCAGGCGATAGGCGACGGTGACAATAACCACGTACAGCCCGATATTGCCCCAGTCGGCATAGGTCATCGCGTCCAGCAGGACGCAGAGCGCGATGGCCAACAGTGAAAAGCCGATGACGGCCCAGATAGGCCGCAAAACGCGCGCCCAGACCGCAATGACGATGCCCGCGATATAGACAATCTCTGGCAGCAAGGGTGAATGATTCGCGGCGCTGAGGTTGAGCCACATCTGGACAGCGGTGACGATCACCGCTCCAAAAAAGAAGATGACTATGGGCCACGTGAAGCTACGGATATCAACCGTGCTGGTCATCACAGCACGCTCTCCGAACAGGGCAATCCGCGATCTCCATGAGCGTAACTGCCTTGCGAGCCGCCCAAATATGGGCGTCTGAGCCATGACGTGATCTCCTTCCAGGGATATTCGCCACGAAGGATTGTACCATTCGCTCAGGTATCCGTCCCGGACGCTCCAGACGAGACGCCCAGGTAGAACCCAGGAGGAGCATGGAACAGCAGGCTGCTTCCCGTAACGTTTCGGCGCTTTTCAGAGACGAATCAATAAGGCCGCTCCATTGGAAACGAGCGTGAGCGGTTGTAATGTTATCGTGCAATCGTGCGGAAGAGCGGGCTACCATGGCGAACCTGGATGCATCGAGTTTGAGTTGCCAGGAGCTAGTCGAGCTGGTCACAGACTATGTGGAGGGAACACTTTCCCCAGCGGACCACGCGCGCTTCGAGAGCCATCTCGGCGTCTGCGCGGACTGTCACCGTTACCTCGACCAGATGCGCCAGACCATCCTGCTCGTCGGCGCGCTGGCGGAGCAGGATATCCCCGATGAGGCGAAGGTGCGGCTTCTCTACACCTTCCGGTCCTGGAAACAGCAGGCCTGACGCGGGTCAGGATGCTGAGCTGACCTGGCGGAGTATCGCCCGCGCGGGCGCGCCATCGCCGCCGACGATGCGCAGCGGCAGGCAGATGAGATCGTAGTCGCCCGGCTCGACCTGTGAGAGATTGAGTCCCTCGATGATCCAGACGCCGCCGCCCAGCAGCGCCTGATGCGTCTCGGGGCCATCCACATGGGAGCCGCCGACGGAGAGATAGTCCACACCGACCGTCTGCACGCCAAGCGCCGCCAGATATTGCGCCGCCTCGTGCGCGATGTAAACGAAGTCCTCCACGAAGTCGTCGCTCTGCCAGCAGCGGGCGGAGTTGCGTGTCTTGAAGAGGATGCGCTCGCCGCGCTGGATGTCGTGGCCCGCCAGTTCCCCCGGCTTGATGGAGACGGTGTCGCCGATCTCGATCACCCGCGCGCGGCCTATCGACGCGGTTAACGGCATCTGATCGATGCCAATGCCGCCATGGATGAAGTGAATTGGGGCATCCATGTGCGTGCCAGTGTGGACGCCCATGGACATCTTCGAGACGTTACAGACATTGCCACGGTCCATGTTCAGTTCCCGCTCGATACTGACCGGGGGATTATCAGGCCAGTGGACCATGCCCGTATGCAGCGGGACCGACACATCAATCCACTCATCTGCCATAAGAAGCGCCTCCTTCGCGACAAACGACACACTAACAGACTATACGTCCGTTGCAGGAACTCTGCCGCTCCCGTAATCGCCGCCTATCGCGTATACTACGGGTGTATCGTGTGTTGCTCGCTTCACCCGCTGGGGAGGGAATAGCCAATGGCCCAGTTGCGAGTCTTCCTCAGCCATAGCTCGGCTGACCGTGATTTTGCCGACGCGCTTGCCCATGCGCTGCGAGTGACGCTTCTGGTTCGCGGCATGAATGCCACGGCTAATCCCAGTTGGGCGCGGATACCGTTGGATGGCAGGAGGCTACGCTCGATTCGGAATTAGCCGCACCCTTCGGGCTGCTTCTGGTTCCCCTCTCCCTGCAAGGGGGAGGGGTTAGGGGAGGGGGCCGCCCGTCTCCACCCACGCGCGCACGAGCGTCTCCGCCTGCGCCGCCAGCGTAGCGAGCGGTTGGGCGGCGTCTAGCCAGGTGATGCGCCTGTCGGGGCGAAACCAGGTCAGCTGGCGGCGGATGTAGCGGTGAGTTGCCAGCTTGAAGCGCTCGACCGCCTCATCCAGCGACGACTTGCCGCGCAGGTACGCGCCGATCTCGCGATAACCCAGGCTCGACATCGACGGCAGCCGCCAGTCGTAGCCGCGCGCCACCAAACCCACCGTCTCCTCGACAACGCCCGCCGCCAGCATCCCATTGATGCGCGTATCAGCGCGGGCATAGAGCGCGGCGCGTTCCATATTCAGGCCCAGCAGCAGCGTCCGGTAGGGCGTGGGGCGCGCGCCCTGCTGCTCTGAGAAGGGGCGGCCCGTCACCAGGCAGACCTCCAGCGCGCGAACGACCCGGCGCACGTTCGTCGGGGCGATCTGCGCAGCGGCGGTGGGATCGAGCGTCGCCAGCCGCTGGTGCAGCGCGGCTGCTCCCTGCGTGGCTGCCTCGGCCTCCAGTTCGGCACGGAGCGCGTGCTGCGGCGCGACCGTCGGAATCGCCAGCCCATCTACCACAGCGCGGATATAGAGGCCGGTCCCGCCGATCAGCAGTGGCAGCGCGCCATCGCCAGTACTCGCCGCGATGGCCACCAGGGCATCTGCCTGATACTGCGCCAGCGTATAGCTCTCGTCGGGCCAGACGACATCGATCAGCGCGTGGGGTAACGCCGCGCGCTCGGCGGGAGTCGGCTTGGCCGTGGCGATATCCATCAGGCGATAGATCTGGCGCGAGTCCGCCGCCACCGCCGCGCACCGGGTGATATCCCGCAAACGCTCGGCCAGCGCCACCGCCAGCGCTGTCTTGCCCGTGGCCGTTGGCCCCACCAGCGCCACCAGTGGCATCGTACCCGTCGTATTCAGCGTGGCGATCACGGGTACCCTTTGGTGCGCGGGCGCCCGGCCTGCGCGCGGACGCTACGCAGATGCTGGTTGAGATGGCGCGACTTCGAGAAGCTCAGCGTGATGCGGTTGATGCGGTCGCCGAGAATGCCGCCAATTACCGACCCGGTGACCACCGCGACGGGCAGCAGCCAGGGCAGGTCGCGCACCAGCCACCACGCGCCCGCCCCGCCGCCGACGATGCCCGTGACCACCCAGAAGAAGCCCGAGAAGCGGCGGATGAACCCGCCGATGCGCAGCATGATGCCGCTGTAGAAGCGCTCAGCGCCGAGCGCCGCGCCCAGACTGATCATCGCGGCGGCCAGTAAGAGCGCGCCCGTCAGCGCGGGATGGTCGGCGAAGAGATGCGTGGTCGGCCATGCCGCCTGCCCCAACGACGGCGGCGCGGTAGTCTGCTTCGGCAGGGTGAAGCTCGCCAGCAACACCGTATGCTCCGTCGCCAGCGCGACCAGGAACCCAAGGGCCGCGCCCGCCAGCGTCGTGTTGAAGCGTCCCGGCCAGCCTCTGCCTCCGCTGCCAATCAGCGCGCCCGGCGTCGCGATCAGCGCGGTCAGCGCCAGCAACGCCAGCATCAGCGGAGCGCCCATCACCAGCCCCGGCGCCCACATCGCCAGCAGCGACGGCAGCAGCGCCAGCGCCGTCACCGCGAGGCCCATCGCCAGCAAGAGCGCGCCCAGGAAACCGAGATTCAGCGGACGCCCCAGCGGCGGCGCGGCATGCTTCCCCTGGGCCTGTGCATTGGCGGCCACCGCCGCGTGAACCTGCGTAGCGTAGGATGCGCTGCTCTGCGGGGCGGTTGTCGCGCGGGGCGCGCGCACGATCTCCGCGGTGATCGGCACATAGATGTGCTGCGCGCCCGTCACGATTTGCAGACTGCTATACTGCTTGCCCTTCGCGGCGATCCGGGACGTTTCGGCGGTCAGCTGCACCAGTGTGCTCGATCCGCTGAACGATTGCCGGTCGAGTGTAATCCAGGGATGCGGTGAAATAATCTGGCCGTTGACACTGGCGCCGTTCTGCCCGCGAATCGTGATGCTCACCGTGCCGCGCTGGCCCGATTTGAGCTGGCCAAAGTCAATCGTGCGCGGCTGCACTGTGACCAGTGATGCGGTGGCGCTGGGCGCGGCGCTGGCGGCGGCGTGGGTCGTCGTGCCGCGCGCGGATTGCGCCGACTGTTGCGCCGTCTGTGCGGGTCGCGCCTGCGCGCTCTGCCGTGCGGAGGCCGCTGAGGCCGCTGACGCCGCGACTGTTGGGGCCTGCGCTTCCTTGAGAAACGCGGCAAGCCCCGCCGCCTGATCAGTCGTCCGCATCGTCGTGGCCAGCACCGCCTTGACCGCCTGGCGGTCGCCCCATTTTGAGAGCCACGGATCGAAGCGCCGGGCGTAGAGATGTTCCGCCGCCTCCTGCGGGTGCGCGTTGCAGAGCGCCACCAACTCGCGCAGAGAATGGGCGCACTCGCCCGTGCGGAAATACATACCCTCGGGGTGGCTCAGCATCTTCTGGAAATCGGCGACCGAGCGGAATCGGCCTTCGCGGTCGAGTTTGGTCGCGCGCTCGATGGCAACCTGCACATAGGGCGAGACCTGCGGATTGCGCGAGTTGAGCGGCGGCAGCGCGAATGGCGTGCTGGCGGGATCGTAGCCCGAGAGCAACTGGTAGAGCGTGCAGCCGAGCGCGTAGACATCGGCGCGCGAATCGGTCTGCGCCTTGCCATACTGCTCTGGCGGCGCGTAGCCCGGTGTGCCGAGCACCTGGGTATCGCGGGTGCGCCCCGGCACAAAGACCCGCGCGATGCCAAAGTCAATGAGCTTGATGCGCCCGCTGCTCGTCACCATGATGTTCGCGGGCTTCAAGTCGCGGAAGATAATCGGCGGGCGGCGATTGTGCAGGTAGGTCAATACGTCGCCGATCTGGTCGGCCCATGCCAGCACGTCGCGCTCCGGCAGCGCCTTGCCGCCCGCTGCGGTCTGCTTCTGCTCCAGCGTCTTGCCTTCGATGTATTCCATGACGAGGTAGTGACGCGAGCCTTCAGAGAAGTGGCCCGAGACGCGCGGCAGCCCTTTGTGGCGCAGGCCCATCAGCATCTCGGCTTCCTGCACGAAGGCAGCCAGCGCCTCTTGCAGCTCGGAGGGCGCCAAACTATCCTGGCTCATCTCCTTGATGGCCACTTGCGTGTTGTTGCGGATATCGGTCGCCTGATAGACAGCGGCCATGCCACCCTGGCCGACGGCGCGGCTGATGACATAGACACCAGCCAGGCGCGACTGCGCGGGGAGCCGTCCAGTGGGGTGCAGGGGAGCGGCGGTCGGGCGGCGCGAGGCGCTGGCAGCGGGGTGGATGACCGTTGCGCCTTTGAGTGCATAGCCGCATGAGTTGCAGTACGTCGCGTCAGCGCGATTCTGCGTACCGCAGTGCTGGCAATTGACCATCCCCCACTGCTCCCTGACGTCGGGCCAGGCTCGCTCCCTGCCTGGCAAATGGTACACCTTCCAGCGGAAACTACGGCTCGCGCAAGGCCGATGTTGCAGATAGCGTGCCGTTAGTTCCTGAGACTGGCTATTTGTCGCGCCATGATATCGCCCTTTGCAGGGTATAGCGCCACGCGCATCGCGTCAAGGGTGGCGGAGGAGGGTGGTCGGTGACAAACGCCGACCATTCCCTCACTATCTCGGAAAAATTCGGTTGGGACGCTAGTTCGCCGAGGAGGTGTAGCGCGCCAGCACGGCGGCGAGCGCGGCGTTGGACGGCTCGATGAGCACACCGCCATCGGGGAATACGATGGTGGGGACGCTGCGCATGCCGTTATTCAACGTCTGCACCAGCTCCGCCGCGTCTTCGTCGTCTTCGATGTTGACTTCGCGATAGGGGACGCCGAAATCGGCAAATACGCGCCTGGCACGGCGGCAATCGCCACACCAGGTTGTCGAATACATCGTAATGGCGGCGGGGTTAGTCGTGGATTCTGTATCTGCTGAGGGGTTGGAATGGATCATCGGAACTGCTGAACCTTTCAGGGAAATATTCCTTAAGAGTCGGGAGCGTACCTCACTACAAAAAGTATAGTACAGGAGAAACATCACGGCAAGAGCTAATCAAGAGCTAATCAAGAGCTAATTCGGCGGCTGGCGCCATTCATGCGCGTGCAAATCGGTCGGTCACCGGCGCAGACTATCATCTGAGTCAAACAGGCTCTGCCCATCTTGGCCATTTCCGCGTCACCCGCTCAATAATGCTGGTATGCTCTTGCTAGAGCATGCTGTCGGTTTCCGAACGCATGCCTGAGGAGCGGCGCGAATAATGCGACCAATAGGCGCGCATAGATCGCGAGTACTGGGTGGTACTATTGCCAACATTTCTGTACAATCCCGGTGGTTCCCCCGCTCAACCTGTTCGATGTTTCTCTGAATGCTTGCTGAGTGTAACCAATGGACCCGTCTGTTCGTTCCTACAACTCGAATAGCTCTGGGCAGCCGCGTCGGCGCGCTAGCAAGAGCAACAAGCGTCCGAGTGACGCGCCTGAACGGGCGTCAACACGGAAGCCGCGCTCGAATTCACCTGCCCGCAAGGCGGTGGTCGAGACGTTGCCCGAACCGGCTGCGCCCGCTGTTGAGGCGGCGCCGGAGCCTGCCGGTCTCGTGGAAGAGATTGGGGAGCATGTTGCGTCAGTCGCGTCACACGAAGTTGCGGAGGTTGGTCCCGTTGTCACGATTGCGGACTTCGAGGACATCTTCGCGCGCTTCCAGACGCCGCTGATCAACTTTGTCTTTCGGCTGGTGGGCAACCGCGAGCAGGCGTGCGACCTGACGCAGGACGTTTTCGTCAAGGCGTATCGTGCGCTCTCGTCGGGGACGAGCATCCAGGCGGCGGCGCTCTCGTCGTGGCTCTATCGTATCGCCTCGAATACGGCGACCGATGCGCTGCGGCGGCGGCGGTTGATCTCCTGGCTGCCGCTCTCGCTCTTCAACGAAGATCGCGGTGTGGGCGCCGGAATGCCGGGGATGGAGGGTAATGGCAGTAACCAGCAGGGGCCGTCGGAAGATGCCCTTGCCAGCGCTGCCAATGCCTTCTCGGCTGGCTATGACGGCGGACGCTTTGAACAGCATGTCGCCGACCGGGAAATTGTAGAAAGCGTGCTCAAGCGGCTTCCGCCGAAGTACGCCGCATGTCTCTTGTTATACGAACACGAAGGTTTCTCATGCGCGGAGATCGCCGAAGTACTCAACGTCAGTCCATCAGCCGTGAAGATGCGCCTCATGCGGGCGCGCGAGCGGTTCATCACCCTGTACCGACAGGAGGTCAGCGGACAATGACGTGCAGGCGGGCGCATCGGTTGCTCGCCGCGTACCGCCGGGATGACTGGTCCCCGCGTGACCGGGCCGCGCTTGGCCAGCACCTGACCACCTGCGCCGCCTGTCGCAAAATCGAATTCGCCTATCGCAGTGTAGGCGAGTCGGTCCGCCAGTTGCCCTCGATCACGCCGCCGCCGGGGTTCCGCGAGGCAGTCTTCGCCGCGATTCGTGCCGATGAGCAGCGCATGGGGCGCGCCGTCGCCGCGCTGACCGAGGCGGATACTTCGCCGGAGCTGCCGGTGATCACGTCGGCGCACCGGCCAATCAACCTGGCCGAGGCCCGCAAGCGCCGGATACCCCGGCTGAATCCACGGATTGCGCTGGTCGCCGCCGCTGCGGTGATTATGCTGGGCGTCCTCTCGATTCAGGTCTTGCCGCATTCCGGCCTTGCCTCGCTCGCGACCAGCCTGGGCGCGGCCCATAGTGGCAATGGCCAGACCGCGAAGCCTTCGGTTGCCCGGTACATGCCCGATGCCCGCGCGCACGCGATCACACGAGCGCTGGCGACGACGAAGTGGCTGGTCTATAGCGCCGCCGATACGGCGGGCGCGACGACGCTCTACGCCGAGAATCGGCAGACGAAGGCTATCGCGCCGCTGACGCATGGCTCCGCCGACGCGCCAGTGATGCTGCGCGCCGTGACGAATGACTGGGTCTTCTGGACCGCTGGCGGCGACTCATCCTGGACCCTCTACGCCGGTCGCCCAGGTACTAGCGCAGACGCCGCGATCTCGCTGGTGAAGAGCGATACTCCCGCCAATGCTACAGCGTCGCTCAACGGCGTCTGGGCGAACGCGCATATGGCGCTGGTCGCCGTCACGACGAACGCGGGCAGCAGCGAGGTGCTTCAGTTCGCGCTGCCCACGACGAACACCGCGCCCGTCACCATCGCGGAGACGGCGGTACAGGGACATGCGCTGGCCGACCCCTCGGCGGACGACGCAACCGTCTTCTGGGCGGAGCGGTGGCAGGATACCACAGGCCAGCACAGCCTGATCTGGTCGCGGAACGCCTCTGGCCAGCCGCATCAGATGAGCGCGGATGATACCGCCTTCGCCCCGCACATCGCCAATGGATTGCTCATCTGGGTTGAAGGGCAGCCAGGTACGCTTGAGGCGGAGGCGCTCTCTGGCAGCCCGCGGCAGTGGACCATCGCGCAGTCGGTTGATAGCGACAGCGTGCGGGTCGCCGGAGAGACGGTGCTGTGGCGCGCGGGCGGCGCGATGCACGCGTGGGATACGCGCACCCACCAATCCAGCGCGATCGATGTGTTGGTGCGGTCGGCGGCGTGGGTCGAGGCGTGCGAATCGAGCGTCGTCTGGGCTGGCTCCGATGGCGCGATCGATGTCTACGACGTAAACTGATCGCCGTTGCCTGGTTCGTGGTAGAATGCCTCTTCTCCTGATATGGGGGAAGAGGCGTTTCCGTTTCGCGCTCACGAAATCTGATATGCTGATGTTCTAGCGATGCGCGTGCGCCTGGCCTTTGCGAAGGGCAACCACCTTGACCAACGAGATGCCACCAACCAACGATGCCCGGCAGGGGCGTCTCCTCGCGCGTCCGCTCTCACCGCACGAGCCGCCAGCCGCGCCCGGACTGCACGCGCTTGGTCTCGCTGGCGCGGATGGCCGCGATGGGCTGCTCCATGTACCCGCCGGGTATGACGCGACGCGCCCAGCTCCCTTTGCGTTGCTCCTGCATGGCGCCAGCCACGACGCGGATACCGTGCTGGCGCCGCTGTTGCCCTGGGCCAATGCGGCAGGGCTGCTGCTGCTCGCCCCCGATGCCCGCCAGTTCACCTGGGATGTCATCATGGGCGGCTACGGCCCCGATGTCGCCTTCATCGATGGCGCGCTGGCCTATATCTTCGCGCGCTATGCCGTAGATGTATCACGGTTCGCCATTGGCGGCTTCTCAGATGGCGCGTCGTATGCCCTCTCGCTGGGGCTGACCAACGGCGATCTCTTCACTCACATCATTGCCCTCTCACCCGGCTTCATGGCTCCCAACGCGCGGCGCGGCCAGCCCCATATCTTCGTCGCGCATGGCGTCCACGACCAGATTCTCCCCATCAACCAGTGTGGCCGCCGCGTTGTCCGGGTATTACAGCGCACGGGCTACGATGTGGACTACCACGAATTCGATGGCCCGCACACAGTCCCGCCAGAGATCGCCAGCAGGGCAGTCACCTGGCTCACACGCTGAAACGTCGTGCTTCCTGTTCCTGCTATGCCGCGTCCTGGCGAGCCTCGCGCCGTGCGGCGCCGTACTTCCCTCGCGCCCGTCGCATCGCCATGATCGCAGCGAAGAGCGCCGTAATCGCCAGCGCGTACCACAGGCTCTGGATTCCCGCCACGACCAGTGCAAGGATAGCCAGCGACGAGATGACCAGCGCGGGCAGCCAGCGGCGCGCCGAGAGCAGCCGCCATGCCGTCACAACGATGAGCACATAGGTCAGCAGGAAATTGCCGCTGGAAAGCTGGATAAAGGTCTCGATGGGAATGGCGAGCAGGAACTGGACGGCAAGCGCCACGGCCCAGGCAACGGCCAGCGCGAGCGCCGCACGGCGCGGCGAACCGGTCGCGCTATCAATGCGCGTCAGCGAGGATGGCAGCAGTCCGTCACGCGCCAGCGCATAGATCAACCGCGTCGCGCTCCGCGCCCAGGTGAACATGAAGAGCAGCATCAGCGCCAGCGCGATGGCCGCGGCGAGCCGGGTGGCCGCCAGCCCCAGCGAGAGACGCGCCAGATCCGCCAGCGAAGCGTCGCTCGTCGCAATGACTGAGCGCGCCAGGCCGCCGACGACGGTGACGCCCAGCAGTACGAAGAGTGCGCCAACCACGGCGACGGCCAGCCCCAGCGCCTTGACTAGCGTGCGCGGGTCGGCGAACTCCTCCCCCGAGAAGGCGGCGTTCTCCCAGCCGACAAAGGCGAAGAAGCAGATGAGCGCCGTGGAGGCGACGCCTGCGAGATCGTAGCCGCTGACGTCGGTCAGCCGGGCCGCCGTAACGTGCGGCAGCGCCAGCACCATCGTGACGGTGATGGCGGCGAGGCAGACGAAGAAGCCCCAGCGCTGGAGGCGCATGATCCGCGACACGTCGAAGCAGTTGCCCAGCACAAGCACGGCGAGCAGCGCCGCCGCGACGACGAAGTTCCAGTGGCCAGGCAGCGGCACGAGCTTTGCCACATATTCGGCGAAGATGAGCGCCGCCGCTGGTCCGCCGACCGCGATGGCTGTGAGATAGAGCGTGCCGGTGAGCCATGCGACGGGCTGGCCCAGTCCCTTTCCGATGAACGCGATCACGCCGCCCGCCGAAGGGTAGCGCGCGCCTAGCTCCGCCATGATACGCGCCAGCGGATAGGAGACGACGGCCAGCGCGGCCCAGACAAGGATGGACCATGGCCCGGCATGCCGCGCGGCGATGGAGGGCAACACGATCAGGCTCTGCCCCAGGACGGCGCTGGTATAGAGAACAAATCCGTCGGTCAGCGAGAGATGCTTGCGTAAGGTTTCCTTCGTCGCGATTGTGGTTGCCATAGATTGTATTCACTCCTCGGACAGCGAAACCGGCGATAGCTGACAAGAGTTGCGCGGTGATATGATAGAAAAGAATGTGCGGCAAGTGAATGGGATTTCCAAAACAAATGAAGATGTTGTGGCGCAAAGGGAAGGTAGAATATCCCAATGACTAACGATCCTGAGAAGCTGCTTGACGAGACGGGGTGGGCGCTACTCTGCGCGCTCCAGGAAAACGCGCGCATCTCGTATGCGGACCTGGGGCGGCGTGTGGGCCTGACGCCGCCAGCGGTGGCCGACCGCATCAGGCGGCTGGAGGCGGCGGGGATCATCACCGGCTATCACGCGACGGTGAATCCGGCGAAACTGGGCCTCTCGCTCACCGCGATCATTCGCTTCAAGGGGGCGAACGTGACCCACGAGCGCATCATGGCCGTCATCGAGGATTGCCCTGAGATCGTCGAATGCCACGATATCACCGGCGACGATTGCATGTCGCTGACCGCCGTCGTCTCCTCGGTCTCGCATCTGCAATCGGTGATTGCCCGGCTCATGCCCTATGGTTGGCCGAACACGTCGATTGTGCTCGCCTCGCCGCTGCAACACCGCGCCATCAGCCCATCCGCACTGCCAGTGGAGGCGCAAGAAGAGAATCCGCGTGCTGAAAGCGCCTAAGCGCTATGGGCGCCACTCGTCGTGGAGCAGGCCGTAGTAGTATTCGTCCTCGAAGCCGTTGTGGGAGACGAAGCGCTGGCGCAAGTTGCCCTCATACTGGAAGCCCAGCTTGAGCAGCAGACTTTTGGAGCGCGTGTTGGCATCGTCGATGACTGCCTCGATACGATGCAGACCCATCTCGGTAAAGCCATAGGTCAGGACGGCGGAGACCGCCTCAGGCATGATGCCCTGGCCCCAGTAAGCGCGGTTCAGCTCGTAGCCAATCTCAGCGCGATGGTATCCCTCGTCGAAGCGATGCAGGCTGCAACCGCCAATAACCCGGTCGTGGCCGTTATCACGCAATGTGATGCCCCAGCGAATCACCGTACGCTCGTCGTAACGCAACTGCTGGAGTTGCATGTAGTCGCGCGTATCCTCGATGGTCCGGTGCGTTTCGCGGCCAATGAAGCGCATCGCCTCCTCGTCGGAGGAGGTGGCGAAGATGGCTTCCGCGTCAGCAGGCCGAATCTCTCGCAGCCGCAAACGACTGGTGGTGAGCGTTGGGACCGTAGTAAACGCCTCGTCTATCGTCATGTCAAGTAGCCTTCTACGTTGTCTGTGCGCAATTTTGCGGCGCTGCGATGCAGCCTCAACCATTGCGGGAAAATCGGGATCTTCTCTGCGCATTCTGCGATGAACTTGTCCAGATCATCATCTTCGGTTGTCATCGAATACACCTTCGCCCAAGGGTTTCAATCTGGCCCGTGCAGCACACGGTAAGTCGGCGTCAATGGTGCAATCTCTGCCACTCGTCGTGGAGCAGGCCGAAGTAGTGCTCATCCACAAAGTCGCCGCGAAAGAGGAAACGCTGGCGCAGGTTGCCCTCGTACTGGAAGCCCAGCCTGAGCAACACATTCTTCGAGCGCTCGTTGGCGCTGTCGACGACCGCCTCGATACGGTGCAGTCCCATGTCGGTAAAGCCATAGGTCAGCATAGCAGAGAGCGCCTCGGCCATGAACCCCTGGCCCCAGTAGGCGCGATTGAGGATATAGCCCGTCTCGGCGCGGTGGAATCCCTCATCGAAGCTGTGCAAACCGCACGAGCCGATGATGCGGTCGTCGTCGCGCCGCGCGATGCCCCAGCGAATCTCACGGCGCTGGGCGAAGTCGTCCCGCCGCAAAATGATGTACGCCTCGACCTCGGCAAGCGACTGAAACGTCTCGTTGCTATAGTAGCGCATCGTCTCCTCGTCGGAGAGCATCGCATACAAATCGGCGGCGTCGCTCGGCTCGTACTTCCGCAGCCGCAACCGCTGTGTCGTCAGCGCGGGAAACGTGGAAAACGCCTCGGCTATCGTCATGAAATATCAGCCTTCCGCTTAATCCGGCCCGAGCAGCGTGTGGCGAATCAGCATCAGCGGCGTGAGCGGTCCCAGCCCGCCGGGGACAGGCGTCAGCGCGCCAGCGACCGCGCGCAGGCTCTCGTAGTCCACGTCGCCGACGAGGTTGCCATCTACCGCGTTCATCCCGGCGTCCAGCACCACCGCGCCGGGACGTATCATCTCTGCCGTCAGATAGTTGGGGCGGCCGACGCTGGTGAAGAGGATATCGGCCGTCCGGGTGATAGCGGCCAGATCGCGCGTGCGTGAGTGGCAGAAAGTGACGGTCGCGTTCTCGCGCAGGAAGAGCAGCCCCGCTGGCTTGCCGCCGACATTGCTCCTGCCGACCACCACCGCGTTCTGCCCCTGAAGCGCCACCCCCACATCCCGCAGCAGGGCGAGCGCGGCATCAGCGGTGCTTGGCACGAAGCTGGGGAAGCCGAGCATCAGGTGGCCCGCGTTGCGCGGCCCCAGGCCATCCACATCCTTCTCGGGCGGCAGCACCTCCGTCACCATCCGCTGGCGGATATGCGTGGGCAGCGGCAACAGCACTACCACGCCATCGGCGTCAACGCGCGCGCCGAGAGCAGCCACCCGCAGCCGGAGCGTTGTCTCGTCGATCTCCGCCGGGAACCGCTCGATCTGGCACTCTACCCCCGTCCGTGCGCATGCGCGCTGTACCTGTTCGGCATAGAGCAGCGCCGTGGGGTTCTCGCCCACCGCCACCAGCACCAGCAAGGCGCGGCGGTCATGCGCCTGGGTGAACCGCTCCGACTCACGGCGCAGTTCATCCGTGGTGCGCCGGGCAAGCTCGCGGCCATTCAGTATCGTCGCGTCCATCGCGTCCATCGCGTCCATCGCAGCCTTCCAGACATTGGATATGATATGGGTGATGCCGTTCCGTACTATATCATTGAAATGGGTACCGCTATGGCCGATCAGGATGAGCCGCTCGCTGGGCTGAGGTGGCGCGTCCCCGCGCGCGTCTTCGTGCGTGGAGGCACGCCAAAGAACGGGGCGGTTCTCCTGCCATTACCAGGCGCGAAGTATTACACCCTGCGCTACCTGCTGGCGGCGCTGCTGGCCGACGGCGTCTCGCTGGTGCGCAATCCCGCGCGGAGTGAGGATACCGTGGCGCTGGTGCGGGCGTTGCGCGCGCTCGGCGCCGATGTCTCAGAGGCGCCGAGTAATGGCGAGTGGGCGGTGCGTATCACTGGCACTGGCGGACGCCTGCGCCTGCCGCCGGATAACACTCTGGCCATGGGCAACGCGGGCGCCGTGCTGCGGCTGCTGCTGGGTATCGGCGCGCTCTTGCCAGAAATTACATTCACCACCGACCATCCCGACTCGCTCGGGCGTCGGCCCAACGCCGATTTGCTGGCCGCGCTCGCTCAGCTTGGCGTCACCACCGAGGCTACCGGGCCAGACGGACTGCTGCCGATTACGCTGCGTGGCGGGCCGCCCCTGGGCGGCGAGGTGACGGTCTCGGGCGCGCGCAGTTCGCAATATCTCAGCGCGCTACTCTATCTGGCGCCGCTGCTGCCCCAGGGATTGCGTATCACCGTCACCGATGGCCTGCGCTCGTCGGATATCGTGCGGGCGAGCTTGCGCGTGCTGGCGGAGGCGGGCATTCAGGTCGAGGCGGCTGCCGACCTACGCGCATGTACGGTTCCAGGCGGGCAGAGGTATCGCGCGCTAGACGTGACCGTGCCGGGCGATGCGCCGTCGGCGGCGGCGCTGGCGGTGGCGGCGTTGCTACTCGGTCAGCCTGCCCATCTCGCCGCGCTCGATGCCGCGCGACCGGAGTCCGCTGCTCTGCTGGCAGCGCTGGATGCCCTGGGTGCGCCACTGACGCTGGTTGACGGCGTGCTGTCCATCGGCGCGGCAGTATCCTTGCGCGCGGTGCGGATGGATGGCGATCCGCTGATCGACAGCGTGCCGGCGCTGGTGGCTGTCGCCTGTCTTGCCGAGGGCGAGAGCCGCTTCGAGAACGTCGCCAATCTGCGGCTGAAGGAAAGCGACCGCATCGGCGATCTCTGCGCCGAGCTTCAGCGCGCGGGCTGTGACGCGCAACCGTTCGACGACGCGATTGTGGTGCGCGGCCAGCCGGGCGGCATCGCTGGCGGCGCGACAGTGGACGCTCACGACGACCACCGGCTGGCGCAGTCGCTGGCCCTCGTCGCGCTCCGCTCTCGTGATGGGCTGACTATCACCGGCGCGGACTCCGTCGCCAAGAGCTACCCATCGTTCTTCGAGGATCTGCGGCTGCTCGGCGCTGAGGTGCGCGACGTGTAGGTAGAGCAAGAGAAGAGCTAGCGCATGCAGCGACAGGATGCACGAAACGATGAGCCGATGCGTGTCTCAACCATCGAATCGTTCTTCGATCTCGTCTTCGTCTTCACCATCACCCAGCTGACGCACCTGGTTGAGCAGGCGCGCAGACCGCTCGACTTTCTGCTGGTCCTGCTGGTGCTGATGCTGATCTGGTGGATGTACGACGGCTACACCTGGCTGACCAATACCACAGGCGCGGGCCGACGGATGCGGCTGGTGCTGATTGCCGCGATGGCGGGTTTTCTCGTGATGGCGATTGTGCTCCCCGGCGTCTTCGGCGCTGATGGGCTGATCTTTGGGCTGGCTTATCTTTACGTCATCGTCATCCACTCGATAGCCTTCCTCGTTCAGGGCGGGCGGAGCGCGGCGCGCGCAATGCTTGGGATCGCGCCTCTGAATGTCGTCGCGGCTCTGCTGGTAATCCTGGCTGGCCTTGTTCACACGGACTGGAACTGGCTCTTCTTCCTCGCTGCGGTCGTGCCGTTCGTTCTTGTCACAATTCTTCGGCGCGAACGGGGGGTCTCGGTCAACTCGGCCCATTTCGTCGAGCGACATGGCCTTGTCATCCTCATCGTACTCGGTGAATCTATTGTGGATATCGGCACGGGCGCGGCTGACCACGCACTCGATCTGTCAACATTCGCCGCCATTGTCCTCGCGCTCATCCTGATCGCCGCCCTCTGGTGGACGTACTTCGACCGCGACGACGAACGCGCCAGGGAGGTCATGGAATCGGCGTCGTCAGATGCCCGGTCGCGCCTGGCCCTGCTTGGCTACTGGTACACCCATCTCGCCATGATCGCGGGCGTTGTGCTGATCGCCACCGGCGTCAAAGAAGTAATCGCTGACGACAAAGAATCTATGACTAGGGCGGTATGGTTTCTGGCAAGCGGGCTGGCGATTTATCTTGCTGGTGACGTGTGGTTCCGCAGGGCGATGGGCATACGGCCCGTGGCGGTACGCGCGGTGGGGGCCGTCGTCGCGCTGCTCATTGGTATCATTGGCCCGCTAGGCAGCGGCGCAGCCTCGCTCGGCGCGGTGACTGCGCTGGCTATCGTCATCGTCGTGGCCGAGGAGCAACTGAGGGGTGAGAAAGAGGTGGCGGCGACATGAGCTTCTCACATGCGCGCAGCCTCATTCCCGCCATATCACGCGCGTGCTGCGACCACCACTTCGCGTATCGCCTCGATGATGAGATCTGGCCGATAGCGCTGGATGTTGTGTCCGCTACGCTCTGCTATCACCAGCTTCCCCTGTGGTGACCGGCATGCGAGGTCAGACTGCGCTCCGCGCCACGTGGTGAGCAGGCGAATCTCTTGCTCGGATGACCAGTGGGGCGGCTGCTCCTCCGGCGGAACACTATCACGCATGAGTACAACCAGCGGAACATCGAGATACCAGTGGGACTCTTGCAATGCCGTCAGAGCGGTGTCGAAGGCGATCCCCTCCGGGTTGTTACCTGCCGCGATACGGCGCTGCTCCTCCATCTCCGTAGGCAGGAGTCGGTTCCGCGCAAGCCAGCTGAAATGCTCTTCGTACGTTGCGTCCACCAGCACGAGACCAGCCACCTCTTTGGGGTAGCGCGCAGCGAAGAGTTGCGCATGCAGCCCACCTAACGAATGACCAACGAGGATGTACGGCTCCATGATGCCCGCCTGGTGCAGGAGTGAATGGAGGACTTCCACCGCCTGGAGACTTGTACGCTGGCTGGGGCCAGCCTCGCTTCCGCCCACCCCTGCGCGGCCATAGCCGCAGCATTGCGTGAATGCGGCGATCTGGCGTTGTATGGCTGTCCATTCAGATGACAGGGAGCTATCACCGAGTCCCGCATCCAGCACGACTGATGGCCAGCCGTCGCCCATGCTATGGAGCAACAGGCGATGGCCGCCTACGCCAACAATCCGTGCAATTTCGCTGACATCCTCGCGCGCCGCCTCATCCATATTGTGCTTCCTTTGCCTGTTTGCCTGGTGGAGCAAGTATAACGTACAATTACGATTCGCGCCCGCATACAACCCTGAATCCGATCCAATGTTTATCTCGTGTTTATCTCGCTGCGCAGGAGGGCGCCGTGCGAATCCTCTTTACGTTTGAGGGCGGCAGCGGTCACTACAATCCGCTCGTCCCGGTTGCCCGCGCCGCCGAGTCCGCGGGGCATACCGTCGCCTTCGCCTGGACGGCGCCCAGCATTATCTGGCCTTGCTCGATAGGCGTTCACGCAGGCGAGGTAGACCTATCGCTCAGCCCGGCGTCCAGGACAACTGGGGGCCACCCTCGTCTGCACATTGCAGGAGGAGGCGATGGCTGCCTACGCAAACTGTTGTCCGCTCTACCCTCTGTATCTTCTCGCGTCAGATTGTCAACATCTGTCCTCTTCATCCATCTATCGCTGTTGGACCTCAATTGCGGCTACTAGGAGGACGAAGTCCTGCCTTGGACGTGACCACCGACGCGGCGAGACATTCCCGAAGAGTCGAGATTAGGAACTCCCGCTGGTCATCCAGGAACAGAGAGGCAATTAATCCATAGCAGTAGACGCCAGCGGCGCCAAGTATCAGAGAGACGAGGATCGTCAGTGGCGTCGCCAGCACCGGGCCAACGGAGGCTGGTGTGAAAACCTGACTCGCGCTCACGATGAAAATGATACTCAAGCCATAGGCAGGCAGAAATAGAGGCCATCCCGGCACATGCACTGGTAGCCGAATAGTGATGGTCGCGTCCGCGCCAGCATCCGCGGCGATCTCTCCCTCGGCGTTCGCTCGTACCCCTCTCCTACCGAAAAGCCTGGCCTTGTACACCGTGAAGGTGCAGCCGTTGACGGAGCCGAAAAAGGGCGCATCGGAGGCGCTATCATACCAAAATGAACGAATGCTCGCCTGGATGCGCTGGATGCACTCTTCAGGGGTGAGCGATGTGTGCAGGGTTACGCGCTCGCTCCTATATGGATTCCACACCACGTGGCTCCTGTCCTCGCTATGCTGGCGCTTGCCTGTTGCTCACTATAGTAGCGGGTCGGGGCACCAGAATCACCAACCTATCGGTGATACGCCAGAGCGTATCACCTGTGTTGGCGGCATGACGCTTCAGGAGAAGGCGCTGACTCGCGTGGCTATGAGTCCTGGCACGTGAAATGCGCTATCGCCGTATGACACTTATGACACCGTAGTAAGCAACGAATATAATCAGGAGGTCAATGCATCTCAATGCATCTCAATGAGTCGCGGAGCACCACCGAATGAGCAACCCCATGCGTATCCTCTTTACCTTTGAGGGCGGGAGTGGTCACTTCAATCCCCTGGTTCCGCTGGCGCGGGCCGCCGAGGCTGGTGGGCATGGTGTCGCCTTCGCCTGCGCCCCACAGCAGATTCCGGCTGTCGAGGCGACGGGCTTTCCAGTATTTCCCGCTGGTATCGACATCGGGAGCACACCGGAGACCGATGCAATGGAGCGGCGCTATGAAGCTATACCCGATATTGCTGAGCGGGAAAAACTGCTGCTGCGTGAAGGATTCGCTGGGTGGTACGCGCGCCACAAAGCTGCGGATATCGTTGCCCTCTGTGAGACGTGGAGGCCCGATCTGCTGGTCCGTGATGAGATAGACTTCGGCAGCGCCATCGCGGCGGAGCGCCTTGGCATCCCTCACGCCAACGTCCTGGTCATCGCGACCGGCTCGTTTGTCCGTTACGAATTGGTGGCCGAGCCGTTGAATGTCTTGCGCGCCGAACACGGCCTGGCGACTGATCCCGAACTGGCGATGCTCAGCCGCTACCTTGTCCTCTCGCCGTTCCCACCCTGCTACCGCGATCCGGCGTTTCCGCTGCCCATTACGGCTCATGCCCTCAGTCCGCTATTGCCAACACCCACCGACCCCGACCATCTGCCGTCGTGGCCGGGCCAGCTACCTGACGCGCCCACGGTCTACTTCTCCCTCGGCACCGCGTTCGCCAGCAGTCTGCGCGATGTGTTCGCGCAGGTCATCGCCGGGCTGCGCGATCTGCCGATCAACCTGATTGTCACGGTGGGGCGTCGGCTCGATCCAGCCAGCTTCGGCGAAATGCCCGCCAACGTCCATATCGAGCGCTACATCCCACAATCGCTGATTCTGCCATGCTGCGACCTCGTTATCACGCATGGCGGGTCGGGAAGCGTGATGGGCGCGCTGGCGCATGGTGTGCCGCTGGCCCTGATTCCGCTCAATGCTGACCAGCCGCTGAACGCCGAACGCTGCGTTGCGCTGGGTGTCGGGCGCGTGATCGGGACCGGCGCCATCACACCCGAGGCGGCGCGTGATGCGGTGGCGGAGATGCTGGCCAACCCGGCGTACCGGCGCCAGGCGCAACTCGTGCGGGACGAGGTCGCCGGACTCCCAGGGCCGGAGTACGCGATAGCGCTGCTCGAACGGCTCGCGGCGGAGCGACGGCCATTGCTGAATCCGTGAGGGTTGGCGGGGTGATGGTGAGGCGCCCGGAGATACCTTCGAGGGAAAACATATACCCCTTCGTCCTGGCTTCCGCCAACTACGAAGGGGTATATGCACGACCACGTTGTGCGATTCCACCGACCCACAACTTCTTCACCAACCCCGCACCATGCCGCGCGGGATCGCACAACCACCCAACTACCACTGCCCGTCTTCTCGTGACCGCAGAAATAGTATATCCTGAGTGGGCATTCACGAGCATGAAAGACGCCACATATTCCATGACAAATCTTTCATGATTACCGGGGAAAGCCCTGTGTTACAGATCAGTTTCATGACAATTCTTTCATACTGGCCCGAAAGTAGGAAAAATGGGCTTGCTGGCTTGCGGCCAACGCGCCGCAATCTCCGATGCCTGTCAGCAATATCGCCGTATTTCCGGCGCTCTGGGAGGATGCCATGCATATCGAGCGCCTGCGCTTGACTGATTTTCGCAACTATCGCGAGTTGGATATGGCGCTGCCTCGCGGGCTGGTTGTTTTTCGCGGGCGCAACGCGCAGGGGAAGTCGAACCTGCTGGAGGCGATCAGCCTCATCGCCACCAGCCGCTCCTTCCGCACGAATAGCGAACGCGAGGCGGTGCGCTGGGGCGCGGCGGGCCACTTCGCGCGCGTCGAGGCCGAGGTCGTCCGTCGCAACGATACCCTCGATGTCGAGGTGATCGTTGCCGATACCGGCGTCGAGGCGCCTGCCAGCGCCGTTGCCCAGGCAACCAGTGGCGCCGTCGTCAGCCCGCCGCTGCCCGCCGTCCCTTTCCGCAAGCGCATCCGCGTCAATGGCATGCCGCGCCGCGCGATGGACCTGCTTGGCAAAGTCACCGTCGTCGTCTTCGCGCCCACCCATCTGGAGTTGGTGACCGGCTCGCCCTCTGAGCGGCGGCGCTTCCTCGATCTGACGCTCTGCCAGGTGCATGCGGGCTACTGTCGCGCGCTCGGCCAGTACCAGAAGGTGGTAACACAACGCGCCGCGCTGCTGCGGCGTATCAAAGAGGGCGAGGAAAGCCCCCATGCGCTGCCATTCTGGGATGAGCAGCTTGCGACGCTCGCCGCGCCGTTGATGCGCACGCGCGCCCGCTTCATCGCGCACGCCGAGGGAACCGCCGGTCAGCTCTACGAGGCGCTGGCCCGCGACGAGGGGCTGCCAGAGTTGCCGCTTCACCTGGCGTACGAGCCATCGTATAAGGGACCGCTGGATGTTGCCGACGATGAGTTGACGGCGGCGTTTCGCGCGCGGCTGGTGGATCTCCGGCGGCGCGAGATTGCCCAGGGCGCGAATGTGCTGGGGCCGCACCGCGACGATCTCGCTTTCTACGCCGGGGATATCAACCTGACGACCTACGGCTCGCGCGGCCAGCAGCGCACCGTCGCGCTGGCGCTCAAACTCGCCGAGCTGGCGTATATCGAGGCGGAGACCGGCGACCAGCCGCTGCTGCTGCTCGACGACGTGCTGAGCGAGCTGGATGCCCGCCGCCGCGCCGATTTCCTCGACGCGGTGAGCGACCTCGATCAGGTGCTGCTCACCATCACCGACGCCACCAGCCTGCCCGAAACGGTGCAGTCACGCGCCTACGTCTACAGTGTGGAGGGCGGGCAGGTCACGCTGGAGGCTTCTCCTGCGTCCGCCGATAGCGGCCGATAGTGACGATGCGTGGGTCGCGACACTGAAGGACAGGGGTGGGCAATGGGTCGTGTGGAGGCGGAGTCTCGCCTGAAGCCAGCCACGCGCGGTGAGAGGATCCGGCGTATTGGCTGGCCTCTGCTGCTCCGGCGAGCGACGTTCGTCCTCTGTCTGCTGGATGCCATGGCGGCGGAGTCGCAGTTGAGCGCGCTGGCGAAAACGGGCAGCGGCGCGGATCGGGTATCCGCCTCACCCGTGCTCGTCGCGCTCCTGCTGATCGCCAGTTTCGGCGCTGCGGCGCTGCTCCGCTGGCAAGATATCTTTGACGGCGTGGCCGATGCCTGGTGGACGCTGAGGCGTGCGCCCGAGGCGTTACAGTATCTCCGCCGCCTGCCCCAGACAGCTCGCGCGTGGCTGCTGTCCCGGCGTGCGGCGCTTCAGGCGCTGTTCGAACGCTGGCGGATCGCGCTCCACGCCACGACCTGGCGACACTGGGCGGGCCTCTCGCTCGCGTGGATTGCGCTGGTGCTGGCGTTGATCGCCTCCGCGCTGGCGGGCGCCGCCGTTCCAGTGCTGGCCGCCCAATGGTTCTGGATCGCGGGTACGTTCCTCCTTCTCGTCGCCGCATGCGTCTGGCCGTCGGCGCACTCGTCGCCGCTCCACCGGCTGCGCTGGCGGCTGAGCGTCGGCCCCGCCTCGCCATCGTGGTCGCGTTGGCGCGCGCTCTGGAATAATTGGGGCGACTGGCTGCTGCTGGGCGGGTTGCTGGCGTTCGGCGCGGCGCTGCGGCTGCCAAATCTGGCCAGCATGCCGTATGTCGTCCATGGCGACGAGGCGTCGTGCGCGCTGGAAGCGCTCCGCTGGCTGCACGGCGAGGTGCATACGCTGCTCTCGACCGGTTGGTATGGGCTTCCGGTCCTGGGCTATGGCATCCCTGCCCTGGTGATGCATTTCGCGGGGGATGACCTCGTTGGCGCGCGCCTCTCGTCGGTGATCGTGGGGCTGCTCTCACTGATCGTCATGTATCTGCTCGCGCGTGAGTTTGCTGGCCGCCGGGTCGCCTTCGTCGCCACTGCGCTGCTGGCCGTCTCGCACCTGCACATCCAGTTCAGCCGTTCCGGCATCCACTATATTCACGCGCTCCTCGCCGTCGAATTGACGCTCTGGCTGCTGGTGCGCGCGCTGCGCGACCGGAGCGCCGTCGCCGCCGTGCTGGCCGCCATCGCCATGAGCTTCTCCGCTCAGGTCTATTTCAGCGCCCGGCTCGTCTTCATTATCGTCCCGCTCTTCATCGTCGGCCTCTGGCTGCTCAACCGCCAGTTGCTCTCCGGGCGCGGCCCCACACTGGGCTGGCTCATCGCCGGATTGCTGGCCGCGCTGGGGCCGCTGGCATCCTTCTTCCGCACGGCTGGCAACGCACTGAACAGCCGCACCGATGAGGTGCTGATTCTCAACCAGACACCCTGGATGCGCGATCATCTGGTCCAGCAGTTTGGCACGGCCGATATTCCCAGGGTGTTGCTGCGCCAGCTTGCCGCGGTTCCGCTGCTGCTCACGGCGGTCGCTGACCAGAGCACGCAGTATGGCCCGCACTACAGTCTGCTCGATGTCGGCGTTGCCACGCTGGTCACCATTGGCTTCTTCTACGCGCTGCTCCGCCTGCGCAAACCGGTCTATCTGCTGCTCGCCATCTGGATTGTGGGAACGGCGGTGTTTGGTGGCATACTGACGATAGATATGCCCGACTGGCAGCGGTTGCTGGTGATGCTTCCGGCGCTCTGCCTGCTGGCGGCCCTGCTGTTGGAAGATGTCCTGGAGCGGTTCGAGCAAGGCATCGTCTCAATCGCCGACCACTTGCCGAGATTGCGCATGCCCAGCCTCGCGCCTGTGCTGGCGGCGACGTTGTTGGCGCTCGTGCTGGTGGGGCTGAGCGCCAACTGGAACATCCAGCGCTATTTCGTGGACTATCCCCGCCAGACGAATCCCGATCCCTGGTGGACGACCTACACCGACATTGGGCGCTACCTGAGCACGCTGCCAGCCGGTACGCATTTCATCCTGTTGAGCGACGGCAGTCTGGTGGCGGACTACGCGACGCTGCGCTATCTGGGACCAGGCACGACCGGCAGCCGTGTCGAGACGACAGACGAGCTGGCGCAGGCGCTGGCGAACAGCACGGACCCGACGGTGACCATCGTCACACTAAGTCGTGCTAACGATATTGAGCAGGCGCTAGAAGCCGGTGGGACGCTGCCATCAGGCTCGTTCATACCATATGTCAACGCCAACCACACGACGACGTTCTATCTCTATATGACGCGGCAGGCGCCGCCTGGCGGCATGGGAGGATAGACCCTGACCGCATGTGGCACACTGTTGGGGGAATAGCTTGCCTGGCCATACATGGCCGGAGTAACGTGAATCGGGCCATGTGTGGCCGCCTCGCCCGGTGGGCGAGCAGCGCCGCATGGCAGGGCGTTTACGCCCCGCGCCGTCCTACTCCGGCCTTTCAAGGCCGAGAGAGCATGAATGATCGGTAATTTCCGGTTCTGAGCCGAGAGGAAGAAGATGTCGAAAGGAGCGCATCTTCAACACTCTCATCACATCACATAAAGCCAGTATCATATGGCTGAGCGAGCGCGATAGAGAGATGGAGATGTGAGCAACAATGGATGAGCGAGAACACGCGGCCCGGCAGGCGCAGCAGAAGCGCGAGCCGGACGCGAGGGAGGCGATTCCGGTAATGGGTGCGACATCCACGGAACAGATGGTTCAGGAGACGGCGACGCAGCATGAGCAAATGCCTGCCAATCTGCCTGATCCGCGTAATCCAGGTACCGCCGAGAAACTGAAACAGCGCACCTCCAGCGGCGGCTACGTCGTGAGCGACGCCGATCTGGTGCGCGCGATTCGCGCCTGGAAGGCGCGGGGCGAGACTGAGCGCGTGCGCGGGCTGTGCGAGGCGCTAGTTACTCGCTGCATGCCTGAGTTTCAGCGCCGCAGCTATGGCCTGCGGCATCGGCCCGACCTGATGGAAGAGGCTATCGCTGGTATGATCGAGCAGTTGCTGCGAGAGGCGCAGAACCCGCGCGAAGAATTCATGCTGGCCAATTTTATTCATTATCTGCGCTGCCTCTGCGCCGATAATTTTCAACGGGTACTGCGCAACGAGGGGCTGAGCTACCGGCGCGATGCCCAGGGCAACCCGGTCGGGCGCGGGATGCACGTTCCCCAGGCGCTAGTGGACCGGCTGGACGTGCCGCTGGGCGATGGCGATGGCGCGGAGACCGCTGGGCGCGAGCTGGCTGACCCAGGCGATCAACTGGCGACGCGGATGGCGTCCATTGAAGCGCAACGCATCCTGCGCTACCTGACCGACCCGCTCGACCAGCGAATCATGATTTTGCGTGTCTTCGAGGAGATGCGCTGGGATGATATCGCCGCGCTCTGCGGCAAAACAGAACGGACGATGCGTCTGCGCTTCGAGAAGTCGAAGGCGCTGTTACGCGAGCGGATTGCGGCTGAAAACGCGGAAGAGCAATGAGCGGGTCGCCCCTGATGGCCGATGAAGCAAGGGCAAGGAGTGAAAGCATATGATGAAGCGAACTGCCGCACAGCGCGATCCGCTGATGCAGGTCAAGATGGAGCTGGCCGCCGCCAGCGAAGATGGCGATAAGGGCGCGCTGGCCGCCGCCCTGGCGCAACATCCGGCGCATGCCGCGGAGTTGACGGCCTTTTATGCCGCGTTGCTGGCGACGCAGGGCTACGATGATGCGCCCATCACCCCGGCGATGGATACCATTGCCGAGCGCGCCTCTGTTCGTGCGTTTGCCGCTGTCTTCGGGAGCGTGGGTGTCGCCGCCACTGCCGCTGAGCAGGCCGCGCCCGTTGCCACTGCCGCGCTTGCCCAGGCGCATACGCTCAAGGCGCTCCGCCAGGCGCAGCGCAAGAGCCTGCGTGAGGTCGCGCGCGGGCTCGGGCTGGGCGTGGATGTCTTGAGCGCGCTCGAGGCTGGGCGCATCCGCGCGAGCACGGTGCCAGAGCGGCTGCTCCAGCGGTTGAGCGCATTGCTCGATACCGCCGCCGGGCAGGTTCAGGCGATGCTGGCTGGTCCGACGCAGGCGCCCGCGTTCTTGCGCAGCAGACAGGGTGAGCGCAAAGACGCAGCCGCGCCCGAGGAGATGTCCTTCGCGGATGCGGTGCGCCTGAGCGCCGAGATGTCCGCCGAGGAGAAGTCCACCTGGCTGGCCGCCGAGTAGGTGGCCAGCGTAGAGTATATTAAACTGATGGCATCGAATGAGATAGAATATATCAGGATATTACTGCCACATTCATTGGAGAGGCTTGTCTATGCAACATCCATTGGGCATTCCAGGTGTCTACTCGGACCCCGAGATTCACGGTGGCCAGCCTGTCATCGAGTCTGGTATTCCCATATATCTCGTTCTGGATATGCTTGCGCAGGGTTTCCCTCGGGAAGAGATGCGCGACGATTATGGCATTACAGATGAGCATATTCGCATTGCGCTTCAATTCGCTGCTGAGTATGTGAAGCGCGAGGGGCATGATGCTGCCTGATTGGCGATTTTTGCTTGATAGAGGCGTAAATTTTCGCACCAAGCGACGTTTACTCGATGCTGGATTCCCTGCCGTTTTCCAGCTTGAAGATGTTGGACTGACCGGGCTTGCCACGGATCCGGAAATTATTGTTGAGGCGCAGCAACGCCGTCTTATCCTAATCACAAAAGATACTGACTTTCTGCGAGAAGTCCGCTATGCTCTGGGCCACGATGGAATTCTCTATGTTGTGCAGTCACGGACTGAACTACAAGATACCGTTGCGGCGGCGGTGAGTCTCGCATCTCAATACCCGTCGCTTGCCAATATACGATTCATCGTCCGAGTAGGTGGCCAGCCAGATATATCGCTGTGAGACACATCGCAAGCTCATCTACTGAAAATCCAATACCTCACATGGAAGTCGTATGGAATCTGTCATACGCGTTTGATGACAATCTGGCGTGAGTAGTTGACGGAATGTGGATAACTCGTTACATTGTGTTAGATAATCGGTCGCGTTGCCGAGTGGCGCATGGTGTGGTAAAGCAAGAGGCAACAGATTTTCCCATAATTCAGGGAGTAGCATGGGAGAGGAGTCGCAGGATGCATGCGATGCCCTACCACAACTCCTCGCCAGAGTTGCGAGCGGTCCGTGGGCCAGGAGCACCTGGTGAGGGAGTGGACGAGCTAGCTGGCCGGAGCGAGATGCTGTTACACCGTATTGTAGAGATCGAGCAGGGGCTGGCTGTCCAGGAGTGGTGGCTGCTGGGGCGCGCGCTCCCCGAGGCGAGATTGCTGACGGAGATCATCAGTCTGCTGGCTGTGGCGCGTGGCGAGCTTTTCCAGTTTCTCGCCGACTTCTTTGGCCGTGCGCCGCTGGGATTCGACCCGGCGGAAAATCCCGCTGGCAGCGAAGAGCCGCACATGGACAATCCTATGTGGATGAATGAGCGCCGCCAGCAAATTCTCTATCTTCTGCGCAATGTGGCGACTTCGCTGCCACCGATGATTCAGTATGCCCGCATGCTGCGCGCCAACGCCGAGCGCCTCAATCTGGCGGTCACCGCGCTCGACGGCCTGAGCATCGTCGCGGGACGACTCGAAGAAGCCTACGAATTGCTCCAGCAACCACCCTCGTAAGTCGTCACCCCCAGTGTAGGTGAATGGTTCATCTTAGAGAGGGCGTTGGGGTCCACTAGCGTCTGATCCAATGAGCCGCGGCATTCATGCCGCGATGTTGGATTACTCCCCATTGTGCCCGCGTCAATGAGCTATGCCGGGGTGTCACCCAACTCGTTCGGCGAGCGGCGTCTCGCTCGTGTCTGCCGCACCAGCCGCACCTACCTGTGACGTTTGTCGCTGCGCCAACTTCACCGCCGCCAGCGCCGCGATGAAGATCATCGTAAACAGGCTGACGATTGCCGCTGTCTCATAGATATTGATGGTCTGCCAGACCGCGCCTGTCGCATCTGTCACCGCCCGGTTTTTCGCGCTCAGATAGTTCAGGACGAACGCCGAGCCAGTGATGGCATAGGTGATAATCGCCTGCGCGTAATACCATTTCGGCAGCGTCGTCGCATCACCTGCTTTGCGCGGCTGACGGAAATAGACATACAGCGCGAAAAGCTGGAAGAAGATGAAGACCGTGAAGAACCACCCCAGGTAGTTCGAGAGCGGTACCCCGAAATAGCCGCCGCCCTGCTCCCAGATCCAGAACTTGAGGATGGTGGAGAGTGTTGGATCGAGGCAGACATCCCAGACGACCATTGCGAAGGCGGCGATAAACGGCGTGGCGAACAGCGTGAATCTGCCCGTACTCCGGCGGATATCACCGACCAGCACGTTGCCGATCACCCACGCGAGATAGCCGGTGCTGATGTAGGCTGGTCCGATGAGCAGCGGTACCAGGAAGAGCTTCGGCCCCAGGCCATCGGTATAGTGATAGTGGCCGAATGGAAAGCCAGTCAGGATGCTGAGGTTTTCCAGCGCGTTGCTGACAACCAGACAGATGATGACGAAGACCAGGATGCCGCCCCAGCCGTAGCGCAGAGATCCGTGAATGAGCGCGAACGCTACCGGAATCAGCACCAGGACGGATGTGGGAATCGAGTGGGGAATAAGCCAGCTATTGATTAGCGTGAGCACGCCGAAGAGCGCGACCAGCCCCCAGAGCATCCAGCGTGAGACCCGCATGGTGTTCGGCTCCTTTACCCCACCCCCGGCCCTCTCCTTGATGAACTTCTAGAATTAACCCCGAACAGCATACTGGGGGTAGCTTCGCGGCCTGAAGGCCGCGGCTAATTCCCGTATCCTCGTTTCGCGTGTAGTGTTCGGACTAACAAGTTCAAGTTCATGTAGGAGGGGGCCAGAATTATCTCGCCCGTGCGCCACACTGGCCGCCTATGCCCTCCCCTACAAGGGGAGGGTGGCCGAGGGCCGGGAGAGGTCCAGGGCTGCGGATGACAAGAACGCTATTCGCCGATGTCATCCGCCTCTGGCTGCCCGTGTTGTCCGCGTGGCCCCTCGTCGGCCCAGAACGCGGTATCAAGGCTCTCATCCGAGAGGATCGCGTTGCTGAGATCGGCGCCGGTGAGGTCGGTGTCCTCCAGGCTCGCGCCCGTCAGATCAGCCCCATCGAGATGCGCGTGCTTCAGCTCGGCGCCGTCGAGAAAGGCGTCTTGCAGCGTGGCCTCGGTGAGGTCGGCGTTGGTCAGGTTCGCCTCTTCCAGATCGGCGCCGTTCAAGTCCGCCGCGCGCAGATTGGCCCCTTTGAGACTTGCATAAGCTAGCACCGCGTCGCTGAGATCCGCCTCACTCAGATCGGCCTCGTTCAAATCCGCCCCCGCGAAGACGGCGTTTTCGAGGTTTGCGCCGGCCAGGTTGATTCCGTGCAGATGCGCGCCGCGCAGGTCGATATCGGATAGATCGGCCTCAGCCAGATCAGCCCCAGCCAGATTCCAGTGGTAGAAGTCTCGTTCTCCGCGCGCATAGGCTTCCAGCAACTTCTGGGATGTGGAGGTGGTCTCCATTGCATGCCCGTCCCTTCATGTCGCGCGCCCTTGCGCCCGTCGCAAGCCATACATCCGCGCAGATGGAGTATAACGCCCCACGCAATCATGCGCCAGTGGAGAGACATGGGCTAGGCAAACCGCGCCAGCGACCCTCCATTCCGCGTGCGAAATTGCGTGTGTGATGGCATGCCAGACATGCTACAATGGTAGGAGCGAGCGGCATTATCGACAAGCCGCGACATCTCAAGCACATCTGCCAGGGCGTCTGCCGTCTGTGCTGAAACGTCAAGGTGCGGGCAATTTCTGTGCATGCTGAGGAGCCTAACTCGAAAGCGGCTCGATGGACTCCTGAGATGGGAGGGATATTATGGATGGTGGCGTCCGTGATAAACGCGAGACGATAGCTCCATCGCGGCGAAAACGCACCAAGCAGGAAGAGCACTTGTTGCGCAGCACCCTAACGCACCCGACGCCTTCAGCGACACCCAAACGCCCGCTCAAAGGGGCCCATGGCGTCGTGCGATACACAGTTGGGAGACGGGAGATCGTCAGCCATGGCATGCGTGAAATCGAGGAAGCGGTCAGGCTCGCAAGCAAATTTATGGCTGACCCCACTCGCAGTAATAGTGAGCTCTACGTTGCAGTGGAGCGCCCGTCATATCACCGCATCCCAGTCGGGATACCGCCGCACAAAATGATGCCCGTCAAGAAGCATGAGGTCCACCGGCCACGAGGGCCAAACCGTGGAAACGAGTTCGCCGTCTCGCGGGTTCAGTCTCCATATCACGTCGTCCTGCTGGACGGCCTACCAACTCTCGCAGAGGCCTGGGAGGCCGCGCGTCCGTATGTTCGCAGGAGCATGCATAACGATGTTCTGTATTTCATCGAACGACGTGGACTGGCCATCGCAGTCAGCGACACGCCCTATGTTCCCGCTGGTTTTCTACAAGAGGACGAGGACGACAAATATCCCTGGGAACTGAAAGAAGCGCATGGTGACATGTCCCTTCTCTCCCGCCAGAGTGACGAACTCGGCCTCGGCATACCCGCCCAATGGGGCAAAGGCCGCCACAATCGCAAAGGCCCCTATATCCCATGATCGCCTCGTAGCAAGCCCGCGAAGCCTGCCTGCGCGGCTACCAAGTCCATATGCGCAGCTTTCATCGCACGCGTGTAGGCAGCTACGGCATGCTCTCCCTACGCTCCCGCCTCTGGCTCCCCTCTCCTCGCAGGAGAGGGGCTGGGGGAGCGGTCCGCGCCTTGACACACTATCCCTGCCCGCGTAAGATACCCTATATCCAAATGGAGATATGCACCCCCTGGCGATAGCCTTGAACACGCGCATGCGCTGTGCGTATGTTTCCGTATGTCCAGTGTAGAGAATCCCTGGCGCTGAAGCTGAAGGTGAACGCAGCATAAGGAGGCACAATGGACGCCTTACTGACCGATTCCGCCGTGCTGGAGCGGATCCACGAACAGCGACTGATCGAGGGCGTCGAGCATATGAGTCCGGCGTATCTCGAAGGCATGAAACGCATCCTCACCGTCTCAGCCGATACCGAGCTTGTTAGCGCGCCAGCCTACCTCTATGCCGCGCGCGGCGCGCCCAACATCAACACCTTCGGCTCCGCCATCGCCATCATCCAGGACGAACTGGGCCACGCCCACATCGCCTATCGCCTGCTGCGCGACCTCGGCGTGGATACCGAAGAACTGGTCTACCGACGCGAGCCCGTCAAGTGGAAGTATCCCTATGCCTTCGACGTGCCGCTGGATAGCTGGTACGAGCTGATCGTCGCCAACGCCTTCTACGACCGCGCGGGCTACATCCTGCTCAGCGATGTCTATAACAGCACGACGTTCGGCCCGTGGAAACGCGCGCTCATCAAGGTGGACAAAGAGGAGACGTTCCACCTGCGCCACGGCGAGCAGTGGATGCGCAAGCTCGCGCCCAACACCGCCGATCACGAGACGCTGCAAAACGCGATCAACTGGATGTTCCTGCTGACCGTCGAGTGGTTTGGCTTGCCCGACGACCTCAAGAAGCACACCGAGCAGCTTGATTTCGGCTTCAAGGGCAAGAGCAACGACCAGCTGCGCCAGCAGTGGATGAGCACCGCCGTCCCCTTCTGCCAGGAGCTTGGCTTCGACGTTCCCGCGCACTTCGACGACGCCAGCCAGAAGTGGGTGGTGGATTGCGCCTTCCCGGCGGCCTTCGACGAACGCGAGAAGCGCTGGCTGCTCGAAGACGGGCAGATCTCCTGGGATGAGGTCATGAAGCGCTGGAAGAAGCGCGGCCCCAAGAACGAGGAGTTTGTCGCGACACTCCAGCGCGGCAACCGGGGGCTGGCGCGGTTGCTCGGCGAGGAGGTGGCCTGATGTTGGCCGCCGAATATCCCCATGATACGCTCTGGGATGCCCTGCGCGCCGTACCCGACCCGGAGATGGCGATCTCCATCGTGGATATGGGGCTGGTCGTCGCGGCGGAGCGTGTAGGCGAGACGGCGCATGTCACGCTGACCTATACCGCGATGGGCTGCCCGGCGATGCAGATGATCGAAGAGGACGTACAGGCGGCGCTGCTGGCGCTGCCCGGCATCGGCTCGGTGGAGATCGAGACGGTCTGGCTGCCGGTCTGGACCAAGAGTCGCCTCAGCGCCGAGGGCCGCGACGCGCTGATGTTACAGGGGGTTGCGTTATGAGCTACGTCTCCGAATATGACGCGCTGGACGATCCCAAGACCCAGCCCGAGGCGCTGGAGGGCAAGAGCGTCCCACATCGGCATGTCATGGCGGACCGGGTTTGGTTGGTGCTGGCGCGGCGCGAATATGAGAAGCCGCTGCAGCAGGTGGGGACCGTCGAGGCGGATGATCCTGAGCTGGCGCGCGTCTACGCCCGCAGCATCTACGACGAGTTCGCCTGGATCGAGATGGTCGTCGTCCCGCGTGACACGGTGGTGACGGTCATCGCGTCGTGACCTTTGGCGGCGTGGGTGGCGGGGCGCGCGTCGTGGCCTGAAGGCCACGGCTAATCCTGAAATGTGCGCATTAGCTCGTCAGTCAGCAGGATGCTCACCCCAGGATTAGCCGCAGGGCTTTAGCCTGCGGCCAGCGTTCCCATACACATACCGCGCCACAATAACCAACACATGAACCGCTCTCCGACGACTCTGAAAGGCAGCGGACAACCATGAGCGAGACTACCACACAGGCGCCCACTGAGGCAATCTTCGCCCTGATGGCGCGGCTGGCCGATAACAAATACTTCCTGGGCAGGCGCTATGCCGAGTGGTGCAGCAGCGCGCCAACGCTGGAGTCGAGCGTGGCCGCCGCCGCCATGGCGCAGGACGAACTGGGCCATGCGCGCGCCATCTATCCCGTCCTCAAGACGCTGAACCCCAGCGCGGGCGCCGAGACCGAGCCGGAGACGCGCACCGCGTTCACAGCGCTCGCCTGCCTGAGCGAGCCGTTCGGCGGCTGGGAAGATTTCGTCGCCGCCAACGTGCTGATCGACAATGCGCTCACCCTTGTCTTCGAGGCGGGCAAAGACTCCACCTTTGAGCCACTGGCGGGCCGCAGCCGCAAGGTCGTGCAGGAAGAGCGGATGCACGCGCAGCACGGCGAGGGCTGGGTGCGGCGGATGGCGCGCGAGGGCGGCGCGGCGCGTGAGTCGCAACAACAGGCGCTCCGTCGCGTCTGGGATGAGGTGTTCTGCTGGTTTGGCCCAACTGTTTCATCCGGCGAGAATGATCCGCTGAAGGCGGCGGGCGTGCTCGACGCGACCCCCGACGAGCTACGCGCGCGCTTCCTGGCGGTGATCGGTCCGATGCTCGGCACGGTCGGCTTCGATCTGCCGCTGCGCCGTGTCGGCGACCACTGGGAGTTGAGCGAGCCGCTTCCCTGGGATCGCTGGGACGCCGCCACCTATCAGCTTGCGCCTGCCAAAACGGGCAAAGGCAAACAACGGCGAAAAGAGTCGCAGGCATGAAGCGTCCAGAAGAGCAAGAACACGAGCAGCCAGTGGTGAGCTGTCCCTTCTGCGGCTCGGCAGAGGTCGAGCTACTGGCGCTCTTTGGCTCGCAACTCTTAACCGATCAGTATTACTGCCGCGCCTGCCATACCCCGTTCGAGCATCTGCGCGCCGACACGGACGACGCCGACGAGTGGAAGCGGGCGAATCTGGCAAATCTGGCGCACCAGGGAGAATAGGAGTAGCGCACATGGCGGAGCAGACGGCGACCTCAGGCAGATCATTCAAAATTGGCTATCTGGCGTCGCTGGATGACGTGCCAACCGAGGGTACAACCCCGCGCTTCAGCGATGTGCGCGCGCTGGCCCTGGCAGCCGAGGCGGCGGGGATTGACTCGTTCTGGGTGGCGGACCATTTCATCGCCCGCATGCCCGAGGAGGGCGAGGTCGGCCAGTGGGAGTCGCTCACGTTCCTCAGCGCCCTCGCCGCCGTCACCTCGCGCATCCAGCTTGGCCCGATGGTCGCCGCCACCTCCTTCCGCAATCCGGCGCTGACCGCCAAGATGGCCGACAGCATCGACGAGATCAGCAACGGCCGCTTCATCATGGGGCTGGGCGCGGGCTGGCACGAGCCGGAATATACCGCCTTTGGCTACCCCTTCGACCATCTGGCGAGCCGCTTCGAGGAGGCGTTACAGATCATCGTGCCGCTGCTGCGTGAGGGCAAGGTGGACTTTGCGGGCGAATACTACACTGCCAGCGATGCAGTGCTGCGTCCGCGCGGCCCCTCGCCCAAAGGGCCGCCGATCCTGATTGGCGCCCGCCGCCCGCGGATGCTGCGGCTGGTGGCGCGCTACGCCGACGCCTGGAATACCGCCTGGCACACGAAGCCGGAGGTGGTGGCCGAGCGTCTGGCGGGGATGCGCCAGGCGTGTGAAGAAGAAGGACGTGACCCCGCGACGCTGGAACTGACGGCGGGCGCAATCCTGAAGCTGGGGCCGGATGGCCAGCCAGCGGAGGGCAAGCCTTACCAATTGACCGGCACAAACCAGGAGATCGCGGACCGCCTGCGCGGCTTCGTCGAGGTCGGCGCACAACACCTGATCCTGGTCATCGAGCCGGAAGGGATGGTGGGCTTCGAGCGCTTCCTGCCAATCCTCGACCTGCTCAACCAGCGCTGACACCCGCCACAGTAAGGTACCTGCCGGATTGACATATCGCCAGCCAGACCTCTACAATGTTCCGGCCAGCACACAAGACCGCGCGCCGCGGAGCGGATACGCTGGCGGAGAGCAGGGCGGGGAACGGTATGGCAGAGGGCGAAGGGACGCTCGCGGGCAGTCGCGTTGGCGCGTATCAGCTGGGTGAGCTGATTGGCGCGGGCCAGCTTGCCGAGGTCTACCAGGCGCAGCATCCCGCGATGCCGCAGCCCGTCGCGCTCAAAATCTTCATGCCGAGTGTCGCCGCCAATACCGCCTACATGGGCGCGATGCACGATATCGCCTCGCGCGTCCAGCTTCTCAAGGCGGACTATATCCTGCCGATCCACGGCTTCGGGCAGGAGGGCAAGCTGCTCTACCTCTCGATGCCCCTGATGTACGAATCGCTGCGCTCGATCCTCCAGCGCACGGGCTATCTGCCGCTCTATCGCGCCGTGGCGCTGCTGCGGCAGGTTGCCACTGGGCTGGCGGCGGCGCACGCGGCGGATATCATCCACCGCGATCTCAAGCCGGAGAATGTGCTGCTGAACATGGCCGGGCAGGGCTTCGTCAGCGATTTCGGCGTCGGGCGCGATCTTGCGCCAGAGAGCGTGGAGCGCCGCTCGCTGGGTACGCTCTCCTCGCTCATCGGCACGCCAGCCTATATGGCGCCGGAGCAACTGCGCGGCCAGCCAGCCGACCAGCGCGCCGATGTCTACGCGCTCGGCGTCATCTTCTACGAGATGCTCACCAGCGCGCCACCTTACAGTGGCAATACGATCTACGATGTCGCGGCGAAGGCGCTCACCACGCCGATTCCGCCGCCGTCACAACTCGTCGCGGGCATCAATCCGCTGTTCGAGCGCTCCATCCTGCGGGCGCTGGCGCGCGACCCCACCGAGCGCTGGCCCACGGTGCAGCGTTTCATCGTCGGGCTCAACGCGACGCTGCCCGTCCGCCCCGACGCGCCGCACATCCCCGGACGAACGTTCACCACGATGCCGCTCACGCCACATATGTTGGGGGAGTATGCGCCCGCCATTGGCGACGAGGTGACGATAGAAGAGGTCTCCACCGAGAAGTTCCCGGTCCAAGCGGAGACCGCGCCCGCCGACGAATCCGCCGGAAGCAGTGGCGCGCTGCCAACGCCTGATCTGCGGCTGTTTCGCGTCCGTTCGCGGGCAGACTCGCCCAACGGCAGGCGCTCCCTCGCGCTCCTGCTGCTCTGCGCGGCACTGTTACTGCTGGGAATCGTGGGCATAGGCGGCGCGCTGCTGGCGAACGCCGCGCAGTCCGGCATGGCGACGCCGACCCGGCCACCCGCGACGCTTGCCCCAACACACCCCATCATTGGGCCGCTGAATACGCCTTTCCCGACAGCCACCCCCAAGCCAACGGCGCCGCCCCGACCGAAGCCGACCGCTACGCATGCCCCTACGGCAACCGCGACGGCAATACCGGTAATTTCGCCGCCACCAGCAACGCCGTAAGAATATGAGACGTATGAGTGAGGGATAGCAGAGCGAGCGAAGACAGGAAGAGGACAGGAAAGCGGACGAGGAAGGACTTATGCAGACAGGGCGCGCGCAGAACGAGATGGATGAGATGAGCGAGGCGAGTGACAGAAGAACGGTGGCGCGCATCTCGCGGCGGGATATGCTGCGCGGGCTGGCCGCTGGAGCGCTGGCGCTGGGTGTCGCGGGCTGTGCGGTCCCCGGTTTCTCGCCCGCCGCGACGAAGGCTCCCTCGTCAGGCTCGCCACTCCTCGTCTACAAAGGCCACAGCGCCTCGGTCAATGGTCTCGCCTGGTCGCCTGACGGCACGAAAATCGCCTCGGCCAGCAGCGACCAGACCGTGATGATCTGGAACGCCGCGACAGGCGAAGCGCTGCTCACCTACAAGGGCCATACCAAGGAGGTGTGGGACGTTGGCTGGTCGCACGATGGCACGCGCCTGGTGACGGGAAGCGCCGATAACACCGCCCAGGTCTGGGACGCGACGACCGGCAAAATGATTCAGACCTATACTGGCCACACCAACGACGTCAACTCCGTCAGCTGGTCGCCCGATAGTACGAAGATCGCCAGCGGCAGCGCCGACCATACCACGGCCATTTGGGATCCCGCGACGGCCTCGACGCTGTACACCTATTCCCGCTATCTCAGCTTCGTCTTCACGGTCCGCTGGTCGCCCGATGGCACGCGCATCGCCAGCGGCAGCGGCGATTATACAGCGCGCGTCTTCAACGCCGTGACCGGAGGCGACGTCGTCGTTTACCGTAATCACTCGCAGGCGGTGAACAGTATGGCCTGGTCGCCCGACAGCACGCAGGTCGTCTCCGCCAGCAGCGATGGGACAGCCCAGGTGTGGGACACCATTCAGGCGAACACTATCGTCAACTTTACCGGCCACAAAGGGCCAGTCGAGACGGTGAGCTGGTCGCCGCGCGGCGGGCGCATCGCCTCTGGCGGCGCGGATCAGCTGGCGCAGGTCTGGGACGCTACCAACGGAACCATTGTCTTTACCTATCGCGGGCATGTCTCGCAGAACAAGATCAAGGGCCAGCCAGGCGGGCTGCTGCATGCGGTGGCGTGGTCGCCCGATGGCAGCAAGATCGCCTCGGCCAGCCTGGATGGCGTCGTCCATGTGTGGAAAGCGCCCGCGTGAGTGGGGTTGTAT
>DASUHD010000117.1:0-30389 GCA_036273675.1 Ktedonobacterales bacterium | reverse complement strand
CGCCGCGTCCAGCCGCAGCCGGGCGACGACCAGCCCCGTCTCGAAGATGCTCTTGCCGTTGGCGTCGTGGGTGGCGGCGAAGTCGCCCTGAAAGAAGCGTCCGTTGGGAGCATAGACACGGAAGCCACGCAGCCGCGCCGGTTGGTCTGCCAGGATGCTGTCGAGCGCGCCCAACTCGGCCAGCAGTGGCTCGACGGCAGGACTCAGCGCCTCGGCGCAGGGCTTTTCGCGCGGGAAGACGCTGCGATCCACGAGCGCGACGCGCCGGCCTTCGCGGGCGAGGTACGTCGCCACGGCGGAGCCTGCCGGGCCAGCGCCGACCACCGCAACATCGTAGATGCCATCGTGCGCGTCAACCATTGTCGCCGCCTCTGCCACTGGGGAAGCCTGGCGCGTCGAGCGTCAGCCGGAATGGAAAGCGCATCCCGATGCGGGCGTCGCGCAGCCCCGCTAGTTCCGCCAGTTCACGCAACTCGGGCGCGGTATATGCCCGGCGCACTGAGGCAGGCGCGTCGAAGCGGGTGATCGGGTCCATCCGCAGGCCGCGCGTCATCGCCAGCGCGCCCAGATACGCCAGCCGCGCCCGCGCCAGATCGAAGACCATCACATGCCGCCCTACCCGCGCCATCGAGCGCAGAATTTGCGTGGCGTCCTCTGGGGCGAAGTGATGCAGGGCTAGGGTGCAGAGCGCGATGTCGAAGCTTCCATCGGGATAGTGCGGGTCGAGCGCATCGCACGTTTCCACCGCGACGTTGGGTGTCTCGCGCGTCTGTTCGCGGGCGACCGCCAGCATCACCGGATGGATGTCGCTGACGACGATGCGGGCGGCGATGCCAGCGCGCTCGGCCCACGCGGCGATAGCCAGCGGGATATCGGCTGAGCCAGAGGCGAGATCGAGCAGCGAGAACGAGCGCAGGCCAGTCACGCGCACCTGCCGGGCCACCACGCGGACGGCATAGCGCCGCCAGCCAAGGATAGTGTTGATGCGGCGGATGTCTGCCAGCGAGCGGCGCAACCCGGCGTCATCCTGTGCCAGATCGTCCATCATCTCGACAATCGTGCCGTCTCGCTCTGTCAGCATGCCCCGCTCCTGTCTCTCCTCAGGCGTCCCTCGCCTGTCGTAAGAAGATACGGATATGGTTCCACATCGGACGCTATGTGCGCAACGGCGAATATTAGCAACGCTACCAGTCTCGGCTTGCTCGTTCCTGATATGATACAGCCATCAATCATCAGCCGTTGTGAGCGGCATTCTCATGACGGTGAGGTATATCCTCATGGCGCGTAATCCACAGGCAGAGGAGCAGCATCAGGATGGCTGAAGCACATCTGGGTGCCACGGAGCCGCGAGTGCGTGATGATGAACTGGTGGTGCGCATGGCCAGAGTGAAGCTGGCTGCTGGCTTCTTGTTTCTGCTCGCGTGCCTCACCTTCGTAGTCATAAACATCTTGCGGGATCCACGGCCACCCGATACGGGCCCCTATCGCGGCGTCGAACTGGGATTCCTGGCAGTGTTGATAGCGTTGACATTGATCGCCCTCGTTGGTACGCTTTCACCCTTCCCACTCTTCAGCGTGAGCCGCGCGGGCATCCGCACCTATTCGATGTTCGGTCTGTTTGGCAGCGAATTGACGCGCTGGTCAGAAGTGACGAAAATTAGGATCGAGCTGGCGGGCGTGCCGCAATCTTTTATGGTCTCCAGCATCAAGAAGCCCTCGAACAGCCGCTTTGCGTTCATGCGCTGGCTCAACCAGAAGCTGCCTACCCGCCTGCGGGCATCCATCACCCGAGGCATGACCACTATGCCAATGGATGAGATCGTGGATTATATTCTGACGCGATATGAAGGCGAGATTCAGCGGTACGGGATTGAGGTAATCGTGCGCGGCGACGAGTAAATGACGCTCATCGCGCTAGCGGGCTTCCTTGCCAGCAAGGGTCTCCAGCCGTGATAGCCCCGATGCGCGCTAGTCGCAGCCGATCAGATCGTCGAAGCAGGAGCCGTCTTTGTAGGTGATAACCACCTTCTTGATGTTGGCAAACTGCGTCAGCGTCTTGCTGATCTCGTTGCGCACGACGGCCGCGCCGGTATCGCCGAACCCGGGTACATCGCGGCAGAACTGGAGCGTCGCGGTCCCTGTCTCCGCTTTGGTGCGGTTCCAGTTGAGCGTGATCTTGATGTCCGCGCCGCTACAAGTTGACGTGCCGTGGAGCGCGCCTTCGAGCGGCGTGTAGTAGCCCTGCGATTCCTCAGCGGCGGTCGGGCCGGCAATCAACTGGTTGATCGCGTAGGTCGCCACCCCCAGTGTTGGCGAGACGCGATTGACCGGGAAGACCGCTCGGGGCAGATTATCCGAGTCAGGATGTTTCGAAAAGTAGACCTTCACCGGGTAGCCATTCGTCTGCGCGCCGTTCAGGCAGGCGTTGTCGCCGCGCAGGTCGTCGAAGCAGTCGCCGTGATAGTTAAGGATGACCACCTTCTTAATCTCGGCGAACTGCATCAGTGTAGACGTCACCATCGTCGCCATGCGCGGCCCCTCCAGGTCGCCCGCGATGTCCACCCGCCGGCAGAATTGCAGCGTGGCCGTGCCAGCTTCCGGCGTCTTGCCCTTATGGTTCAGCGTGATATCGAAGCTGCGGAACTCGCCCGGACAGACCGATTGCAGCGCGATCTTGCCATCGAACGGCGAATAGTAGTTCTGCGCGCGCTCGTCCGCCGTCGTCCCCTTCAGCATTTCGTTGAGCGCGAAGGTCGCCTTATCCACCGTCGTCGTGGCCGTCGTCGTCCGCAGCACCGGGAAGACCAGAACCGGGTTTTCGTCAGTGTCGGGATGTTTGGCGAAGAAGACCTTGACTGTCGTCGCGGGAGTGGCTGTTGACGTCGCATTGGCGCCGGGTCCGGGTGTCGTCGTCGCGCCACAGGCAGTCAGCAGCAGCGCCGTCAGGCTCATTACTAGCGGAATGGTCAGCATCCATCTGTGTCGCCCAAGTCTCCGGTGATGGTTCTGGCCAAGAATCGTAACTCCATTGAGATGTGACATAAAGCCGTACTCCCCCGGGCAGTGGAGCCAGATTGCCGAGAGCTTCCATTTCTGCCCGCTACTCAGCAATGCACAACCCCATCACAACGCCGACACGCCGCCTCCTTCACCTCTCACGATCGCATAACAGATTGCTCAGCCGGGCAACTGGCGCAGCGCCAGGTCGAGTTTGGGATAAGCCGCTTGCCAGTGGCTCCTGCGGCCAAGCATCCGCGCGAAGAGCAGCGGTGGCGCGGGCCACTCCAAGGTGCTAACCTCGTTGCCCCAAGAGACCTATCTATTGGCGTTCTTAGTCGCCTGGCTTCCACGTTCCCAGGTGCCGTTCGAGAACTGCCATCTGGGGGCGATCCTGGCCGGTGTTGGTGGGTTCGACAGAGCTGATATCGCCATAGGGGCCGCCGTTCCAGTATGTCCCGCTGATCTGATGCTGATCGAGATAGGTGAGGAAGTTGTCGAGAACGACATTCCAGCGGAGATCGTTCGTGGGCGCGCCGAACGTCGTCTGTCTATCCCCAGCGATCCAGCCACCTGGAATGCCATACTCGCCGACGTAGCAGCGGAACCCATAGGTCTGGCACCACTGCACAAACGGGCGGACACGATCCACGCCCACCATGGGATACGCGCCCTCGTTGTCATAGCTGCCCGCGTACTGGCCGGAGCCATCGTGATCGAAATAGATATGAGCCTCGTACCACAGGTTGTTCGCCGGATCCTGATAGCCACGGAAGCGGTAGTCAAGCCTGTACCCCGTGAAACTCTCGTCCTCTGGCATGACGATGATCGGTTTGCTGATATCGATTGCCCGGATTGCATAGATGGCCTCCTGAGCGTGAACGGGCCACTCGGTGTCGTGATATGGCTCGTTCATCAGGTCGTAGGCAAGGACGCCATCATTGCTGCGATAGTGAATCGCGAGTTGCTGCCAGACATTCGAGAACGCCTTTGCGGGTACCGCGGCTGACCCGACTGCGCTGCCGTTGCGCGCGGGATAGACGCCTTGATTGATGAACGTGAAAATCACGCGTTCATGACGTGCCGTGGCTTCGGTGACCAGCAGGTCCATCTTGTCTCGATACGTCGGGTCGAGCGGCCCCATGAGTGTGGGCTGCAAATGCTCCCAGAGAAGCGGCACGCGGAAGGTTGTCAGCCCTTTCTTCTGGTAATAGTCCAGTTGGGCGGTGGTTGGGAAGGCGTCCGCGTGGCCCCACGCGCTCTGCCACGCGCCGAAAAGATTGACGCCACGGAAATAGCCAGACAATGACGGTGTGGTGCGGGCAGGATAGGGGATCAGGAACGTATCGGCCGCATTGGGCGTCGTGATGTTGGATAGCCGACTGGAAGCTGCGCTGGCAGAAGCGGCATGCGATGGGATCCGTGTGATGGATAGGTATGCGAATACTGCTTGCGCGAGCAGGAGCAGCCCCAGGTGGATTATCAGCAGGCGGACATGCGCTGTTGTTCTGGCCGGTGTATGTGGGTCTAACTGGGTTGATGTCGCAGCCCGTGAAATCGCCATAGGGGCCACCGTTCCAGTAATGTCCCGCTTATCTGATGCCAGACACATCACGTCGCATCAATGAGGAGACGAGCCATTGTGCTTGTCGACCTTCCGCTGGACCTCGGGCGTTATCGTGGCGGAGCGGGGTCTGGCGCGCGGCGCGTTTGGGCGAGAGGGCGGATAGGCCGAGGTGATGCGCTGACCTTTCCAGCGCATCGCCTTCCTGGACTGGGTATCGGGGACGGCCGCGCGCGTCGGTTTCCAGTGGCGCTCGCGCAGAATGGCGCGGAGAATGCGCCAGCCATCGCGCAACGGCATCAGGTGGCTCTCCCCGTGCTGACGCGGTCGTTCGATGCTGGGTACCTCGATGATGCGTAGACCAGAGCGCACGGCGCGGCAATTCAGCTGGGCCTCAACCTCAAAGCCATCGCAATCAATGGGAATGACGGGGATGCATTCGCGCCAGAACGCATTGAATCCGTAGCAGAAGTCAGTGAAGTGAGTATGGTAGAGCAGGTTCGCGCAGGCATTCAGGAACCAGTTTCCCAGCCTGCGCACCGGTGTGAAGTCCTCGCTCCCGCCACCGGAGAGATAGCGCGAGCCTTTCACATAATCGGCGTGGCCGCTAATGAGCGCCGCCACAAATAGCTCGATCTCCTGGGGACGTGTCGAGCCATCCGCGTCCATCAGGACGATGATCTCGCCGTGGCTGAGCGCGACACCCGCGCGCAGTGCGTCGCCTTTGCCACGCCCGGGCTGCCCCGTGATTACGATATCTGGCCACAGCACCCTTGCCACATCCACGGTCGCATCGGTCGAGTTGCCGTCTACCAGAATCACCTCGGTGACAAGCTCTGGCAACTCACGGAGCACATAGGGCAGGTTGCGCGCTTCATTGTGCGCTGGGATGACCACCGAGACCGTTGGCCAGTGTCCACGTGGCCCGTAGCTGGAAGAGTTGGAGGAGTTGGAGGAGTCGGAGGAGGTGGAACCTGCGAAGCTTTTATCAAAGGGGGCATTCACGACCACCGTTGGCATCTCGCCGGTCTCTAGCGAGCCTACGATGTCAAGAAATTCCGCCTCTGACCAACCATGCTTCTCCGGCATTGCGCTCTCCTCCGGGCCGGGCGTCACACCTGGGGTCTTCTGCTCAATACGGATGGATACGGCCCAGCAATTGGACTGCGCCATACTACCACAAGCCCCGTTAGTATGCTAGAGAAACAGGCAGGATGACCCATTCAGCAGGTCGAATTCGCTGCCAAACATCTGGGCATGATGACGGTACGCGGGCATTTTGCCGAGGTCAGTGCGACTGGGACTATCAATCCCGACCAGCCTGAGGCGTCGGCAATAGAAGTCACTATCCAGACGGCGAGCATTCGTACCCACCACCCTCAACGCGACAACGATCTGCGGTCGTCGAATTTCCTCGAGGCTGACAAGTACCCGACGATGGCATTCAAGAGCACTGGAATTAAGCACGTCGGCGGGGATCGTTACGCAGTGACCGGCGACCTGACCATCAAAGGCGTCACGAAGCCCGTCACGCTGAACATGCTTCGGCTTGGTGAGTTCAACGATCCGATGATGGGACACCGTATCGGCTATAGTGGCGAGACCAAAATCAACCGCAAGGACTTTGGCATGAACTTCAATCCGGTGCTCGATGGCAAGTTTGTCGTCAGCGACGAGATACAGATTTCGCTGGAGGGTGAGCTCGTCGAGAAGAAGCCGGAATAGACAACTGAGGCATAGAACTGAGGCATAGAGGAGACATGCGCTCATCCCTACCGACTGCGGCTACGAGGGATGAGCGCTTCGATGGCCTCGAGTGGGGCCACCAGCGTACCCGTATCGCTGGTGTGGATGGTGGTATCGGGCGGCGGTAGGAGGATATGGCCGCCGCTGCGGTCCAGGGAGAGGATCAGCAGGCGATACTTCGCGCGAATCTGCTCGACGGTCAGGCCGTTCAGGAGGCCCGTGGGCAGGGCGGTGAATTCGTCACTGGAGAAGATCCTGCCGGTGGCGGTGAAGGCGCGATTGACGCCGCCATCGTTCAGCCCGTGTAGCACAGCCGCGGCGGCGAGAGTCGGGCTGGCCAGGTTCGAGGAGCTGTAGGTGGTGCGTATCGCGAAGGCCGTGTTCAGTTCATCGGCCAGCGCGTCGCTAAAGACACGGACGACGAGGTGGACATCGTGCCGGATGCCGCGCGCCGCCAGCCCGATCTGCAGGTTGGTCAGGTCGTCTGAGGTCGCCGCCACGACAGAATAGGCATGGTCAAGCCCGGCCTGGCCGAGTGTCGCGGGGTCGCGCGCATCGCCCTGGATGATGGTGACGCCGGGAAGATCGGAGACGCGCCGCAGAAAAGCGCTCTCGTCGCCGGGGCGGGAGATCGCGACAATATCCGGTGGATTTTGCAGGCCAGCAAGCCGCTCGATGACGCGATAGCCGACCTTGCCAATGCCGCAGACGATGACGGTGTTACGGTCGGGCGTGGGATGCTGCGGCGGTATGGACGCATCGCCCACGATGTTGCGGAGGCGCATAGCTTCGAGGGCGGGTAACGCGCCGATAAAGGTCATATGATCGCCGGCATGGAAGACGCTGTCTGAGTCGACATGCAGCCGTTTGCCCGCGCTGGTCCGCTGATCGAGGACGAGGACGTTGCTGCTAGCCTCGAAGTCGCGCACCGAGCCGCTGAGTCGGCTGCCCTTCGCGATGGTGAGCTTGACGACGCCGATGAGGTCGTTGCCGATGGGCAGCGCATAGCTGATCTCGCGGCTGATGGCGGCGGCGGCGAGGGTTGGAGCGGCGAGGGCGGAGTGGCTGAAGGCGGAATCGGGACCAAAGATCTTCTCCAGATTGCGGTCCAGATCCTCATTGAAGGCGCGCAGGATCACGCGAATCCCTGGACGGAGGCTCCGGGCGGCGAGCGCAATCTCGATATTGAGTTGGTCGTTGTTGATATCGGCAATGACGGCGCGAGCGCGGGTGATACCAGCCTGTCGCAGCGCCAGCGCCTCACTAGCGTCGCCGACGATGACGGGAACGTGCATGCCGAGCGCGCGGGCGACGAAGCGCGACTGGAAGCTCTGCTCGATGACGATGACCTCGTAGCCCGCCTCGATCAGCCGGGTGACGACGCGCAACCCAATACGCCCCAGCCCGCAGACGATCACGTGATTGCTGAACGTGGTTGCCAGCGAGACCTGCCACGCCTCCTGGCGGCTACCCTTATCCAGCACGCGGCGGCCAAAGTTGAGCGCGCTCTGTACGATAACCAGCAGGCCGAGCAGTGGCAGCAGGAAGAAGAGCAACTGGCCCACCACATCGCCCGGAAAAGGCTCGCTGCTCTGGAAAATCAGCAATTGCAGGGCATTATAGAGCGCCAAGGTCCCATCAGGGTGACCATGTTGATATTCATAGCCAGCGCCCACCACCAGCACAATGCCGAAGAGTGTCAGCGTGAACCAAGACTGGCGCAGCAACAGGGCGAAATCGTAGAGATTGGCGCGAAGCAGCCGCCAGAATCCACGACGCTGCCGTATAGTGAAGGACTGCTTACGGACAGGGGTCGCTGTAGCGCCAGGATTCCGCTCCATATGACTCTCTATGACCCCCGTCGAAAACGTGCGCATCGCTGCGCATCTCATAGCATTGCTGCGGCGCTCGTAGAATAGCGTATAAGCCGCGAGCACGCAAGCAGGAAAAGACGAGCAGCCCGCCGTTTGCGCCAGCTATATCCCGCGGATCAGGCCTTTCACCTCTGCCTAACGGGCCTTGCCAGGTTGCACACGCCAATCCTCAGGTGTACCATGACGCTACCTGGGACGCTACCCAGGGATGTGTCCCCGCATAACCCGATCGTTAGCCAACCGTAGTAACTACTGGCTGTCGCATCTGGCAGAGGGATGGCGATCATAGTCGGACCGGGAAGCAGCGTGATCGCGAGGAGTTTACTGAGATGCGGGGAGATGTCTTGCTCTATCGGAGCGGCGGCATTCTGAAGGATCGTATCGTCTGCGCCTACACCCAGGGACCGTTCTGTCATTGCGAGATTGATCTGGGCGATGGCGCCTGCATTGGGGCCCATTCGGAGGACGGCATCAGCCAGACGCCGGAGGGTCTGCTGGAGCGCAGGGTCGTCATCTCGCTTCAGGCGCGGACCACTCCTGATCGCATCGAGGCTGGCATCGCCTGGGTGATGGAGCATCTTGGCGAGCCGTTCAGCTGGGCCTCGATTGCCGATCTGGTTATCCCCTCCCCGCTCTCGACGCTGGTATTTGGCCGTCGCAGCGGCTACAACTGCGCCAATCTGGTTGCGAGGTATCTTGAGATCGTGGGTGGGCTCGATCTGCTCTATGGCAAGCGGCCCCCAATGGTTGTCTCTCCCAACGACATCGCTCGATCCGCCGGGCTGCTCTCCCCAGTTGGCAGGCTGAGCCAGTCGGCGCCTGCGCGGCTCTCCATGACGATGCTCGCGCTCCTTCCCTATCGCGGTTCGGCTGCATCGTAGTTCCACATCGTCGGTGCGGCAGCGCCAATCGACAACGAGCAGAGGCGGGACACTATCTTCGGCTTCAAATATCACATCACAATCACATCACAATGCCCATAAGATACGTTTGTAAACCGGTACTGTAGAGCCGGCATGCTTGACGGTGTCTAGTGCAGAGTCTCTAATGAAACAGGCAAAAGGCCAGCACGCAGAAACCAGCCGGACGCTATTCAAACTTGCTATATACTCACATTTGCTATGCAGGTATGGCGGCAAGGGGATCTAGGACGTTGAATGACTGCACATGGTATTTATTGCCCGTACATTGAGCACTTGGGAAATGAGGCGATGAGCGTCCGCTCTGCCGGATGGCTGCGAGGCATGCGATGAGCTCCATGATGCAACGAGGAGACGATTCTCAGTCGAGTCGTCTGGAGAGGTGCTCCAAGATTCACCTGGTGCTGGAGCAGGCGCTCCGTTGGCGCGACGCCCTCTGGGATGCGCTCCTTGAGGATCTGGAGCAACGGGATCCACTGGCGAGAAACAAGGTACGCGAGGCGCTCGCCGCGAAGCCTGCGCTGATGTACCGTGGTCGATCAACACGACATGCAATGTGGGCGTGGCAAGCGCTTGACGCCACGGCACGGGAAGAGTGGATGTGGGTCTGCCACTTCGTCCATGAGATATGGATCCGTGGCGAGTTGGGGGTGAGATTGAACGGCCCAGACACCCCAGGCACTCACGCCATGTGACCGTGTTCGGCGATGAATCATGAAATCATGCTCCCGTAGCTCGCACGTGTGTGGTGCTGGCTGGATGAGCGCGTCATCATGTGCCATCGCAGGTTACGACATCCCCGAAGAAGTCACTTCACAGTTATTTCACTGCTCATTCATGAGTCGAGGCATGCTAACGCGCTCAACATCATAGTCCGGCTAGTTTGTGACGTGCAGGTGGCCACCTGCGATTTGCTGCTGCGCCTGAGCCAGGTGCTCTAGAATCGTATCCACGCTGAATGGCATGTGTATCATGGGGATCTGCAGGCGTTGCAAGCGCTCCCGCACAGCGACCGCGACGGAGTCCAGATACGTCGTCAGCAGCACGAACGCATGACGGCCTAGGGCTGGCTCTTGTTCAATCGCGTCAATCAAACTAGCCCCAGGTGCATCAGGGAGCCAGAGATCCCACAGCACAACCATAGGATCAGGGCTGCCACGCAATACCTGGAGCGCGACGGTCGCGGTTGTCACCTCGTCAGTCGCATATTGGTAACGTAACAGTGACTGAAAAAGGTGACGAAGGCCCGGATCGCTCTCGGCAATGAGCACTGTCGCGTTTACGGAATGACCCGTCATGGCAACGCCTCTTTGTGTGAAACGCACTATTGCGTAACGCGTCGTGTGCAATAGTGCAGGGTTAAACATGTCCCACAACGTACTGCTCTCGCGGTTGGGCAGTGCTCATCGTAGTATGCGACCAGCCTGGCCGGGTCCGCGGCATGCAGCGATAACCCCTAATATCACACCCTGAAATATAAAGATATACACTGTACTGTGTCAATATGACCTATAGATGCGATAATGGCGTCACAGTCCTGACACAGATGCCCATGTCTCGCGCCAACTGTCTCGCGTCAACCATTACGCGTTCGCGTATGTGCGCGCACAGTCGATTCCTACCACGCTTGAGCGGCCCGACACAGCCAGGAGATACGGTTCTACTGCAAGGGGGCGCCCGGATGAGTGAACCAGTGGATAAGGCACAGCTCTATGACCTCGTGGTGATGGGCGCCTCAGCAGGCGGGATCGAGGCGCTTTCAGTGCTGGTGGCCACATTGCCCCCGACACTGCCTGTACCCGTCGTGATCGCACAGCACCTGGACCCGAATGTACCCAGTCATTTAGGCCAGATACTGGCGAGGCGCAGTAAACTTCCTGTGCGCACCGTGGGCGAAGCAGAGCCTAATCCCGAGCGTCTGTCGCCAGGAACGATCTATGTGGTCCCGTCGGATCGCGATGTCGAGATCGCCGATAGCATCGTTCGGCTGCGGTCCGGCGTGCGTCAACATCCCATGCCATCCATTGATCGGTTATTCACGAGCGCCGCGGAGGTCTACGGCGAGCGCGTGATCGCTGTCATCCTGACTGGCTCGGGCTCGGATGGCACCATCGGGGCTCGTGCGGTAAAGTCCGCTGGCGGCACCGTGCTGATCGAAAATCCACAGACAGCCAGTTATCCCACAATGCCTGCCTCGTTGCCGCCCACCAGCGTCGATCTGGTCGTAAATCTTGATCACATGGGAACACTGATCGCCGATCTAATCAGCGGCGCCCAGTCGCTGATCGGCCCGCCGTCTGGTGACACCCTGTCAGCCGTTTTGGAACAGGTACGGCAGCATACAAATATTGACTTTTCGCAGTACAAGCGCCCGACCATCCTGCGTCGGCTGCACCGCCGAATGGCTGCCATGGACGCGGCTACGCTGCAAGACTATCAACAGATACTCGAGACCCATCCAGAGGAATATCATTATCTGGTCGCGAGCTTCTTGATCAACGTCACCGAGTTTTTCCGCGATCCCGCGCTCTTTGAGTTCCTGCGCGAGAGTGTCCTGCCAGACGTGATCACCTATGCCCGCATGCATGGCCCTGCCCACGAAATACGCGTCTGGTCGGCGGGGTGCTCGACGGGCGAAGAGCCGTACTCTATCGCTATGCTCCTGGCCGAGGCGCTAGGCTCGGATGCGCTCCAGTTCACGGTACGCATCTTTGCCACCGATGTCGACACAGACGCTGTGGTATTCGCGCGGCGAGGTCGCTATCCCGCAGCTGCGTTGGCAAATGTGCCAGAGCACCTCCGCGCCCGCTATTTCACCCCGGTTGATAACAGTTTTGAGATCTCGAAAGCTATTCGCAGCATGGTGATCTTTGGCGAGCACGATCTGGGACAGCGCGCCCCGTTTCCTCACATGGACCTGGTGATCTGCCGCAATGTCCTGATTTATTTCACGTCAGATCTACAGACGCGCGCGCTTCAGCTCTTCGCATTCTCGCTCCGCGATGGCGGCTATCTGACGCTTGGTAACGCTGAGTCCGCGGGTACTCTTTCGCAGTACTTCGGCCAGGTGCACACGCGCTTCAAAATATATCGCCGACAGGGCGAGCATGTACTTGTGCCGCCGGTGCCTGTTGGTGGACGATTCCAATATGAGAGCGATATGCCAACAGAGAGGATAGGCTCTCCCCAGGCGCGATTGCGTCTGATACCGAGCCCGACATCCAACGAGGGGCAATCGCCTGTTTCCGAATTAGCGGTGAACGAGATCGCAAGCACGCTCCCTGAAGCTGGGATACGGATATATACGGCGCGCGAGCGGTTTGCGGATCAGATCCTTGGCTTGCCAATGGGAGTGGTCGTCGTGGACCGCAACTATGATGTACTAACCATCAACAGCGCAGCGTACGCCCTCTTCGACATGCATCGTCCAGCCGTCGGCAAGGATCTGTTACACCTGGCTGAGCGCGTGCCCACGAAGCCGCTACGGGCGGCCATCGACCAGACATTCGATGTTCTCGAGGCGCCTGAGGCGACAGCGTCTCCCGCGTCCACCGCCGCTCAGAGTAAGATGTCGATCCAGGTTGAGCTCGAGCAGGGCGAGCCGGGGGAGCGGCATCTCTTGCAAATCACTTGCTATCCTCATCTGGGAACGATGTACACCGTGGACGGGGGAACAAAGCCAACGGTCGATGCTGTGGTGCTGTTCATAGCAGAGATCCCACCCACGACGAGCCCGCCCGGAGCAGCCGGAGACGTGGCGTCTTCGCCTGGCGGTGTGGTAGCTGAGAGTGAGGCACTCCCGCCGGGTGCGCCTGCGAAATTCGCCAGGGATGAAATGGTTCAGCGCTTAACGCAGCAATTAGAGGTCGAGCGCGCGCGCGTGCGGGAATTACGCACGGCCACTCAGGAGCTTCGCGACGACAACGAAAACCTGCGCCGTGCCAACGAGGATCTCGTTGTCGCGCAGGAGGAGGTGCAGGCATCTTCTGAGGAAACCAAAACACTCAATGAGGAGATGCAGGCGACCAATGAGGAATTGGAGACCCTCAACGAGGAGCTTGAGGCAACGGTCGAGGAACTACGGACCACCAACGACGATCTTGCGGCGCGTGCCCTGGAGCAACGGGCGTTCGCGGATCAGAAGGACGCCGAACGGCAGGTTATCGAGCAGGAACGGGCGCAGTTGGAGTCCATTGTCTCGAGCATTGGGGACGCCGTCATGGCGGTGGACGCCGACGGCGAACAGATATTTGCTAACGATGCCTATCAGCAACTCTTTGGGGGCATCGACGCCACAGCAGAGCTTGGGGATGAGCACGGTGAGCCACTCGCGCCGGCAGCGTGGCCGTGGCGTCGCATCGTCCATGCCGCGCCTTTCCGCATGGTGTTCAGTCTGCGCATGCCAGATGGACTCCCGAGGTGGTTCGAGGCTGTCGGGCAGCCGGTTTCCAGCGATGAGCGCCGAATTGGTGGTGTGCTGACCATTCGCGACCTGGCAGATCAAGTCCTGCGCAACCTGTATAGGCGCTTCTATATGCAGGCTGGCCAGGAACTCACGATACCGGTGGCGATGCTCACAACCGCGCTCCAGCAGCTGGTGGAACATCTGCCAGCTTTGGGTGATGGCGATCACAAGCACGAGCAACTACAGGGGGAATTAGCGACAATCCTGCGGCAGGCGCATCATCTGGGTCTTGTCGTGGGCGATTTGAGAGACCCAGAGCGCACCCGGGAAGATAGAATGCAACTTGCGCGGGAGCCTGTCGATCTGGTGGAACTTATCCAGCAGGTTGTGCGTGATCTTGCGCTCGCTCATCCCACAGCACAATCCGGCTCCTCAGCCCCGCCGATTGTCGTCCGGACGGAGCTGGAACCCGAGCGATCAATCACAGTCATCGGGGATGCCATGAGACTCGAACAAGTGGTGCGCAATCTACTGATCAACGCGCTCACAGAGGCGCCAGAGAGCGAGCGTGTTGACGTGCACATACGGCGCGTTCCGGGACAAGCGACGCCTGAGATAGCGGAGTTCGAGGTCGAGGACTATGGCCCAGAATTCCCTAAGGGGTATCGAGAGCTCGTATTTACACCTCCCTTTGAGGGATCCCTGAGCAGTCTGGCGATTCAAGGCGCATTGGGACTGGGCTTATACATCGCACAGCAGGTGGTCCAGGCGCATGGCGGCACGATGACGATGCGCTCGCCCGAAGGTCGGGGAGCCGTCTTTACCGTGAGGCTACCCCTGGATAGTAAAGGCCAGGGTGCATCCGAGCCGACCACCAGGCGGCAAACGAAGCGAACCGATCGCTCTCACCCGAGTCGTTGACCTGCACGCAATGTCGTGGCGTCCGTCCTCGCCAATCATTCGTGTGACGTTGCTCATGATTCCTGAAGCGGATGAAGTGGGAGCAACACAAAGAAGGTAGTCCCTTTGCCTTCCTTCGACTCGAACCATATCCGTCCGCCGTGCTGCTCGACCAGCCCGCGCGAGATGTAGAGTCCCAGACCGGTGCCGCTGATACCCGCCCGCCGGGCGTTGTCCGCGCGCATGAAGCGCCCGAAGATAAGGCTGTGCTGGTGCTCGGGAATGCCCACGCCGTGATCCCGCACCCGGATTTCCACCTGCTTGTCGTCTGCCCCGCCAGGGCCATTGCGGCGAGTGAGACTGACGTGGATGGGACCGCCGTCGGGACTATACTTGATGGCGTTGACTACGAGATTGGTGAGCACCTGCTCAATACGCGCGGCGTCTACGGAGGCGATCATTTCCGCATTGCGTACGCGCGTACCTCGTCCTCCGGTGGCGCCCATGCTGACATCTAGCTGATGATGGGTTGTCGTCGATTGGATGCGGCTCACCACACGCCTGACCAGCGCCACGAGATCGGTTGGGGCTGGATGCAGCAGCAGGTGGCCCGCCTGCAACCGGGTCACATCCAGCAGCTCATCTGTCAGGCCGGTGAGCCGGTCAGTGGCGATATCTATCTCGCCCAGCATCTCCGCCTGCCAGTCCGCCAGTGTGGGGCCGTGGCCCTGCTGCGTCTGAAACAACAGCGTCCCAATGGCCCCTTTCAGCGCCGCCACAGGTGTGCGTAGCTCATGAGCGGCCAGTCCGATGAATTCATCCTTGACGTACTCTGCCTCCTTGAGAGCGCGAACATCCTGCTGGATGACCAGGGCGAGCGGCTCTCCAGCCGACCGCTCCTCAGTGCTGTCATCGTGGCGGAATCTAGCGCCACCATGGTCATCCAGGAATGCCGAGCCCACCTCCAGGCTCTGCCAGTAGGAGAAGGCGAGTGGAACGGCATTGACCACAATCGGGAGCGCGTCTCCCTGTGGCCGATAGATCACTTCCTGAAGCTGCAGAGAGGTCTCTCCGTAGCGCACGGCTCGTAGCGTTGCCCACATGTCCGGCATAAGTGGTTGTCCCTGAGCGTCGGTGAGCTTGATGCCATGCCGCTCGATGAATTCCTCCATGGGCTGCTCCGGCTCCCAGATGGCGCCCCACGAACTCGCTGCGGCGCGATTTGCCAGCATCAGGCGTGCGTCCCGCCCGTGAACCACGTAGATCCCATTGGGCAGAGCATCAATCAATTGTTGCAGGAAGCTCAGCTGCACGAGTGTGTTAGCCTGCGCCGTTGCTTCCGCCTCTTCTAGCTGGCGGCGCTCGGTGATATCGCGGTTGATTTCCAGAATTGCGCTGGGCTGTCCAGCAGCGTCACGAACCAGCACCTGTCGGCTCTCTACAATCACTATCCGTCCATCGGGACGGGTATGCGTCAACTCGCCCTCCCAGGCGCCGTCGCGCTGAAGCTGAGCCTCGATGGTGATGCGGCTGATCGGGAAGCGGGTCTTGAACAGGGTATGGGTGACGCGCCCCAGCGCCTCCTGCGCCGTCCAGCCATAGAGCTCTTCGGCTCCCTTGTTCCAGACCAGAATGCGGTTGGCAGGATCGCGCACCAGAATAGCATCGTGCGCCAGGTTGATGAGATCGGTTTGCAGGCGCAGGCGGGCCAGCAGGTCAGCGCGCTCGCGCTCCCACTGGCGCTGAGCGCCGACATCGCGAATGGCAGCCATCACATGCAGCTGTCCCTTGATGAGGCAGGGGCGCAAACTGATATCCACCGGAAATTCCACACCATCCTTACGTCGTCCCTCCAACTCAAGTCCGATACCCATCGGACGCGAATGGGGAGCGGCAAGGTATCCGGCCCGGTGGCGGATATGGCCCGTCCGCAGACGTTCGGGAAGGAGCAATTCGAGCGGATGGTCAATAAGCTGGTCAGGCGCATAGCCGAACAGTGCGCTGGCTTGTGGATTGGCGAGGACGATGACGCCACGCTCGTCTATGACCACTACGGCGTCGGGAGAGAGTTCGAGCAGGCGCATCAGTGTCACCAGCGACGTTGTGGTAATCGCGGAGCCGGACGCACGTGCAGCCGCCGTTCTGCTAAAGTCGATGGGAGCAGGCGCTTCCTTCGAGTCAGACGCCTCATTTCCGCGCGAATTCATAGATCCGGCCTTCCTCGCCTGACACCGCCTCGCGCGAGGCAGCAAAGTCCATCTGTGATCAGTTTGTGACTTCACTTCAGTGTATTTCAGGGCATTCGCCCGGTCAAGGGGGCGGGCGGCTGTAAATATCGCACTGAAATATGATGGCGCAGTTGTAGCGCGACAATGAGGAGGGGAGGACACCGGGAGGGCGTGAACGGGGACGATCCCTCGCAAGGGAAACGCGGCGCTATGCCTCCAGATCGGGGTCGCCTTCGGTCGCCAGCACGTCCGCTGCCAGATGGAAGGCCGCGTTCGCCGCTGGCACGCCGCAGTAAATCGCGCACTGCAGAAACACTTCCTGGATCTCCTCGATGGTGACGCCATTGCGCAACGCGGCGCGGATGTGCATGCGCAATTCGTCGCCACGGTTGAGCGCGGCCAGCATCGCCAGCGTTATCAGGCTGCGAGTCTGGCGGGGCAGGCCTGGGCGATCCCAAATCTCGCCCCAGGCATAGCGGGTGATGAAATCCTGGAATGGCGCGTTGAACGGCGTCAGATGGGCAAGCGATTGGTCCACATAGGCGTCGCCCAGCACGGCGCGGCGCACGGTCAGACCCGCCTCATAGCGCTCCTGTTCATCTTTCGGTCTATCCTTCTTTGGCCTATCCTTCGTCATATCTCTGATCCTCTGAAAAAGCGCGCCAGCGCATCGGTGAATGGCTGGCCAACCTCGATATTGGCCATGTGCGCCGCGAGGAACTCCTGATAGCGCGCGTCGGGAATCGTCTCCGCCAGGAAGCGTCCGTCGGCGGGCGGCGACGCGGCATCGAGCGACCCGGCGATGACGAGCGTGCTGGTGCGAATTCGGGGCAGGGTAGCGCGCAGGTCCATGTCGCGAATCGCCTCACAGCAGGCGATATAGCCTTCCGATGGGGTGCGCAGCAGTGTCTGGCGCATTGACTCGACTATTTCCGGCTCGCGCTCGAAAAACGCCGGGGTGAACCAGCGCACAATCACTGCGGCGATGATATTCGCCATGCCCCACTGTCGCACCGATCCGATTCGGGCATCCCACAACTGGGGTGGACCCATGCGTGCGGCGGTGTTGCAGAGCGCCAGCCGGTTGACGCGCTCCGGCACGTGGGCGGCCAGCCACATGCCGACCATGCCGCCCATGGAAAGCCCGCAGAAGTGCGCCCGTGCGATACCAAGCGCGTCGAGCAGCGCCAGTGCATCCTGCCCCAGCATCTCGATGGTATAGGGGCCGGAGGGGACGGCCGATGCGCCATGCCCCCTGCTGTCATAGCGCAGCACGCGGAAATAGCGTTCCAGCGTAGGTATCTGAAGATCCCACATCGTATGGTCGGTACCGAGCGAATTAGAGAGAAGCAGCACCGGAGCATCGGGCGGGCCGTCAAACTGGTAATAAAACTTCCCCGACGGCAAATCAATTGAATGCATACGCCATGGAATCCTTTTGATCATGATTCATTCAACGCGACGTCAGCGTGTTGCGTCAGCGCCCGCTGGATCAGTTGCTCCGCAGGTCCGGTGGCGTTGCGCGGGTCGCAGAGCCGGTCTAGCGTATCGGCGGAAAGTATCTTTGTCACCTGTGGGATGTCGGCGAGGACGGTGCGCAGTGGAACATTCCGGGCCAGCGCCTGGCGACAGGCGTCTTCGACCACCTGGTGCGAGGTCGTCTTCCCCAGCGTTGGCGCGAGCGCCATCGCAACCGCCTCGGCGCAGATCACCCCTTTCGTGATGTCGAGATTGGCGCGCATGCGATCAGCGTCAAGCTCCAACCCTTCAGCGACCTCAGCCATCTGCCAGAGAGCGCCAGCCACCAGTCGCGCAATCTCCGGCAGCGTCTCCCACTCGGCCTGCCAGCCACCCAGCCCGCGCTCGTGCTCCTGGGGCATCGCGGCGAGCATGGCCGCCACCAGCCCCGGCACGCGGACGGACGCTGCGAGCGCCACTGACGCGCCCACGGGATTGCGCTTCTGTGGCATCGTCGAAGACGCGCCCTTGCCCGGCTCCGCTGGCTCGAACGCCTCGCCCACCTCCGTCTGCGCCAGCAGTGAAATGTCGCGCGCCATCTTACCCAGCGTCCCCACGAGCGCGCCGAGCGTTGTAGCTACCTCGACCAGCCCGTCACGGTGCGCGTGCCAGGGAACATCGGGCAGTTCCAGGCCAAGGGTATCGGCCAGCGCCTGCGCCACGGCCAGCCCATTCGCGCCAAACGCTGCCAACGTGCCGACCGCGCCGCCAAGCTGCACCGCGAGCACGCGCGGACGCATCTGCCGAAGCCGCTCGCGGTGGCGATTGACGGCGCTGAGCCAGCCAGCCGCCTTCACGCCGAAGGTGATCGGCAGCGCCTGCTGGAGCCAGGTGCGCCCGGCCATCGTCAGGTCGGCGGTGCGCTCGGCCAGGCGCGCGCATGCGTCCGCTAGTCGCGCCAGGTCGGCATCGAGCGCATCGAGCGCGGCGCGCAGTTGCAAGACAAGGCCCGTGTCCATCGCGTCCTGACTGGTGGCGCCCCAGTGGACATAGCGCGCCGCCTCCGCGTCGTCGGCGGCAACTTGCGCGGTCAGCGCCGCGATCAGCGGGATGGCCGGATTGCCCGCCTTTGCCGTCGCCTCGGCCAGCGCCGCGACCTCGAAGCGCTCGGCGTGGCAGTGCGCCGCGATGGCCTCCGCGATCTCCTCGCGCATCATGCCCGCGCGCGCCTCCGCCCGCGCCAACGCCGCCTCGAAGTCCAGCATGCCCTGAATGCGCGCCGAATCCGATAGAATGGCTCTCATCCGGTCAGTGGTGAACAGATGATCGAACATGCGAAACCTCCGGGATGGAGTGGTGGCGCGTATCAGGTTGCGAAGAAGACCGTCTCGTCTGGCCCCTGAAGGTGGATATCCCACTCCAGCGTTCCATCCGCTACGGGCCGCGCAATCAGCGTTGCGCGCCGCTCCTCGGGGATCAGTTGCAGGACAGGGTCGGTCTCATTTGCTGGATCGCCGGGGAAGTAGACCCGCGTCACCAACTGGCGCAGCAGCCCGCGCATGAAGACGGTCACTGCCAGGTGCGGCGCCTGCGCCTGCCCGTCTGGACTCGGCGTTGGCCCCGGCTTGATCGTGGTGAAGTGGAACGCGCCGTCGTCATCGGTGGGCGAGCGGCCAAATCCCTGAAACCCGGGTGTCAGCGGCTTCTCCTGCGTATCGTCGGGGTGGGCGTACCTGCCCGCGGCGTTGGCCTGCCAGACTTCGATCAGCGCGTCGTTAACGGGCTTGCCGTCGCCGTCGAGCACGCGCCCGCGAATGGTAATGCGCTCCCCAGGCACGTCTGGCCCCGCGATTTCGGTGACGAACATCGGCGTCAGGCCAATGCGCAGAAACGGCCCAATGGTCTGCGATGCGGTTGGATGCAGTCCCATGTCACGCCTCCATCGGCGTATCGTCACGCCCGCGCAGCACAATATCGAAACGATAGCCCAGCGCGTACTCCGGGCTGGTCAGCTCCCAGTCGAGCGTCGAGATCAGGCGGCGGCGTGCCTTCTCATCGGGAATGCTGTTGAAGATCGGGTCTTCGTCCATCAGCGGATCGCCGGGGAAATACATCTGCGTGACCAACCGGCTCAGGATGCCCGCGCCAAAGAGCGAGAAGTGGATGTGCGCGGGGCGCCAGGCGTTGTAGTGATTGCCCCAGGGATAGGCGCCCGGCTTGATCGTCAGGAAGGTATAGCGCCCCTCGTCGTCGGTCATGGCTCGTCCGTAGCCGTCGAAGTTGGGATCGAGTGGCGCGTTGTGCATGTCGGATTTGTGGCGATAGCGCCCGGCGGCGTTGGCCTGCCACACCTCGATCAGCGCGTGGCGCACGGGCCGCCGATAGTCATCTAATACGCGCCCGCAGACGATGATGCGCTCGCCCAGGGGGTCGTCCTGGTGATGTGACGTCAGGTCGTTATCCGTCGGCGCGATCCGGTCATAGCCGAAGACCGGCCCGGTCACCTCCGAGAGCGTGTGCGGCAGCAGGACCAGCGGCCTGGTGGGCGCGCGCTTGGGCGTCGAGGCATATTGCGGATAGAGGTAGGGTGGCTGCGTCTCCTCCTCCAGCCGCCGATAACCGCGAATGTTGGGCATCGTCAGACCTCCTCACTGCACTATCTCTCATACTGCTGAAGTCAGCGCCTGAGCCTGACGCGCAAGATCACACATACAGGAAGTATAGCTCGGCCCTCGCCCGATATCTATTGCGCGCCGTTCCGCCCAGCCGTCCACAATATCGAGCCGATCTTGTGTGTTGACGGCTAGAACTCAACTGTGTATACTGCTGACATCCCGCAAAGACGAAATGTGATTTCACATGTGAAATCACGGACGATGATGTCCGGGAGGGATGCGATGGAGTACGGCGTTCCATCCGTGGCGCTGGCAGCGCAGGCCCTGAAGCTGCTCAGTCGCCACAAGTACCGGTCCTCGTCCCTGAAAGTCATCGCCACTCGGCTCGACGCCAGCCCCACGACCTGCCTGCGTATCCTCCGCTCGCTCGAACGCGAGGATTTCGTCCGCTATGACCGGGAGACGCGCAAATACAGCCTCGGCCCGTATCTCATCCCGCTTGGCAACCGCGCCGCCGAGTTGAATGACGCCTTCGCGCGGGCATCGGCGGAGATCAAGCGTGTCGCGGCGCAGACCGGCCTGATTACCGCGCTAGTGCAGCGGTGGGATGACCTTCCCGTCTTTATCGCCTCAGCCGAGCCGCCAGCCGACGATAATCGGTTCACGCGCCTGAGTATCTCCATTGGCGAGGCGATCCCGCTGACGGCGGGCGCGCACGGACGCTGCTTCCTGGCGTTCGATGACGAGGCGGAATGGCAGCGCCACATCGCGGCTGGGCTGCGGCCCATCACGCCAACCACGATTACCGACGCCGCGCAGTTCATCGAGGCGTTGCGCAAAGTGCGCCGCCAGGGATACGCCATTTCCGACGGGGAATTTCACCGTGGCGCGACCGCCGTGGATGCGCCCATCTTTGGCAAGACTGGGCAGGTCGAACTGGTGATCTCGTCGGTATGCATCACGTCGCAGCTCGATAAGCGGCATCTGGGCAACGTCGTCACTACTGTCCGCGCCGCAGCGCGCAGACTTTCGGAGTGGAACGGCCACGCGCCCCACGCCGGGGACGAGGCAGCAACCGAAGCGGCGCTGGCGTAAACCGCTGGCATAGCATTCGTACACGCCATCGCGATTCAGAGCAATTGCCAGGCAGGGCGCCAGCATGGCGAGGCGACCTGTCGTTATTCGTGGAGGGTGACAATGGACTTCACGCTGGCTCCCGAAGAGAAACTCATTCAACAGACGGTGCGCGACTTCGTGCGGCGCGAGTTGATGCCGCTGGAAGGTGACGTGCTGCGCAACGAGCGCGAGGGGCGTCGAGGCTTGGAGCCGGAGCAGCTGAGCGCGTTACAGACGAAGGCGCGCGATCTGGGCTTCTGGGGCATCAACACACCGGAGGAGTATGGCGGGGCGAACCTTGGCTCGGTCGCCACCTGCCTGACGCTGATCGAACTGGGGCGGACGTTCGTGCCGTTCGGCTTTGGCGGCTCCGCTGATAATATCCTCTATGCCTGCAATGACGAGCAGAAACACCGCTACTTGCTGCCGACCATCGAGGGTACGCGCCGCTCGTGCTTCGCGCTTACCGAGCCGGGCGCCGGGTCGGACGCGGGCAACATTCGCATGTCGGCGGTGAAGGACGGCCACGAGTGGGTGTTGAACGGCGAGAAGATCTTTATCACCAACGGCAACGAGGCCGACTTCACGATGGTCTTCGCCGTCACCGATAAGGAGGCGGGGCCGCATGGCGGCATCACGTGTTTTCTGGTAGATCGTGAGATGGGGTGGCGTTCCGAACGTATAGCTACCATGGGGGCGTGGGATCCAGCGGCGCTGATCTTTGAGGATGTGCGCGTCCCCGAAGAGAATGTTCTCGGCGAGGTCGGCCACGGATTTGATACGGCGATGCAGTGGATTGGCGCGGCGCGGTGGGCCATCCCCGCGCGGGCGGTGGGGGCGTGCGAGCGGATGATGGAGATGTCCATCGAGCACGCGAAGAACCGCGTCACCTTCGGGCAGCCGCTGGCGGACCGGCAGGCAATCCAGTGGATGATTGCCGACTCGGCGGTGGAGATCGAGGCGACAAAATGGATCACACTGCGGGCGGCCTGGCTCGCAGATCGTGGTCAGGATAACCGCCATCAGGCCGCGATGGCGAAGCTCTACGGCGCGAATATGGCGAACCGCGTCGTGGACCGCATGCTTCAGATACACGGCGGTATGGGCTATACCCGCGAACTGCCTATCGAGCGTTGGTATCGCGAGATGCGCGTCTTCCGTATCTTCGATGGCACTGACGAGATTCAGCGGTTCATCATTGCGCGCAATCTCTTCAAAGGGCATGTCAAGGTTGGCGAATGGGCTGAGTAGTTCAGTGCGTCGCCGGAGCCTGGTAGCGAATGGGGGGCAATGCTTGATGAGCCGCGGCATTCATGCCGTGAACCGCACGATCACATAATCACTTACTAACAGCTGAGTCAGCGGGAGGTAGCCTAGATGCTGGTCGTCCGGGAGCTTGAGGTGACCTACCAGGGCGTTATCAAGGCGGTGCGCGGGGTGACGCTGGAGGCGCCCGAACGCGGGGTGGTAGCCCTGCTGGGCGCGAATGGCGCGGGCAAGACAAGCATCCTGCGGGCGATCTCCGGCCTGCTGCGGACCCAGGGCGGTCGCATCACCCACGGCTCGGTGGAGTTCGACGGCCAGCCGATCACCTCATTGGAGGCCACGCGCATCGTGCGTATGGGCATCGCGCAGGTGCTGGAGGGCCGTCGGCTCTTCGGCTCGCTCTCGGTGGAGGAGAATCTGCGCGCGGGGGCATTCGCCTCGCGAGACGCCGCCGCGACGCGCCGGAGCTACGACCGCGTGATGGAGCTTTTCCCCATTCTACGCGAGCGCCGCCGGAGCGCTGCGGGCTATCTCTCCGGCGGCGAGCAGCAGATGCTCGCCATTGGGCGCGCGCTGATGGCCAATCCCCGGCTGTTGCTGCTCGACGAGCCGTCGCTCGGGCTGGCGCCAGTGATGGTGCAGCAGATCGGCAACATTATCGGCGAGATTAGCGCCGGTGGCACCGCGGTCTTGCTGGTGGAACAGAACGCGCAGATGGCGCTGGCCCACGCGACCCACGGCTATGTGCTGGAGACCGGGCAGGTCGTGCTCGACCAGAGCGCGGCAGAGCTGTTGCGCGACGAGAGCGTGCGCACCTTTTACCTGGGACTGCATGAGGAGGGTGGGCGCGCCGACTTCGCCACGCTGCGCCAACGACGGCCAGAGAGGAGGTGGGCGTTATGAGCGCATCAAACGTATCGAACACATCAACTCAGCCGCAATCGCCGATCCTCTCCGTATACGGCATTACCGTGCGCTTCGCTGGCCTGACGGCGCTCTCAGATGTTAGCTTCGACGTGCGGCCCGGCGAGCTATTCGCGATCATCGGGCCGAATGGCGCGGGCAAGACCTCGCTCTTCAACGTGCTCTCGCGTGTCTACCGTCCGGTGGCTGGCGAGGTGAGCTTCGAGGGACGCAACCTCCTGCGCCTGCGGACCGACCAGATCGCGAGCGCGGGCATCGCGCGCACCTTCCAGAATCTCGGCCAGTTCCCTCACACCACCGTCATGGACTATCTGCTGCTGGGGCGGCACAGCCGCATGCGTAGCGGCATTCTGCGCGGCGGGTTGTACCTCGGCATGGCGTCGGCGGAGGAGCGCGAGAACCGGGCGTATTGCCAGCGTCTGCTCGCGCTGCTGGGGCTGGAGCGTTTCCAGGACCGGCCATTGGGCAGCCTGCCGTTTGGCCTGCAAAAGCGGGCCGATCTGGCGCGGGCGCTGGCGGCGCAGCCACGCCTCCTGCTGCTGGACGAGCCAGTGGCGGGCATGAGCCTCGAAGAGAGTCACGACCTGGCGGCGGTGATGCTCGACATCCAGCAGCAGCTTGGCATCACGCAAATCCTGGTCGAGCACGATATGGCGATGGTGATGGGCATTGCCGACCGTGTGCTGGTGCTGGACTTCGGGCGCGTCATCGCGCGGGGAGCGCCCGCGGAGGTGCAGGCTAACCCCGAGGTCATCAAAGCCTATCTTGGTGAGGAGCTGGCGGAGAAGGCGCCCGCGGGCGGGGAGGCAAGGACAGACTCGGACGGCTGAGCGAGCAAGGCAAGCAGGCAAGGCAACGTGGGGCCAGCCGCGGGCCAGACGCGGCGAGCAGGAGTGGCAATGACGACATTCATCCAGCTAGTGTTTTCAGGCCTCGCACTCGGATGTGACTATGCCCTGATCGCGCTGGGCTTCACGATTATCTTCAAGGCCAGCGAAGTCATCAACTTCGCGCAGGGCGAGTTTCTGCTGGTGGGAACGTTCGTCGTCTCGACGGCGATGTTCACCTGGCGGCTCGGCTTCTTCCCGGCGCTGCTGATCGGCATGGCGCTCACCGCGCTGATCGGCGTGATCTTCGAGCGGGTTGTCTTGCGGCGCATGATCGGGCGGCCACCCTTCACCATCATTATGGTCACTATCGGCCTCGATGTCCTGTTGCTGACGGCGGTCACGATTCTTGTGGGCGGGAAGAACCTAGCATCACCAGTGCCATTCGACCCCTTGAGCGCCGTCACCATCGGCGGCGTTACGTTCACCGCCAATGCCATCGCCAGCATCGTCGTGACTGCTCTGATCTGCGCGGCGCTCTATGCCTTCCTGCGCTTCACGCGCTATGGGCTGGCGATGCGCGCCACGGCTATCGACCAGGAGGCGGCGCGGGCGATGGGCATCAAGATCTCGACGGTCTACGCGCTGGCGTGGGGTATCTCGGGAGCCATCGCGACCATCGGTGGTATCTTTCTCTCGGCAGGGGCGGGCAATCCCGCCTTCGACGTCACACTTGGCCAGGCGGCGCTGGTGGCCTTCCCAGCGATCATCCTCGGTGGGCTGGACTCAATCCCCGGCGCGGTTGTCGGCGGCATCATCATCGGGCTGGTCTACATGCTAACGCAGGGCTACGAGTCGAGCAGCTTTCTTGGCAACAATTTTCATCTCATCGCGCCCTACCTCGTCATGATTCTCGTCCTGCTGATCCGTCCCTACGGGCTTTTCGGCACCCGAAAGGTGGAGCGGATATGAGCGCGCCCACGGCTGCCACCAATCCGCCGCCAACGCCAGGCGCCGCGCGCGGGGGGCTGCTGCGCTCCTCGCGGAATCGCGCGCTGCTGCTGATCGGCATCATCCTGCTGGCGCTGATATTCCTCTTCGGCGGTGATGGCTGGGTCTCGGCCCTCGATTTCGCCATGGTCGCGGCTATCGCGGCGCTCGGCCTGAACGTGCTCTCAGGTTACGCGGGGCAGGTCTCGCTGGGCATTGCCTTCTTCATGGGTGTCGGCGCCTACACAGCGGGCTGGCTGGGTGGAGGGCCACCGCTGTTTCCCGGCGACCCATCCGGGCTGGGTCTCTCGTTCCTGATCTGGCTGCCCGCCGCCGGTATCGTCTCGGCGCTGATCGGCGCGCTGATCGGCCCGACGGCGCTCCGCCTCAAAGGCTTCTACCTGGGCATCGTCACACTGGCGCTGATCTTCATTGGCCAGTATCTGTTCCTCAACTTGAAGCCCATCACGGGTGGCACGCAGGGCCGTTATAATTTCCCGGCCCCGGGCTTTGGCGACTTCTCGTTTGCCAGTCCTACCACGGTTCTGGGGCTCGACCTGACGACGAACCAGTGGTTTTTCCTGCTCTTGCTGCCGCTACTGGCGGTCGCGGCGATCTTCGTGGGCAATGTGGCGCGCACGCGGATTGGGCGGGCCTGGCAGGCGGTGCGGGATAACGAGGTCGCCGCCTCGATCATGGGTATCAATCTGTTCGAGGCGAAGATGGGCGCCTTTATTCTCTCGTCCTTCCTGGCAGGTATCGCGGGCGCGCTCTACGCTTCGCTCTCTGGCATCGCCACGCCCGGAACGTGGAACCTGGTCTTCTCCATCGAGTTTGTCGCCGCTATCCTGATTGGTGGTGTCGCCAGCGTCTGGGGCTCCATTCTGGGGGCGGCCTTCGTCTTCGCCGTGCCGACCGCGCTCGACAGTTTACAATTGCTGCCGCAAAGCGCCAGTTCCACTGGCCTTTCGAGCGGTGACCTGAGCGCGATTCTCTACGGGCTGCTGATTATTGTCTTCCTGTTGTACGAGCCGGCGGGCATCATTGGCCTTATCCGCCGGTTCCGTGCGGCCATCCAGCGCTTTGAAGCGCGACGCAAAGGAGGTGAGCCGGCCACGACGGCCTCATCGGAGCACACATTCCAGCTCGACGTCGAGCGCTTGGATCTTGCGCAACGCCCAGACGCGCCTCAACCGCCCGTCTAATGCGCGTTGCTCGCGAGTAGACGGTGTTCGACCCACCGAGCATCCGTCACCGTTCATCTGTCTTCGAGAGGGGGAACTCATGGCGCTTCATCTGTCACGGCGCGTGCGTGGCTATCTGCTGGGCGTGTTGACCGTCCTTGTCGTTCTTGGCACATTTCTCTCGGCCTGCAGTACCTCTGGTGGCGGCGGGATCAAAGCTGGACCCGGTGTTGACACGGCCAAGAAGACGATCGATCTCGGTGTTCTTACACCGCTGTCCGGGCCGGTTGCGACCCCCATCGGCATTCCGCTGACCAAGGGCATCGAGACCTACTTCGACGCCGTCAACGCCAGCGGTGGCATCGACGGCTACAAGATCAATCTGGTCGAGAAGGACTCACAGTACAATCCGCAGCTTCAGGTCCAACTCTATAATCAGATTCACAATCAGGTGTTGATGCTGGCCGAGAGCCTTGGCTCGCCGACCACACAGGCTATCGTGAGCCTGTCTGAGCGCGATAAGATGCTGGTTTCCGCCGCCTCGCTGGACTCGATTCTGGCGCGCCAGCAGTTCATGGTCATGATCGGCACGCCGTATCGGCTGCAGGTCGAGAACGGCCTTGAGTATGCGACCAAAGTGGCCACGCAGCTGGGTGTGACGAATCCCAAGGTAGGTATCATATCCCAGGATGATGCGTATGGTCAGGATGGCCTCACCGGCTATAATGAGGCCATGGGTTGCTACAGCAATCTGAATAATGTGGCTCAGGCGACCTATGAGGCAACCGACACCTCGTTTGTGGCACAGGTCACCAAGATGAAACAAGCAGGCGCGCAGTTCGTCGTGCTGACTGCCATCCCAGGAGCTGCGGCCGGCATTATTGGCACAGCGGCCGCAATGAACTACTTCCCGCAGTGGATCTTGAATAGCCCGGCATGGGCAAATGTGCTGTTGGCTGCGGCTCCGAAACTCCTCCCAGTGTTTCAGAAGGGCGTGTGGGTCGTGGCACAGGGGGCAACCTGGGGCGACACGAGCCAGCCGGGCATGAAGGAGATGCTGGATAACATCGCCAAGTATGCTCCGAGCCAGCAGCCTGACGGCTACTTCCAGTTCGGCTACGCCGAGGCCAAGGTCACCTACGCGATCCTGAAGAAGGCTATCGCCAACGGCGACCTGACTCGTGATGGCCTGCTGAAAGCCTTCAATGAACTGGGTACGGTGGACCTGGGTGGGCTGTTCGGCGCCAACGCGCAGTATGGCTCGTCACCCAACCAGCGCGTTCCTACCCGCGACAACAGTGTCTACGGCATCGACACGACGATTCCGAATAACTTCAAGAATCTGAGTGGCGACTTCGTCGGCACGTGCGCGGCCAAGTCGAACTTCTAAGTTAGCTGACCTCACCCCCAGCCCCCGCCCTGCGGGCCGCTGGCGCTACGCACGCTTGTCGCGTGCTCCGAGGCTCACGCCTCGCGCGCCAGCCCCCCACGAGGAGAGGGGGAGCCAGAGGCGTTGCCGACGGCCGGGAGGGGAGCTACCCATGGACGCCCCGGTGGTTCACACGTCGGGGCGTCTGTTGTGTAAACACTGTTCGGCGTATGATGTGTGTGAGGCTTCGTGGTCATAATAGGGCAGCCGTGCGAGGAGGAGGATTCCGATGGATTTCGCCTATAGCGAGAAGGTCAACGAGCTGCGCGCCCGCATGAACGACTTCATGGAGCGCTACGTCTACCCGAACGAGCGCACCTACCACGAGCAGATCGCCGCCTCGGGCAATCCGTTTCACCATGCCGAGATCGTCGATGAGCTGAAGGCAAAGGCGCGGGCCGAGGGACTCTGGAACCTTTTCCTGCCCGATAACGAGCATGGCGCCGGGCTGACCAATCAGGAGTACGCACCGCTGGCCGAGATTACCGGGCGGGTCCCCTGGGCGCCGGAGGTCTTCAACTGTAGCGCGCCCGATACCGGCAACATGGAGATCATGGCGCAGTTTGGCACGCCCGACCAGAAGCGCGACTGGCTACAGCCACTGTTGGACGGCGAGATACGCTCCGCCTTCGCGATGACCGAGCCGGAGGTCGCCAGTTCGGACGCCACCAACATCCAGCTCACCATCCGCCGCGAGGGCGACGAGTACGTCCTTGACGGGCGTAAGTGGTGGATTTCGGGGGCGATGCGGCCACGCTGCAAGATCCTGATCGTGATGGGCAAGACCGCGCCCGACTCGCCCGACCGGCACCGCCAGCAGAGCATGGTTCTCGTGCCGGTGGAGACGCCGGGTGTCACCGTGGTGCGCAATCTGCCGGTCTTTGGATACATCGAGAACGAGAGCCACTGCGAGGTGACGTTCGAGGGTGTGCGTGTTCCTGCGAGCAACATCCTGGGCGGCGAGGGCGACGGCTTCGCGATAGCTGAGGCGCGGTTGGGGCCGGGACGCATTCACCACTGCATGCGCTGCATCGGCGCAGCGCAGCGAGCGTTGGAGCTGATGTGCGCGCGCGTCTCGGAGCGCGTCGCCTTTGGCAAGCCGCTGGCCCAGCAGGGCGTCATCCAGGAATGGATCGCCGCGTCGGCCATCGAGATCGAGCAGGCGCGACTGCTGACGCTGAAGGCGGCGTGGATGATCGACACCGTTGGCAAGAAGGCGGCGCAGAACGAGATCGCGATGATCAAGGTGGTCGCGCCAAGCGTGATGACGCGCGTGGCCGACCGTGCCATCCAGGCGTTCGGCGGGGCGGGCGTCAGCGACGACTTCCCGCTGGCGGGGATGTACGCGGGCGGGCGCACGCTGCGGCTGGCGGACGGCCCGGACGAGGTCCACAAGCGAGCGATTGCGCGGTCCCTGCTGCGACAATACGGCCAGTAGTCCAGCCTGATCAGGAGTGGAGTAACGATGGCAATCGAGGATTTCAATGGCGCGGTGGCGGTGATCACCGGCGGGGCGAGCGGCATCGGGCTGGCGACGGCGCGGGCGCTTCACGCGCAGGGCGCGCATGTCGTGCTGGCTGATATCAACGCGGACGGCTTGCGGGCGGCGGCAGAACAGGTGCGCGGCGAGGCGTCTGATGCGGTGCCGCGGGTCGCCACGGTAACGACGGATGTGACGGATGACGCGCAGGTGCGCACGCTGATGCAGGCGGCGCTGGAGCTGACCGGGCGGATCGAGTTGCTGGTGGCGAGCGCGGGCATCGGGCGCGGCGGACGGATCGAGGATCTCTCTTCAGCTGACATGCGCCAGATGCTGACTGTGAACGTGATGGGCGTCTACAACTGCGTCCAGGCGGTCGTGCCGACGATGCGCGCGCAGGGCGGCGGCCAGATCGTGCTTCTGAGCTCGGTGGCGGGCAAGCTGGGCGTGCCGACACTCTCCGGCT
>DASUHD010000116.1:0-7844 GCA_036273675.1 Ktedonobacterales bacterium | reverse complement strand
TCCAGCCGCGCCATCGCCTCGTCGAGGCGGTCGTCGGCGACGGTGAGCGAGATGCGCACGTAGCCCTCGCCGTTCGAGCCGAAGTTTGTGCCGGGGGTGACGGCGATGCCCGCGTGATCGAGCAGATCGTAGGCGAACTCGGTGGAGGTGCGGCCCGCCGGGATGCGCGGCCAGACGTAGAGGCCCGCCTCCGGTGTCGCCACCCGCAGGCCGATGCGCTGGCACGCGGCCACGACGCGATCGCGCCGCCGCTGGTAGATGGCGTTGCGCTCCGCCACCCACTCCGGCGGCAGGGCAAGCGCGCGAATCGCTGCGATCTGAATCGGCTTGAAGATGCCCGTATCGATGTTGCTCTTGAGCCGCGTCAGCCCCTCGACGACGGTGGCATTGCCCACCAGCGCGCCGATGCGGAAGCCCGCCATGTTGTACGCCTTCGAGAGCGAGTGTAGCTCGACGGCCACATCCTTCGCACCGTCAACCTCCAACACGCTCATGGGCCGCGCGCCGTCGAAACAGACCTCAGCATAGGCCATGTCATGAATCAGCAGCAGCCCGTGTTCGTGGGCGAAGCGTATCGCCTCCTCGAAGAATGCGCGCGGCGCGGTGGCTCCGGTCGGGTTGTTGGGATAGTTCAGCCAGAGCGTGCGAGCGCGGCTGAGCGTCTCTGCGGGGATGGCGTTCAGGTCGGGCAGCCAGCCGTTTTCCTCGGAGAGTGGCAACTCGTGCGCCACGCCGCCGATCATCGCCACCGCCGTCGCCGCCACCGGATAGTTGGGGTTGGGCAGCAACGCGACATCGCCCTCGTTCATGACGACGGCGGGCAGATGGGCCAGCCCCTCCTTCGAGCCAATCAGCGGCAGCACCTCGCGCGCGGGATCGAGCGTGACTCCGAAGCGGCGACCGAACCAGTCGGCGTATGCCTGGCGTAGCTCAGGCATCCCCGCGTATTCGGGATAGCGCTGGTTAGCCGGGACGTGCGCGGCGGTGGTCAGCGCGTCGAGTACTTCGTGCGGCGTCGGCAGGTCGGGATCGCCCATCGAGAGGCTGATGACATCCACGCCTGATGCGCGCTTCTCGGCGATCTTGCGGGCGTAGGCGGCGAAGTGATACGGCGGCAGGCTTTGCAGGCGGCGCGAGAGTTCCACAGCTGGCTCCTTGATAGTGTATGGCAAGTTGATGATGGATAATGGCGGCAGACGCTGTAGCGCCCGCGTTAGCCATAGTATAGCAGTTGGCGGCTGGAGGCGGTCAGAGGCGAATCTGGTTCCCCTCTCTCTGAACAGGAGAGGGGCTGCCCTCTAGGCGCATCGTCCCCTCCGCTTGACGTCCTGACGGGCGGCATTTGATACTGGCGGTGCGCGAGCGCCCGCGTCGATGGTTGGGGTTGCGCGCCTGACAAACACGAAAACAGGCGGAGGATGATGTGACACTGGAAGGCGTCTCCTTCGATGGCTATCGGCTGTTACGGCTGCTAGGACGCGGCGGAGCAGGCGAGGTCTATCTTGCGGAGTCGCCGCTCGATGGGCCGGTCTCTGGGCAGGTCGCCGTCAAGGTCTATCGTGATGCCCGGAGCGAGCCGGTCGCGCAGGAGCTGATGCGCCAGACGCAACTGGCGGCGTCGCTAAAACATCCCCATATTCTGCCGTGCTACAACAACGCGATCGAGGGCAACGACCTGGCCATCGTGATGGCGTTTGCCCACGGCGGCTCCCTCGGCGACACCCTCAACAGCAGCCAGTCCAGTGTGACACTGCCATTGCGCCCCACCGTCGTCACCAGCATCATCGCGCAGGTCGCCAGCACTCTCGCCGATATCCATGCGCAGGGGCTGACACACGGTGACCTCAAACCGACCAACCTGTTCATGCGCACGGCCGCCGATGGCTCACCCATCGTCGCCATCAGCGATTTTGGCCACGCCTTTCTCGCCCAGGCCGCCATCGCCTCGCTGCTCCATCCGGGGCCGGTGCCGCCGGAATGGGCCGTCGAGCAACTCGCGTGGGTCGCGCCGGAGCAGCTACAGGGTGACCCAGCGCCTGCGTCTGACCAGTATGGCCTCGCCGCGCTCGCCTACTATCTGCTGACAGGCATCCGGCCAGTCTCGGCGGAGGCGCAGCGCGTCTTGAGCGGCAACTCGCCCCGGGCAATCATCCCGCCCTCACGACTCAATCCGGCGCTGGACGACACACTGGACGCCGTGCTGCTCCACGCGCTGGCGCCGCTGCCAAAACAGCGATTCGTCAATGCCGTCGAATTCGCTCGCGCGCTCGATGACGCGCTCTCGGCGAGCGACGCCGTGTCTGGCGGGGGAAGCATGGCGAGGTCAGCCAGAGGCGCCACCGCGGACTGGGATGAAGATACGCCAGAGAGGCCGACAAAACGGACCCTGGCGCAGATGAGCTTCTCGGCTGCCCCAGCGCCACCGGCTGCGCGAAGCGGCAGGCGGCCAGTCGTCGCCAATGCGAATGCGCCACAGCGCTCGCGCATCCAGCGGATGCTGCATGTGTCGGAGGGGCCAAAGGTCGACGATTCCTGGGACGATGATGATACGCCGAGCGTACTCCGACGAAGGGCGACACTCATCACGGGGCTGCTGCTCGTCGGCGTGGTCGCCTTGCTGCTTCTCATCACGGGCATCGGCAATCTGCGCGCGCGGCTCGATTCTTCGGGCGCCACTGGCGCCAAGAACACGCCCATCGTCAGAAGCAGCCCATCGCCCGGCCCGCAGAGCCAGGCGGAGTCGCAACTGCGCGCCGCGCTCGGTAGCAAGCCGGTCTACCTGGATACGCTTACCGGCAATCCAGCGGCGTGGACAGTCAATGGCAAGAGCGTCTTTTTCGGCACAGACCATCGGCTGCACCTGCTCAATGCGGCAAAGACGCCGCTCTTCGCCGATATGCCCACCAGCGCGCCGATGCCGAAGGGCGCATATGTCTCCAGCGTCGATGTCTCGCTAGTCAAGGGCGCGGCGGGCGATCACGCGGGCATGCGCTTCCTCGCATCGACGACGCAGAAGGGCGACACCTATTACTCCTATCTGATCACCTCCAGCGGGCGCTTCGAGATCTGGTTGCAGCAGCCAGAGACCGGACTGGTCTTTCTCAACGGCGGCGGCGTCCCATCGCTCAAGACCGGCGACGGACAGATCAACACGCTTGCCGTGCTGGTGGACCCCACCACGAAGACGCTGACACTCTTCGCCAACGGCGCATTTATCTTCCAGGCGCAGATCCCCGACGGTGTGGCGCTGACTGGGCGCGCGGGCGTGCTCACCCCTGACAACGGCGTCGAGGCGTCGTTCGCCAACTTCGCGGTCTATAGCGCCTGACGCCTGGGACGCTTCCTTCCGGCGCGGTATAGTAGTAGGTGTATGCTGAGAAACCCTCCGCGAGAAGGACACTGCCATGCTGACCGTAGAAGAAGCGCGCGCGCGCATCCTGGCGGCTATCGCGCCACACGCGCCGCTGCCCGCCGAGGCGATCCCGCTCACCACTGCGCTCGACCGCATCCTGGCTGAGGACGCCATCGCGCACGACGAGACGCCGCCATTCATCAACTCCGCGATGGATGGCTATGCCCTGCGCGCGGAAGATACCCGGAGCGCCACCACCGAGGCGCCCGTCTCGCTACGGCTGGCGGGCGAGGTCCCCGCAGGACGCGTCTACGCGGGCATCGTGGCGCCGGGAGAGGCGGTGCGCATCTTGACGGGCGCGCCCGTACCTGACGGCGCCGACGCGGTGCTGCAACAGGAGTTGACCGAGGTCACCGATGGCATGGTGACGGTGCGCCAGGCGGTTGCCATTGGCAATAATATACGACCGGCGGGCGGTGATATTCGCCCAGGCATGCGCCTGATGGCCGCGGGTACACCGCTTGGCCCGGCGGAGATTGCACTACTGGCGGCGGCGGGCATCCATCCGGCGCGGGTGACGCGCCGTCCACGGGTCGCCATTCTCGCCACTGGCGACGAGCTTGCGCCGCTTGGCGAGACGCCCCAACCTGGGCAGATTCGCGAGACCAACTCGCCCTACTTGATCGCGGCGGTCCTGCGCGCCGGAGGGGAACCGATCCCGCTCGGCATCGCGCGCGACCGCGCCGACGAGATTCGCACGAAGCTCGATCAGGCGCGCACCGCCGACCTCATCCTGACCTCGGGCGGCGTCTCCGTTGGCGACTATGACCTTGTCAAGCAGATTCTGGCGGAGCAGGGCAATATCGACTTCTGGCGCGTGCGCATGAAGCCGGGCAAGCCATTGGCCTTCGGTCTGCTTGGCGAGACGCCGCTGCTGGGCCTGCCTGGCAATCCCGCCTCCGCCGCCGTCACCTTCGAGCTATTCGGGCGACCCGCCATCCGCCGTATGCTCGGCTGCGCCCAGGTCGAGCGGCCCATGGTGCAGGCGCAACTGATTGGGAGCACTATTGAGCGCGGTGACCGCCGACATTTCGTGCGTGTGCGGCTCTCGTCGCATGAGGGCATCCTCGAAGCGCGCCAGACTGGTCGCCAGGACTCGCACCTGATCTCGTCGCTCCAGGGGGCATCCGCCTATCTGGTGATTGCGGAGGGCGAGGGTGTCGTCGCCGAGGGCGAGATGGTCCCGGCGCTGTTGCTCAACGACGCGCTGCCGTGGGGGTGAGGTCAACCATACGGAGACGGCGGCGCGGCTGGCGCCAGCAGGCCACGGCCCAGCAGGTGATGGGCGATATCCACCAGCCGCCGCGCGTCCATCTGAAGCGTTGCCGCGATCACGCCGAGCGGATTCGCGCCGTCTATCTGTGCCAGCACCATCCACTCTTCCTGCGAGATTTCTACTGTCTGGCCCGTGTCCGGGATATCAGCGAACGTCAGCACTGTATCGGGGCGTAGAGCGATGGTGGCGGGGTTCTGGCCGGTATGCTGCGCGGCTGGCGCCTGATCGACTGGCCCAAGCGATGCCACGATGTTCTCGATGGGGATCGAGACCAGCACCAGTTCCTGCGGCGGGTGGATGCCATCGACAAAGGAGAAATCGCCGTCGGGCCAGCTGAGAACCGCATTGACGAGCGCTATGGCGTCGCTCATCGCCCAGTACTGCAATTGCTCGCGCGTGAGCAGCCCGTCGGCCATGAGCGCCTGAACGATCTGACCATCGGGCAGCACGGCGGCCTCATCGAACGGCACCAGAATCACTTCCTCGATTTGGTCTGGCGACATATAGCCCATGGCGACGAATTGCTCAGTCAGCGGCGGGCCAACCGGCACTCGCTCCGCCGCCAGCCACTGGCCACGCCGGAAGTAAATCTCGGCGCGCAGATGGCCGCGTGTCAGTGTGAGGCAGCCATCGCGCTGTTCGAGGGCAATCGTTCTGAGGATATTGAGAAGGGACGCCTGGCGCAGATTGCCTGCGAGCGGCATATCGCCTCCTCCTGCCCGATGCGCGGCGCTACAGATAAACGGTGTCGTCGCTGGATATTATACGCACAACGACCCGTTGTCTGGCAGGGTCGGGGAAATAGGTGAGGTTGGAATAGACCGCAAACCAAAGGGTGCGGCCACTCTCACCGAGACTAGCACGCACCCTCTGTGCGAGAACGGTATAGGTCTGCCTCGCCAGCAGATCTGTGGCGCGATTATGCCGCCGCGGTGGAGCGCCCGCCCATGAAGGCCATGATCAGGCCGACGACGCCTATCACTGCGCCGACGACCACAACAATCGTGCTGAAGTGGGCAACAGGGTTCATCTTCAGCACATAGTGATTCACCACCGCGAAGATACCGATAAGAACAGCAATGACAATAAGGCCGTAGCCACCTCCGCGCATGAGTCTTCCTCCTCTACGGCACGAGCGAGCAAGCCGCTCACCTCGTGCGGATGTATCAACCGGGTCAGTATAGCGGCGCTACGCATTCTCGTCAATACAACTATGGGCAACAATACGTAGCGTCATGCCGGGTCTTGAGCGCGGCGCGCGATATCAACATTGACGTAAACGGCAACGTCATACTATACTGGATTGCGGATCTCACAGGCTCATCACAAAGCCACCCGCTGTCGTGCCACTCTCCACTCTCCCGGCACGACTTCCATATTTTCGGGAAGAGAGCACTCATCGCTATGACGGTTGATCGAACTTCGAAGAGTAGCGCCGCGCGAGATATAGCAGGGAAAATAGCTCTGCGACGGCAGGAGACGCCACTCGGCAAGAATTACAAGTGGATCGCACTTTCCAATACCACGCTCGGCGTGCTGATGGCGACGGTCAACTCCAGCATCATTCTGATCGCCATGCCCGCCATCTTCACCGGCATCGGCATCAATCCGCTGGCGCCGGGCGAGACCAACTACTTTCTCTGGCTACTGCTCGGCTATATGGTGGTCACCGCGACGCTGCTCGTCACCTTCGGGCGCATCTCCGACATCTTTGGCCGCGTCAAACTCTACAATCTGGGCTTCGCCGTCTTTACGCTCGGTAGTGTCCTGCTCTTTCTGACACCCAGTCAGGGAAATAACGGCGCATTGGAGATGATTATCTTCCGGCTGGTGCAGGGCGTCGGCGCGGGCTTCCTCTTCGCCAATAGCACCGCCATTTTGATTGACGCTTTTCCGGCGCGCCAGCGCGGCATGGCGATGGGCATCAATCAGGTGGCGGCCATTGTCGGCTCGCTCGCGGGCCTAATTCTCGGTGGCATTCTTGCCACGATTAACTGGCGCATGGTCTTTCTGATTAGCGTGCCGATTGGCATCTTTGGCACCGTCTGGGCCTTCCTGATGCTGCGCGAGACGGCGACGATTCGCGGCAACCAGCGCATAGACTGGCCAGGCAACGTGACCTTCGCGCTAGGGCTGACGATCCTGCTGCTTGGCATCACCTATGGCATCGAGCCATATGGCGACTCGCCGATGGGCTGGGGCAATCCCGGCGTCATTGCGGCGATTGTGGTGGGGATTCTGCTGCTCCTGCTCTTTATCTGGATCGAGCTGCGTAGCGACCACCCGATGTTCCGGCTGGAATTGTTTCGCATTCGCATGTTCTCGTTCGGCAACCTGAGTGTCTTTCTCTCGGCGCTGGCGCAGGGTGGCTTGCAGTTCATGATCGTCATCTGGCTGCAGGGCATCTGGCTGCCGCTGCACGGCTACAGCTTCGAGGTGACACCGCTGTGGGCGGGCATCTATATGATTCCGCTGATGGTGGGCTTCATCGTCATGGGGCCAATCAGCGGCATCCTCTCGGACCGCTTCGGCTCGCGCTTCTTCGCGACGCTTGGCATGGTGTTGACTGCTCTCGGCTTCCTGGGGCTGACGGTTCTGCCTGCCGACTTCTCCTATGCCGTCTTCGCGCCGCTGCTGCTGCTGCTCGGCCTCGGCCTGGGCATGTTCGCCGCGCCCAATACCACCGCGATCATGAACAGTGTCCCGCCCGAGCATCGCGGCGTGGCGTCGGGGATGCGCGCGACCTTCCAGAACGCGGCGTCGCTCTTGAGCATCGGCGTCTTCTTCAGCATCGTGACGGCCGGGCTGGCCGCGGCGCTGCCTTCCTCGCTCTATAACGGACTCTCGCAGGCGGGGCTCCCGGCGCCACTTGCCACCGCCATCTCGCATCTGCCGCCGACCGCCGCGCTCTTCGCCGCCTTCCTGGGCTACAACCCGATGGGTACGCTACTGCCACCGTCGGCGTTGCATGCGCTGCCAGCATCCAGCCAGGCGGCGCTGCTCAGCAAGGAATTTTTCCCCAACCTGATCGCCTCGCCGTTCATGGTGGGCCTGCACGCCGTCTTCTACATCGCGGCGGGCATGTGCATCGTCGCGGCCATCGCCTCGTACTTCCGTGGCAAGCGCTACATCCATGGGCAAGAGGACCAGGCGGAT
>DASUHD010000115.1:0-26255 GCA_036273675.1 Ktedonobacterales bacterium | reverse complement strand
TTGCCATCGGGAGACCAGCGTAACGCGCTGAGGATTCCGCTGAACGTGGACGGCTGCGGCGGCTCGCTCACCGATTTGAGCAGCCGACCCGTGGCGCAGTCGTAGATGTTCACCTTCTGGTCATTCTTGAGGTTGAAAGTTGCCACCTGTTTGCCATCAGGACGCCAGGCTATATAAGTAATTGGCTGGGTTGCTGTATTTGTGGGAATGCTCTGAAGAATCCGCAGGAAAGCTAAGTCGCGTGCGAGCAGAATCGGGAGCGCGCCGTGATTATCAGGCTGGGGTGGGGTTAGTCCAGAGAGATGTGGCGCGACCAGCGTCTGCATCGCGATAGGCGCCATCACGAAGCGGCCATCGGGTGAGGCGGCGGCGAAGTTCGCCTGAAAGAAGACATGCGCGTCGCCGTTGGTACCAGGATTCGTGGCGTCCGTTGGCGAGAGGCCCGTCAGCCAACCTGCCTGCCAGAGCGCAAACGACTCGTCCCCCTGCGGATTGCCAACAGACGCCGCTACCTGCCTGCTGGGGTCTATCCCCTGCTCCGCCCACGCGTACTGATAGGCCAGCGGAAGCGCGTTCTCGTAGAAATATTGCGTCGCGCTGGCGATCATGCGGGTATGGCCCGTAGACAGATCCCAGACGAGACTGATTCCAGGTATCGGATACGAGGTTCCATAGCGATTGAGGATCTCTTCGAACTGCACATTCGGGTGGGTATTCGCGCTGCTGGGGTCAATCACTATGATCCCGAGCTGTGTGGTCGTCTGGCCGCTGCCGGTGCGCGGTGGCAAGGAGAATGTGATGGCAAGCTGCTTCTCACCATTCAGCCAGAGAACCTGCCCCAAAGCGATATGGTCGGTATCGACGGTATGCGCCAACCTCGTTTCAGCAGGCTCAAGCAACGTATCGAGCGCGATCTGACGGATTCGCCGCTGGCCTGTGCTGTTATATATGTCCAGCACGCCAGCAATGTGCTCCATCGTCTCGCCGCAGTTTCCGGTGTAGCCCAGCACCGCCAGACGATTGCCCGATGGCGACCATTGCGCATCATGCAGGCAGGTGGCTATAGGGCCAGGCGGTGGCGGAAACACCCGATTCAATGCGTTCCCCGCCAACGACGCGAGGTTCTGCCCGAAGAGCACCGCCACCAGCGCAAGCGTCAGCGCGAGACCACCAGCGCGCCACACCTTCTGGCGAGTGGTGAGTGGCTGCTCGGCGATGCCACCCGCCCGCCAGAGTCTCGTCCAGAGGCGTCGCTGGCCAGCATGCGCCATCGCCTCTACTGTCAGTTGAGCGTCTTCGGATTGGTTCGTCTCTGGGTCCGCATCGGGTGATTGGAACTCTGCCATCTCGATACCTGTCCAAACGCGCGCTACGATATGCCGCCATGTGTAGAGGAGCCACGCTCGCGGGATATGTCCGCACTCATTGTGCCAGGCGAGATGCGAGTCGGCAAGACGGACCAAACACTTTGCGGGAGTCGCTCTGTCTATAGAATTGAGTTGCGCAACCGGCGACCTGCGAAGAGGAGTAATGCATGGAGATGGAGAAGCAGTACGAGCGATTCTCGTCGTTAGTTGCGCCGCATACCCGTGCGATGGCGCGTGTCGCCGCCGCGCTTGTGGGGCTGGCTGATGCCGAGGATGCCGCTCAGGAGGCGCTGTTACGCGCATGGCAACACTTTCCCGCCCTGCGCGACTTCGGCGCGATGCACACCTGGCTGCTGCGTATCACCGTCAATGTCTGTCGGAACTGGCAATCGGGGCGTTTCGGCACGACCCGCCGCCAGAATGAGCCGCTCGATGACGCCTTTCACGGCGTTTTGTCCGCGCGCGACGAAAGTAATGGGCTGGCAAGCGCAGATGCGCTAGATCTGCGGCAGGCCATTGCACGGTTACCGATAGACCTCCGGCGAGTGGTTGCGCTCCGCTTCTATGCGGGCATGGACTCGACGACGCTCGGCTCAGTGCTCGATCTGCCAGCGGCGACAGTGCGGACACGGCTTCGGCGGGCGCTCGAATTGCTCCGCCAGGATTTGACCGCGCTGGAGCAGGACGGCTCTCCGTCTTACCCCACTGAGGAGATATCACATGGATAATGTGAATCATACATTGCCCGACTCGGAGGCGACACACGAGACGCACGACTTGAATGAGCTGCCCTCCGAACTTCAGTCACTCTATCGGCGTCTCACCGATGATGGTAACGCTTGGCAGGCGTCCTCAGCGGAAAAGCTCACCGCGCTGGCGCAGACCTTGGTTGCGAGAGCCGAGCATATGGCTCCCGCCATTCACGAAGCCGCATCGGACATGGAGGTAAGCGCACTGGCCCCACTGGTGTCGTACCAGGCTTCGCCGACATCTCAGCGTCCACTACGCAGGCGCGAATGGATTGCTGGCGCGTTTGTCGCTATCGCCATAGTCGTATTGCTAGCGATTGTCTTGCAAGCGGGGCTGGCTGGTCGTGGCCAGAATCCAATTGGGCCGACACAGCCGACACAGCCGACACAGCCGACACAGAAAATTGCTCCCGGAAACTGGCAAACTCTTGATAAACTGACGGTGAAACGTCAGGCGGGAATGTCCACGCTCTCCGTCGCTGCCCCCAGCAATATCCAGGTGGAATATGTTCTGAGTTACCCAGGGGATAGCAAGGCTGGGGGGAGCGGGAGCCTGCGTCGTACCACAGATGGGGGCAACACGTGGAAAACCCTGCCAGTGACGGTTCTTCCAGCCGGTAGCCTGTCCGCCATGCTGGGCGTCAGCCCCCTCGATGCCAGAACACTTTTTCTGACCTTCTGGGATCAATCGTCCGCCTGCGCGGAACACCTATCCAATCTATTCCCAAACGCTGGATGCGCACACAACTATGTCAGCACGAATAGTGGCGATAGCTGGCAGCAACTGGCGCTTCCGATACCAGCCGCTTTGAATCCTGGTTTCGCTTCTCTCGAGCTGAGGGCACAGGGTGGCTTGCTCTACGCCGAAGACTACTGTAGCCCTGACTCCTGTACACACCTGCTCAAAAGCGCAAATGGCGGTCTCACCTGGCAAATCGCTGATGGTGGCGTTACGGTTCATGGAGTGAACGTGTGCGAGTTTACCCTGGCTCCTGACGGAACGACAATCTATGAATGGACTTCGAAGACGAGTTGTGGGCAGCTAACCGACCATGAGTACTCCATCTGGAGTAGCGACGACGCTGGCGCGCACTGGAAGCTCGTAGGGCCGCTGCTGCCCAAGCCGATACCTGACCCATCCATTGGCACGTTTGGAGTGCCAGGCTCGTCTGGCTGGCCGCTTCTGGCGGCTCCTGGTAAAACGCACGCAAAGACGCTGTACCTGAACCAACCGTATATCACTGGCGCTGCGCATGATGTCAGCTACTACTACAGCGAAGATGGCGGCGCGACCTGGCGGTTGACACCTGCGCTGTCTGGAGCTCTGGATGCTGGTGGCTTAGATATATCTGGGGCAGGATCAGGAGTGCTTGGAATTGGTACAGTCACTGTCTTGAGTGATGGGTCGATCCTCTTTTTCGCTCAACCAGCAATTACCGATACGCCGTATCTCTGGAAGCCAGGTACAAGTGCGTGGCAACGGCTGCAACCGTACCCTGGCCAGGACCCTGATGGCCACACCGCAACCGATATCAAGCAAATCATAGTAACCCGTGGCGTGAATGGCCATGATACGGTCACACTGGTAGTCCGTCCCTACAGCAGTGACGATTCCGTCGCCTCAATTGTCGTCCGCTATCAGTTCTAGCCGATACACTGGTGGATGGGCTGCCCGTGCTCGTACTCGAACAGGGGCAGCTTTTTTGTCGTTACGGAAGATACTGGTATGCAGGCAGCGTCAGGAAGTCTACAAACTGGTCGGCGGTAGTGATCTGGTCGAAGATGGCGCTCGCCTGCGCGAACTTCCGCCCGGCGAATTCTTCCGCGCCTAGTGTTTCTTCGATACGCGCCAGTTCCTCGCCCATGATCGCGCGGAAAAGCTCGACCGTCACCTTGCGCCCGTCATCGAGCACGCCGCGCGGATGGCGAATCCACTGCCAGACCTGCGCCCGCGAAATCTCGGCGGTGGCGGCGTCTTCCATCAAATTGTTGATCGGGACGCACCCTAGCCCCCGCAGCCACGACTCCAGATACTGGATGCCGACACTGATGTTCGTGCGCAGCCCAGCCTCGGTGATCGTTCCCTCCGGCACGACCAGCAGGTCAGCCGCCGAGACGCGCACGTCCTCGCGCAACCGCTCGATCTGGTTCGGCTGGGGCATCACCCGGTCGAAGATTTCGGTCGCGATGGGTACAAGCCCTGGATGCGCCACCCAGGTGCCGTCGTGGCCGTCGGTCGCCTCGCGCTCTTTGTCGGCGCGCACCTGCGCCAACGCCCGCTCGTTCACCTCAGGATCGGATTTCACCGGGATGAAGGCTGCCATTCCGCCCATCGCATGTGCGCCACGCCGATGACACGTCTGGATGCAGAGGAGCGTGTACGAGCGCATGAAGCGCGTCGTCATCGTCACCTGGGCGCGGTCGGGCAGAATGAACGCCGCGTCGTTGCGCCGCTTCTTGATCGCGCTGAAGATATAGTCCCAGCGGCCGCAGTTCAGCCCGGCGGAGTGCTCGCGCAGCTCATAGAGAATCTCGTCCATCTCGAAGGCAGCGGGCAGCGTCTCGATCAGCACGGTCGCCTTGATCGAGCCTGCCGGGATGCCAAGCGTCCGCTCCGTCAGCGTGAAGACATCGTTCCAGAGCCGCGCCTCGATATGGCTCTCTAGCTTGGGCAGATAGAAGTACGGACCAGAGCCGCGCGCGAGCAATTCGGCGGCATTGTGGAAGGCATACAGGCCGAAGTCGAAGAGGCTGCCGGAGATCGGCTCGCCGTCTTGCAGGACATGCTTTTCGGGCAGATGCCAGCCGCGCGGGCGGGCGAAGAGCACCGCGACCTGCTCGTTCAGCCGGTATTCTTTGCCATCCGGGCTGCTGAAGGTTATGGCGCGGCGAATGGCGTCGCGCAGGTTGATGTGGCCCTCGATCAGGTTGGACCAGGTGGGCGCGTTGGCGTCCTCGAAGTCGGCCATGAAGACCTTCGCGCCGGAGTTGAGCGCGTTGATGACCATCTTTCGGTCAACCGGGCCGGTAATCTCTACCCGGCGATCGTGCAGGTCCGCTGGAATCGGCGCGATGGTCCAGTCCGACGAGCGCACCTCGGCGGTCTCGGGGAGAAAGTCGGGCATCTGCCCCTCATCGAACGCCTCCTGTCGCTCGGCGCGCCGTTCGAGCAGCGCAAGGCGGCGGGCGTTGAACGCGCGGTTGAGCTTACCCACAAAGGCCATCGCCTCAGAGGTAAGAATCTCGTCGTAGCCAGGCGCCATCGGGCCGATGACCTCGATGCCGTCGGTAAATGTGGATGTGTGAGCAGCCGTCATGGGTGTTCATCCTTCGCAACATGACAATGGCCCGCGTATCGCCAGGGACACGCGGGCTGCCGAGGCGGATTCGCACTGCACAACTAATGATGCGCGAACTGTGCCAGCTCCGTCGAGCCGGTGAGAGCGGTCGTCGAAGATTGCCCGCTGGCGATGACCTGCGCCACCTCGTCGAAGTAGCCCGTGCCGACCTCGCGCTGGTGGCGCGTCGCGCTATAGCCCTGCGCCTCAGCGGCGAACTCGGCCTGCTGCAAGTCGGAATAGGCGGCCATTCCGCGATCCCGGTAGCCGGTCGCCAGCGCGAACATGCTATGGTTGAGCGCATGGAAGCCAGCCAGCGTGACGAACTGGAACTTGTAGCCCATCGCTCCAAGCTCGCGCTGGAAGGACGCGATGGTGGCCTCGTCCAGCTTCTTCTTCCAGTTGAACGATGGCGAGCAGTTATACGCCAGCAGCTTGCCTGGGAACTTCGCGTGAATGGCGCGGGCGAAGCGGCGCGCCTCCTCGACGTTCGGCTCAGCCGTCTCGCACCAGATCAGATCGGCGTATGGGGCGTAGGCCAGGCCACGGGCAATCGCCGCGTCCAGCCCGCCACGCATGCGGTAGAAGCCCTCCGGCGTCCGCTCGCCGGTCAGGAACTCGTGGTCATACTCGTCAATGTCGCTCATAATCAGGTGCGCGCCGTTGGCGTCGGTGCGGGCTACCACCAGTGTCGGCACGCCCATCACGTCGGCCGCCAGGCGAGCGGCGACCAGATTGCGCACGGCGTTCTGTGTTGGAATAAGCACCTTGCCACCCATGTGGCCGCACTTCTTCTCAGAGGCCAACTGATCCTCGAAGTGGACGCCCGCCGCGCCCGCTTCGATCATCGCCTTCATTAGCTCAAAGCAGTTGAGCGGGCCACCGAAGCCTGCCTCGGCGTCGGCGACAATCGGCGCGAACCAGTAGGTGTCGTCGTTGCCCTCGGCGTGGTGAATCTGGTCTGCGCGCTGCAGCGCCTGGTTGATCTTGCGCACGACCTGGGGAACGCTATTGGCGGGATAGAGACTCTGGTCGGGATACATCTGCCCGGCCAGATTCGCGTCCGCCGCGACCTGCCAGCCGCTCAGGTAAATCGCTTTGAGTCCAGCCTTCACCTGCTGCATCGCCTGATTGCCGGTCAACGCGCCAAGCGCGGCGATGTAGGGTTCAGAGTGGAGCAGCTGCCAGAGGCGGTCCGCTCCCATATGGGCGAGGGTGTATTCGATGGTGACAGAGCCGCGTAATCGTACAACGTCGTCCGCGGTATACGGCCGGGTGATACCATCCCAACGGGCGTCGTGAAGCCAGCTTTTTGCCAGTGTCTGAGCCTGCTGATCGCTCATGATTCTCCTCCCAGTGTCCTCCCGGACAGGGCGCACAGCATCGTGCGATCCGCGCCATGGGCCTCACCGTGTGTCCATGCAACGTCGGATAGGGAGAGCATACTGGAAATGGCATCATAATTGCCAGTAAAATATCTTTGGAAACCGATTTATACGAGTAAATGTATTGTCATCCCTTTATAGGAAGGATTTAGCGGTGCTTATCAACCTTCACCAGCTCCAGATTTTTCAGGCGGTCGCCCTTCATCGCAGCTACACGCGCGCCGCCGAGGCGCTCTATCTGAGCCAGCCCGCCGTCTCGCTCCAGGTGCGGGCGCTCGAAAAAACGATTGGGCTGCCGCTTTTCGAGAAGAGCGGGCGCACGCTGCGCCTGACCGATGCCGGACGTGAGCTGCTCACCTATAGCGACCGCATCTTCGCGCTGCTCGACGAGACGAAGCTCGTGCTGGAGGAGTTGAGCGGCGCGCGGCGAGGGATGGTGAAGGTCGCCGCCAGCACCACGGCGGGTATCTACGTGGTACCGACGGCGCTCGGCGCCTTTCACCGGCAGAACCCCGACGTCAAGCTGACACTGGATGTGGTCAACCGTTTCACCGTGCAGGAGCATCTGCTCAACGATGAGATCGACCTGGCGGTGATGGGCCTGATCGAAGACACGCACGAGCTTGAGGTCGAGCGCTTCATTCCTAATGAATTGGTGGTGATCGCGCCGCCTCATCATCGCCTGGCAGGGCGCTCTGATATTCCGCTTGAAGAACTCATCGAGGAGACGTTGCTCCTGCGCGAAGCAGGTTCAGGCACACGCACCGATGTCGAGCGGATGTTTTCGGCGCGTGATATCCCGCTGCACATTGGGATGGAATTGCGCAGCAGCGGCGCGATCAAACAGGCGGTGGCGGCGGGCTTGGGCGTCTCGGTGATGCCGGAGAGCGCGCTGGAACTTGAGTTGAAGGCCGAGCGCCTGATTACCCTGGACGTGGAGGGCTTTCCCGTCCACCGCTACTGGTATCTGGTACGCCGCGCGGGCCGCCACCTCTCCGCCGCCGCAGATGCGCTCTGGAGCTTCCTCCGCGCGTATCGCGACCAGGGCGAGACGTTGATGGTGAACGGTCGGCTAATTAGCAAGTAAGCGCTCGACCTCGGCCAGATCGTCGGGTGTGAGCTTCCAGTCGGCGGCGCGGGCGTTGGCGGCAACCTGCTCCGGGCGTCTCGTGCCAGCGATGATCGTGCTGACGGCGGGGCGCGACGCCAGCCAGGCCAGCGCCAGCTCGGCGACGGTGTGGCCGGATTCATGCGCCCAGTCGTCCAGCCGCTGCACCGCCTCCAGCCGCGAGTGTTCCAACCGTGGCGCGAAGCGGGGATTCTCGTAGCCGCGCGTGCCTTCGGGCGCAGGCTCACCGGGTCTATATTTGCCGGTCAGCACGCCCGCGTCCAGCGGGAAGTAGGGGATGACGCCCAGCCCGAACTCCTGGCAGACCGGCACGATCTCGCGCTCGACCTCGCGTTTGAGCAGGTTGTACTCTGGCTGAACGGAGACGAAGCGGTTAAGATGGGCGCGGTCGCTGATCCAGAGCGCCTGGACGATGCGCCAGCCGTCATAGTTGGAGCAGCCGATATAGCGCACCTTGCCCGCGCGCACCAGGTCGTCGAGCGCGCCGAGCGTCTCTTCGAGTGGCGTCTGTGGGTCGAACTCGTGGATTTGATAGAGGTCAATCGCCTCGATGCGCAGACGGCGCAGGCTGGCCTCACATCCGGCGATGATGCGGCGGCGCGATGAGCCGTGCTCGTTCGGCCCGTCGCCCATGTGCATGCCGACCTTGGTGGCGATCACCAGGTCGTCGCGGTGGCCCTGTATCGCGTTGCCGAGCAGTTCTTCCGAGAGGCCGTTGCCATAGATATCGGCGGTATCGATCATGTTGATGCCGCTCTCGATGGCCTGGCGTACGATGGCCGCCGTCTGCTGCTGGTCGGCGTAGCGGCCAAACGTGTTGCCGCCCAGGCCGATGACCGAGACGCGCAGGCCAGATGCGCCGAGTTGCCTGTATTCCACGAAGTTGCTGTCCTTTCGATGCTATTGAAGCGAGGCTTGCTGTGAGAATGCTTCAACTATTGTAGCGTGCTATGCAATGGACCACTGTCTGATGCGATGCCGAGAGATGTGGAATCTGAGAGAATAGAATATGTCGGCAACAGAGAAAGGCTCACTTAATGCCTTTGGAGTTGAAGAAATCATGACAGAGAACAATTTCGCGCACTTCGCGCCTTTGCACGGGGAGCGTCCATTCGTCATGCTCGATAGCCACCCCAATGGGCGTTATGTCGCGTTGCAGGTAGTCACGTATCTCGAAACGACCTGTAATCGGGCGGCGGTCTGGGATCGCGACACTGGCAAGCTTGAATGGGCGCCTGAAGGTGTGAGCGCGCTCGCGTGGATGCCCAGTGGTGAGCACGTGGCGTTCATCCATGAGAAATACGAGCATGCGCCTGACCATCCGGCTATAATTGTTACGCCGTTGCAGAGCGAATTCACGTATACCTTAGTGCTCGCAACCTGGCCAGAGCCACGATCCATTGCCTCCTGCAGCGTTGACTTTCCGATGGGATGGCCAACTGATCTTGTCGTCTCGCCTCGTGGTGATCTGGCGGTAGTGGAGTGGAACGATCAGGGAGAATCTGGCCTGGAATTCGTTGCCATCACTGCTGATGGCCCACAGCAGATTGCGCACCCAGGATTACCACATATCGCGCCTTTGGTGAATGGTGGTGGCATAGACGGCGGGGGCTTCCTTCTCACTACCAACCTGACCGCACGCCCTGGTTTCAGCCCGGATGGGCGCTATATTGTGCTGGCATGGCAGAATGAGTGGGTGTGGTGGTCTCAGAGGTATTATGACGTGGATGCGGATGGGAATGAAATTGCCCCAGCCTCGCCTGGCGGTGAATATACCATCGGAACGGTGAGTATCATCGATTGGCAGGAACGTACGCATCGCATGGTTCCCATTGTAGAGGCGATTCCCATAGGCTGGCGGCCTGACCCGCGTAGCGATGGCGGCGAGGGATTGATTACCGACCCTCCTGACTTTCTCGATTCTGAGCATTTTACGCTGGCGCTTCCAACTGGCGTTGTCCGTCGCTTCTCCGTGAATGAATGAGAACGCCAGCAGCGGCGATTTCGTGCTATCGTGAGGCTGATACGTGGGCGGGCTACATGTAGCTGTTCACCGTATCTGTATCCGAGATGAGCGCCTGCCGAATGAGTCGCTGGCAGTGGAGACAACGTGACCGAGACAAAGACGTGGCGTGACCGGCGTGACTGGCGTGATGAGCGAGATCACCACGCGGATGGCGAGGCGGACTATTACGCCATCCTTGGGGTCGCGCCGGATGCCAGCCACGAGACCATCCACCAGGAGTATCGGCGGCTGGCCAAGCTCTGGCATCCCGACCGCTATACCTACGCGCCCGACGAGCTGCGCGAGCGCGCCGAACGCCGGATGCGCACGATCTCGCGCGCCTGGACCGAGCTGGGCGACCCCATCCGCCGCTACGCCTATGACCGACGCCGCCACGAGGCCACGTGGCCGAGCTATACGTCACATCCAGAGATGGAAAAGCAGATGGAGAACGGCGCCGGGGTCTTCGCGGGCATGCTCTGCGTGATTCTGGCGCTGCCATTCCTCATCAATCTGCTGAGCGGCTCCCTGCACGAGACCTGGCAGGTGGTGTTGATGGCGGCGGTGGTCTTTGGGCTGGCGGCGCTGGCAGGCTTCTTCTTTACCGGCGACTCACCGCTGGCGCGCATGGCGACGCACTGGGCCGAGGGCGAGCCGCACGGCTTCCATGAGCAGCCGGTGGCATACCAGCAGGCAGGCGCAACGAGCTATCGATACGCCGCCGCCGAGACAGATGACGATGGAGACGACGATGCCGAGCGCGCGCGGGAGTTTGACCGGCTGGTCGATCAGGCGCTGGCGACGATCCCCGACGAGTTCAAGCCATTTATGAACAATGTGCTGGTGCGGGTCGAGCGCGAGGCGACCGAGGAAGAGTTGCGGCGCATGGAGGTTGGTCCAGGCGGCATGCTCTTTGGCCTCTATACCGGCGTCCCGTTGACGGCGCAGGGCGCGCAGGCGGTTGGTACCGAATTTGTCACAATCTACCGTGGCCCCATCGAGCGCTACTGCCACGGCGACCCCGAACGCATCCGCGAGCAGGTGCGGCGCACGGTGCTGCATGAGGTGGCGCACCACTTCGGCATTGACCACGATCAGATGCCCGACTGGCTCAAATGACTCTTGCCCAGCTTGTGTGACGCGAGCCATTTTCGCATGCCCGCTAAACGGTGTACAATGGGGCGGAAATGACGACGCGGCGGGCTTGGTGTACTGGTAGGGCTAGAACGGGGCATCCCATGGGTACTAATCGGCCGGGCGGCGATATGCGCCCGGGGTCAGACGAAGACACCGACCCGGATCTGCAGCGGCGCGCGAACCAGCCAGCGCCCATGCCCGCGACGCCCAACGCCATGCCGTCTACTGTCGGCGACGACAGCGAAGATAAGACGCGCGATCTGCCGCCAGAGCTGATCGGCGGCCCTATTCCCCGGATACCGGCGACACGCCGCCCCAGATTGATTGCCATCGGCGCGGTGGTGGCGCTGGCAGTTCTGCTCGTCACCTCGATATTTCTCGCGACACGCGGGAGTGGGAGTGGCGTGCTGGGGACTGGGCCAGCCTTCGAGGGTTGTGGCGATAGTACGCCCTGCCAGGTGGCGGATAGCTACCTCGCCGACTATGTCACGGGCAAATACGACGACCTCTACGGCCTCGTCTCGCAGCAGACGATCAAGCAGTTTAATGACCCACGCATCCTTCGCGGCAATTATCAGAACGCGCACGACTATATCACCACACGCACCAAAGATATCCTGGCGCGGGCGCAGATCACATCGATCACCGCCTCACCCGACGCCGCCCAGAAGACCAGCGCGACCACGGCGACCGTCCCCGCGCGCATCGAGTTGCAAAGCTCGCGGGTTGGCTCCTTCGAGCAGGACATCTCCATCCCGCTCGTCTACGAAAATAACCACTGGCGCGTGGTCTGGACGCCAGGGCTGATCTTCACGCAACTCGATGACGCCAGCGATCCGTACTACGCGCGCAAGGTGGACCTGATTGCCCTCGACGGCGCTCGCGGCACGATCTTCGACCGCGATGGCAATGTGCTGGCGAAGGATGACACGGTCTACGATATCAACGTCACGCCCGCCAAGCTGACCGATAAGACTGGCGAACTGACCATCCTCGGCAAAGACCTAGACTTCACCGCCGCTCAGCTCACCCAGAAAATCGGCAATGTATCCGCCGATCAGCTGGTGACGATACGGACGATCACCGCGCAGCTTTACCAGCAAGTGAGTGGCGACCTGGGCAAGCTGGCGGGCGTCTCGGCGACGAAGACGACTGGCCGAGTCTATCCCTACGGAACGGCGACGGCGCCGGTGACGGGCTATGTCGCGCCAGTAACCGCCGACGATATCAAGAATGACAAATCGGGCTACTACGATAATCCAGCCGATGTCATCGGCAAGGCGGGCGTCGAGCTTTGGGGCGAGCAGTATCTTCGCCCTCAGCATGGCGGGCGGCTCCAGATCTTCGAGACCAACGCCGATGGCTCCGATGGCGCGGTCGTCTTTACGGTTGCTTCTCGCATCCCCACGAGCGGCGACGACATCCATACGACGATCTCGCTCAAGGCGCAGCAGACGGCGATGACGAGCCTCAGCCAGCAGGCAGGCCACAACGGCGGCGCGCTGGCAGTGGACCCGACGACGGGCGAAGTGCTGGCGATGGGTACGTATCCGACGTACAATCCGACCGATCTGGCGCTGGGGCTGACGCCGAACGCCTACGCCCGGCTGAACGCGCTCAACGCGCCGTTTCTGAATCGGGCGATGGCCAGCGCGCAGCCCGTTGGCTCAGTCTTCAAGCTGTTTACGCTGGCGGCGGGCTTGCAGAATAACGTGAGCGCCGCGCAAATTTTCACCTGTGCGGGGTCGTATCAGGTGCCGGGCGAGGCGAAACCGCGCAAGGATGACCTACCGCAGGGCCACGGCAAGATTACCGCGCCCTATGCGCTGACGCCGTCGTGCGATGTGGTCTTCTGGCAGATTGCCGTAATGCTCAACGGCAAAGACCCGACGTTGCTGCCCAATATGGCGAAATCGTTCGGCTTTGGCGCGTATACTGATATTGTCGGCGTGCCGAGGAGCGACGAGAATCCGGGAATCGTGCCAGATCCCGAGTGGATGAAGGCGAATAACCACGGCAATTGGTCGGTGACCGACGCGGCAAATCTGGGCATCGGCCAGGGCTTCTTCCAGGCGACGCCCGCGCAGATTGCGCTTGCCGCCGCAGCCATCGCCGACAATGGCGTGCGCATGCAGCCACGGCTGGTAGCGTCGGTGGTCGCCAACAGCGGCGCGACGGTGACCTCGTTCGGGCCAACGCAACGGGCGACGCTGTCCCTGAGCGCGGATAACCTGGCGACAATCCAGGCGGCGATGCTCGGCCCGCTCTATGATCCGCGTGGCACGGCCTATGGCGACTTCAAGGGCGTGCCGGTGCTGGTCGCGGGCAAGACGGGAACAGCGGAATCGGGGCAGTCGCTTCCGAACGGCTGGTTCGCTTGCTATGCGCCCGCGACGCCCGCCAGTGGCCCAGCGGTCACACCGAAGATCGCCATTGGCTCGCTGGTAGAGCGGTCGGACTTTGGCGAGAAGTATGCGCTGCCCGTCAGCAGAGCCATCCTGAGGGCGTATCTGGGCGTTTGACATCTGGGAGCGCTCCGGAGGAAGGATCACACCATGGGCGAGCGCGCCATGCGGGTGGGCATAGGCTACGATGTGCATGCGTTCGCGTTGCCAGATGCCGGGCGGCCGCTGATGATTGGTGGCGTCGCCATTCCGCATGACCGGGGACTGGCGGGCCATTCCGACGCCGATGTGTTGCTACATGCGGTCGTGGATGCGCTGCTGGGCGCGGCGGCGCTTGGTGACATCGGTACCTACTTCCCATCCAGCGATGCCCGCTGGCATGGAGCGTCGAGCGCCGATTTTCTGGCGCATACGGTAGGGTTGCTGGCGGAGGCGGGCTGGCGTATTGAGAACGTCGATGCGACAGTGGTGATGGAGACGCCGCGCCTTGGCCCGCATGTCCCTGCGATCCGGGCGGCCATGGCGGGAATGCTTCAGCTCTCGATTGACTGCGTCAGCGTGAAGGGCAAGACGACTGACCGGCTTGGATTCACCGGACGGTCTGAAGGCGTGGCATGCTATGCCGTGGCGCTCATCTCGCGCTCAGCCGCGGAGACGTAACGGCGAAGTCGCGTCTATCCTTACCCTTTGCAGCCGAGCCAGCGGCGGCCATAGGTGCGCATGTCCTCAATGATGACGAAGAGCGCCTGCCCCTTTTCGGTCAGCGAGTATTCCACTTTGGGCGGCACCTCGGCGTAGGTCTTGCGCTGTAGGATGCCTTCGCCTTCGAGCGCGGAGAGGCGCTCGGACAGTGTCTTGGGGCTGATGCCGACGAGCGAGCGCTCCAGTTCGCTGAAGCGCTTGGTGCCAGTGGTGAGATCGCGGATGATGAGCAACGTCCATTTGCCGCTGACGATGCTTGCCGTCCGGGCGACGGGACACACCAGCGAGTCATCGTCCTCACAGGTGCTGGCGGCAGTCGCGGTTTCGTCTGCCAGCGCGCTTCGCCGTGCCATGTCTCTTCTCCTCCGTCGCTATCGTAATCTTGTGCAGGTCAATGCACGCGTTATGCAGGCTGCTGCTTTGTGTGCCGCGACGGTCCACGTGATGATTCTAATTTTCCGTACTATACAGAATGATACCGCCCATCTGGCTCGCTGTAAAGGCGGCATTTCTGCGGAGACAACGCCTACCCATGTGTCTAGGGGGCTAGAGTGCCGGAAAACCAGCGGCTTGGCATTAACGGAAGCCTGTTCGAGGGACAGCGGTAATTGACCACACCCACGCATGTTGGGAGATTGTTGAGCGCGCCGCACGTCCAAATCTTGTGCTTGTGAGGCGCCTGACACCATGTTATGATGCGCTGACTAGACGGCGCAGTGCCAGCCTTGCGTGGCGCCAAGAGCGCATGCATAGGTGGTTCACGCGGTCACGACACGCTTGACGCAAAGGAGCACGCCGTGAGCCAGGTTTCGTCGCAGCCAGCCAGTCAGCCAGCCGTGTCGGGCGCCGTTGCCCGCGCGGGACGCTACCCCGCCTATATCTTCTGGCTGATGTTCATCATCAACTTCCTCAATTATCTCGACCGCTGGATCTTCACTGGCCTCAGCCCGATCATCCAGAAAGATCTGAACCTCAGCGACTTCCAGATTGGCCTGCTGACCAGCGCGTTTCTCTTGGTGTACACCCTCGTCGCGCTGCCATTGGGGTTCCTCGCTGACCGCATCGCACGCAAGACGATTGTGGCGCTTGGCGTGGCCGTCTGGAGCGTGGCGACGGCATTGACTGGTCTGGCCGGTAATTTCTCAGTGTTGCTCACGGTACGAACCTTCCTCGGAATCGGCGAGGGCAGCTATTATCCCGCGGGTACGCCTATGCTCGCCGCTTACTATCCGCCATCGCGCCGGGCCATCATTATCTCGCGTTGGAGTGTGGGCGCCTTGATTGGAGCCGCCGCTGGCTTCCTGCTGGCTGGCTTTTTCTCCTCGCCGAGCGCCTGGCGTTACGCCTTCTTCTTCACTGGCATCCCCGGCCTGATCTTTGCGTTGCTTGTCTGGCGCACCCGCGAAAAGACGCGGCACGAAGACGACCCACCCGCCGAGCATCTGTCTGGCGAGGGCAGCCGGTCAGTCTTCGCGCGTTTTGCCGCATATCTACGCATTCCCACGGTTCGGGTCATCATCGCGCTGCATGCGCTTGGCTTCTTTGCGCTTACGGGGGTCACCACCTACCTCGCCATCTTTCTGAGCGACACATATGGCAGGAATGGCAGCTTCTATCCCGAGGAAGGCCTCTCGCCTGGATATGTGCCGATACTGGCGGGGGCGGTTGTGCTCATCGGTGGCATCCTTGGGAATTTGGTTGGCGGCATCTGGGCCAATCGCCTGAGTCGTCACTACGAGGGTGCGCGTGTGCTGACCGGTGGCCTTGGCTTCTTGCTGGCGGCGCCCTGCGTTATCATCGCCATCGGATCGCCAATGGTTCTGCGTCAGCTATCGTTCTTTACCAGCGCGAATGCGCATACGCAACTGACGATTGGCCTCAGTATCTTCGTGGTGTTCGCGCTACTTTCAGCATTCTTCCTCAATATCTACAACGGCCCGGTCAGCGCGGCGCTGCTCGATGTTGTACCCGCCTCCGAGCGTGGCGCGGCGGGTGGCACTGAGCTGACGCTGGCGCACCTCTTTGGTGATGTCTATGCGGCGGCGCTGATCGGCGCGATTGCGGTAGCGCTCAACCAGTCGCTTGGCGGCGAGCAGATTGGCCTGGCGATGTTGCTGACCTGCCCGCTGGTGCTGGTGGCTTCGGGCGTCGTCGGCATCTGGGGCAGCCGCTTCTACGCCCGCGATGTCGCCGCAATTGGCGGCACGGCCTCCGAGATGCTCGGCACTGCGGCGTCGGAGTAGTCCGGCGACGTATATTTGGTGGTCACACGCTGCAGGCTGAAGCCCTGCGGCTAATCCCTGGATGAGGTACCGCTAGCTACTAGCGTGATCGCCCAGGGCGCGTCTGCTTAGCCCGCGCAGGCGGGCTTTGCGGTTGCGCAGCAACCCCTAGGCGCGGCATCAGCCGCCAGCCGCCCGTTCTCTTACGCCTGAGCTTGCTGCGTAGGTGGCTCCGTATCAGGCGCCTGTTCGGGCGCGGGAACATCCTCCGCCTCGCCGGGATAGAGTCCCATGCCTGAGACTGGGCCAAGTTCCGACTCCGGCGCCGTCAGCCGCTCGCCCTTATAGGCCAGCGCGTGGCAGATCAGCTCCGCCGCCGCGTCGAGCGAGAGAATCGCGGTATTGATCGTCAGGTCATAGCGTTCAGGATCGTCGGGCTGAAGGTGATACTGCGACTGGACGTAGCGCCTGCGGCCATTGTCCTTCAATGCGATGCGCTTACGGGTGTTCGCTTCGTCCAGCCCCTCGCGCCGCGCTACATAGGCGACACGCTGCTCCAGCGGCGCGATGACATACGTTCGCAGCACATCGCGTCTGCCTTCGAGTAATGTACCCGCGCCCCGACCAACGATCACCGACTGGCCCTCTTCGACCGCCAGCTCGATCACGCGGCGTAGCGCTTCCTGATAGAGCCGCTCGCGCGTGGCGGGTGACGGTGAGGGCGGCACATTCTCGACCATACTCGGATACATCAGCGACATGCTGTTGAGCGCGCGCAAAATGAATCCCTCAGTATGCTCGTCCAGGTCTTCGGCCTCTTCCTCGCTAATTCGAAGATCGTATGCCACCTGGACGATGACCTCGTGGTCGATCAGCCGCCAGCCCAGTCGCTTTGCCACCCGCCGCGCGACCTCGCCGCCACCGCTGCCATACAGCCGCGCGACCGTGATCGCCCGCATGCCACCGGGCTGAGTCGCCGCCGCTGACTGTGCCTGTGCCGACTGCGTCGTGACCTTTCCTTCTGACTCTGTCATAGGGCCTTCTCCTGTGCTGAACGCCTCCACGTTTCAGTGCGTCCCGCATCCATGCGTCAGAGTGCCAGTGGATAGTCCCGTTGGCTGCATTGTATCAGAAAAAACGGGGAACAGTGGCCGAATGGTCGCCTGACTTTGACGCGTTGCCTCTCGCATGCTACACTGGCGCCCGGCGCCGGAGCTATCTGGCGCGGCAGCGAGACACTTCCGCTCTGGAGGATCGGCTATGACCGCGATCTGCATCGCCAACAATAAAGGTGGCGTCGGCAAGACGACGACCGCCGTCAACCTTGCCGCTGGCCTGGCGCGGCTCAATCAGCGCGTGCTGGTGATCGATCTAGATGGGCAGGCCAATGCTACCTACGCGCTGACGGGCCGGGTGCATCCTGTACCGTCGATCTACGACGTGCTGGTCGGCACGCGCCAACTTGATACCGTCCTCTGGCAGACCAATGAAGAGAATGTCTGGATCGTTCCTGCCGATGGCCGCCTGCAACACGCCGACGTCGAGTTGGCGGCGCGTCCGGGACGCGAGTTTCGACTGGCGCGGGCGGTCTCCGGGCTAGACTACGACTACATCATCATCGATACGCCGCCGTCGCTCGGTGTGCTCACACAGAATGCGCTGGCCGCCGCGACTGACGTGCTTATACCGATTGGGCTGACCGAGTTCAGTGTCATCGGCATGGATAAATTAGAGTCCACCATCGACGACCTGCGCGACGGGCTGAATCTGCCTAACCTGGAGATTCTCGGCGTTTTCGCCACGTTCTATGAGGATACGACGACCTCGCGCGAGACGTGGAGCCTGCTGGAGAAGAAGTTCGAGGGACGGCTGCTGGAGACGCGTATCCCCAAGAACCTCGATCTGGAGAAGGCGCACCGGGCGAATGAGAGCGTGCTCAGCTATGCGCCCGCCAGCAGCGGCGGCCAGGCATATGCCCAGCTCGCCCGCGAGGTGAAGAAGCTGGCTTCGGCCCATGCGCGCGGCCACGAGCGCCGCCACGCATAACACCTTGAGCGTTCGGTCTGTGCCAGCAGTTGAGTGGAGGCGCCATGTCTGCCAGGCAGTCGCGAAAGTCCGCGCAGAAATCGCCACCAGTGACCGCGCGGGCGGATACATCGTCTGACTCCGGGGAGACGCTCAGCCCAGAGGAGTTGGCTCGTGCGTTGCGGGCGATGGCGACCGAGTTGGAGCGCGATCCCGCGTTGGCGCGTCGTGTCGCAGGTGCGATGCGTGCGCCGGTCGTCGCTACGCCACCCGAAGTCGTGGATGTTGCGCCCGACGCTACGGGCGAGCAGCCATCGCAGCCAGTACGCCGCGCGGGTAAGGCGTTCAAGCCGCGGCTGGTGACGGGCGCGGCTCCGGCGCTCGGAACCGGTATTCCCGACCCCTTCGCGTTGCGCGCGGAGTTGGGCGAGGATGGACTGCGCGACGCTCTGGCGGACTTGCGACTGGGAACATTGCGCGCCATCGTCCGGGAGCACAAGCTCGATCCGTCGGGCAAGTTGGCGGGGCAGAACGACGAGGCGAAATATCGCGCGCTGATTCTGCGGCTCACGAAGCGGGCCAAACGCGCCTGAATAGCACATCATCAGCGCGATGGGCCAGTCACATACGCGATTGACAGGCACGAAGCCGCGCGGGTATAATAATTCAGCATATCTCGTGGAAAGGGTACGATACAACCGATATGAAGCGAACCTGGCAGCCAAAGCGCATTCCGCGGAAGCGCGAACATGGCTTTATGAAGCGGATGAGCTCGAAGGCGGGGCGGAAGGTCCTCAAAGCCCGCCGTCTCAAGGGGCGCTGGCGCCTGACTGTCGTCTAAGATTGGGCAGGCTCTGTGTCGAGTGCGTCTCATGCCAAACGCGCATCCGGGGTGCCGGGTCGTTTGCTGCACGAGGCGCATTTTGCGTGCTTCTGGCGGCATATTCCGTGCATCGTGCTTTTGACCTAGTGAGCCTACACTGAACGGATGAAGCGTGGTGGCGCAAGAGGACAGTATCTCGGCTGGCGCCCAGACGTTGGGGGATCAGCTAAAACTGCGGAGGCCACCCGAACGTACACTTTCTGGTGAGCGACTGCGGCGCGTGCAACGGCTCCGCTCGCCTCGCGATTTTCAGCGAGTACGCACGCAAGGCAGGCGAGTTTCGGGAGCACTGCTTCTGTTGGGGTACGCCGCGAGGGGTGAGTCGGACAACTCTGGCTTGACGCGCATCGGGTTCTCGGTGAGTCGTCGTGTTGGTGGCGCTGTGGTCCGTAATCGTGTGAAGCGCAGGCTGCGTGAGCTCATGCGCCGAAAACTGGCGAGGATTGCTCCCGGCTATGATCTCGTGATTACGGCTCGTCCTGGCGCGGCGGACGCCCGCATGGAAACGCTCGAACAGGAAGTGGCTGGATTGCTAGCGCGAGCACGACTCTTGATAGCGGATACCGCTCAAGATACTCAAGACACGAACACAGACACAGATCGGGGCGCACAGGTATGAAATATCTGGGGATGGGGCTGATTTGGGTTTACCAGCATACATTTTCCGTGGTGCTGCCGCCAAGTTGCCGCTTTGAGCCATCTTGTTCACAGTATGGCTACGAAGCCATCGAGAAGTACGGACTTTTTCGGGGCGGATGGATGGCGATCAAGCGCATCGGACGCTGCCAGCCATTCTATCACGGCAATCTCTACGATCCAGTGCCATGAGGCAATGATAACGCGATGGGCAACGCCTTTTGGCGTGATTGATGCGATTGATGCGATGCAACTGCTTTGACATATGAGAGATAGCAACTGGTCAGGCAAGATCCGCCGGATGCTATGGGGAGGATAGAGCGCGTGCAAGATATTCTCAGCTTCTTTGGGACAATTTTCGGGCCGATAGGAACAATCTTCCATTCCGTCTTCTATCTGCCCGTCTACAACATCCTCATGGTCACCTATGAAGGGTTGAATAAAGTTATCCCCGGTGGAGCGTTTGCGCTGGCCATCATCATCCTTACCCTGCTGATTCGCGCCGCACTCATCCCGCTGACCCGCAAACAGCTTCAGTCCACCCGCAAGATGCAGTTGATCCAACCTGAACTGAAGGCGCTGCAACAGCGTTATCGCGGCGACCCGCAGACGCTGATGGCTGAACAGCGGCGGCTCTACAAAGAGAATGGCGTCAGCATGTACGGCGGCTGTCTGCCATTGTTAGTCCAGATGCCCTTTATCTATGCGCTCTATGGGGCCTTCCTGACCGTTATTCATGCGGCTGCGCTCAGCGCCCCAAAAAATCTTGAAGCAATCAATCACGATCTCTATCCTTTTGTCCCGCACATATCGTCTTTCCCGCAGACCTGGTTCATCTGGACCAGCCTCGTTACCCCTGATCCGCTCCATATTTTGCCTGTCCTCGCGGCTCTGCTGACGTTCGTCCAACTGCGCATGGCGATGCCGGTGCGCAAGCCACGCCAGCCGGGCGAGAATCCCGATCCGACGATGCAGGCGACGGCGACGACGCAATATATTATGCCAGTCGTGACGCTCTTCATCGGCTGGACCTTCCCCGCTGGCCTTGCCCTCTACTGGTGTATCTCGACTGGGTTCTCCGCTGTGCAACAGTACTTCATCAATGGCAACTGGGGTTCGCTCTTCGTCGGCGTGCCGGGAATGGAGCATCTTGTCCCGCCGCCACGAGATATCTCACCCACCGTCACGCGCGCCCCAGCCACCGCCGCTGCTGTCACAGGCGGCTCCGCACGCGCGCTGACAGCGCCAGCCGCTTCGGCGCCTGAAGAGGGTGGACTGCGTGGCTGGTGGAATCGGATGAAAGAGAGCGTCTCTGCTGCCCAGTCACAGGCAGTAGAGCGCGCCGAGGAGACCCGCAAGCAATTGGAGGCGTCCCGAGCGCAGCAGACAAGCGCCGGGAGTGCGGATACCAGTAGCAAGAGCGCCTCATCGCCAGCACGTCGCCAGCGCCCATCGCGCCAGGGTCCGGTGCTCGTCAAGCCGCCGCAACCCGCCGCCGCGACCACACAGAATACGCCGGGTGGCGACGAGATAGACGCGGCGATTCAGCAGGCGACCGATCAGACGGTGCTGCCAGAGCAGGAAATAGCCAACGGGACCAACGTGACCAACGGAGCTATGAAGGCGAAGTCCTCCAACGGAACTGGTGGGGCGAAGGCGCCCAACGGGTCAAACGGGTCAAACGGCGTATCAAATAGCGCGCGCACGGGAGCGAATGGAACGCGGTCCTCGACAACCGGCGGGGGCAATGGCGCGCGTAAGAATACCGCGAAGGGTGGATCGGGCGGTCAGTCGCGCAATAGTAGTGGTCGCTCGAAGAAGGGCAGGTAGGCGTGGAGAGTGTTGAGGCCTCTGGTAAGTCCATCGAGGATGCGATTATCAATGCGCTTGCTCGGCTAGGACGCAACCGGGATGAGGTGGAGATTACGGTGCTGCAACGGCCCGCACGTGGCTCGCGTGACGCCAGCGCGCGCGAGGCGCGGGTGCGCGCGACCGTCCTGCAGCAGCGCCCGGCTGTAGCGCCCGAGGTGGCAGACCCCTATTTCGCCGACGACTTCGAGGAATTCGCGGACGACCTGGCGCCAGACGACCATCCGCCAGATGGTGGCGGCGACGCGGACTTTCCCCCCGTGGATGAGTTGGAACAGCCAGAGGTAACCACCGACGCGCTTAGCGATGTCATGGCCGAAGACGCGAGCATGGAGGACATCGCCGTCGCCGCCCTCTACACGATTCTGGCGCATATGGGCGTGCATGCTGGGATCGAGGTGCATCCCGCCGAGGGCGAGGAGCCGCTGGTTCTCAACATTCGCGGCGCCGACGAGCGATCTTCGAGCGCGCTCAGCGTGTTGATCGGACGGCGCGGCGAGACGCTGGCGGCGCTGCAACTGCTGATGCACCTGGTTGTCTCGAAGCAGGGCGACACCCGCGAGCGTGTGATCGTGGATGTCGAGGGCTATCGCCACCGCCGCGAGGAGAATCTCCGCACGATGGCGCAGCGCATCGCCCAGCAGGTGCGCACCTCTGGCCGGGCCGTCATGCTGGAGGCGATGCCGCCGAACGAGCGGCGTATCGTGCATATGGCGCTGGCCGATTTCGAGGATATCTCCACGGAGAGCGAGGGTGAAGGCGACCAGCGGCGCGTAGTGGTTTCGTTGAAGCACAGCGCGCGGCGCTAGCGATCCTTCTTCCGTGGAAACGCCGGAATTGGCTGTTGTACGCCACACCTCTGAGCGCCCCGACTTCCTGGCGATTGGGCATATCACCCGCGACTTGCTGCCCGATGGAAGCTGGCGGCTGGGTGGCGCTGTTACCTATGCTGCGCTGACCGCTGCCCGCCTGGGGTTGCGCCCGGCCATTGTCACCAGCGGGCCACCGGATGTGCTGGCGGCGTTGGATGCCGTGCTGCCTGATATCTCTCTGAGCATCGTCCCCTCCGTCGAGGCAACCACCTTCGAGAATATCTATACCGTGCAGGGTCGCCAGCAGTTCCTGCATGGCCGCGCCGCGCCACTTATGCTCTCGGCTGTCCCTGGCACTTGGCGAGACGCCCCTATCGTGCTGCTGGGGCCAGTTGCGCAGGAGATCGATGCCAGCATCGTCGGCGGCTTTCCCAATTCACTCGTCGCCGCGACGCCACAGGGCTGGCTGCGCCAGTGGGATGCAGACGGCGTAGTTACTCCATCGTCGCTTGCCAACGCCGGAATGCTGCTGCCCCATCTGCGGGCGCTGATCCTCAGCCCTGAAGATATCGGAGCGTTAGCCGACACGGTAATTGGCGAATGGGCGCAGATCGTGCCGCTCATCGCGGTCACCTGTAGCCGCGATGGCGCGTATGCCTGGGAGAATGGCGCCAGGTCGGATGTGTTCGCGGGCTATCCTGCGCATGAGGTCGATCCGACCGGGGCGGGCGATGTCTTCGCGGCGGCCTTTCTTTGCGAGTTGCATGAGACGGGGGATGCCGCCAGGGCGATTGATTTCGCCAACCAGGTGGCGGCATGTTCCGTAGAAGCAGTAGGCGGCGAGGGCATCCCGACACGCGAGATGGTCGCCGCCCGCTGGGGAGTCGCAGACTAATCGGCTTCAGTCGCGTTCGCGCCGTTGAGCAGTTCGCGCAGCGCGGCGAAGCGCTCGTCAACGACCTCCTGCTTGCAGTCGCATGGCCCCTCGTTCCAGTCCTTGCCGCACTGTGGGCAGAGACCCGCGCAATCTTCGCGGCAGAGCGCGCGCATCGGCAGCGCCAGGACGAGATTCTGGCGGATCGCCTCGCGGGTATCTATCTCGTGGCGGCGATTGATCGGAAACGCCAGTTCCGGGTCGTCGGGTGCGGCGACCGGCGCGCCAGTGACGACATCGATGGTCGGATAATATTCTTCACGCAATGGAAACGTAACTGCGGTGTCGAACTCCTTGAGACAGCGCGTACAGTTCATATGAATTGGCGCCGTTACATTGCCAGTGGCAAAGATACCCTGGTTGGTGCGGTGCAGACGCAGACGCCCGGTGATTGGCCCGGCCAACTCGGCCTCGCCATCCTCTAATTCCAGCTTGTCCTCGTCGTCGAGCGTGACATCATATGTGGTTCCGACGGGAGATTTGAGCAGTTGAGCAACGTTGAAGATCATGGAACACTCCTCGCGCTCCCGGTTAGGACACACGGGAGACGCTGTTTTCAGTATACGACGGAACCGGACCACTCCTCAAGCGAGCAGCAATGGCTGATGGCGGATAACGTAGGCAATTGGCGGCAATGTTGTGGTACACTGAGCAGTGTCGGGCTTGTAGCTCAGCGGCAGAGCGGGCGGCTCATAACCGCTTGGTCGCAGGTTCGAATCCTGCCAGGCCCACCAGTGATCGCTTGCGGCGGGAAACCCGGTATTAATTTGGCAGTATGCGTGGCGGGGTGACTGTAATGCGGTCGCCCCGCCGCACTGCGTTTGCCGGGTTACGTTTTGCAGCTAGTCGAGCGTTTGGAGCAGGAAATATGCAATTCTTTGATCGCGCCAAAATTTATGTAAAGGCGGGGGCTGGCGGTAATGGGTCCGCTCACTTCCGCCGCGAGAAGTTCGCGCCTAAAGGCGGCCCCGATGGCGGCGACGGTGGCCGCGGCGGAAGCGTCTACCTGGAGACCGATGCGGGCATGAACACGCTGGTGGACTACCACTATCGCCCGCACCATAGCGCCACAGCCGGTAAGGCTGGCGGAGCGCAGCAGATGCACGGCGCGAAGGGCCAGGACCTCTATCTGAAGGTTCCCGCTGGTACCGTCGTGCGCGACGAGGAGACCGGCGAGCTAGTGGCCGATCTCACCGAGCCGGGCCAGGTGGTTATGGTGGCGCGAGGTGGACGTGGCGGCCTGGGCAATGTCCATTTCAAGACATCGACAAATCAGGCGCCGCGTGAATCGCAGCTAGGCGAGCCAGGCGAAGAGGCGACGCTGCTGCTCGAACTCAAGTTAATCGCGGATGTGGGGCTGGTCGGCTATCCTAACGCGGGCAAGTCCACGCTGCTCTCGGTCGTAACCGCCGCCACGCCGCGTATCGCCGACTATCCTTTCACCACGCTGATTCCCAATCTGGGCGTCGTCGTGATTGGCGACCCGGCGCGCGGAGACGACTTCAGCTTCGTGCTGGCCGATATCCCTGGCCTGATCGAGGGCGCGGCGCAGGGTGTTGGCCTGGGACACGAGTTCCTGCGCCATGTCGAGCGTACGCGGCTGCTGCTTCACCTGATCGACGGCGGCAGCTATGGGAAGGATCCGTGGGAAGAGTTCGAGGCGATCAACCGCGAGCTGGCCGAGTATAGCGCTGACCTGGCGGAACGGCCACAGATTGTCGTGCTGACCAAGATGGACCTGCCCGACGCGCAAGAGCGCTGGGAGATCGTGCGCAAGCGCGCCGAGGAGACTGGCCTGATGGCTATGGCGATCTCATCCGCCACGCACGACGGCACGCAGGAGTTGATGAACCTCACCGCTGAGCGGCTGCGCGAGTTGCGGCAGGAGGACGCCGAGCGCAAGACCGCTGAGGCGGCGCTAGCTCCGGCGAGTGGGCCAGTTCTGCGTCCAGAGCCGGAGGACGCCTTCACCATCGTTCCAGAGCCAGATGGCTACCGCGTACGCGGCAAGCGGGTCGAGCGGATGGCGGCAATGACGAACCCCGACAGCGAAGAGGGAATGGAGCGGCTGGAGAAGCAACTGCGCAAGATGGGCGTGCTGGACGCGCTGGAGCAGTCCGGCGTCGAACCCGGCGACGTGATTCACTTTGGTAAGATGGAGATGATCTGGGGCGAAGAGATGTGGTGATCGAGCGCCGTTCGCGGCGGAAATGGAGGCGATGAATCCATGCGTGAGGTCGTAATTGTCGAGGCGGTACGCACGCCGATTGGTCGACGCAATGGCGCGCTCAAAGATGTGCATCCAGTGGTGTTAGCGGCGATGGCGCTGCGCGAGCTGATGCAGCGGGCGAAGGTTGATCCGGCGCTGGTGGAAGATGTGGTGATGGGCTGCGTCAGCCAGGTCGGCGAGCAGAGCATCAACATCGCGCGGAACGCCGTTTTGCAGGCGGGTTTCCCAATCGAGGTCCCCGCGACGACAGTGGACCGCCAGTGCGGCTCAGGCCAGCAGGCCATCCACTTCGCCGCCAACCTGATCGCGGCAGGCGTCTGCGACATCACCATCGGCGCGGGCATCGAGAGTATGTCGCGGCTGCCCATCGGCTCTTCTATCGCCAGCGGCGGCCATCCGTTCCCGCCCTCGCTCCTGGAGATGTATC
>DASUHD010000114.1:0-2357 GCA_036273675.1 Ktedonobacterales bacterium | reverse complement strand
CGCCATGCTCTACTGGCTGGATGGGCGGCTTAGCTCAGGCCGCTCGCCCAACGAGAACTACTCGCGCGAGCTGATGGAACTCTTCACGATGGGCATCGGCAACTACACCCAGGACGATGTGCATCAGGGGGCGCTGGCGCTCACCGGCTGGGTCGTCCGCGCGGATGGCGCGCACTACGTGCCCTCGCGCCACTATAACGGCTCGGTCACCTTTCTGGGGCATACCGGCCCGATGATCGTGGACGACGTCATCAAGATTGTCTGCGCGCACCCCGCCACCGGCACGCATATCGCGCGGCGCATGTGGAGCTTCTTCGTCTACGACAACCCCAGCCCGCAGGACATGAAGCCGCTCTCCGACGCCTACTACAAGCACGACCACAGCATCGCCGCGATGGTGCGCGCCATGTTTTCCTCGCCCGCGTTCTTCAGCGCGCAGGCCTATCGGGCGCGGGTCAAGAGTCCACTGGAGTTCGTGGTGGGCGCCATCCGCGCACTGGGGCTGGAGACGAACGGCACCGGGCTGGCGGCGGTCCTCAACGCGATGGGCCAGATACCGCTCGATCCGCCCAATGTGGCGGGCTGGCCAGGGGATGGCGCGAGCGGGGCATGGATGTCCACGCAGGCCTGGGTCACGCGCATCAACTTCACCGACCTGCTGGTCACGATTGCGGCGGGCGCGCGTCCGAAGGGCGGCCCGAAGATCAATCTGACGACCCCGGGAGGAACGTCGGCTATCCAGCAGGCCATCACCAAGCAGAAGATTGCCAGCGCCGATGCCCTGGTCAGCTACTACATCGCCATGCTGCTGGATAACACGCTCGACCCCAGCCGCCGCGCCGTGCTGGCCGATGCGCTGACAAACAGCCCGATTCAGGGTGGGGCGACCTACACGCTGGCGGGCGGCAAGAAGGTCTCCGCTGCGGCGACGGCTGAGATGCTCTACCTGCTGATGTCGCTGCCTGAGTACCAGATGAATTGAGAGGACCTGCGCCATGCCTAATACGCCCAACACGCCAGGCCAGCCCTGCAAGCCGTTCAATGTGCCATTCAGCCGGAGAGCGATGATTCGCGATGGACTGCTGGCGGTCAGCGCGGGTATGGTGATGCCGACGATCTTCTCACGCGCCGTCCGGGCGGCCTCCAACGCGGCGCATGAGGGCGCGCACTGGGCGCAGGCGGCGCAGGGGCGCACGCTGATCGTCGTGCAGATGGCGGGCGGCAACGACGGCCTGAACACGCTCATCCCCTATACCGATGGCGCCTATTACTCCGCGCGGCCAACGCTGGCCATCGCCCAGACGGACGCCCTGCACCTCAACGACCGGCTGGGGCTGCATCCCGCGCTCAAGGCGCTGATGCCGATGTGGCAGCAGGGCCATCTGGCCGCCATCGAAGGTGTTGGCTATCCAAATCCCAATCTGTCGCACTTCGCCGCGATGGACATCTGGCAGACGCTCGATCTGAACGGCCAGGGTGGCCAGGGCTGGCTCGGCAAGTACGTCGCCGGGCTGGTGGATAAGGACGGCCACCCATTCCAGTCACTGGCCGTCGGCACGTCGCTGCCGGTCGCGCTCAACGCTATCAATGCCGATGTGCCGGTGGTCGCGTCTCCGTCAACCTATCGGCTGCAGCCCGACCCAGAGGGATCTAGCGTAGCGAAAAACGGCAGGGCGACCAATGCCCGCGTCGACACGCTGCTGAAGCTCTACAACACCTATCCGCGTTCGGCGCCGTATGCCGCGCTGCTCGATGCGACGGCCCAGGCGGCGGTGGATGGCGCGCGCCAGCTCGATGCCGCCGTCGCCAGTTACGTCCCCAAGGCGCAGTACCCAAACACGAACTTTGCCAAGGGATTGCAGGTGCTGGCCGAGGTGATCGTGCAGGGGCTGGGGCTGCGCGTCGGCTATGTGACGCTGGGCGGCTTCGATACGCATGGCGAGCAGAAAGATACTCAGGCAGGTCTGCTCCAGCAGCTTGCCGAGGGGCTGTCGGCATTCTACAGCGACTTGCAGGGCCACAACGCCGCCGATAATGTCGTGGTGATGACGTGGTCGGAGTTTGGGCGGCGGGTGGAGGAGAACGCCAGCGCGGGCACCGACCACGGGACGGCCGCTCCCCTCTTCGTGCTTGGCAATGCGGTGCAGGGCGGCGTCTATGGCGAGCCGCCCGACCTGACGAAGCTCGACCCCAACGGCAACCTCGTCTTCACGACCGACTTCCGCTCGATCTACGCCACCGTGCTCGACCGCTGGCTCGGCGCGCCCGCCAGCGCGGTGCTCGGTGGCAACTACGGCGAGCAGGCGTTCCTCCCGCCCGCGTGACCGCTGGGCGCTAGGACGATTTCAACGGGTCAC
>DASUHD010000113.1:0-6333 GCA_036273675.1 Ktedonobacterales bacterium | reverse complement strand
TCACTCTGGCAGACTGGTATACCTTCCGGCCCGGGTACTGGCTATACTCCGACCGTCACACCGCTGATCGCTCACTACAAGGGCGGCGTATGGGGTATCCTCGAGCACTGACTTTTTTTCTCCCCCCTCCCCCTATAAAGGGAGGGGGCGCAAGCCAGGATCAAAGCGATATAGGTATGGATGGCTAGAATAAGGACAACTGCTTCGGCGGTTCGTCCTCGTCGTCCTTCTTCGCTGGTTTGGCGCTGAGCGTGCCTGCGGCCTCCATGCGTCGGGCTTCCGCCAGCGCGGGCGGGATGGAGCGCTTGAAGTCGTCTACCACCGTCTGACGGAGCGACTGCTGGTGGAGCGCCGCCGCCGGGTGATACATCGCCACGACGACGCGGCCATCGACTTTCTTCGCCTGGCCGTGAATCGCGCTGATCTTCGCGCCGGGGAAGAAGCGCGCCATCGAAAAGCGGCCCAGGGTCACGATCACTTTGGGGTTGAGCGCGGCGATCTGGCGGGTGAGGTAGTCGGAGCAGGCGGCAATCTCGTCGGGCAGGGGGTCGCGGTTCTCGGGTGGGCGATGCTTGACGACATTGGTGATGAAGACCGTGCTGCGATCCAGGCCGACAGAGCCGAGCAGCTCGTTGAGGAATTGTCCCGCCGGGCCAACAAACGGACGCCCCTGACGGTCCTCGTGATAGCCGGGCGCCTCGCCAATGAAAAGCACCTCAGCGTGGGGACTGCCCTCGCCGGGTACGCCGTTCTTGGTGTTCTTGCACAGATCGCACTTTGTGCAGACACGCACCTCCGCCGCTACCTCTTCTAGCACATCTTCGACTGCCATGTCGTTAGCCTCTCAATTGAGTAGTCATGGACCCACCCACACCTCGTATGGGCAAGATAGCACACCAGCAGGCGCGCTGTATAGGTCGGCGGGCCGTGATGAAGAATGGCGCCTCTTTGCTATCCATTCTCGCTCTGGCGTTGCGATGTGGAAATAATCAGCTTCCTGAGCATGTATGATACACTCAAATGCTTTTGTCATCTCGCTGCCAAATGCATGAGTAGGATATAACGCCGTGATACGAGACCGAGAACGCCTGCTGCAACAACTGCGCCAGTTGCACGGGGCCATTCAGCGGGCGGTTGTCACCGCGATGGAGCGGGCGGCTCCCGGAGCGCTGGCGGCGGTGGTTGCGGACGACGACGACGGCGACACTATCTATGCGCTCGACCGCATCAGCGAAGAGTACCTTGTCGGTTGGTTCGCGCGCGAGGTTGCTCCCGAGCGACCACTGCTCCTGGTGGCGGAGGGGTTGCCTGATCGTGGCAATGGGGCGGGGATGCTGGCGTTGCCGCGTGGCATCAGCGCCGATGAGGCTGAAGTGCGCATCCTGATGGATCCTATTGACGGTACCCGTGGCCTGATGTTCCAGAAGCGGAGCGCGTGGATTCTCACCGGCGTCGCGCCCAACCGCGGCCCGCATACGTCACTGAACGATATCGAACTGGCGGTGCAGACGGAGATTCCGCTGGTCAAGCAGCATCTCGCCGATACGCTCTGGGCAGTGCGCGGCGAGGGCTTTAACGCCGAGCGCTACAATCGCATCACCGGCGAGCGCACACCCCTTGCGCTGCACCCCGATACCACCACCACGATTGCCCACCACTTTGCCACCGTGGCGCGTTTTGTGCCAGGCGCGCGCGTCGAGCTTTCGGCGATTGACGAGGAGATCATGCGGGCGGCGCTGGGGCCGGTGAGGCGCGGCGAGACGCAGTCGTTCGAGGACCAGTATATTTGTAGCGGCGGCCAGTTGTATGGGCTGATTGCCGGACAAGATGCGTTTGTGGCGGACCTGCGGCCCATCGTCGATACGCTGCTAGCACGCGAGGACCGCGCGCTGGGGCTGGCCTGTCATCCGTATGATCTGGCGACATCGCTCATTGCCGAGGAGGCGGGCGTGCTGCTCACCGATGGCCGTGGCAATCCGCTCGATGCTCCGCTCGATACGCGCACCGATGTCGCCTGGGTGGGCTATGCCAACGCCGCCATCCTCACGCAGGTTGAACCGGGTCTGCTCGCCGCGCTGGCTCGGCGGGGATTATTGTAGCCCCGTATACGCTACTCCCCGTTTTTTCTGGCGCTGGCTCGCTGGGCGCGTGGTTGCAGCTTGCGCTGCAGCCGATCTGCCAGTTTGGCTGGCTCAGACCGCTCGACAGTGATCGTCTTCGCGCCCAGGAAACGCGCCAGATCGCGCAGCGCGCTGGCGATGCCATTCACCAGCGCCGAATCAACAGTCACGCCGGGTTCCAGAAAGACTGCGCGCGCGATGAGTGTGCCAGTCTCACGGTCCATCTTCGGGTCGAGCCGTCCCACCAGCCGTCCCTGATGCAATATCGCCAGCGAGTAGTAGCCATAGCGTCGCTTTGCCGGTACGACGTACGCCTCGAAGACGACTTCGTAGCCAAAGAGCGTGCGGGCGCGGGCGCGGTCCCAGATCAGGCTGTCGAACGGCGAGAGGAAGACGGTACGTTCCGGGCGCAGGCCAGCGCGTAGACGATCCAGGTCGGGAAGCCGATCACGTGAGAGGTAGACCGGCTCCTGTAGCCCCTCAACCGTACCTCGTACCGCATTGCCTGTCACCGCCTGTGCCTCTAGCAGGTGTTGCGCGCGCGTCCGGCCGCCCTTCGTCACACTGCGCGGCCAGACCATGCGGAAGTAGTCGAACAGCCACGACGGCGCCACGACGCCCATCGCCTGGAGTGTGCGGTGAGTAAGCGTCGCCAGCCGCTCATCTTGCGGCCTGTGATGTCCGTTTAAGGCGCCGCCGCTGAATTCGAGTTCCACACGTTCGCGCAGATCATAAACCTTCTGGCCACCACGACGGCTATGCACCATCAAATCACCGAGCGTCCAGAGCACTTCGAGCGCCACGCGCGTCTCTTTCAGGCCGTACCAGTCCCACGCCTGGGCGCGGCGGCCATCGTTCGGACGCTCGAAGTCGGCCGAGGCCAGCGGCCCACGCTCGCGGATCGCGTTGACGGTCGTCGCGACGATGTCGGGATGCTTCTCGGCCCAGTCACGATAGTCGTCGTAGAGTAGCCGCTCGGCATCTACCATCATCGCCCGGTACATCGGATAGTCAGACATCGGTAAAATCGAGGCGGCATGGCACCAGTATTCGAAGATGGCGCGCTCAGGGTGGAGCAGCCTGTCGAAGAGCGCCTCATCATAGGCGCCGAGGCGGCTCCACAGCACCAGATACTGCGAGCGCCGCACCACATTGATGGTATCAATCTGCACGACGCCCAGCCGTTCGATCATCGCCAGCACATCGGCGCGTGTCGGCTTCGCGGGCGGTGGATCGAGCAGTCCCTGAGCCGCCAGCATCAGTGCGCGCGCCTCTTCGATGCCCAACCGCATCGGCTCAGCCTGTTTGTGCTGAGACGCCGTCGGCGCTTCTATCTTCACCTTCCGCTGTGCCATGATTCCACTCCATCCCCGACAGCATCGAACAAATGTCTCTCTAGATGCCAGTCTATCATAGCGCGGTCGCGCGTAGGTACTGGCTTTCCCTAGAACCGTGACGCCTCCCCTATCGTTGCGGGCCTACCCCTGGCGCCGGACGGTCACTTCGCTATGGGATAGAGCGCGTGGTTGACGGCCTGCGTCAGCCAGTCCGGCATGTGCCATCCCCATCGAACGGCAGGTTGCGCATTGCCGGAATATCCTACCATGCCGGGCGGCTGCTGGTAGACGGATGCGCCATGCGTGCGATATAACGGCTGTGTAGCCCCGAAGATGACTGGCGCTCGTCGTTTTGCGCGCTGAGTCGTACCAGGCCGTTGAAAGCGACTTCGGACTTCGACCAAGGCGAACAATACGGCGAGCGATACGTGGACAGGGTCGTCAAATGCCCCGCCCGGAGGAAACGCCATGAAAACGCCGCTGACCCCGCTAGAGTTTATGCGCCGAAGCCGCCGCCTCTACCCCAATCAGGAGGCTGTTGTTGACGGCGATCTCCGTCTCACCTATACCCAGTTCTTCGACCGCTGCGACCGCTGGGCGGCGGCGCTGGCCTCGCTGGGCGTTGGCAAGGGCGACCGCGTCGCCTATATCGCGCCCAACACGCACGCGCAGCTCGAATCGTTCTACTCCGTCCCACAGCTTGGCGCGGTACTGGTGCCGATCAACTACCGCCTCATCGCCGACGATTTCGTCTATATCATCAACCACTCCGGCGCAAAAGTGGTCTGCGTCCATGAGGACTATCTTGATATCGTTGACGGTATCCGCGACCAACTGCCTAATGTCGAGCAGTACATCGCACTGGAAGGCACGCGGCCAAACTGGCAACAATACGAGCAATTGCTAGAGACTGCTTCCCCCGACTTCGCGCGCCCTGAAATTAGTGAAGACGATCTGCTCACGATCAACTACACCAGCGGCACAACCTCGCGCCCCAAAGGCGTCATGATTACCCACCGCAACGCCTATATCAATACCGTTGGCACGCTGGTCCACGTCCATATGACCCCCGACGATAGCTATCTGTGGACACTGCCGATGTTCCACGCCAACGGCTGGACCTACGTCTGGACCGTCACCGCTGCTGGGGCCAAGCATGTCTGTCTGCGCAAGGTGGACCCCGCCACGATCTTCGAGCTGATTCGCCAGGAGCATGTGACGATGCTCTGCGCCGCGCCGACCGTGCTGATCGCCATCGCGGGTAGCCCGGAGGAGCTTCGCCGCAACGCGCCGACCGGCGTGCAGGTGGTGACGGCGGGCGCGCCCCCAGCAGCGGCTACCATCGAGCGGGTGGAGGGCGAGCTAGGCTGGACGATCACGCAGGTCTACGGCCTGACCGAGACGGCGCCATTCATCACCATCTGCGAGCCGCGCATGCTTCACGCCTCCTACACGCCGGAGGAACGGGCGACCATCAAGGCGCGCCAGGGCGTTGAGCTGATTACTTCGGGCGAGCTGCTGGTGGTGGACGAGAACGGCAACGAGGTGCCGCACGACGGCGCGACGATTGGCGAGATCGTGGCGCGCGGCAACGTGGTGATGGAGGGCTACTACAACGATCCCGAGGCGACGGCGAAGGCCTTCGCTAGTGGCTACTTTCACTCAGGCGACGCGGCGGTGGTTCACCCGGACGGCTACGTCGAGATTCGCGACCGCATTAAGGATGTCATTATCAGCGGCGGCGAGAATATCTCCTCCATCGAGATCGAGGGCGTGCTGCTGCGGCATCCCGCCGTCCAAGAGGTGGCGGTGGTGGGCATGCCCGACGCGCAGTGGGGCGAGTCGCCGCATGCGTTCGTTGTGCTCAAACCCGGCGCCACCGCGACCGACGAGGAGTTGCGCCAGTTCGTGCGCGACCGCATGGCGCACTTCAAGACACCGCGCGCCGTCCACTTCGTCACCGAGTTGCCCAAGACGGCGACTGGCAAGATACAGAAGTTTGTTCTGCGCGGCAGCAAAGCGGCCATTGCCCAACAGTAGCATCGCCATGCATGAGCCGCGCTGGTGAATTCCGGTATGCCGACGCGGCCAGTAATCTGTCTCCGCGCATCTCGGGCAAGAAGTGACGGCTATTGAAGGATGAATTGCGCGATGGACGATAGTGATGAACGTGACGCCACGCGGGATGTTTCACCAGACGGTGACGCATCTGGTGAACGTCTTTCGATAGAAGGACTGCGCCCGCCGCTCACCCTCGAACAGCGAAGGCGACGCGCCACAATTGTTACCATCGTAATTGCGTCCGCGCTGGCTGTTCTGCTCTGGCCCGTAATCTCGCCACATATCAATAGTTTGGCAAGTAGCTCTACCCCGGCGGCCACCGCAACGCGCGGCGTCTTCACTTCAGGCTCGCACGTCCAGGGAGGGATAACTGTCATTAGTAGCGGCTCATCTGGCGCGTCTGGCACACCTGCTACGATGTGTCCGGTGACACCCCAGGCGCCATCGACGCTCGGCATGCCTGAGATGCACGCCGATATTGTCGGCAATGGCGATGTGTGGGCGCTACTTCTTTCGAGCCAGCGGATTTCCGTGAACAGTGCGACACTCATAGTCTGGCGCGCGACCGGCTCAGGAGCGTTTCAGGTTGTTGCGAGCGGACCAGGCGGCGCTCGATTGCTGCCTGTTAATGGCCCCGATTTGCACCCAGGCGGGTCAAACTGGCAGCGCCCCGGCGATGAGTGGCAAACGAACTTTATCTTCCCAACGCCAGGCTGCTGGCAGCTGCAAGTCACGCGCGGCACAGGTCTCATCGCCAGCGTCTGGTTGAGCGTTGGCGCATGATGTACGCAGTCATCGCCCCGCAAACACGTTGT
>DASUHD010000112.1:0-7862 GCA_036273675.1 Ktedonobacterales bacterium | reverse complement strand
GCTAGAGGAAGCGGTTGCCCTGGCCGCCCATCGCGGCGAGATTGGCCTGGCCGCGCATGATCCGCTTGCAGTCGGGGCAGAAGTCCTGCCACCAGACGCCCGCGGTGGCCGCTGTGCGCTCCGAGTGATCCTCTGAGTGTGTTGTCTCCTGTTCGCTTACCGCATAGTTCTGGCCAATGTCGTAGAGCGTTTTCTTGAGATCGGTGACGAAGCGCGCGGGCGCGAACGGCTGCCCGCAGCGCGGACAGGTGCGCTGGGTGGTATCTTCGCCGGTGCGCCAGTAGAGCTCGACGCCGACGGTGGCGGGTCGCTCGATGATATGGAAGAACTTGCCAAAGGGTAGCGAGATAATCCAGAGCACGACAATCGCCTGATGTGTCAGCGAGATGAACCAGTAATACGCTCCGCCAAAGAACGCGCTATCGGCGGTGAGCGCGAGTCCGGTGAGGACGATGGCGAAGAGCAGCGCCAGCGGCACGATATCGAAGCGGAAGCGCTGGATGGCGATCAACGCGAGATCGTGGAAGCGGCGATGAAACGCCAGAATCAGCCCGATGAGCAGCAACACCGCTGAGAGATCGAGCGCGTGATAGATCACGAAGCCAAAAGGCGAGGACGGGTCGAATGAGAAGAATGGAAAGCCGAAGACCCAGATCTGGTGCTGCTGTTGGCCGTTGGGCGGCTGAGTGAACCGCAGCCAGCCGAAGGTGAGCGGGAAGGTGATGAGACAGGAGATGACGACACCCCAGAAGATGCACTGATGCGTCACCCAGCGATACCAGGCGCGCCTGCGGATAAACTGCTGAGTGAAGAGGTCAAGTATGGCGAGCGGGATGAGTGTTGTGTAGCGCTTGAAGTTCTGAAGCGAGAGGAACAGCTGCCAGCTGCGCCAGAAGTAGCGGCCAGTCTGCGGGCGCATCAGCCAGAACGTATATTTGTATGTTACCGCCGCCAGCGCGAAGATCGAGGCGACAGCATAGCCGATGAGCGCGGAATCAAACCAGTGGAAGCCGCGCGAGCCGAGGGCGATCAGCACGACCAGCCCCAGACCCGCCGCCACGCCGAAGATGATCGCCATACCGCGCTGCCCAAGTCGCGTTTCCATCTCGTCATCTCCTTCGCTGTCGCAACTGCGCGCGTTGCTCTATTCTGCTCCTGTGGTCATACCATCCCACTATAGTGTGTTGGTTCTAGGAGACGCGTGCTGCGACAAACGTCACACCACGCTCTACGATCACCATCTATCATAGCACGATGGGATGGACCGGCCCTACAGATCGTGGTCACGCCTGCATCACGACGAGGCACGGCATGGCGTGTGCCAGGGATAGATTAACGGGCAGGCGCCGAAGTGGGTCGCTGACAACCGTGGCGGAAAAAAGAAAGCTGAAAGAAAGCTGGAGCGGACGGGAGAATAGCCCCTCGCTCCAGCGCCAGACCAGCCGCTTACCAGCCGCAGCTAGCCGATGTATTCGTTGAAAGTCGGCGTCATCTCGATGTTCAGCGACTTACTGTAGATCGACGCTTTGCCAAAGAAGATGAGCAGCGCCTGGAGGTAGATATCAAGCTGCATGTCTACCGGTACGGAGAAGCCAGTGCCGCGGTCAACCGTCTTCGTGAGGTCGTCTTCGGAGAAGCCTTCGACGACGACCTTCATCTCCGCGTCCATCTGCTGATACCATGCCCGAAGCTGCTCAACGCTGGTCTCGATGTCTGGCGTCTCGTTGTGGTACGACCAGTCCTGTTTGAAGGTCTTCAGCGATTGGATATAGGAGTATTCGACGTCACCCGACTCGCGGCAGAGCGCGCCGAGTGTCACATTCTCGCCGCCCGGATTGAAGGATAGGTTGTCATCGCTCAGCGCGTCGAGCAGTTGCAGGCGCATGCCGTGCGTACCCTCGATCCACGGCCACTTTTCCTGAAAATAACGGTTCACCGTTTTCCTCCTGCGCAATTCATCAAAAGAACAACTTTTCTAATGGTAGCGCGATGGCGCGGGCATCGTATAGTAAAAACGCGCCAGAGGGGACGTCTCTCAACCGGCGTGGATGAGTGAGCGCCAGACCAGGCAGACCAGGCGAAAGGGGACGGAGAGTATGCCGACGCGCCATACGACAACGCAGGGTATCCTCCACCCGGCGATGGTTGGGGAGAAGTTTCGTCTCTCGCGGCATCAGCCCTCGCCGGATCTGCGCCCGTTCGTCGAGCACTACTGGATTGTCGCCTGGGATTTGCGCGGGCAGGAGCCCTATACCCAGGAGATACTGCCCTATCCCTGCGCGCACCTCGTCTTTGATGCCACCTACACACGCCTATATGGCGTGATGACCGGCAAATTCACACGGCGGCTGGAGGGCCAGGGACACGTTCTGGGCATCAAGTTTCAGCCAGCGGGGTTCTATCCATTCTATCGCCATCCAATGCATCTGCTCACCAACCGCAGGCTCAGCTTCGAGGAGGTCTTTGGCATGGCTGGCGGCGAACTGGAGTCAGCCATACTCACGCAACCGGATGAAGGTAAGATGGTGGCGCAGGCAGAGCGATTTCTGCGCCCGCGCCTGCCCGCCCACGATGAGCATGTCGCGATGCTGAACCGGATCGTGGCGGGCATCGCCGCTGAGCGCGAGATAACCAGTGTAGACGACGTGCTGGCGTGCTGCGATTTCGATACGTTGAGCAGGCGGACGCTGCAACGGCTCTTTCGCGAGTATATCGGCGTTGGGCCGAAGTGGGTTATCCGGCGCTTCCGGCTGCATGAAGCCGCGGAGCGTATCGACGCGGGCAGCAGCGTCGATTGGGCGCGTCTCGCGGTTGAACTGGGCTACTCCGACCAGACGCACTTCATCAAAGACTTCAAAGCCATAGTGGGCAAGACCCCTGCCGAGTACGGCAGGCGGTATTCACTTGCCCGTAGAGAGTCGGTCTACGATGGCTGATTCACCCACTTCTCTTTGCGCCGGATGCTATGGGTCTCTCTAAAGCCCATAGCCTCGTAGGCGTGGCGAGCCGCGGAACGGTCGAGATTGGTCTCGACGAGCGCTCTCTCAGCGCCATGCTGCTTGAAGCGATGGAGCATTTCCAGTAGCAGGACTCGCGCGAGTCCACGCTGGTGAAAGCGTGGATGGACGCCGATAGGCTCAATTTGCGCGACGCGACGCGATGGATCATACCAGCCGACGCAGAATCCGGCTAGCGAGCCATCTGATGCGGCGATAACCAGATCAAGCTCCGGGAGATACTGCGGCGTATGGAGTGTTCTCCTCCGCCATTCAGGCGTCATCGATGTACTCTCGAAGGCGACGCGATGGAGTTCAGCATATGTGGCAGCTTCCCGCTCACCGTTCAAGGGACGCAATGTGAATCCAGCGGGCAGCGGCGGGACGGGCGCGAGGGCCGCAAGTGGGTGTTCGAGCAGGACGTAGCCATCATCGTCGTCCAGCAGAAAGCCGTGCGCCTCGGCGAGATGCAGCCGCTCCAGGTCGTCGTCGCGATACTCCACGCTATAGGGCAGTGGATAGCCACGTTCCGCGTCGCGCTCATGGAAACGTCTTTCCGCCCAAGCGAAGAGAGACGCCGCTACTGCCAGTGACTCCCTGCCAGGGAGGATGAAGAAGTCGAGCGTGGCCCAATAAAACTGCCAGGCCGCAAAGCCAACCACGCGCCCTGTTGAGTCCTCCCAGTACGTAGCGTCGCGACCTTCCTGGATCGCGGGCGAACTGAGCCGCCAGGGAAGGTCTATGATGTGGCGACAAGAGAGAGGCATGGCGCGAACGAGATCGAGCATGCGTGGCATATCCGCCACGCCGCGAAATGGTTGGCGAGTGATGAGCATGCTCGTTTTCTTTTCTATCCCCTATCCCATCTATCCTACGAAAGTTGAGGCGGGCATAGCCCCATTCAAATCCATTATGCGCTACCTGGAGGTGTCTAACTGAGCAGAAAACTGACCAACATGCCAGGGTTCTCCAGGGGACGTATATTCACCATGAAGTCATCAGAGAGGCTACTTCTCGTTGCGCCGCTCGGTGGGCCGGAGCCAGAGCGAGAGATGCGCCGGTTGCATCGTGTCCTTCACGACATGCAGCAGCTGGTCGGTGAGCGTCTGCAGGTCCACCTCCTGCCGAAGTGTTGACGCCAGCCGTTCCAGCGTGCGGGCGGTATCATAGCGGCGGCGATAGAAGCGGCGGTCAATGCCACGCTGGAGGCGACGGCGCAGCGGCTGAAAGAGCGCGGCGACAATGAGGGTAGAGGCGACGATAGCCAGAGGCGATTCCCTCTGGACGCCGGATATCGCCTGGATGAGCGCCTGAGCGCCAACCACACCAAGGAAGTAGACGCCAGTGAGGATGGCCGTCAGCGCACCGTAGACCAGTGTCCGATTGATGAGGAGGTCGATGTCGAAGAGTTGGTGGCGCAGGATGGCAATGGCGAGCGAGATCGGAACCAGCAGCATCACGCCATAGCTGGCCGCCAGAAACGCGGGGACGCTGAATGAGAGCGGCTGCGTGGTAGGAAAGAGCAGCGGCGTCAAGAAGGTCAGCGCCAGGAAGCCAATCAGCGCGATGGCGACGCCGAAGACGACCCACTTGGTCTGCTGGCGCTGAACCGGTGTCGAGACGCGACGGTAGCGATAGACCTGCGCCACGACGACCGAGAGGACGAAGCCCAGGAAGCCAGCGGCCTGAAGCAGCGGTGGATAGCGCAGGGGGTCCAGTGATGAGCCTGGCGCGAAGAACTCGGGCAACTGCGGGAGCAGCCAGGCGAAGGCCACCCAGCGCGTCCACCACGGCACGAAGCGGCCATCTGGGAAGAGGTAGCAAAAGAAACTCAGGCAGGCCGAGCCGAGGTAGCGCAACACCATTACCGGAAGCCACCACTCAGGATGCAGCGCCGCCAGCGCGGCGGGCGCATCGGGAAAACGCGCCACGCCAAAGAGCAGCAGAGTGAACGCGGTGAAGAGCGCCATGCGATCATTGCCGCCCCGCCAAAGCAGCAGCAGGGCAAGCAGCAACCAGCAGGCGCTGGCGATAATGTTAAGCGTGACGAAGGCGTTGGCATAGGTGGCGAGTGAGAAGCCCAGCCGCGCCAGCGACTCTGCCTGGGAGACGGTGAGTTGCCCGTTGGCGCAGGATGATGTGGGGCAGAGCGTCCGCATCTGCGCGGCATAGGCCGGGAGGCTGATGGCGAAGATGCCCACCATCAGCAGCGCCACCGCGACCCAGAGCACGCGCGCGAGCGTATACCCAGCGGTGGCTCGTCGCGCATCTCGCTGGTTGGCCAATTTGGCCATGTTTGCTGTTGAGGATTCAGGCCGCACGGGCGTACCGCCTTTGTGCCACGCTCGCCACATAGAATACCGCGCGTGGGAACGTCACTACTCGTGACAAGTATATGCTCCTGGGCGCGTGCTGGTATTGATATGCCATTACGATACACACCATACCTTGCGCTCCACTGCCAGCCACAACTGCGATGATGTAACCTGCCACGTACTGTCGAGTATACACCTCATGAACTCGTGGCAAACAATCAGGATGTGTGGTTGGGGGAGCGCCTCATATGGCTGGCAACGCGGGACATACGAGCGAGGGACCAGCTTTGCCCGTCACCTATCGTTGCGCGGTCGCTACCTGCCATCGGCGCTCGGTTGCCAGTTGTTTCGAGTGCGAGCGCTTCTGTTGCGAGCGCCATCTCAGCGCCGTCTCGCTCGTGACCGCAACCTCCTCGATCCGCGTGCATGTCTGCCCAACTTGCCTGCGTCGCTACCGCGCCGACCCTGAGCTTCAGCCGCTCCTCACGAACATCGCCACGCATTTCCTGGTGGATTAAGCGTCGCCGTTCCCCCTAAGCCACGGCTGGCAACTTCCAGGACTAGACACACCCTGCTACCATATACCCACCGGGCTTTGTCGGCGCGGGCGATCTGGGCGCGACCTGAGAGTGGGAATCACGACAGACAGAGGAGTCTTCATGTTCAACAGACAAAAGCAACAGACCGACCCGCGCGTAGATGCCTCCAGGCGCGCTTCGCTGGCCATTGCCTGGGGCGTCGCGGCGGCTGTCGCCTACCTGGGTCTGATCTATCAGGCGGTGCAACTCATTGTGAATGCGACCAACGGCCAGTGGTCAGGCGGCAACATTGACCAGGGGATCGTCCACGCCGGGACGACGTTCAAGCAATTCGGCGAGACCTACGCACAGCTGGCGACCATTGTGGTTGCCGCGCTCCCCGTCTTCATCGTCGCCACAATCGTTCTTGGCATCGTCGCCCGCGTCCGCCCGCGTCTCACCTTCATCGCGCCCCTGCTCATCGCATGCGGCGTGCTGGGGCTGGCAGCCTCGCTGCTGCTCATTGTGGCGCTGGTGGCCAATCCAAAGAACGGCATTCAGTTTGCCATTGCGCTCATTACGATTGTGATCGTCTCGGTTCTGCTGCGGCTGCAGCGGGGCATCCGCCGCTTCTTCCGCCGTTCGCCCGCGCTAGCCAGCCTGCTCTTCGCCGCCGTAACGGTCTTCTATCTCATCATCTCCAATAGTGCGAATATCTCTAGCCTGATGTTGGAGCAGGTGGATGTCTGGCTCTCGCTGCTGGCGTTCGCCATCGTCGCCTATGGTGGCGTGACACTGGTGCGCATCGGCCAGCGGCTGCGGGGCATGGGTGGCGCGGGCCTCGCACGTCCCGGCGGCAGACGCTAAGAACGCCAAACACAACCGTCATGCCCCAGTGGCAATTGGCAATGATGAGAATAGGCCAGCTTCGCGGCATGAACGCTGCGGCTAAGAATGCGGCTGTGATAGGAACTCTAAGGGCCAGTGGTTGCCTGCGAGCCGGATGAGGCTCAGGAGGCTATTGGGCTGTCTGCTCGTGGTCGGTCGCGGATGCGGCGCTGGCCACGAGCCGTCGGCGATAGTCCGCAATCATTGGCAGATGTTCTTCGTCGTGCTCGGTCAGCCACCACAGGTGGGCAGTCTCGTCCCACGCGCCTGGCCCCAGCGGTATAGTCTCGGCGGGCCACGCATCCAGCGCCGCCAGCAGATGGTCATGGTTCTCGTTGAGTTCCTGCATGACCTCGATGATCGGTAGATGCCGCCGCTCTGCGACCCGATGCGCATTCCATTCATCGACGCTCTGATTGATGAGCGGCCCAATCTCCTCGCCGTGCGCAGCCTGTCCCACCCAGCGCAGGGCCTCGCCCTGCCAGGCCGCCAGATGCGCCAGCAGATCGCGCAACGCCCACTCCGGCGTGACCAGGTCCTCGGCAATCTGCTCTTCGGTCAGCCCGCTAATCGCCTCATTCAGTTTCCGCCGTCCACTGCGGATGCGTTCCAGAAATTCCGCTTTATCCATAGGGAGACACCTCGATCGTTGCCTACGCTCACACACGGGACGCTCGCCCCATACTGTAGCACGGGGCGGCGCCACACAGCATGTATGCCGCGGCGCACGATGATGACAGCTCGCGCGGCGGGGGTTGCGTCCAACGGCGAAGCATGCCTACAATGCAACTGCGCGCGTGCGCGATTTCTGGCTCCGTAGCTTAATGGACAAAGCATCGGTCTTCTAAACCGAGCATCCGGGTTCGATTCCCGGCGGGGCCGCCCCTGAATTCCTAGGGTGTCGTGTTCGTATACCTCACGCGCTATAAGGTGTCTGACACACTTTTTGACACAAGTTAGCCCGAAGTTCGCCCAAACATGCGCTCCATCGCATCCCGCGCGGGCTTCCGCATCTCCGACTGGACATGCCCGTAGGTAGCAAGCGTAAACGCTACTGAGGCGTGACCGAGCATCTGTGATACCACGAGTGGCTGCACGCCCTCCAAGAGCAACAACGTGGCAGCCGTGTGTCTCAACCCGTGCGG
>DASUHD010000111.1:0-3033 GCA_036273675.1 Ktedonobacterales bacterium | reverse complement strand
GGCCTGGTATGAAGGCAGGAGAGAGCGGCTGACCAGTGAAGATCGTTTCGAGAGTGGCAAGCAGCGTCATCTATGACGGCCATCATTTACGATGACTTTTTTGATCGTTTGTTGAGCACATACTGTACCGAAGGGCTAATTGCCTTATCCGTGCGGTGAATGCAACCCAACCAACAACACGGCCGGCGCATGCCCTCTTTGAGTTCCGTGCGCACCCGTTCAACGTGCTGCCTTCTGGTTTCGGGGCGTTTCACCGCGATTGTCCAGCATATCCATTCATTGCGCGCAAGCGGCGTCAGATCCTCCCATGCCGCGAGCGCCTCTGCGTCAGACGCGAGGGTGTCCCGTAAGTCCTCTGGCAATTCGTGGACAACACCGCCGGAGATGGAATTGTTGTTGGTCGTAGTCATACGTCTACCCTAACACGAAATAGCCCTCGCTCGCAATTGTGGGGGAGGTGGGGGAGGTATTGGCGTTTCAATGTACTTATCTTCCCCGTGCGGAATTTACGGAAATCTGCTATCCTGAGCGGCAAGGTAGCAGGTGAGGAGAGGAGCAATCGCGTGCGGCTGCGGCGTACCGGCTACGGCATCAAGATTGCGCTGGCGACGGCCTTCGCCGTGCTGGTCATGGGCTACGGGCTATTCGTGGCGATCTACCTGACTACCCGAGGCCACTTCGCGCCCTTCTGGAGTTTCGAGACGCTGGCGAGCGCGCTCTCGGTGCTAGTCAATTTGATTCTCATGGCTGTTCTCTGGGCAAATGTGCGCGGGCTGGTGGTAAGAAGAAATCGGGCACGAGCTTTGGCGCACCGCGATCCGTCTGTGGTGAGCGCCGACTCGCCGCAGCCCGATGCCAGACTTGCGTTGCCCGTCGGCGAGACACTGACGCTGGCATGTCGCCATAACCTCAATACAAAGTTTCATAACCTGACAGCAATCATCTACTATGCCTATCTGCTCATCTTCTGTGAGATCGTGGTCTTTCAGGTGCTCCCGGTGTTCGGCCACTCTGCGCTGAACCCCTATTTCCACAGCGAGTTTGACGGACCAGTCGCGCCGCCTCCCACAACACTCGATTGGCTGGCGGCCGGACTTCCTCTTCTGCTGGTGACATGTTTTGTGGGCTCGCTCGCGTGGCGCGATATCCGCGACCGCCTGCACCGAATCGTCGCTGATGACACCGGCCTGACTATCCGAGATGGTCTGCGGCGTCGCACAATTGCCTGGAACGACATTACGGTCTTCGCGCGCATCACCGACGAGCCATACGCCGCGCCAGTCGGCAACTATGTGCTCTGGGGACGCTCGAAGTCGCTGAACTTTGCGATTGTGGCCATGGAGCAGGAGGTTGATCCAGACAGAGATTATGTACGCTCATGGCAGACTCGCTATAGCTTCACTGGCGGGTACGCGACCTATAGCAAGGATGCTCAACGACTGGTGGCGACGATTGCGGCGCGGGCGCAGATACCTCTGCTGACGGTGCGCGTGACTACGCCATTCAGCGCCCAGCGTAGGGACTTGCCAGCCATCGCATCGCTCAGCGAGACAGAAGCGCTGTCTCTACCTCTGGCGGAGGAGAGATATGCGCCCTTGGAGAATCTGACAGGTGTTGCGCTGGCAACTGGTGAGCAACTCTCGATCCGGGCGCGTTCCGGGCCGCTGGCGGTCACTGGTAACGCATTCGGCGATTTCAGCCTGGTTACCTCCATGTTGTATGTGCTGTTCTGGGCCTTCACGCCGCCGTTCTCGCTCAGGCCCCTTCTCCTTGCGGCAGGGGCGATTGTAATCGCGCTGCTGGCATTCTACCTCGTGCTGCTTGCCCACCAGCGCCGCCGCAGCCAGTTGTCCGATGTTCGCGCCGATGAGACTGGCCTTACCACCTGGGGATATTACAAAGATCAGCCAGTCACGATTCCGTGGGACCATATCGTCGCCTGGGTTGTCATTCCGCCTGCCAAACCAAACAAGCCTATCCGCTATGCCGTCTTCGGCGATGGTCTGCACTTGAGTTGGGACGAGCCAGTCTCCCTGCGCTATTACTGGGACAATGCGAGCGGAGATCCCCATAAAGAGTACCGAAAGCATGCCACGCGGCTGCATGCCCTCATCGCGGCGCGCACCGGCCTACCCCTGCGCGAGTTGCGTGCGGATGCCGCCCAGGCGATACCTGCTCGGGCGGTGTAGGCATTTCGCCTACAAACCGGGCGCAAAATCGAGCCGATTTCCTGACAGACTGGATATCACAAACATGTCACAATCCATGGTGGATGGCGCGCGATCACAGAAACGCCACGATGAGCCAGTGACGCCGTCGCCATCATGGAGGTTATCTCATGGCTACTCAAATTGATCCTCATACCGCGCCGGGAAGAACGCGACCCGCGCCCAGACGCACGCAACAGCGCGGCCCATGGAGCCATCCTGAGCTACGCACTCGACTCGACGCTATACGCGCCTATCGAGCGAGGACACGGCGCGTGCCACTGCCCGGCGTCTCGACGCCGAATCTCGCGCTGGCCGGACTTCAACTGCTCGTCGGCTACGAGTGGCTCGTCTCAGGCGTCGATAAAGTCCTGCTCGGCACGTTCCCAGACAAGATGGGCGGCCTGCTGACGGCGGCCATCAGCGGCGGACGCCTGCCCGGCTTCTTCGCGGACATGCTGCAAGCGCTGGTGCTGCCAAACGCCGCGTTCTTCGGCGTCCTCATCGAATGGGGCGAGCTGCTGGCAGGCCTGGGGCTGATCGCCGCCGGCCTGGTGACGTTGCTGCGCCCGCTGGCCGAGCGCTATCTCACTCTGCGGGCGGCGCTCGTCTACTCTTATGGCGCCCATCTACTCGATCTGCTGGCTCCCGCAGCGGCCATTGGCGCGGGTCTGTTGGGCCTCAGCTTCTTCCTGCTGGACGGCCTGCCATCACCCTGGTTCGCGCCAGGCATCGCCTATGGCGGCGCAATCGACACCGGGCTATTCCTGGCCTTCGCGAGTGTAATTCTCGTGGTCGGGCAACTGGTTCAGCGCAAGCAGCGCGT